>NZ_JBFAZZ010000009.1:0-342206 GCF_040689425.1 Actinoplanes sp. NPDC051475
GGGTTGCCGCAGCCGTTGCGGGCGGTGGTGGGGTTGGCGTTGGCGAAGGATCCGCGGGATCGTCCGAGTGCGCGGGAGTTGCTGGACATGCTCCTGGGCGACCGCCCGGTGCCGCGACCGGTCGCCGCCCCGCCGGCCCCCGGCGGCCGCAAGCTGGTCACCGCCCTCGCCGCCCTGCTCATCGTCGCCGGTCTGACCATCGTCGGGCTGGTCGTCGCCGCGACCCGCGACCTGCGGCCCGCCACGTCCTCGCCGCAGGCCGCCGCGAACTCGACGCCCGTGCCGTCTCCACCGGCACGGTCGCCGTCGCCGCCATCGGCGCCGCCCCTGACCCGACCGGCCACACCTGCCGGCAGCCCCACCCCCGCCAAGGCCGTCCCCAACCCGGGACGCCGCAACCTCGCGCTGCACCGCCCCGTGTCGGCCTCCAGCTCGGAGGGAGCCGCCTGGGGCCCGGAGAACGCGGTCGACGGCGACCGCGACACCCGCTGGAGCAGCGGGTTCAGCGACCCGCAATGGCTGACGGTCGACCTCGGCGGCCGCCGGCTGCTCAGCGAGATCCGGCTGAGCTGGGAGCACGCGTACGCCGAGAGCTACCGCGTGGAGATCTCCACGGACGGCCGCAGGTGGAAGCAGCTGTACGCGACGGCCGACGGGTGGGGCGGTGACCTGACGATCGACGCGGAGCAGACGCCGGGGCGCTACGTGCGGGTGTACGGCACCCGGCGCTCCAGCCGCTACGGTTACTCGCTGTTCGAGCTCGAGGTGCGCTGACCCGGCTCCCCGATGGTCACGCAGCACCGGCCGGGCCCCGGGTCGAGCCGCGCGCACCGGCCCTGGGCGCCGACGACCGTCAGCAGCCCGTCGATGAGGTCGAGGTTCATCCCGCACACCAGCTCGGTGTACTGGCCGGCGAGGCGGTGGAACGGGCAGTTGGCGAGGACGACCTCGCCGTCGGCCGTACGCGGCTCGTAGCCGTTGCGCTCCAGCACCGACATCAGGTCCAGGGGCGCGTCGCCGGGCCCGCGTTCCTCGCCGAGCACCCTGCCCGTCGTCCGGGCCGCCTCGCGCAGGGCCTCGCCGACGGGTACGCCGTCGCGGGCGGCGACGGTGACCGCCTCGGCCAGCACCTGCCCGGCCAGGTCGTACCGGCGCTCGGGCAGGCTGACCGAGATGTCGCGACCGGCCCGGCGGTAGAGCTTGGCCGGGCGGCCGGCCCCGGGGCCGCCGCGGCCGGGTGGGCGCCTGTACTCGACCTCCAGCAGCCCTTCGGCGACGAGCTTGTCGAGGTTGAACTTCGCCACGTGATGGGCGATGCCCGTGGCGGCCGCCGCGGCCTCGCGGCTCACCGGCTCGTCCTGGGCGACGACGTAGCGGTACAGGTCCCTGCGCACGGGTTCACCGAGCGCCGCGACGCTGGCCACGTCGGCCGCGAAGTCCTCGGACATCGGACCACCTCCGCCTTCCACTCTAACGGACACGCATGTTGACGAAATCAGCCGGGCGCTCTAACGTCAAGGAAAATCTCCGTTAGAGAAGGGGCCTCCTCATGACGAGCACCGCCATCCGCCCGGTCCACGGCGTCACCACGATGGATCTCGGCGCGGCGACCGAGGCCGTCCGGGATCTGCTGATGGCGCTGGGCCAGGATGTGCACTCCGAGCATCTGCTCGACACCCCGCGCCGGGTGGCCTCCGCATATTTCGAGCTGCTCACCCCCGAGCCGTTCACGCTCACCACCTTCCCCAACGACGACGGCTACGACGAGCTGGTCCTCGTCCGTGACATCCCGTTCCGGTCGCTGTGCGAACACCACCTGCTGCCCTTCCACGGCGTCGCCCACATCGGCTACCTCCCCGACCAGCGGATCGTCGGCCTCTCGAAGCTGGCCCGCGTCGTGGAACACTTCGCGCGCGGACTGCAGGTGCAGGAGCGGCTCACCCGGCAGATCGCCGACTACCTCCAGCTCAACCTGGAGGCCAAGGGCGTCGCCGTCGCCCTCGAGGCGGAACACATGTGCATGTCACTGCGGGGCGTACGAGCCACGGGCACGACGACGGTCACGTCCACGCTGCTCGGCCTGCACCGCCAGAACCCCGCCACCCGCGCCGAGTTCTACGCCCTCGCCGGCGTGAGGAGCTGACATGACCACGAACCAGCGCATCTTCGTCATCGTCGGCGCCGGACTCGCCGGCGCCAAGGCGGCCGAGGCCCTTCGCGAACGGGGATTCGACGGCCGGGTCGTGCTGATCGGCGAGGAATCCGACCGGCCGTACGAGCGCCCGCCGCTGTCCAAGGGCTACCTCACCGGCGAGGCCGGCAAGGACTCGGTTTTCGTCCACGACGAGGACTTCTACGCCGCGCACTCCGTCGAGCTGCTCACCGGCACCGCCGTCACGGCCCTGGATCCCGCCGGGCACACGGTCTCCCTGTCCGACGGCACCACCCTCGGATTCGACAAGGCGCTGATCGCCACCGGCTCGCAGGCCCGCCGCCTCACGGTTCCCGGCGCGGACCTCCCCGGCGTGCACCACCTGCGGACGAAGGCCGACGCGGACGCGCTGGCCACCGCCGCGGCCACGGCCACGGCAGCCGTCGTCATCGGCGCCGGCTGGATCGGCAGCGAGGTCGCCGCGTCCCTGCGGAGCCGCGGCCTGCCCGTCACGATCATCGAGCCCGCGTCCCTGCCGCTGGAGCGGGTGCTCGGCCGGGAGGTCGGTCTCGTCTACCGCGATCTGCACGCCGGGCACGGCGTCGACCTGCGCCTCGGCGACGGGGTCGCGGCCCTGCACGGCACCGGACGGGTCGAGGAGGTCGTGACCACCGCCGGCGCGCGGATACCGGCCGACCTGGTGGTCGCCGGCATCGGGGCGGCACCGCGGATCCAGCTCGCCGCCGATGCGGGCCTGACGGTCGGCGACGGGGTCGTCACCGACGAGTACCTGCGTACCAGCCATCCCGACATCTTCGCGGCCGGCGACATCGCCGCCGCCTGGCATCCGCTGTTCCGCGGCCGGCTGCGGGTCGAGCATTGGGCGAACGCCCTGAATCAGGGCGCGGCCGCCGCGGCGGGCATGCTCGGCGCCGGGGAGGCGTACGCCCACGTCCCGTACTTCTTCTCCGACCAGTACGACCTCGGCATGGAGTACACCGGCCACTGCCCGGAATGGGACCGGGTGGTGTTCCGCGGCGAGCCCGGCACCGACGGCTTCCTCGCCTTCTGGCTGCACGACGGGATCGTCGCCGCCGCGATGAACGCGAACGTGTGGGACGTCAGCGACCACCTTCAGCAGCTCGTCCGCGCCCAGGTCCGGGTGCCGCAGGAGCGGCTGGCCGACCCGGACGTCCCGGTGGAGGAGCTCGTCAAGGCAGGGTGACGGCTACTCGCCGGTGCTCGAGGTGCTCGAGGTGCGCTGCAGATCGCCGTAGCCGCGGCGGGCCTTGCCCGCGTACATGGCGGCGTCGGCGATGCCGATCAGCAGGTCGCGGTCCGCGCCGAGGCCGGGCCGGGCCTGCGCCACCCCCGTCGTCACCCCCACCGACACAGTGGTGTCCAGGAGCGGGATCGGCGCCCGTACCGCCTCGGCGATCCGGTCGCGCAGCCGGCCCGCGTCCACCCCGGCCTCGCCCCGGCACAGGATGAGGAACTCGTCGCCGCCGAGCCGGCCGACCACGTCCTGCTCGCGGACCGTCGCGACGAGCCGGGACGCGACCGTCCTCAGGACCGCGTCGCCGGCCGGGTGGCCGTACCGGTCGTTGACGGGCTTGAAACCGTCGAGGTCGCACAGCAGGAGGGTGACCTCGTCCAGTGCGCCGCGGTTGAGGTCCTGCAGGGCGCGGTCGATCTCGGCGGCGATGTGCCGCCGGTTGCACAGGCCCGTGAGTTCGTCGTGCGTGGCGTGATAGGCGAGCGTCTGCTCGGCCTTGTCGCGCTGCGCCGACAGCAGCCGGATCCGCAGCAGCACCAGGGGTACGACCAGCAGGGTCCCCACCGGCAGCAGCAGGCTGGATGAGCCCTCCCCGCGGATCACCTGGACCGCCGCGATCAGCGGGTTGGCGCTCAGCGCCAGGGCCAGCCAGCCGAGCCGCTGGCGGCTGACCACCGTCCCGGAGCGCGGCGGCACGGTCACCGCCGCGGCCTCCGGGTGCACCGGCGCGGCCGCGATCGTCAGGTACGCCGCCAGCATCAGCTCGGCGCTCCAGACACCGCTGTCCCCCGGTCCCAGCGACGACGTGACGGTGGAGGCCAGCGTGAGGATCACGGTCAGCACCAGGTAGCCGAGCGTGCCACGGCCGGCCCGGCCCATCGTGCCCAGGCGCAGCAGGCAGCCGGCGACGCCGAAGAGCACGAGGAGGTCGCCGAGGAGCAGAGCCTGGCCCATCGGCGGGGCACCCGCCGGCAGGTGCGGGCGGATCACCCACTCCCAGAGCGGGCCGCCGGCGCAGAGACCGAAGAGGGCGGCGTCGATGATGCCGCCCGGGTCTGCGCTCGCCCGGCGGCGCAGGGCCGCGGCGGTGCCGGCCAGGAACAGGGTGTGTGCGAGGGACTGGGTGAGGTCGGTCGGCGAGCCCTCGGCCCGGCCGAGGTGCAGTCCGGCGATCCAGCCGGGCCAGATCAGCTGCTGGGTGGTGAGCAGCACGAGCCCGGCGACGGCGGTCAGCCAGGGCCGGCGGTCGGGCAGGTTGCCGCTCGCCAGAGCCGCCAGGAAGGTGACGATCGGCAGGACCGTGACCGCGGTGTAGACCAGGGCGCGCCGGTCCGGCCCGGCCAGGGCGTACGCCGTACCGGCGACGGCGAGCAGGCCCAGGAACCCGGCGTGCACCAGCCAGGCCGGCACGGTGGCGCGCGGCCAGCGCATCAGCGGAGTCCTTCCGTCGAGGTCCACGTGCCTCATCGGCCGCACGGGTCCGGACCTGAGGACGGGCCCCCGCGCCCGGTTACCGTCTGGTAGCACTCCGAGCATGATAGATGTGCCGGCGTCGATGGCACAGGTGCTCCTGAGCGCGGTAGAAGCCTCATATCGGCCGCTTCCGCGCCGATGGGTTTCTGGTGCAAGCACGTCGCGGACCGGATGCAGCCCTGGTAACGCCGCTGGTCTGTGTCCCGTACGTGGCCGCGACCTGGCCGGCCGGGCATCGTCCCGCCATGGCGCTGATCCTCGCCACCCTCGTGCTGGGCGCCGTCGTGATGCGGCGGCGCGGCACGTCCCAGCAGGTGGCGGCCCTGGTCTTCACCACTGTCGGATACGCGGCACTGGGATTGCTGGACGGCGGGGTCGCCGGTCCCCTCGGCGCCCTGCTGCCGTTCTCCGTCATGGTGTACGCCGCGACCATGCCGCCCCGGGCCTTCGCCCTTGCGGCAACGCTCTCGGCTACGGCGTACTGGGCGGTCGCGATCGGCGGCGGTCCGGCGCCGATCGGGTATGCGGCCGTCTACACCGTGGCCTTCGCCGGCATCTCGCTGCTCTGCCTGCGCTATTCGGCGGCGATGGCCTCGCTGCGGCGGCGGCTCGACGTCCTGTCACAGCTCGACCCGCTGACCGGATGCCTCAATCGCCGGGGCTTCGACGCACGCCTGGCCGCCGAGGTCGCCGAGGCCGAGCGGACCGGCGAACCCCTCGTGCTGCTGCGGCTCGACCTGGACCGGTTCAAGCAGGTCAACGACACGTACGGCCACCAGGCGGGCGACGAGCTGCTGGCGTGGACCGCGCGCACCCTGAAGTCCCAGCTGCGCGCGCACGATGCCGTCGGCCGCCTCGGCGGTGACGAGTTCGCAGCGGTGCTCACCGGTCCCGACGCCGAGGCGGCCGCCACGCTGGTCGAACGGGTCCGGGCCGCCCTGAACGGCGTCGCGGCGGGCAGCATCGGCTACGCCTGCTATCCGGCCGAGGCGACCGGCATCGAGGCGTTGCACCACCGCGCGGACCAGCGCGTCTACGTCGCCAAGACGGGCCGCGACCGCCGGCCGCCCGGGCCGGCCGCCGTCGCCCGCGCCCGGGCCGCCGCCGCGCCGCGGCAGGAGCCCCGGGTGTCCCGGCACGAGCGGCGCCGGCGGGCGATCGCCGACTCCGGCCGGCTGGGGATGGTCGACCCGGGCGTCGGGCTGTTCTACGTGGCCTTCTTCGCCGCGGGTCACCCGCACCGGCTCGCCATGGGCGTGCTGCTGGCGGTGGCGGCGCTGATCGGCGTGGCGACGCTGCGGGTGGCCTCTCCGCTGAGCCGGTACGGCCGGGTGGGCCCGGCGATGTTCGTCCTCGGCGTCGTGCAGTTCAGCATCGCCGGGACCGTGGTCTGCCTCGACGGCGGCGCCGACTCCACGCTGGCGCTCGGGCTGTTCGCGCCGCTCCCGCTGATCGCGCTGACCACGCCGAGCGTGGGGCGACCCCTGCTGGCCGTGATCGTCGCCGGTTACCTGGGCATCGCGGTCTCGGTCGGTCACCCCGATCCCTGGTACGTGGCGATGCACCTGGCGGGCGCACTGGGGGTGTCGGCGCTCTGCGGGCACAAGGGCCGGATCGCTGCGCGGCGGCGGCGACAGCTCAGCGAGTTGTCCCGTACCGATCCGCTCACCGGATGCCTCAACCGGCGCGGGTTCACCGAGCGGTTCGCCGCCGAGCGGCCGGCGGCACTGGTGCTGCTGGACCTGGACGGCTTCAAGCAGGTCAACGACATGCACGGGCATTCGGCCGGCGACGAGCTGCTGATCTGGGTGGCCGCGACGCTGCGGCAGCACGCGCGGCCCGGCGGCATCGTCGGCCGCCTCGGCGGGGACGAGTTCGTGGTGCTGCTCGACCGGGACACCGCCGCAGACCCGGGGCGGACCGCCGAGACGCTGCGGGCGGCGCTCGCCGAACGCACCGCCTGCAGCGCCGGCGTGGCCGTCCCGGGCGAGCACGGCGAGGACTTCGACACCCTGTACGCCCATGCCGACGCGGAGCTCTACGCCCGAAAGGCGGCCCGGGACACCGCCGGCCTCTAGGCCGCCTCGGCGAGGATCCAGCGGCCGCGGCCCATGCGCTTCGCGCGGTACATCGCGGTGTCGGCGGCCCGCAGCAGCGCGGCGGGGCGCCAGGCCGAGCCGGAATCGGTGCCGGCCGTCCCCGCGATGCCGATGCTGGCACCGACGGTGTACCAGGCACCCTCGTGCTCGATCGGGACCGCCACGTCCCGCAGGATCCGGTCGGCCGTACGGATCGCGTCGCCGCTGCCGAGCCCGGCCAGCACCACGGCGAATTCGTCGCCGCCGAGCCGGGCCACCGTGTCGGCGTCCCGGACCGCGGCCCGCAGCCGCTGCGCCACGGCCTGCAGGATGGCGTCGCCGCCGCCGTGCCCGGCGCTGTCGTTGACCGCCTTGAAGCCGTCCAGATCCAGGTAGAGCAGCGTGCTGCCGGGCGGGGACGCCTCCAGCGCCTCGCTGAGCGCGGCCCGGTTGGCCAGGCCGGTCAGGGGGTCGTGCCGGATCTGAAAGCTGAGCTGCCGCTCGGCCCGCTCCAGCGACCGCAGCGCGCTGGCGAACCGGGCCAGGACGAGCCCGGTGGTGATCAGGGTGGCGGCGAACAGCATGAGCCGTTCGGTCTCGGCGTACCCGGTCCGGGAGAAGAGCACGAGGGGTGCCGTCAGGAGGGCGACCCCGAGGAACCAGATGCGGGCGGGGTGCAGCGTCGGCGCCCGGCGTGCGGCCGCCGTCAGCTCCTCGCTGCCCGGGTGCAGGGCCGCCGCGACGAGGATCGCGTTGCTCATCAGGATCACCGCGGTGCCGACGCCCATCCCCAGGTCCTCCGAGGGGATGAAGCTCGAGCCCAGGTCCGAGGCGATGCGCAGGACGGCGGAGAGCAGCAGCAGCCGGGTCGCGCCGGTACGGGTGCCCGGGGACAGGATCAGCAGCAGGACGCCGGCGAGGATCACGATGTCGCCGAGCGGGCCCATGACGTACAGGTAGGCGCCGAGCGGGTCCGCAGCCGCGTCGGCCAGGAACGGCGAGATGAAGGCGACCCAGATGACGATGGTGACGGCCGTGGCCAGCGTCAGCATGTCCAGGACGGCCGGGCGAAGCCACCGGCCGGCCCGGCGGCGCGCCATCCCGACCAGGGCCGCGCCGTACGCCAGATAACCGAAGGTCCACAGCGCCGCCTCGACGACCCCGTCGTCCGTGCCGTGCAGCACGAACGTGGTCACCGGGTACACGGTGTCGCCCGCGAGCCAGGCGATCTGGCCGCAGGCCACGTACAGCCAGGGAAACCGCTCCTTGCTGCGCCGGCGCGCCAGCGCCGACCTGGTCACCAGCACGCAGATGACCAGGTACGCACCGAAGTAACAGCTCTCACCGAGGGGCGTGCCCGAGGCCACGCCCGCCACCAGGGCGGCGAGGGCGGTCAGGGCGAGGTACAGCGCCAGCATCCGACGGGTCACGACGACTGGTTCGGTCGCCGCGGCGCATCGCGAGGCCTCCGGGCGACTTTGCTCCCGAACTACACCGGCGGGACGGCCGGTCGGTTGGTGTTCGGTTGCGAGCGCGTCACCGCTCTTGGCCCCGGCCATGCCGGGCCTGATCGCGCAGGTGGACCAGCACATCGCCCAGATCCGGGCGGTGCGTGCTGGCCGCCGGGACCGCCTGAGGCAGGCGCCCCCGCCCGCGCGGTGGCGGACGGAGGCGCCGGGTTCGGGTCAGCCGAAGGTGCGGTTGCCCTGCTCGTCGGGCACGTCGGCCTCGATGCGCTCCTTGCGGACCTCGCCGCCGACGGTCTGCTGCTCGGTGACCGTCTGCTTGCCGAGGCGCACCCGCTCCACCGGCACGGCCTCGGTGTCCACCACCGGCCGCTCCGCGTGCAGGGTGACTTCGTGCTCCTCCTCGCTGATGTCCGGGCCGTCCAGCGCCTTACCGACGTTGGCCTCGGTGATCGGCTCCCGCTCGAGGCTGACCTCCTCGTGCTTCACCGGCACGGTGACCTGCTGCTGCTCGGTCACGACGTACTTGCGCAGCCGCGCGCGGCCGACCTGCTCGCGCTCGGTGCCGACGTTGAGCCGCTCCTCCGAGCGGGTCATCGCGTCGTCGGTGTTCGGCCCGGAGGTGTCCTGGCCGACCGAACCGGCCGTGTCGGTCCCGGTGTAGGAAGCGTTGCCCGCCGCCGTGCCGGCCTCGTACGCCCGATAGCTGTCGTCCCAGCTCAGCCCGTAGTACGAGTACAGCTTGCCGACCTCGTCCGCGGCGAGCGGCTCATCGTGCGAGGCGTCCACGTTCGGGGCGTCCTTGACCGTGGCCTTGTCGAACGGCACCACGAGGCGATCACCCTGCAGGTCGGCGTCCTGCAGCGGGACCAGCGATTCGTGGAGACCGAACAGGCCCGTCTTGATGCTCGCCCACGCGGGCCGGCCGATGCCGTCGCCCCATACCTGGCCGATGCTGCCGATCTTGTCACCGTCGCGGTCGTACACCTCACGGCCGTACAGCGAATGCACTTGCTCCTGCGCGATCACGGGGTTGTCTCCTTTCGGTGGTGTGACCCTCAGCTACCCCCGACGATCTCTGCCACGCGCGCCGAAAATCACTATTTCCGGTGGCCAGCAACAGGTTTGGGGAGGGAACCGGACGGCCGATCACCAAGGCCCTCATAACGCTGGGTCAATGCGCTTCCCGCTCGGTCAGCCACCGGTCGATGCACGCCAGCAGGTCCTCCGCGTCGACCGGTTTCGTCACGTAGTCGCTGGCGCCGGAGCTCAGGCTCTTCTCGCGGTCGCCGTGCATCGCCTTCGCGGTGACGGCGATGATGGGCAGGCGGGCGTACTTGGGCATCGCCCGGATCGCGGCCGTCGCGGCGTAGCCGTCCATCTCCGGCATCATGACGTCCATCAGGATCAGGTCGACGTCGTCGTGCCGCGCCAGCACCTCGATGCCCTGGCGCCCGTTCTCCGCGTAGACCACCTCGATGCCGTGCAGCTCGAGGATGTTCGTCAGCGCGAAGACGTTGCGGGCGTCGTCGTCGACGACCAGGACCTTGCAGCCGGTGAGGCGGCCGATGGCGATGCCGCCGGCGTCGCCAGCCGGGCCGCCGGCCGGCACCCGCGGCAGGACGTCCTCGCCGGCGCCCGCCGAGAGGTGCAACGTGATGCGCTCGCGCAGTTCGTCGAGGCTCGGCAGCAGTTCCAGCGGGCGGGTGTGCGACAGCGCCTGGAGCAGGGTGTCCTGCGCCGGGGACAGCTGCCGGCCGTGGTAGGCGAGGACCGGAAGGTCGCGCAGCTCGCTGCGGTCGTGCAACGCCTTGAGGAAGACCGAGCCGCTGTCGTCGGGCATGGCGAGGTCGAGGACCACCGCCTGGAACGCCCCGCCCCGCAACTCGGTCATCGCGGCGTCGGCGTCGACCGCCGTCACCACCTCGACGACACCGTGGGTGTGCGCCACGGCGGTCGCCGCGCCCTGGGCGAGAAGGGTGAGCAGCCCGAGCGGCGCGCCCTCGACGACGAGCAGGCGACGGCCGCCACCGGGCCTCGAGGAGGTGTCACCCTGGGGTTCCTCCCGGCCGGGGGCGGCGTCCGTGGCGTCCTGGGGGACGGCTTGGCCCGGCGAGGCCTGCGCCGGCAGGTAGAGCGTGAAGGTGCTGCCGTCGCCGAGGCTGCTCCGGGCCCGGATCTCACCGCCGAGCAGGTGCGCGATCTCCCGGCTGATGGACAGGCCGAGCCCGGTGCCACCGTAGCGGCGGCTGGTCGTGCCGTCGGCCTGCTGGAACGCGTCGAAGATGGCGCTGAGCTGCTGTTCGGCGATGCCGATGCCGGTGTCGACCACGCGGAAAGCCACGACGGTGTCGTGGTCGGCGAGCATCGGTGACACCTCGTCGGCCCGGGCGAGCTCGATCCGCAGCCGGACCTGCCCCTCCTCGGTGAACTTGACCGCATTGGACAGCAGGTTGCGCAGGATCTGGCGCAGCCGCTGCTCGTCGGTGAACAGCCCGGCGGGCACGTCGGCGGCGGTGGAGACCTCGAAGGCGAGCCCACGGGAGGTGGTCAGCGGCCGGAACGTCTGCTCGACGTAGTCCAGCAGAACGCGCAGGTCGAAGGCCTCCGGCGTGATGTCCATCTTGCCCGCCTCCACCTTGGACAGGTCGAGGATGTCGTTGATCAGCTGGAGCAGGTCCGTGCCGGCGGAATGGATGACGTTGGCGTACTCGACCTGCTTGGCGCTGAGGTTGCGGGTGGGGTTCTGGGCCAGCAGCTGGGCCAGGATGAGCAGCGAGTTGAGCGGGGTCCGCAGCTCGTGGCTCATGTTGGCGAGGAACTCGGACTTGTACTTCGACGCCAGGGCGAGCTGCTGCGCCCGGGTCTCCAGCTCCTGCCGTGCCTGCTCGATCTCGGAGTTCTTCGTCTCGATGTCGCGGTTCTGCCGGGCCAGCAGGCTCGCCTTCTCCTCGAGCTCGGCGTTGGACCGCTGCAGCTCCTCGGACCGGGCCTGCAGTTCCTCCGAGCGGGCCTGGAGCTCCGCGGCGAGCCGCTGCGACTCGGTGAGCAGCACATCGGTACGGCCGTTCGCCACGATCGTGTTGACGTTGACGCCGATCGTCTCCATCAGCTGATCCAGGAAGTCCCGGTGCACGGCGGTGAACGGGGTCATGCTCGCCAGTTCGATGACGCCCAGGACCTGGTCCTCGACGACGATGGGCAGCACGATCAGCTGGACCGGCGTCGCCGCGCCGAGGCTCGAGGACACGGAGAAGTAGTGCCCGGGCAGGTTGTCGACGACGATGCGCTGTTTCGCCAGGGCGGCCTGGCCGACCAGCGACTCCCCCAGGGCGAAGCGCCGCCCGGCGCTGTTGTGCCCGTAGCCGCCCACCACCCGCAGCTCGGCGCCGGAGGCGTCGTCGACCAGCAGGAAGGTGCCCAGCTGCGCGTCGACGAGCGGCACGAGCTCGTTCATCACCTGGGTGGCGACCACCTCGAGGTCGCGGTGGCCCTGCATGAGGCCGGAGATGTGGGCCAGGCTGGTCTTGAGCCAGTCCTGCTCCTGGTTCGCGCGGGTGGTCTCGCGCAGCGACTCCACCATGAAGTTGATGTTGTCCTTGAGCTCGGCCACCTCGCCGGAGGCGTCGACGGTGATCGACCGGGTCAGGTCGCCGGTGGCCACCGCGCTCGTCACCTCGGCGATCGCCCGTACCTGGCGGGTCAGATTGCCGGCCAGCTCGTTGACGTTCTCCGTGAGACGCTTCCAGGTGCCGGAGACGCCCTCGACCTCCGCCTGGCCGCCGAGGCGCCCCTCGCTGCCGACCTCCCGCGCCACGCGGGTCACCTCGGCGGCGAACGCGGACAGCTGGTCGACCATCGTGTTGATGGTGGTCTTCAGCTCCAGGATCTCGCCGCGGGCGTCGACGTCGATCTTCTTGGTGAGGTCACCCTGCGCCACGGCCGTGGTGACCTGGGCGATGTTCCGGACCTGGCTGGTGAGGTTGTTCGCCATCGAGTTGACGTTGTCGGTCAGGTCCTTCCAGGTGCCGGCGACGCCCTTCACGTCGGCCTGGCCGCCCAGCCGGCCCTCCGTACCCACTTCGCGGGCGACCCGGGTGACCTCGTCGGCGAAGGACGACAGCTGGTCCACCATCGTGTTGATGGTGCTCTTGAGCTCGAGGATCTCCCCGCGCGCATCCACGGTGATCTTCTGCGAGAGGTCGCCGCGGGCCACGGCGGTGGCGACCTGGGCGATGCTGCGGACCTGACCGGTCAGGTTGCCGGCCATCGAGTTCACCGAGTCGGTCAGGTCGCGCCATGTGCCGGCGACGCCGCTGACCTGCGCCTGACCGCCGAGGCGGCCGTCGGTGCCCACCTCGCGGGCGACCCGGGTGACCTCGTCGGCGAAGGACGACAGCTGGTCCACCATCGTGTTGATGGTGCTCTTGAGCTCGAGGATCTCCCCGCGCGCATCCACGGTGATCTTCTGCGACAGGTCGCCGCGGGCCACGGCCGTCGTCACCTGGGCGATGTTGCGCACCTGGCTGGTCAGGTTGCCGGCCATGAAGTTCACGGAGTCGGTGAGGTCCCGCCAGGTGCCGGCGACCCCCGGCACCTCGGCCTGACCGCCGAGGCGGCCCTCGCTGCCCACCTCGCGGGCCACCCGGGTGACCTCCGCGGCGAACGACGACAGCTCGTCGACCATGGTGTTGACCGTGTTCTTGAGCTCGAGGATCTCGCCGCGGACGTCCACGGTGATCTTCTGCGACAGGTCGCCGCGCGCGACGGCCGTGGCGACCTGGGCGATGTCGCGTACCTGGTCGGTCAGGTTGCCGGCCATCGCGTTGACGGAGTCCGTCAGGTCCTTCCAGGTGCCGGACACCCCGGGCACCTCCGCCTGGCCGCCGAGCTGCCCCTCGGTGCCGACCTCCCGGGCCACCCGGGTCACCTCGGAGGTGAACAGCGAGAGCTGGTCCACCATGCCGTTGAAGACCGTGGCGATCTCGCCGAGCAGGCCGTCGCCGTCCTGCGGCAACCGGGTGCGGAAGTCGCCGTCCCGCACGGCGGTCAGGCCCGCCAGCAGCTGCCGCAGATCCGGATCGGCCACCGCCGTCCCCGCGCCCGTCCCGTTCTGGTGCGGCTGACCCGCCATGTCCTCGCCCACCGCGATCCTCCCGACTCGTCGTCCGGTCAGGCGGCCGCCGGGCGCGCTGACCGGCCGTAAGTATGCATGGATCTTGGCGCGGTCACACGGCCAAGGTGTGCGAGGGTTGCGACCGGAACGCCGCAACCCTCGCCACCCGCTCAGATCTTTCAGCACTCCCGCCATGCGAAGTGGTATGTCGTCGCGATGCTGCCGTCGGTCGAGTCCATCGTGATGAAGCTGGTGTCGGCGGCCGAACCGCGGGCGATCCGCAGTTCGGTGTTGATGTTGAGGTTGCGTAGCTCACCGCACGGGTGCCAGACCAGTGCGGCGACCGGGACCACGTCGCTCACGATCCAGTTGTCGTCGAGCGGCGCGGCGATCGGGTGGTTGGTGAAGGTGCTCTGGGTCATGCCCTGGAAGTAGTAGTTGGCCCGCTGCGAGGCGGTGGAGCCGGCCTTGAGCAGCCCGTACCCGCGGTAGTCCACCTTCGCGATGGCGAAGGTGAAGCCCTGCGGCACGTGGACGAGCACGTTGAGCTGGCAGTTCTTGCGTCCCTCGGTGGAGGGGACGCCCGGGCCGGCCTGGGCGAGGTACTCGCTGTAGATCGCTGTGAAGGCGGTGTTGTCCGGCGAGACCGCCACGTCCGCCGTGCCGGGGCGGCAGCCGGAGCCCGCCATGGCGACGAGGTCGATGACGATGTGGTCGTCCGGCGGGTTGTCCATGATCCCGGCGGAGGCGGGCGAGCTCGCGATCAACGACGAGGCAAGCAACGCCAGGACGACACCCCCGCGTACCAGCAATTTACGCATGGGACTCCCTTCGAGTGATACGACGACGATGTGCGCGCGGGCCAATGCTATGTTTGACATAGACAAGCGTCAATTACCCGTCTGGACGGCACGCTCGTGGGTACAAAAGACCGGATCTGTTGCCCGCGGTGTTTCGCGAAAACCAGCACTCGGCCATCTAACGGTTATATCGGGCGAGTCGCTCGAAGGGATAACCCGAAATAATCCGGTAATTACCCCGTAGTCGTCCCCGGGCAGCCCCCGGCAACATCAACAGGCGATCGATCTCAGTCGATGCTTGTGTCCGGAGTGGCGCCTGGATAACATTCGTCGCGGGACGCGGAGACGCCGCTCGGCGACGTAATGGTCCCGGCCAAATACCGATCATCCGCGCCCGTGGCGGCGCGGGGAAAATCGGCGATGGTGCACGCGCGAAACCCGTCGACAGTGAGCACGCAACCCTAGGGGAAAGACATGACGGAAAGATTTGCCGGCATGAGACGTACCATTCTCGCCGTCCTCGGTACGGTTCTCGCGCTGTCCGTGTCGGCGCCCGCCCGGGCCGGGACCGCTGAAGCGACCGACTCGGTTCCGGACGGCGCCATCACCGTCGAGGTGGTGGCCGCAAACGGCTCCGGCTGCGCGCCCGGCACCGCGTCGGTCTATGCGAACTCGGACAAGACCGGCTTCCGGGTCCGCTACCACGACTTCGTCGCGTCCGCGGGCGCCGGCGTCGACCCCACCGCCCGCCGCCGCAACTGCCAGGTCGGTGTCGTCGTGACCGTTCCGGCCGGCTGGACCTTCGCGATCGCCGAGGCGGACTACCGCGGCCGCGCCCGACTCAACAGCGGTGCGACAGGCCTGCAGCGCACGAACTACTACTGGCAGGGCTCCTCGTCGAACAGCCGTACGGAGGAGTCGTTCGCCGGCCCGCTCAACGGCTACTGGCACACCGAGGACGTCGCGCCCGCGCTCATCTACGTGCCCTGCCAGGAGCAGCGGGTGCTGAACATCAACACCGAGCTCAGGGTGGACGCCGGCACATCGAGCGGCACCAGCAGCATGTCGATGACCTCGAGCGAGGGCGACGTCGACACCCTCTTCAACTTCAGCTGGATCCGATGCTGAACCGCTGAACCGGGCTACGCCACGGGCACGAAGGGCTTCGCAGGGAGCCCTTCGTGTCGCCGTCAGCTGGGGCAGCGCACCTTGCGCATGAAGGCGGGCAGCAGCCACGGGCGGTGCCCGCCGACCCTGATGCCGCCGGACAGCACCGCCCGTACCGGGCCGACCCGGCCGAACAGCATGAGGTTGAAGACCACCGGGTCGTAGGCGATCCGGGCATCCGGCCGGGTACCCGGCTCGGCGACGCTGACCACGTCGTGGTCGAGCAGCAGCGTCACCGGCCGCGTGTACGCCGACCGGAACTCCACGGTCACCCGGACGTCGGGCAGCGGCTTCGCGGTGTCGAGCAGGTGACCGTAGCCGTCGCGGACCAGCCCGACGAAGAACACCTCGAAGAACGTCGCGGCCTCCGCGGGCGGCACCACGTGCGGCAGGCGCGCCGCCCGGGCAACGTCGCGGCCGTGGATGTGGAACTCGTTGACGATGTGAGCCAGCAGCCCGGCCAGGGTCAGCGTCGAGCTGCCCAGCCACGGCACCGGCGCCGACGGGTCGAGGTGCCGCGTGGCGTCGAGCATCGCCGCCACGTCCGCGCGGATCCGGGCCGCCAGGGTCCGGGGGTCCCGTTCCGGGAACGACCGCATCACCAGGGTGTTGAGCACGTCCACCTGGTCCACCGTGGTGCGCCGCCACTGCTCGTGTGCGTCCGGGAAGGCGAACGCCGCGCCGGGCGGGCCGCCGACGAGGCCGACGTCGAGGTGGGTGAGCGTGGCCACGTGCGCCGCCGTGTCCGCGACCGACCAATGCCGGGTGGCGCGCCGGCCGGGAGCCGCCGACTCGACCAGGCCGGCGAACCGTTCGCCACTGGCGGCGACGTCACGGCGTACCGAATCCCATTGCCGGGCGGACATCTCCATGCCGGCGCCTCCACTCAGTTGTAGGGCATCGTGGGGAACCAGCCGTAGCCGAACATCGCCGGCACCCGTACGGTCCAGTAGACGACCGTGAAGACGCCCAGCGCCAGCAGCAGCGAGCCGCTGATCGAGAGGGTCCGCGCCGGACGGCTCGCCAGCCAGCGGACCAGCCCTCCCCGGGTGGCCAGCACGACCAGGGCGAAGAGCGCCGCCACGATGGCGATGTTGCCCAGCGACTGCAGCACGAACGCACCGGCGCCGTAGAGCGGGTTGCCGTTGTCGGCGGCCCACTGGAACAGCTTGTGGAACAACGGGTACGGGCGTCCGATGAGGAACCCGCCGACCAGCATGCCGATGACGAAGACCCGGGCGAACGGGCGGCGGGCGAACGGGTCGGGAAGCCTGCCGAGCGCGGCGAGGCCCAGGTAGACGAACGCGAGGCCGATCACGCCGAACACCACCATCGACTGCACCAGCCGCACGGGGATTCCGCCGGTCGTCGCCGTGGAGAGCTGCGGGAGCGAGTCGCCCAGCAGGACACCGATGAATCCGTACGTGGCAGACACGACGACCATGCCGAGGGTGAGCACGCCCAGCGGCCGCAGCATGACGCGCAGGCCCCCGGCCGACGAGCCGCCGGCATGCGTCATCGGCCCGATCGAGGCGGCCATGGCGATGTTGCAGGCGGTGAAGGTGCCGGCCAGCCCCGAGACGAAGGCGAACAGGAGCCCCGCCGCCGTGCCGCCGATCGCGGTGGCCTTGGCGTCGTGGCCGAGCAGGGTGTTCGCGACGTTGTCGCCGATCGTCTTGTCGACGAACTCGTAGGACCAGAGCACGGCCAGCGCTATCCCGGCGAGGACGCTCGCCGCGATGAGGCCGCCGTGCCGGCCGGACCGGCTGGGTGCCGGCGCGGCCGTGACGTGCTCGTGCGTTCGTTGCGTGGCAGTCATCGTGACCTCAATTCGCGGGTCGGGAGATCGGCAACTCGACCGCGGCCGGCGGCGGCACGGGCTGCACCGCGGTGCGGGCCTCGCGCCGCTCGAGCAACCACTTGCCCCACCAGAACAAGCCGCGCAGCAGGCACACCAGCGTGACCGCGAAGAACAGCGTGTAGACCACGTTGAAGAGCATCAGGACGCCGTACACCATGGCGACCGAGGAGCCGAACATGAACTGGTTCCGGGCCTTCGACGGCGTCGTGCCCGGGTCGGTGATCATGTAGTTGGTGAACAGGACGAACGCGACGCCGGTCATGATGCTCAGCGCCGACCAGAGCTGCACGTCCCACACGTAGTGCCGGATGAGCGCCTGGATGACGAAGCCGCCGACCCAGCCGACGATCAGGGCGACCTTCTTCGTGAGCATCGCGTTGAGGATCGTGCCCGCCGTCAGCACGACCATCGGGATGAACATCCGGAACATGTCCGGCACGTTCTCGGTGAAGTGGTACGGCGGCGCCACGTTCACCCAGGAGAAGGCGAGCAGCGTGATGGTGATGCCGAAGTTCGACGGGTTCATGAAGTGCCGCATGCGCCCCGCGATCGGCGCCTGCAGCACCGCCTTCTGCCCGATGGCCACGACCACGGCGAAGGCGATCGGCCAGAACCTGTCGTTGGCGTAGAGCAGCATGTTCGCCGCGAGGGCGGTGATGTGGGTGGGCAGCAGGAACGTGTAGACGCCCCACGCGCCGTTGCCGCTGTAGGCCGGCCGCCGCCCGAGCGCGCGGGCGGCCACCGCCTCGATCATGATCTCGGCGGTGTAGCCGACCCCGAGGGCGAACAGCGGCCAGGTCCACGGCTGCTCGAATCCGAGGATCGTGTAGCCGAGGATGTTGAGGATGGACATGGAGAGGGCAAAGTTACGCAGGGCCAGATAGCGGGGATCACGTCCGTCCACGCGGGGCACCGGCGGTCGCGGGTCGGCACCGGGCCGGGCAAGGCTCGCGCCCGTGCCGGTACGGCCGGTGGTCACCTCGACCGGTGCGGTGAGGGAATCCGGGGCGGGTTTGACGTCCGTCATGGTGTGGTCAGCTCCTGGGCTCGGTCGGTGAGCGTGATGTCGTGCCATCCCGCGGAGAGAGGCAGGGTCTGCCGGTGCTGAGCACCGCTGAGGTCGCGCCAGCTCAGCTCGGCCGACACGGGTGTCCCGCGCTGGTCGCCCAGCCCGAAGAACACGTCGAAGCTGCGCTTGCCGGAGTGCCCGCCGCCGCCGTCGAGCTGGGCGAGCTGGGTGCGGCCGTCGGCCGTGGTCACCCGAACCTGGGCGCCGTACGCGGGCCCGCCGGCGGCGTCACCCGCAGCGGCGTCCAGCGCCGGCCGGTGCAGCCGCAGCCCGAGGAAGGCACCGGCGTCCGTCTTGGCGTTGTGGTAGAAGGCGGGCGGTCCCCATTGACGCGCCACGGCGAAGTCCTGGCGGCCGTCGCCGTCCGCGTCGCCCACTGCCACCCCGCGGGTCGGGGTGCGGTCGTCGAGGCCGAGCTGCGGGCTCAGGTCCACGTACCGGCCGTTGCCCTCCGGCGTCCAGAAGGCGAGGGCGTTGGAGCCGGCGATGTCGTCACCCGGCTGGGCGTTCGGCCACATGTCCGGCTCCTGGAGCATGAGGTCGTTGCTGGCGGCCAGTTCCTGCAGCCAGTTGAACCGGTTGATGGTGCCCTTGACGAAGCCGCAGGACTGCACGACGACGAGCCGGCCGCTGTTGTCGAAGTCGGCCATCTTCGCGTCCCAACCCCAGCCGACCCAGGCGAGGTTCCGCTCCGCGGCCTGGTTGGAGAACGGTGCGATTCCCTTGGCGAGCCGGTCCCGCGCCTCCTGCGGTGTCGCCGCGGTGTTGTGCCAGACGAAGTTGCTCTCCTCCAGCCCCCACGACTCGGTGATGTTGCTGACGAACGCGTCGAAGCGGCCGTTGCCCTCCAGGTCGGCGAAGTCGACGGACATGCCCTTGAAGGAGTCGTGCCCCACGACCAGCGACTTGGGCGTCAGCGGCCCGCGCCGGCCCTCGGCCAGGGCGAATCTGATCCGGCCGGGCGTCGAGACGTTGTGGAAGAAGCGGTCGTTACCGAAGTCGTTGGCGAGGTACAGCTCGGGCAGCAGGTCACCGTCGAGGTCGGCGGAGGCCGAGGCGAGCGTCCAGCCGGTGGCGTACTTGGGCTTGATCGCCGTCTGCTCCTCGTAGGTGACGCTCGGCCGGGTCCCCGAGGTCGCCGTGGTCCAGCGCAGCACGTGGGCACCGCCGGAATTCTGCGCGCGCGACATGGAGTGGTTCATCTGCACGTTCGGCAAGCCGTGAGGGTCGAGGACCTGGGTGTCCGGGAAGTAGTTGAAGATCCCGATGTCCGGCCGGCCGTCGCCGTCGAAGTCGGCCACCGCCGTCGCGTTGGTGTTCCACAGCGGCCCGCGGTAGAGACCGTTGGCGGTCTGCTGCTGCGGGATCAGCTCTTCCGGAAGGTACGAGGCGAGGCTCAGGCCGGTCGCGTCCGCGCGCTGCAGGAACAGCACGGGTGTACGTCCCCAGTAGACGACCAGCAGGTCCATCCGGCCGTCGAGGTTGAAGTCGCCGGGCGTGCATCCCATCGGGGCGATCGCCGGGCCCATCGGCAGCGGTGCCGGGTTCAGCACGAACGGCGCGTAATCTCCGCCACCGCCGGGCGCCGGCGTCACGATGACGCTGTCGCTGCGCGGGTCGACGAGGCACAAATCGTTGGCGCCGCCCCGGCCGTCCAGGTCGTTGAGGGCCACGCCGGCGCCCACGGACGAGATCCAGGACCGGATGTGCTCGTACTTCGGGTTGACCGTACGGATCGTGTGCTGCGGCAGGCCTGGTGGCAGCGCGATCGGCAGCTCGGTGAACGCGTAGCGCGAGGCCATCGCCTTCCTGTCGGCGGCGGACGCGGACGGCAGCCGGGAGACCGTGAACAGCCCCGCGACAAGGACGAGAACGAAGACGACGGGAATGAGTCTGCGCAGCGGACCCACTGGTTTCGGTGGCAACGGTCCCCCTAGGGTGGTGCCCGCCCGGGCGGGCGGGCTCGGTGTGGTGCGGGTCGTGGATGCCTCAGCCGGCGTCGCGCACGGTCATCGGCAGGCCGCCGCGCATGCGCAGCGACAACATCGGTTCCGGTACGACGTCGTGCGTGGCGACTTTCGTCAGGGTCAGCTCGCGGGAGAGCACGGCGATGACGAACGCCGCCTCCATCAGGCCGAGGTGGTTGCCGACGCAGAACCGCGGTCCCGCGCCGAACGGGATGTAGGCGTAGCGCGGGCGATCGGTGGCGCGGTCCGGATCGAAGCGCTCAGGATCGAAGTGCTCCGGCCGGTCCCAGAAGGCCGGATGCCGGTGCAGCGTGTACGGGCAGATCAGCACGTCGGCGCCCGCCGGGACCCGGTATCCGCCCACCTCGTCGGCGGCCAGCGCCTTGCGCGGCAGGATCCACACCGGCGGGAACATCCGCACGACCTCGTCGATGACCATGGCGGTGTACCGCAGCTTGCCCAGGTCGGCGAAGGTCGGCAGCCGGTCGCCCAGGACCGCCGTCGCCTCCTCTCGCAGCCTCCGGCGCACCTCGGGATGCCGGTCGATCAGGTACAAAGTCCAGCTGAGCGTGCTCGCCGTCGTCTCGTGCCCGGCGAGCAGCAGCGTCACGAGCTCGTCCCGCAGCCGCTGACGCCCGACGCGGGGGTCGGTCTCGGCCCGCGCGGAGACGATGAGGCGCGACAGCACGTCGTCGCGGTCCCCGGAGTGCGCCGAGCGTTCGGCGACGAGCTGGTCGACGATGGTCTGGAGCCGGCGGCGCGCCCGCCGGAAGCGCAGCTGCCGCGGCAGCGGCACCCACGGCGGCACGGCGCTCAGCGAGGCGAGCTCGAACATGGCCTGGTCCTGCACGGAGGCGAAGTCGCGCCCGATGGACGGGAACCGCCCGAGGTCGGTGTCCAGCAGGGTGCGCCCGAGGACGCCCAGGGTCAGCCCGGTCATCTCGTGCAGCACGTCCACCGGGCCCCTGCGGCCCAGGTCCCGCAGCCGGCCGACGAGCGCGGCGGCCTCCTCGGCGACGATGCCCGCCTGCTCGGCGATGCGCCGGCTCTGGAACGCGGGCTGCACGACCTTGCGCTGCTTGCGCCACAGGTCGCCCTCGCTGGTGAGCAGTCCGTCGCCCAGGGCACGCCGCGCGTGCACCAGGCCGATGCCCTTGTGGTAGTTGGCGGCGTTGTCTGCGAGGACGTGCTTGGCGTGCTCCGGATGGTTGAAGAAGTAGAGCTCCTTCGGCCCGACCGGCAACCTGGCGGCGTCGCCGTACCGGGCGGCCGCCGAGGTCATCATGCCGAGGCGGTCGCGGCCCATCGTGATCAGCATGCTGACGGCGGCGGCGCGCGACGGCCCGGGCATCGGCCCCCGCGCGGGGATGACGGCGGTCATGAGGAGACCCCCGCGCTGTCGAGCCGGCGGAAGCGGCCGCCGAGAAAGATGAGGGCGTCGTCCTCGCCGTCGGCGTGCCGGCGCATGCTCCGCGGCCGACCGAGGAAGATCGTGTGGTCTCCCCCGTCGTAGGACCGCCACAGCTCGCACTCGATGTGGGCCGCGGCGCCGGCGAGCAGCGGTGCGCCCGTCTGCAGGCCCGGCTGCCACTCGGCGAACTCGAACTGCTGGGGTCCGAGCGGCCGCCGCCGGTCGGCGTAGTACCGCGCCGCCTCCTCCTGGCCGGACGCCAGCACCGAGATGCCGAACGTGCCGGAGCCGGTGAGCGCCTGGTGCATGAAGGCGTCGCGCCCCACGCACACCAGGACCAGCGGCGGGTCGAGCGACACGGTGCTGAACGAGTTCGCGGTCATGGCGTGCGGGGTGTCGCCGCCCACGCTGATCACCGTGACTCCGGTGGCGAACGTGCCGTAGACGCGGCGCATGAGTGCCGGGTCGGTCGTCTCCTCCGTGCGGGACGTGGTCATCGCCGGACCCCCACGGCGTACGGCTCGAGGGCCCGCTCCAGCGCCTCCGGGATCCGCGTGGGCACCGTACGGTTGTTGGGCCCGCGCATGCAGGCCACCCGCTGCGTGCCCCGGGCGACGAGGGTCTCGCCGGCCGGCCCCATCCGGACGTAGTCGAAGCCGAACTCGAGCTGCGTCTGAGCGAGCTCGAGCAGCCGCATCCGGATGGCGAGCTCGTCGAACGCGGTGATCTCGGCGAAGAACTCGCAGTCGACCTTGAGTGTGAACAGCTTGAGGTCGTTCTGCAGATCGGCGAGGACGGCCGGGGCCCGGTCGCGCAGGAACATCTCCCGGCACCGGCCCTGCCACCGCAGGTAGTTGACGTAGTAGACGTTGCCGACGATGTTCGTCTCCTCGAACCCGACGGTGTGCCGCAGCTCGTAGTAGCTCTCCATGCTCATTCCTCCGCACCGGCCAGAACCGTGAACACGACTCGTCCCGCGCCGCCGCGCAGGCTTGTGACGAACGAGGCGGCCCTGGCGCCGCCCGCCGCGAACAGCACCCAGCCGGGACGCCCGGTACCGGCCAGCACGAGCGGGCCCCCCATGGGCAGACCGGCCTTCTGCATCGCCTCCACCGCCGTCCACACCCGGGTGGCGGCCGTGTCGGCGTCCTCACCGGTGTCGGCGGCCAGCAGCTCCGCCAGGGCGAAGTGCGGGCCGAGCAGCCCCCGCCAGACCTCGGGATCCCGGTGGGCCACCGCCTCGGCGTCGCAGCCGAGGAGGCCGCGCGCGGCGACGGCCAGCGTCACTCCGGCCCCGTGCGCGATCGAGACGGTGTGCTCACCCCGGACCTCGGGACGCCCGTCCGGCCGATAGGCGATCTCGGCCGGCCGCCCGAGCGCGTGCCCGGCGGCGACCGCACTGGTCACGCGGCGGGCGACGGTGCGCCGGGCGGGATCCGCCGGCACCTCGGCATCGGGCTGGACGGCGACCGCGACGCCGCCGAGTCCCAGCTCGCCGAGCCCGCGCTCCAGGTACGGGCCCAGCAGCGGCGCCACCCAGGGACCCGCACCGTCGAGCTTGCGGACGGCCCGCAGGCGCAGGCCCTCCCACCGCTCGACGATCACGCCGGCCTCGGTACGCAACGCGATGTCGTAGACGTACGTGTCACCGTCCCGCTCGCGTTCGGTGGCGCAGTACCGCAGTTCCCGGGCCGACGACAGCTTCTCGCCACCGGGGTGGATGCGCTCCACACCCGACGGCAGCAGGGTGGCGTCCGGGACGCAGACCTGGTTGCCGTGCATCAGGGCGTCGCGGACACCGGGGTCGCCGAGGAGCAGCGTCCCGGGCACGTACGGCGCGAACCAGACGGTCGAGTCGTCGGCCGTCACGATGGCGTCGACGTGCCGCGCCGCGGCCCGGTGGTACCGCTGGACCCGCTGGAACCGGGCGCCCTGGAAGAGCGTGTCGCCGTACAGGTCATCGGACGGGGTGATGGAGGCCGCCGGCAGGCCCTCCCCGGCCTGGTCCGGCGGCCCGTCCGGCACGGCGCTGCCGCCGAGGCGCAGCCGCGCGGTGAAGTGGTCGGCGGCGAAGCCGGTCTCCTCGCTGCGGATCGCCACGTCGACGGTGTCCTCGTCGGTGACGAGCGCCGCCACCCGGATCCTCGTGTGGCCGTGCGGCGCGACGATGATCGGCCGGACGAACTCCGCCCGCTCGATGACCGGGACGACCTCGGTGCCGGTGACCGCCGCGGCGACCTGTGCCATAGCCTCCATCCCGAACACCGCGGGGAACAGCAGGTTTCCGTCGAGCTCGTGATCGGCGAGGTAGCGGTCGGTGCCCGGGTTGAGCTCGGTCTCCACCACCAGTTCGACCTGGTGGTAGCGGACGAGGGCGCGGTCCACGAACCGCAGCAGCGGCAGCTCGGGCCGGTGGTACCGGACGGTGTGGACGCCCTCGGTCCGGCCGCTGATCACCACCACGCCCGGTGCCGCGGGATCCGCGACGAGCCGGCGCAGGATGGCGACTCCCTGGTCCGGGGTGATGGGCGTGACCCCGTCCCGGCTGAGCGACTCGACGACCGAGAGCCGTTCGCCCATGCCGACGCCGGACCAGACCGACCATTCCAGGCACAGGCTGCGGCAACCGGGGTGGGACCGGGCGAAGGCGGTGGTCTCGCCGGCCATCCAGTCGTTCGCGGTCGCGTAGTGGGCCTCGCCGCGCAGCCCCGCGCGGCCGATGATGCTGCCGAGCGTGACGAGCAGCCGGAGCCGGTCCGGGTCGACCGCGTCCAGCACGGCGCGCAGGCCACCGATCTTCGGCGCCACGGTACGGCGGAACGCGTCCATGTCGAGGCTCGCGAGCCCAGCGGGTTCGTTGCGGCCGGCGCCGTGCAGCACGGCGGTCACCGGTCCCAGGTCCGCGGTCAGGTTGCGCACCGCCTCCCGTACGGCGGCGGCGTCCGTGACGTCCGCGCGGGCGTACCGGACGGTCACGCCGGCCGCGGCGATGCGGCTCAGGTTGGCGGCGAGCTCACCGTCCTCGACGGGATCGGAACGGCCCAGCAGCGCCAGGGCGGCGCCGCTGTCCGTGGCCAGGGCCAGGGCGCACTCGGCGGTGATGCCCTTCCCGCCGCCGGTGACCAGCAGCACGTCGCCGGCGCCGAGCGGGGCGGTGGCAGCGGCGGCGCGCACCGGAAGGGCCCGCAGGGTCGGCACCCGGCGGACGTCGTCGGCGTCGTAGTGCACCTCCGCGAAGGAGGCCGTGGCGGCGACCTCGCGGACCACCCGCTCGACCGCCTCCGCGCCGGCCCGCAGATGGAGGATCGTGACCCGGACGGTGGGTGCCTCGAGGTGCAGGGTCCGGGCGATCGCCGCGCCCCCGCGTCCCTGCCCGACGAGTACGAAGCGGGTCGCCCCGGCGGACAGGGCCTGACGCGCACCCAGCAACGCCGGCTCCAGGTCGTCTTCGGTGCAGTCCGGCGGCAGGCAGACCAGGACGCCGCCGCCGAGCCCTGCCTGGCCGAGAGCGGCCGCCAGGGTGGCTGCGAACGGGTGGTCCGGGGCGGCGTACACGTGCCAGGTGCCGTTCTCCCCGGCGGCTTCCGCGGCCGCCGGCAACGGCACCTCGTCGAGGTCGACGCGCCAGGGACGGGCCCACGCGGCGACCCCGGCGACCGTCGGCGCGGCCGCGGCGTCGGTGTCGCGGGCGGTCCGGGCGATGGCCTCCATCGTCTCGGCGAGCTCGCGCACCGTGGCGGTGGCGAAGTTGACCGGCATCTGCGCGGGTGGCACGTCGAGGCGCTGCGCGAGCTGGTTCACCACCTGGCCGACCGTGATGGAGCTCATGTGCAGGTCGTCGAGCAGCCGGCTGTCCGGCCGCACGAGCTCGAGGGGCAGCTCGGCGCGCTCGGCGGTGAGCCGGCGCAGCAGGTCCTCGGCCGATTCCTCACCCGCCGGACCCACGTCGGCGGTGGCGGCCGCCGCCGGGACCGCGGGACCGCGGTCGATGGCCGGGCTCAGGTCCGGGGCCTGCTCGCACGGGCTGGCCAGGAAGGAGAACTCGGCGCCGACCTCCAGCGGCCGGACGAGCCGGCCGTCGAAGAGGGCGGCGGGGGACGGCGCCGCGCCGATGACGTACGCGGCACCGGCGACCCGCAGCGCACCCGCCAGCGACTCGCTGTCGGTGTCCAGCGCGACGACCGGCACGTCGGTGATGGTGCGGGCCAGTCCGGTGAGGACCCGTCCGGGACCGACCTCGACGAACAGGTCGGTGTTCTTGGCGGCCAGCGCGACGGCCTGGTGGAACAGGACGGGGTCGATGATCTGCCGGCGCAGCAGGGCGGGCACGTCGGTCCCGGCGGGCAGGACGTCGCCGGTGACGGTGGACACGATCCGAGCGCCGAGGCGGTGGAACGTGTCGCCGGCGAGCGCGGCGGCGAACGCGTCGGCCGCCGGGGCGACGAGCTGCGAGTGGAAGGCATGCGAGACCCGGAGCCGCGTCGCGCTCAGGCCGGCGATGCGGGCGTTGCGGCAAGCCGCCTCGACCGCGTCGACCGATCCGGAGACGACGGTGTGGTCCGGCCCGTTGTAGGCGGCCACGACCACCGGCAGGCCGGTGATGAGCTCGTCCACGGCCTCGGGCGGCGCGCCGATGTCGGCCATGGTGCCGGCGTGGCTGTGCCCGGCCATCGTCCGGCCGCGGACGTCGGCGATGCGCAGCAGCGTGTCCTCGTCGATGGCGCCGGCCCACTGCAGGGCCACGATCTCGCCGAGGCTGTGCCCGACCGCGGTGGACGCCTCGATGCCCAGCAGCGCCAGTGCGCGCTGCCCGGCCACCGAGCCGGTGACGATCCGCGGCTGGGCGACCTCGGTCGCGACGGCGTCGCTGCCGGTCGGCAACCCCGCGCGCAGGTAGACGTCCTCGACCTCGCCGAAGCGCCGGCGCAGCGCCCCGCCGCTGACACCGCGGCCCGAGCCCTGCCCCGGGAAGAGCAGGCCGACCCGGGCCGGCCCGCTGACGTGGCCGAGCAGGAACCGGCCGTCGGGGCGGATCATCGTCGTCTCGCCGGATTCCACGGCCTCGCGGGCGGCGGTAAGCAGCGCTACCGCCTCTTCCGGCGAGGACGCCACGACGGCGGCGCGGAACGGCCGGCCCTGCAGGTCGCGGTGCAGCGTCGCGGCGAGGTCGGCGAGCTGGGCGTACGAGATCGCCGGCACGAACGCGCTCAACTCGGCGAGCCGCGCGGCGAGTTCCTCGGCCGTGGCCGCGTCGACCAGCAGCAGCTCCGCGTCCTGGGCAGAGGCCGCGAGGCTGCGGGTCCGGCGATCGGTGGTGCCCCGCCGCGGCCCGTTGCGCTCCAGCACGATGTGCGTGTTGATGCCGCCGAAGCCCATCGCGGTGATGCCGGCGCGCACCGGCACCTCGGCGGGCCACGGCTCGGCCCGGCGCAGCGTCCGCAGCCGCGCCGAATCGCCGGTGAGCAGCTCGTGCGGGTCGACGGAACCGACGCTCGGCGGGAGCACCTCGTGGTGCACCGCCATCGCGGCACGGATGAAGCCGGCCACCCCGGCGGCCGCCTTGGTGTGCCCGATCATGCCCTTCACCGAGCCGATGACGGCCGGGGCGGCGTCGGGGTCGGCGGCCGCCCGGGCCTCGGACAACGCCGTGAGCTCGGTGGTGTCGCCGACCTTCGTGCCGGTGCCGTGGCCCTCGAAGAGGCCGACGGTGTCGATGTCGAAGCCCGCGCGGCTGTAGGCGCGGCGCAGCGCGAGCCGGTAGCCGTCCACCTCGGGCCGGGTTATGCCGCCCCGGCCGTCGGAGGAGACCCCCCAGCCGGCCACGGCGGCGTAGATCCGGTGACCGGCCTCGACGGCCTGGTCGGCCCGCATCAGCACGACCATGCCGCAGCCCTCGCCGGGCCAGAAGCCGTTGGAGGACCGGTCGTAGACGCGCATCTCGCCGGTGGCCAGGGCGCCGGTCTTGGCGAAGCCGATGACCTCGAACGGGTCGATGGACAGGTCGACGCCGCCGGCGACCGCGACGTCCAGGTCGCCGTCGAGCAGCGCGCGGCAGGCGGTCACCACGGACAGCAGCGACGAGGAGCAGGCGCCGTCGACGGTGTAACCGCCGCCCTTCAGGTCGAAGTAGTTGCAGATGCGCCCGGCGATGGTGTTCGACAGCGCGCCGGCGAGCGTGTCCTCATCCAGCGGAGGGAACGGGCTCTTGTACGCCACCTCGTAGCCGGCAAGGAACTCCGACAGCTTCTCGTCGTCCCAGCCCTCGGCCCGAAGCGCCGCGGCGACCGTACGGCGGACGTACGGCCAGCGCAGGCGCATCTGGTTGGCACGGGAGAACTCCCCGGTCAGGGTGTTGCCCACGATCACACCCGTGCGTTCCTGCGGCAGCCCCTCCCCCATCGGGAAGCCGGCATCCGCGAGCGCGGTCGCCGCGGTGTCCAGGGCCAGCCAGTGCGCCAGGTCCGTCGACCGGTACGTGCTGCCGGCGACCTTGTACGCGACCCGGTCGAACTCGTAGCCCTCGAGAACCGCGGCGTTGCCGGCGTAGAAGCGGTCGGGGGCCGCCGGGTCGGCCGACCAGTAGTCGTCCCGGTTCATGCGGACGTCGGGAAGCCGCCGGAACGCCCGCCGTCCCGCCAGCGTGTTCTCCCACAGCTCGTGCGGCGAACGGGCGTCGGGATAGCGGCACGCCATTCCCACCACTGCGATTCTGGTCATCGGTCACTCGGCTTTCGTGTCGCTGGCGACGGGAGCGAAGGCGTTCCGGATGCGCTGGCGCCAGATCTCGTACGCGGGCAGGACGTCGTCGGCGGGCAGGCCGGCCCGCGCCTCGTCGGTCACCCGGGTCGCCTCGGGCACCGGCATGCCGCAGAAGATGCGGGTGGCCAGCTCGTTGTGCGGCAGCACGAGCCCGGCGCGGTGCCGGGCGGCGGCGCCGAAGGCGACGCCCTGGGCCAGGTCCCCCCGGTACGCCCCGGCCACCTCGGCGAGCCAGGTCAGCTCCTGCTCGGTGGCGCCGCCGGCGTAGCAGACGGCGAGGCCCGCCCCGGCGTACAGGTCGGAGCGGCGGTGGGCGGGGAACGCGTCAAGGAGGTAGACGAGGCGTTCGGGGTCGGTGCCGGCGACGAACCAGCATGCCCGGCCGATCCCCTGGTCGATGGCGCGCAGGGCGTAGCCGCGGGAACCGTCGGCCGGCCAGGGGAAGGAACCCGGGAGGTATTGGGCGTGGACGTACCGGTCGGTGCGGAAGTAGGCCTGGTGGAAGCCGTACCCGTCGAGGACGAGCCAGCGCAGCAGCGGGTCCGGGGCATCCAGGCGCGACCACAGTGGGCGCGGCAGCCGGGCCATCGCCCAGCCGACGCCGACGTACGCCATGTAGACGTGTTCGTCGTGGTCGGCGAGGAACCGGGCCACGAGCCGGCGGCGGCGGCCGGGCAGGGCGTCACGGATCGCGAAGGCCATGGCGGCGCCCTCGTACGCGAAGCCGCGGTACGCCGCCGGCGTCGCCTCCACGGTGGGCGCGGCCTCCGGCGGACCGTCGGCCTCAGCGGCGGCCGCGAAGCCGCGCAGGAAGGAGCCGCCGACCGTCTCGAGGTGGTCGCGCGCCCGCTCGTCCTTGAGATGAAATCCCCGCGTGCTGAGTTTCGTCTGCCCGGTGTCGGGCGTCAGAATACGGCGGCGAAGTCTGTTCCAAGCATCCATCGTGAACTCCCGCGTCGGCGGTGGGGCCTCATTGTTACGTGATTTCGACGACCAAAACTTCTCCTGCATTGCGACGGTCGGCCCGGGCGCCACGAACGCGACAGACCGGCCGCAGAAAAGAGACAGGCCGCGACGTATCAAGCGGATAGTGGATAGCCGGAATAGCCACTTCGGACCGCGCAGCGCAACGCAGGATATGGACGCAAAGGGCCGGCGACATCACGCTGGCTGGCATCCAATACATCCGGGAGTCTTTTCCGGTGAAGCTGCGAAGGAGCGTGCCGTGGAATCCGACGATGCGGCGGAAAACCGGATACGCACGATGGTGCTGGAGGCATTCGCCGACACCATCGTTCCCGGGGAGAAACGCACGGCCGACGACCCGGCGATCGCCGGGGTGGACACCGGCGGCGGCGCGGTCGTGTGCGGCGCCGTCGAGCTGCTCGAACACCCCGCCGGCGGGCTGGCCCCGGCCCTGGAGACGATCTGCGTCGAGCTCGACGCGTACGCGCGGGAGCACGCCGAGGCGCAGGGCATCACGCTCGACCCGGACCTGCCGCCGTTCGTCGGCCTGCCGTTCGCCGCTCGTACGGCGCTGGTGCAGCAGCTGACCGACCCGGCGCACCCGGACAAGCAGATGTGGGTCGGCCTGGCGTTGTTCTGCAACATGGCCTTCGACAGCGCGCCGCACCTGCACACCGTCGACGCGCTCGCCGCCGGCCATCCCGGCCTCACCACCATGGGCTATGCGGCACCCGGCGCGGACGGGCTCTGGGGATTCCCCGCGTTCTCGTACGGCCGGCAGCTCGCCGACCAGCACCCGCACACGACGGCGACCGGGAGCCCCGCATGAGTGCCACGGAGTCCACCGATGTCCTGGTGATCGGCAGCGGCTTCGGCGGCGCGATCGCCGCGTACCACCTGGCCGCCGGCGGCGCCCGGGTCACGGTGCTCGAGCGCGGCCCGTGGCTGCGCGCCGACGAGTTCGAGCACGACTTCAAGCTGGGCGCCTCGTACACCCGGATCTTCGACTTCGTCATCGGCGACGGCATGAGTGTGCTGGGCGGCAACTGCGTGGGCGGGGGCAGCGTCGTCTACTTCGCCACCATGCCGAGGGCACCGCGGTTCGTGTTCGAGCGCCGCGGCAGCATCGGGCGCCGCATGTGGCCCGCCGCCATCAGCCGCGACTCCCTCGAGCCCTGGTACGACAAGATCGCCGAGGCGCTCCCGGTGACGCAGCAGAGCTGGGACCGGGTCCCGTACGCGGGCGGCCTGTTCGCCGCGGCCTGCCACCACGCGGGCCGTACGGCGAACGCCGCGCCGGCGGCCATCGACGTCGACATGTGCACCAACTGCAACTGGATGATGGCCGGCTGCCGCTTCGACGCCAAGCGGTCGCTGCTGCTGAACTACCTGCCCGCGGCCCTCGCGCACGGCGCCGAGATCCGGCCGCTGCACGAGGTCCAGCACCTGACGCGCAGCGCCGACGGCTCGTACCGCGTGCACTATCGGATCGTCGACGCGGAGGACTACCGGATCCTGCACGGCGAGGGCACGATCGATGCCAAGATCGTGGTCGTCGCGGCCGGTGCGGGCGCCACGCCGGTGATCCTCCAGCGGTCCGAGCCGCACCTGGGGCGGATGCCGCACGCGGTGGGCCGCTACTTCTCGGGCAACGGCGAGCGGTTGAACACCGCCGTGTTCGACGAGGACCGGGTCCGTGAGGTGCTGAAGCTGTCGCGGCCGGACGGGCGGGCGTACGAGGCTTACCAGATCGGCCGCGGCCCGACGGTCGCGAGCTGGGACCGGCTCGACGGCGCCCTGCCGGAGTTCGAGCGCTACTCGCTGGAGCAGCTGTACTTCCCGCCGGCGCTGGGAACGATCCTGGCGCAGGTGGCGGACGCGACCGGGCCCACCTGGTTCGGCCGGGAGAAGAAGGAGATGCTGCGCCGCTGGCAGTCCTGGCTGACGATCTTCATCATGTCGGAGGACGACAACGAGGGCGTCTTCGGGCCGCCGCCGGAGACCGGCAACGCCCACCGCTTCTCCCAGCAGATGCTGGGCCACGGCCCGCTGAGCTACCGGCCGACGGCGAACACCCGGCGGGGCTGGTCGCTCGCCGACGCCGACATTAAGGACATCCTCGAACGCGACGGGTTGTCGAAGGTGATGCCGTGGACGAACGACCTGGTGGGCGCCTACACCGTGCACCCGCTCGCGTCATGCCGCATCGGCGACGACCCGGCTACCTCCGCCCTCGACGACCGGCACGAGCTGCGCGGGCATCCGGGCATCTTCGTCACCGACGGATCCGCCGTGCCCGGGGCCCTGACGGTCAACCCCGCCTCGACGATCGCGGCGCTGGCGGAGCGGGCCATGCCGGGCATCGTCCGGGCGGCCCGCGAGCGCGGGGTCCCGGTCACCTACGGGGCGCCGTCGCCGGACGGTGAGACCGCCGGCCGCCGGGCGATCGCCCGCCTGCGCTCATGAGCCGTACGCTCGCCCGGCTCACCCGGCGAGCGACCCTGGCGCACCTGCGGCACGTGTCGCCGGTGCGCCCGGGTGCCGCCCCGCCCCCGGTGAAGCGGGTGTACGACCAGATCGAGCGGGAATTCGGCCTGCTGGCGCCGCCGATCGCCCTGCACGCCGCCGACCCCGCGGTCCTCGCCGCCGCGTGGTGCATGCTGCGCGAGACGCTGCTCGTGCCGGGTACGACCACCCGCCGCGCGCGGGAGTCCATCGCCGCCGCCGTTTCGGCAGCCAACGCCTGTCCGTACTGTGTGGACGTACACGGGGCGGTAGTGCGGGGACTCGGTGGCCCGGACGGTCCCCCGCCGGCCCTGCCGGCCGTTCTCGCGCCGGAACTGATCGGCGTGGCGGTCATCTTCCACTACCTCAACCGGATGGTGAACGTCTTCCTTCAGGAGTCACCGCTGGCCGACGTGCCGGCTCCGCTGCTCGGCGGCGCTCACCGCGGCGCCGCGTGGGTGATGGCCCGGCTCGCCCGGCGGGAGGCCACGGCCGGCACGTCCCTGTCGTTGCTGCCCGGCGTGGCCGACACCTCCCGGCGCCTGCCCGCCGACCTGCGGTGGGCCGCCGGGCTCCCGCACGTCGCCGCCGCCATGGCGGGTGCCGCCGCGGTGATCGAGGACGCGGGGAGACGGGCCGTGCCGCCCGCCGTAGGAGCACTCGTGCGCGAGTCCTTGGCCGACCAGCCCGAAGCCGTGACACCCCCGTGGCTCGATGCACGGCTCGCCGGCCTGTCCCCTTCGGACCGCGCGACGGGCCGGCTGGCGATGCTGGTGGCCTTCGCCTCGTACCGGGTGCCGGACTCGCTGGTGGCCGAGGTGCGGGCCGGGGGCTACGACGAGGCGGCCCTCGTGGGCCTTTCGGCGTGGGCCGCCCTCACCGCGGCCCGGCACGCCGGCGGCGCGCTCGCCACGGCGTACGAGGCGGCCGGTTCCGCGCACTGACCGTTCCGGCCGTTCGCGTTCATTGTCATCGATACCGCAATTGTGTCCGTTTACGCGGGCGGCGGGGGGTCTATGCCCTGCACGGCTGAATGAGGGTGTCCGGTCGGCTGACAAGCCCGCGACTTTCGGAGGATGAATATGCGGCCGCGCCACGACAGTGGATGGTGCCACTATCCAATTAAGTCCGGGATGACACACCCCATGACCAGACATTCCTCTTCACGATTGCCCTCCGTTGTCGGCTGGTATCCACAGCGTTGCCAGTTGGCCTGCGGTCCGCTAGCGTCGGTCCGGAGCGAAATTACAACGAACGGGGCCGCTCACTTAACATTCCAACCAGCCGGTCACCCATAAAGGCGGCAACAATCCGGCCAATTAGGTCGGCACCATTGTTGCGCCCACTCGAGGGAGACGGTTGATGGCTTGCGCGCCACCATGGGCGCACCCTGGTGGCGCCCCGATAATGACGTCATCGGAGGAAACCATGGAGGAAGCGATCCACAAAGCCGTCAAGCGCGCCATCGCGACCATGCGAGAGAATCTCGGGGAAGCGCTGACCGTCGACGACATGGCGCGCGCGGCGATGTTCAGCAAGTTCCACTTCACGAGAATCTTCCAGCAGGTCACCGGCATTTCGCCGGGCCGCTTTCTCTCGGCACTGCGCCTGCACCAGGCGCAGCATCTTCTCGTTTCGACGTCGCTGAATGTCGCCGACATCAGCCAGCAGGTCGGCTACAGCAGCGTCGGCACTTTCAGCTCCCGTTTCAGCCGGAGCGTCGGAATGTCACCGACCACCTATCGCCGGCAGGCCGGCTTCGCCCCGCGCATCGTCGAGGACGAGGGCGGCCGGCTCGTGCCGACCGCCGCCACCGTGCGCGGCCACGTCGTCCCGCACGGCGACGAGCACGGATCGCGGCTGGTGTTCGCGGGGCTCTTCCCCGACCGCATCCCGCAGGGCCGCCCGGCGCGGTGCGCCGTCCTGAGCAGGCCCGGCGCGTTCGTCCTGCGCAACGTGCCGCCCGGCACCTGGTACCTGCTCGCCCAGTCGGTGCCCGGCAGCCTCTGCGACCCCGACGGCTATCGCGCGAACATCAACGAGGCCGTGTCCGTCGCCAGCCACGGGCCCCTGACCGTACGGCCGGACAGCGTTCACGAGGTCAGCCTGGCGTTCAACCGGGCCCGGGTGCTCGACCCGCCGGTCCTGCTCGCCATGCTCGACGTACGCCAGCTCGCCACCGAGATGGTGACCGCCCAGGCCACCCCCTCGGCAGCTCCCCTCGCCCGGCCGTACCACGCTGACCGCCGCGCCGCCTGAGCGCCCGGCGACGGCGAGGGAGCGATGCGAATCTCGGAGCTGAGCCGGCAGACCGGCGTGCCGGTCGCGACCATCAAGTTCTATCTCCGGGAACGGCTGCTGGCGCCGGGCCGCGCGACCGGGCGCAACCAGGCGCAGTACGACGACAGCCACCGCCGACGGCTGCAACTCATCAAGGCGTGCACCGGCATCGGCCAGCTCGACCTCTCCTCGGTACGGACCCTGCTGTCCGCCGTGGACGACGACCGGCTGCCGATGCCGGACCTGCTCGGGGTCGTCAACCGGGTGCTGCACCGGCCGAGCCACCGGCCCGAGGACTGCCCGGACGCGATCCGTACCGACGCCGACGTCGCCGCCCTGATCGCGCGGCTGGACTGGCGCATCGATCCCGGCTCCCCGGGCCGGACGCGGCTCCTGGAGGTGCTGACGGCGATGCGCAGGCTCGGCTGCGACAGCAGTGCGGACAACTTCGCGCCGTTCGCGGAGGCCGTCGAGTCCCTCGTACGGCGGGAGGCGGAACTGCAGACGGCCGACCGGGACCACACCGACCGGTCGGCCGCGGTGGCCCGGGCCCTGCTGCTGGACGAGGCGCTGTCCGCCCTGCGCCAGATGGCCCACGAGCACCGTCTGAGCCCCCGCTGCCGCCCGCCGGCGCCGGCGCCGGGTGCGGGATGAGGGCGCGCGGCGGGCCGGGGCGGGTTCAGACCTTCGGCACGTCGAAGAGGCCGGGGAACTTCGCGGTCAGGGCGACGTCGCCCTTGGTGCGCAGCCGGCCCTTCATCACCAGCACCACGGGGTGCGCGTTGCCGGTGACCACCATGAGGAAGTCCACGGCGCCGATGGTCAGCGTGAGTTTCGGCTCCCGGTCCGGCTGCGGGGAGACCCGGCAGACCCCGTCCGCGATCACCAGTTCGTAGCGGTCCGCGCCGCCGCCGGGGAGATCGCCGATGACCCAGTGGATGACGGCGTCGAGCCCGCCCGCCCGGTCCGCGCGGAACACGTCCGGCATGCGGCGGAAGACCTCCTCGAGAACCGCGGTGCGGCGCTCTCCGGTCATCAGCTCGCGCAATTCCGCCGCCGGGGTCCGCTTGACGTAAACGGCGAGATCGCGCGGGGCCAGGGTCGCCGGATCGGTGCTTTCCATGGACATTCACGGCTCCTTCGGTCATTTGTCTGCACCGATTGTCTCGGCCGTACGAATCGCCGCCCACTCTCAGGTTGCGCGCTGTGACGACCGCCGGCGGAACTGCGCACGCTCGGATACAGCGCCGGGCCGCCCGGATGAAACGCTCTCTCAGACCGACGCAAGCGCCCCCGCAGGAGCGATCATGAGCGAGGCCCTCGCACTGCCCGTACCGTCGCTGGACGGAGTGCTCAGCACCGCCGGCGGCGACCTCGCCGCGGCGTCGACCGACTTCGGCAACCGGATCCGCCGCCGGCCGGCGGCGGTGCTGCATCCGGCGAGCGCGGCGGACGTCGCCGCCGCCGTGCGCTTCGGCCGCGAGAACGGCCTGCCCGTGGCGGCGCGCGGGGCCGGCCACTCGGTGGGCGGGCAGGCGCTCGTGCGGGACGGCATCGTCGTCGCCCTGCAGAGCCTCGGCGCCGTCCACCACGTCGGCGCCGGCCGGATGAGTGTCGACGCGGGCGCGCCGTGGGGCACCGTGGTGAGCGCGGCCCTCCGGCACGGCCTGGTGCCCCCGGTGCTTCCCGACCATCTCGGGCTCACGGTCGGCGGCACGCTGTCGGTCGGCGGCATCGGAGGATCCAGTCACCGGTACGGCTGCATCGCCGACAACGTGTCCGACCTCGACGTCGTGACGCCTGACGGCGACCTGGTCACCTGTTCACCGGCCCAGCGCCCCGAGCTGTTCGACGCCGTCCGCGCCACGCAGGGCCGGCACGGCATCATCACGCGAGCGACGTTGCGGCTCGTACCGGCGCACCGCATCGCCCGCCGCTACCTGCTGAGCTACCGCGACCCGGGGGCGCTCCTCGCCGACCAGCGGCGGGTGATCGCGGACGGCCGCTTCGACCACGTCCTGGGGCAGGCGCGGGCCGCCGCGGGCGGGGTACGCGACCGGTGGGTGTACCAGCTCGAGGCGATGGTGGCGTACACCCCGCCCGGGATTCCCGACGATGCGGCGCTGCTGGGCGATCTGGCGTATTCGCGAGGAGCGGAGGAGATCGCCTCCACCGGCTACGCGGACTTCCTGGGCCGGCTGGGACCGGTCGAGGAGCAGCTGCGGGCGGCAGGCTCCTGGCAGAGCCACCCGCACCCCCGGTGCACGGTCCTGCTGCCCGCGCGGCACGCCGAGGCAGTCGTCGGCGCCGTGCTCACCGAGCTCTCCACGGAGGAGCTGGGGCACGGCGGCAGCGTCCTGCTGTACCCGATCCCGACCGCGCGTCTCGCCGCACCGCACATGGCCCGCGCGGCCGACGCCGTCAGTGTCGTGTTCGGACTTCAGCGCACCGCACCACCCGGCGACGGCGCGATCCTGGCAAGGATGCGGCGGGACAACGCCGCGCTGGTGGCCACGGCCGAGCTGCTGGGTGGCTGCGGTTACTGCGAGCCGACCGGCTTCCACGAGAAGCGCGGCGTCGCTGCCGTACCGGCCTCCGCGCATTGAGCGGCGACCCGCGTTCGCGGGCCGCCGCTCGGAGCGGCTATCGGCTGACGGTGGCCGCCCCGGGCACCCGCTCGCGGATCGACTGACGCCATTGCTCGTACGCCGGCACGTCGCTGTCCGCGTCCAGCACCACGGAGTCGGCCAGCTCGGCGGCCGCGCCGGGCGAAAGACCGGTCAGCGCCCGTACGGCCGTATCGGTGTGCTCCGGGCAGTGACCGGCCCACGTGCGCGCCTTGGCCGCGAACACCGCTCCCTGCGCCAGGTGCGGCTCGTGACCGGCGGCCGACTGCCGCAGCATCTCGAAGCCCGCGCTGTCGCAGCCGCCGGCGAAGGCGGCGGCCAGGCCGACCCCGCCCCACAGGTCGGCGCGGCGCTCCTCGGCGAAGCCGGCAACGGTGGCCGCCACGGCCGCCGGGTCCGCCGCATGCCGGAACCACAGGGCGCGACCGACGCCCTGGTCGAACGCGCGCGGGAAGTAGTCGGCCCGGCCCTGCCACGGGTACGGCTTGGGCCGGCGCTGCCGGGTGATCCAGGTGTCCTGGTCGAAGTAGGCCTTGTCGAAGCCGTAGCCGTCGACGGCGAGCCAGCTCATCGTCGGGTGGTACGAGATGCCGGAGAGCTCGGGCAGCACCTTGCGCCACAGCACCCGCGGCAGCCGGGCCATGGCGAAGCCGATGCCGATGCAGGCCAGGAAGTAGTGCGGGCGCCCGGGCCCTTCCAGGAGCTCACGGGTACGGGACCCGCCGCCGCCCATCGCGTCGAGCACCGTGAACGCCATCGTCGCGCCCTCGTAGGCGAAGCCCCGGCGTTCCGGCTCCACGAGCGCGAGCCGGCGCTCGATCTCGGCGACCGGGGGTCCCTCGATCCCCCATTCGAAGCCGCACACCACCGCCTGCGGGATCGCCTCCAGGGCGACGGTGGTCGCGGACGGCGTGACCGGGAAACCCACCGCGGTGAAGGAGACGTCCTCCAGCGCGGGGGCCAGGACCATGCGGCGTAACGATCCGAGCACCTTCGACATGACGCATCCTCCGTCCGATGCCACGGAGGCGGTCACCGCGGCGATTTCATCCTCGCCGCGCGCGGGATACGCCGCGTCTCCCAGCGTGCGCCGTGCGATCAGGCTTCCGACACACCCACCGGGTGCAACGCCTCGCCGGCCGGCACCGGCGTGGCGGCGCAGCTCTCCTGGGCCATCCGCCGCAGGGAGAGCACGACGGCGTCGAGCAGTATCGAGCGGGCCACCGCGGACATGCGTTCCGAGATCACGCTGCCGGGTGCCGGCAGGGCCGCTTCGGCCGCCGCCGCCCGGGTCGCCTCGGCCGCGTAGGGACGGAAGAACGACACGTCGGCGTCGCAGCCGAGCTGCCGCATCACGGACACCGTGCGGGACAGCATGCGCAGCGACGGCGAGGACGGGGTGACCGTCCAGCCGAACTCGGCGAGCAGGTCGCGCACCACGTCGGCGCCGACCTCGGCGTCCGCGTCGGCGGCGCACGGGCCGAAACGGCAGACCGATTCGCTGACCGCCTCGTGCAGGGCCGGCATCGGCATCGACTCGTCCTCGGCGGCGGCCAGCAGCTCACCGATGGTGCCGAGGTCGAGCTTGCCCACCGAGGTCAGCGCCCGGATCAGCCGCAGCCGGGCGAGGTGGCCCTCGTGGTAGGCCGCCTGGTTGCGAGCGGTCGGCTCACCGGCCGGCAGCAGCCCCTCACGGAGGTAGTACTTGATGGTCGGGAGTGGGATCCCACTCTCGCGACTCAGCTCCGAGATGCGCATCGGTGTCCTCCAGGACGAGAAACCGCTCCTGGGGCATGGTGCCACACGTGATCGACAGTTGTCAGTGACGACATATTGACTGTTAGTGAGCATCGGGCGGCCGGGCGGCGCGGTGCCGCCCGGCGGTGAGGCGTCGATCAGCCCCGCAGGGCCGCGAACTGGCCCGGGCGGCGGCCGGGACCGGCGGGGCCCCGATAGGCCTGGGCGATCCCCAGCCAGTGCGTGGCGACGTCACCCTGGGCCCGCACCGCGAGGTCGTCGGGGTGGCGGCGCCGGGTGACGAGCAGGCAGAAGTCCTCCGCCGGGCCCGTGATGCGCTCGGCCGCGTCCGCCGGGCCGAACTCCCACAGCGCACCGGAGGGCGCGGTGATCTCGAACCGGAACTCCACGTCCGGTGTCGCGAGGCCACGGGCCTGGTAGCCGAAGTCCCAGGTCCGGACCGCGAACCCGACGACCTGGCCGATCCGGTCGGTGAACCGGCGGCGCACCCCGAGCGCGTCGGCGATGTCCTGACCGTGGGCGAAGAGCTCCATCATGCCGGCCATCGCCAGCACCGCGGCCGGCAGCGGCCTGACCAGCCAGGGCACGGGCTGGTTCATGGGCAGGGCGCCCAGCGCCTTCTCCGCCCACGTCCGCTCCTCGCGCCAGCGGCGCAGCAGCTCGGCGGGCTCCTCGCTGAGGTAGCCGGACAACGCCGCGGTCACGTTGGCGTTGAAGTCGGCACCCAGCCGCCCGGTCATGGCGACGAACTGGTCCGGATCGGCGGCCGCCAGCCCGGCCATGCGGAAGGTCGCGGCGAGGTGGGCGATCTGGTGGGCGACGGTCCAGCCCTCCGCGGGGGTCGGCGCCGCCCAGCCCCCCGCGTCGAGGTCGGCGACCAGACGGTCGACGTCGGCACCGTCCGCGGTCAGGTCGGCGATGACCCTCGGTTGCTGCTGCTCTGTCACGTCTGCCTCTTTCGTTGCGATGGCGTGGTTGTCAGGGACGGGGGACGGCCACGAGACCGGCCGGGGCCTGCCGCCGCCCCCGCAGCAGGGTCACCGCGATGACGAGCCCGGTGGCGGCGAAGATCGCACACGCCGTGAAGGCCGAGCGGAAGCCGGCGGTCATGGCGGCGGCCGGGCTGGTGCCGACCGAGAACGAGACGAGCACGGTGGCCACCACGGCGACGCCCAGGCCGCCACCGATCTGCTGCGCGGCGGTGTTGAGGCCGGACGCGAGGCCGAGATCGCGCTGCGCGACACCGGCCAGCGCCGCCGCGGAGGCCGCGACCGTGCCGAGCCCCAGTCCGGTGCCGAAGATGAACAGCCCGGCGAACAGGGCGCCGTACGAGCCACCGCCGACGACGGCCCGGGCCAGCAGCAGGCTGCCCACACCCAGCAGGACCAAGCAGATGCTCGCCACCGGGCGGAAGCCGTAGCGGGTGATGAACGACTGCCCGGCGTACGAGCCGGCGAAGGCCATCAGCGGCATGATCGACTGCCGGACGCCGAACTCCAGCGGGGTGTAACCGAGCGGGCCCTGGGTGTACTGGGCGATCGCCAGCGACATGCCGAACGCGCACATGCCCATGGTCACCATGGCCAGGTTGCCGCCCAGCAGCGACGGCGAGCGCAGCAGCTTCAGCGGCAGCAGGGGCGCGCTGGACCGCGACTCGATGACCACGAACAGGACCGCCAGCACGAGGGCTCCCGCGGTCGCGCCGATCGTGGTGCCGCTCAGCCAGCCGGCCGACGGGGCCGTCACGAGGGCGTACACGACGAGCACCAGCGCGGCGGTGCTCGTCAAGGCCCCGGCGACGTCGTAGGTGCGGCCGGCCCGCACGTCGCGGCTCTCCCGCAGCAGCACCGGGATGGCGGCCAGCATCAGCAGCGCCACCGGCACGTTGACGAAGAAGACGCCCGGCCAGCCGAAGTCGCTGGTCAGCCAGCCCCCGATGAGCAGGCCCACGGTCGCGCCGATCCCGGCGATGCCGGCCCAACCGGCCAGCGCGAGATGACGCTCGCGGCCCTCCGGGAACATCGCGGTGAGCAGGGAAAGCGCGGTCGGCGCCATCAGCGCGGCCGAGACGCCGTGCAGGGCCCGGGCGGCGATCAGCACCTCGCCGTTGCCCGCGAACCCCGAGGCGAGCGAGACCAGCAGGAACAGCAGCGTCCCGGCGAAGAACATCCGGCGGCGCCCGAGCAGGTCGGCGGCCCGGCCACCGAGCAGCAGCAGGCCGCCGAAGGTCATCAGGTTCGCGCTGAGCACCCACTGCGCCGCGCCCGGGGACAGCTGGAGGCCCTCGGCGATCTTCGGCAGCGCCAGGATGACGACCTGCGCATCCAGGATGACCATGAAGTTCGCGGTGCACAGCAGCACCAGCGCCCACCAGCGGCGGGGATCCGGCTGAGTCGGATTCATGTCACTCACCCCTCCGGGGTCGCAGGACGCGCGAGACGATGCCCGGACGCATGAGCGCCTGGGGCGGGTCGACCAGCCCCGCGGAGCGCAGGAACGCGCGCGACAGCCTGCCGTCGTGCACCGCCGCCGCCTGCAGACGCGGGATGTAGGCGTTGCCCATGCGGACCTTGGCCGTACGCCGTCCGACGACGCCGGGGAAGCCGAGATCCGCACCGGCGGACATGTCCCACGGCGCGTCGACGAGCCGGGACAGGTCACGGAAGAAGGCCCGCGGTGACAACGGGCCGGAACGCGCGTGCTCGCCGAGCAGCCGCGCGGACATCGCCGCCACCGTCATGCCCTGGCCGTACACGGGATTGAAGACGCACGCCGCGTCGCCGAGGACCAGCAGGCCGTCGGGCGTCCGAGCCATCCGCTCGTAGCGCCGGCGGACGCTCGCCGGGAACCGGAACGACATCGCCTCGCCCATCGGCTCGGCATCCCGGACCGCCTTGTAGATCTCCGGTACGGGCAGCGACTGCACGTACGCCAGGAAACCCTCGCGGTCGGTCGGCGGCCGGTCGCCGAGGATGCCGGTCAGCGACACGGCGTACCGGTCGGGCATCCGGGCGAAGATGGCGCCGCGCGGTATCGCCGGGGTGGCGACCGGCAGCAGGGCGATGTCGTCGCCGATCGGGTCGAACGGCAGCGGGCCGTGGAAGTCCATGGTGGTGTAGGTCAGGTCCATCTTGACCCGCTCCTCCGGCACCCGCGGGTAGCCCAGCTCCTCGAGCCACCGGGGGGTCCGCGAGCCGCGCCCGGTGGTGTCGACGACCACGTCGGCGTCGATCACCTCTTCGGCGGCGCCGGGCGTCCGGGCCTGCACGCGAACGCCGGTGATCCGGTCGCGGTCCGGCGACGCGACGAGGCCGGCGATGTCGGTGTGCTCGCGGTACGTCACGTTGCCGAGCGCGCGGACCCGGGCCCGTACCCGGGACTCGAGCAGCGGCCGCCCGGCGGCGACACAGACCGTGCCGGTCTCCGCCTTCCGGATCATCTCGCCGTTGAAGTACCAGCTGAGGCTGGTGCCGAAGTCACCGATCGGCACGCCGGAGGACACCAGCTCGTCGGTGAAACCGGGGAACAGCTCCTCGAGGATCTGCTGACCCCGGGCGAGCAGGGCGTGGATGTGGTGACCCTGCGGCGCTGCGGCGCGCGGCGCCACCGGCCCGGAGAGGTCGTCGCGGTCGACGACGGTCACCCTGGCGAAGGCCGGCGAGAGCACCCGGGCGGCCAGTGATCCCGCGATGCTTCCACCCAGGACCACGGCATGCCCATTCCGCTGCTCAACCATTGTCGTCGGCCTCCCTGAATGGGTACGCGTCAATTCCTGTCGCTGATGATATCGGCGTTCGAGACGCATTCTTCTTGCAGAATGCTCTGTCTCGTCAGGCTCTTTCCGGGGCATCTCGCACGCCGATAACATCGCCACGGATCAGCGTTTTACCGCCCTCGTCGAGTGAGGATCGCCGCATGAATCCGTTCCGGATCGACATCTCGCAGGCCGCCCTGGACGACCTGCACCGCCGCCTGGCCGCCACGCGCTGGCCGGCCGACCTGCCCGCCGACGACTGGAGCCGGGGCGTACCGGCCGGGTATCTGCGCGAGCTGGCGGAGTACTGGCGTACCGGCTACGACTGGCGTGCCGCGGAGGCCCGGCTCAACGCCTTCCCGCAGTTCACCACGGAGGTCTCCGGCGCCACGGTGCACTTCCTGCACGTCCGCTCCCCCGAGCCGGACGCCACCCCGATCATCATCACGCACGGCTGGCCCGGCTCGTTCGCCGAGTTCCTCGACATCATCGGGCCGCTCACCGATCCGCGGGCCCACGGCGGCGACCCGGCGACCGCGTTCCATGTGGTGATCCCGACGATCCCCGGCTTCGGATTCTCCGGCCCGCCCGGCGGTCCGGGGTGGACGATCCCCCGCGTCGCCGGGGCCTGGGCGGAACTGATGGCCCGGCTGGGCTACGACCGGTACGTGGTGCAGGGCGGCGACTTCGGCGCGTGGATCAGCCTGGTGATGGCCGGCCTCGACCACGAGCACGTCATCGGCGCGCACGTGAACTTCCTGCCCACCCCGCCGTCGGGCGACCCTGCCGACCTGGCCGGGCTGACGGAGGTCGAGGCGACCCGGCTCGGACTGCTGATGAACTACATCGACGACCAGTCCGGCTACATGAAGATCCAGGCCACCCGGCCGCAGACCCTCGCGTACGGGCTGAACGACTCGCCGGTGGGCCAGCTCGCCTGGATCGTCGAGAAGGTGCACGAGTGGAGCGACTCGGCCAAGGTGCCCGAGGACGCGATCGACCGCGACCGGATCCTCACCAACGTCATGCTGTACTGGCTGACCGGTACGGGCGCCGCGTCGGCCCACTTCTATTACGACAACGCCGAGCTGCTGCCGATCGCCAAGACCCCGCCGCCGCCTCCGCCGCCGCTGCCGGTGCCGCTGGGCGTGGCGATCTTCCCGCGCGACCCGGGCCAGCCGATCCGGCGCTTCGCCGAGCGCGGCTTCACCAACATCGTGCAGTGGACCGAGTTCGACCGTGGCGGCCACTTCGCCGCCTGGGAGCAACCGGACCTGCTGGTCGGGGACCTGCGCTCGTTCCTGACGGCACTGCGCGGCTGAGCCCGCGAAGAAGCCCCGGACGTCGTCGCCGCGTCCGGGGCTTCGCCGTGCCCGATCAGGCCGCGGCCAGCTCTGCTATCGAGATGAACGAACCGCGCCGGACCTGCTGCACCGAGCGGACGGCCAGCCCGGCGGCGGCGGCCAGCGTCCGCAGCTCGGTGAGGCCACGCTCCCGGCCGCCGTAGTAGGTGAGCATGCGCAGATCCATCCCGGTGTCCGGCGACTCGCCGTCCGCGCCGATCGCCTCGATCACGAGCACCACCCCGCCACGGCCCGCCGCCTCGGCGCAGCGCCGCAGGATCCTCTCGGCGTGCGCGTCGTCCCAGTCGTGCAGGATCGCCGACAGCACGTACCCGCCGGCGCCCTCGGGCAGCGGATCGAAGAAACTGCCGGTCATGGCCGCGGCACGGTGGTCCAGCCCCATGGCACGGAACCGCCGGCGGGCGTTCGCGGCCGGGCCGGCCAGGTCGACGAGGGTGCCGCGCAGGCCGTCGTGGCGTGCCAGCAACCGGCTCAGCAGGCCCCCGCTGCCGCCGCCGACGTCGACCACGTGCTTGAGCCCGCCCCAGTCGTACGCGTCGGCGACCGTGCCCGCGTCCAGGTCGACGTGGTGCTCCATCACCGCGTCGAAGGAGGCGGACAGCACGGGGTCGGCGGCCAGGTCGTCCCAGAACGGGCGGCCGTACCGTACGGGATACGCCGGTCGTCCCGATCGCACGCTGTACGCCAGGTCGACGAAGCTCAGATCGCCGCGGCCGACGGCGCCCTCGTTGTCGAGCCACTTGCGGCGGCCTGAGGGGTGGTCGTCGCGCAGTTGATCGCCCAGCTCCGTCGCGGTGTACGCGCCGCGGTCGTCGCGCCGGAAGAGCCCGATCGTCACCAGGTGACGCATCAGCCGGTCCAGGGCGTCCGGATGGGCGCCGATGGCGGCGGCGATCTCGGCGGCCGTATGCCGGCCGGCCGCGACATGGTCCGCGATCCGCAGCGTGGCGGCGGTCCGCACCGCCATCGGGGTTGCCAGGTCGGCCATGGCGCGCAGGCCGGGGCGCGCCCCTTCGGGTCTGGGCACCGCGGTTCCTCCTGGTGAGCCGGTTCAGACGGCGGGAATGGGATCGGCGGCGAGACGGCCGGCGATGTCGGCGCGCAGCGCGGCCTTGTCGATCTTGCCGAGTGCGGTGAACGGCAGCGAGCCGGTTCGTTCCAGCCGCTCCGGCAACTTGAAGGTGGCGACCCCCGCCCGCCGCATCGTCTCGCGCAGGCCGGCCAGGTCGAACTCGCCCCCGACGACGTACAGGCAGATCCGTTCGCCGAGCTCCGGGTCGGGCATGGACACGGCCGCGGCCAGGGCCGCACCGCACTGGTAGGCGAAGTTCTCGATCTCCTCCGCCGAGATCTTCTCGCCACCCCGGTTGATGACGTCCTTCTGCCGGCCGGCGACGACGAGGTTGCCGTCCGGGCGGAGCCGCACGATGTCGCCGGTGTCGTACCAGCCGTCGGGGGTGAACGACCGCGCGTTCGCCTCCGGCGCCCGGTAGTAGCCGCGTGGCGTGTACGGGCCGCGGGTGCGCAGGATGCCGGGCTCGCCCGCGGCGACCGGTGCGCCCTGCTCGTCGACCAGCAGCAGCTCGTCGTCCGGGCAGATCGGCCGGCCCTGCGTGCCGCACACCACGTCGGCCGGGTCGCCCGGGCGGGTGAGACACATCAGCCCCTCCCCCATGCCGTACCCGTTCTGCAGCAGGCAGCCCAGCACCGGCCCCATCCGGCGGGCCATCTCGTCGGGGATCCGGGAGCCGGAGACCTGCACCAGCGCCAGCGAGCTCAGGTCCCGGTCCGGATCGGTCGCGCGATGGTCCAGCCAGCGCTGCGCGATCGCGGGCACCAGGGAGGTCATCGTGACCCGTTCGGCCTCGATCAGCGGGAACACGCGCTCGGGCGCGGGCGACGCGGACACGACCACCCGGCCCCCGCGGAACAGCGCGCCGAGCGCACCCGTGAACGGGAAGCCGTGCCCGAGCGGCAGCGCCGTCAGGTACGCCGTCCCCGGCCCCACCCCGCAGATCTCCGCCGCCCGGCGCACCATGTACGCGAAGTCGTCGTGCGTACGCGCGATGAGCTTGGGCGCACCGGTGGTCCCGCCGGAGCAGACGAAGAGGGCGACCGCCGTAGCGTCCGGCTCGGGGAATCGCGGCGCGGGTCCGTCGGCGGGCCGGCAGAGCGCGGTGAGGTCGAGGCTGCCCGGATACAGCCGGTCGGCGAGCACCAGTACGTGTTCGAGCGTCGCGGAGTCGCGGGCCACCTCGTGCGCCAGCGCCTGGAAGTCGAAGTCCTTGACCGTTCCGGTGGTGACTATCGCGCGGGCCTCGGCGTGCGTGGCCACCTGCGACACCTCCTGGCGGCGGTGGCCCTGCAACATCAGCACCGGCACCGCGCCGGCGCGCAGGCAGGCGAGGACGACGACGAAGAACTGCCAGCAGTTCGGCAGCTGGATCAGCACGCGGTCGTCGGGCCGCAGGCCGCGCGCGTGCAGCCGGCCGGCGGCGCCGTCGACCCGGGCGAGCAGGTCCGCGTACGTGAGCCTCACCTCTCCGTCGACCACGCAGACCGCTGCGGGGTCGGCCTCGGCCGCGGCCCGGACGTAGCTGAGCAGCGAGCGGCCCTCCCAGTAGCCGCGCGCCACGTACCGGCGGGCGAGATCCGCGGGCCACGGCACCGTGCCCTCGGTGGTGCGGTGCGGCATGGCGTACCTCCTTGGTTCACGGACGGGCGGTCAGGGCTTGCGGGCGAGGACGGCGCCGTTGGCCCCCGGCGCGCTGAACCGTACGGTGCGGATGCCGGTGAAGCCGGCGGCGGCGAGCCAGTCCCGGTACTCGGCGACGGTGTAGTTGCGCCCCCACGTGCCGACCAGCATGTTCATGCTCATCAGGGCCGCGTCCCGGGGGCCGGTCTTGTCGTCGTCGACGAGCAGTTCGCTGATCATCAGCAGCCCGCCGGAGGGCAGCGCCCGGTGGCACTTGGCGAGCAGCTCGGCGTTCCGCGGCTCGTCCCAGTCGTGCAGGATCATCGACAGCAGGATGGCGTCGTGCCCGCCCGGCAGGTCGGCGTCGGCGAAGAAGTCACCGGGGTGCAGGGCGACCCGCTCGCTCAGGCCGGCGTCGGCGACGCGGTCGGCGGTGTGCCGGCAGACGAAGGGCAGGTCGAAGACGGTCGCCCGCAGCTCGGGGTAGAAGCGGCACAGCTCGATGGCGAAGGCGGCGTTGCCACCACCGACGTCCAGCACGGACGTGACGTCCTCGAGGTCGACCGCCTCTGCGAGCGCTCGGGCCGTGAGCGCGGACAGCGGGTACAGCCCGTCCCAGAAGATCTTCGGCCGGGTGGTGGCCTCGAAGATCTCCTGCTGCTCGCGGGTGGTCACCCGGGCCGGGGCGTTCGCGTGGATGGCGTCGGCGAGGCGGGTCCAGCCGGGGTACACGTACTCCGTCAGCATCCGGACGTAGTCGCCGAAGTAGTACTGCCCGCCGCGGACCAGATAGGTCTCGGCGAGCGGCGTGTTGACGTAGCGGCCACCGTCGCGGCTGAGCAGGTCCAGCGCGGCGCAGGCGGTCAGCAGGATCTCCGCGGGCCGCTCCTCGATGCCGAGCCGATGCGCCGTCTCGGCGACCGAGGCGCCACCCGAGCGGGACAGCACGGTGAACAGGCCGAGGTGTTCGGCCGCGGCGAGGGTCTGCGAGGCCCAGAGCCCCGTGGTGAGCTCCATCAGTGCTGCCGGCGCGGGCGGGGTACGGACGTCCACGGCTTCTCCTTCTCAGGCGGGCCGCTCAGGCGGCGGCGAATCCGACATGGACCTGGTCGAACACGATGTGCCGGCCGTTCTCGAAGTGCCGGCCGGGCTCGCGGGTGAGGTGGTAGCCCGGGTGCCGGGCCAGTTCGCCGAGCACGCTGCGCAGCTCGAGGCGGGCCAGGTTGGCGCCCATGCAGGCGTGGATGCCGAACCCGAAGCTGAGGTGCTGGTGCGAGTTGCCGCGGTCGAGGCGGAACTCGTCGGGCCGGGGGAACTTCTCCCGATCCCGGTTCGCGGCGTCGATCAGCACCACGACCCGGGAGCCGCGCGGGATCGAGACCCCGTCGAGGGTGACGTCGCGGGTGGTGACCCGGGTGAAGCGGTCGGTCGGGCACCACCGGCGCAGCGTCTCGTCGGCGGCCACCGCCCGCAGCTCCGGATCGTCGCGCAGCTTGCGCTGCAGCTCCGGATGCCGGCCCAGGTACCAGACCATCCGGCTGACGGTGTTCATGGTGGTCTCGTGCCCGGCGATGCAGTACGACACGATGATCGAGTGCAGGGTCTGCTCGGGGATGGGCCGGCCGTCGATCTCCATGCGGACCAGCCGGGACAGGTACGACCCACTGGTGTCGGCCCGGGCGTGCGCCACCTCGGCGCGGAGCAGGTCCTCGAACGCGTGCCAGAACGTCGACGCGTCCGGCGCCTTGGAGAACTGCTGCCACATCTCGGCGGTCAGCTCGCGTACCCGGTGCTGCGCCTTCTCGGACAGGCCGATCGCCATCGCCAGCACGCCGATCGCCATCGGCTTGGCGACCTGGGTGACGATCTCCCCGGCGCCGCGGCCCGCCAGCGGGGCGATCAGCTCGGCCGCGAGCCGCTCGACCGCCGGTTCGAGGCCGCGCACCTCGTCGGGCTGAAGCGGCGGCGTCATGAGGCGGCGCAGCGTGCGGTGCTCGGGCGGGTCGTAGTCGATCGGTGAGTGCTTCGGCATGCCCTTGGCCCGCGGGTAGAAGACCCCCTGGGCGGAGCTGAACGTCTCGTGGTCCCGCAGCACCGCGCGGACCAGGGCGTACCGGGTCACGATCCACATGCCGTCGTGCGCCCCGGTGTACGCGACGCCCGGGCCGTCCCGCAGGCGCCCGTTGACGACCTCGGCGACCTCAGGCGTGAACTCGGGGTCGTGGTAGTCGTACCGGCGGGTGAGCCGGTCGACGGTTCCCCAGTCGGCTGTCGTCATGGTGCAGGAGTCTGTCGGCCCGCGAAACGCCCCGGCATCTCCTGTCGTGCCGTGCGCGCCCGAGGCCCGCGGCCGCCCGCCGAGATGACACGACTAAAGATGCGGGGTCCCGCGGCGGGCACCCAGACTTCTGCAGGCGAGGCGACTTTTCGCAGGCGTTCTCATCGCCGCGTGCCGCCTTTTCCGCGGTGTGCCCGTAACGGCGTCGAAAGCGCCGAGCCGCCGGTCGCTGAATTGCAGAGGAGCGAGGAATTGACCGAGAACACAGAATCCGAAAGGGCGATCGCCGTCATCGGCATGAGTTGCCGGTTCGCACCCGACCTCGACTCGCCGGAGAAGTTCTGGGAGTTTCTCGCCGCCGCCCGCAGCACCGTGCGGGAGATGCCGGAGAAACGCTGGCGGCCGTACGCGGCGAGCAACCCTCGGGCGACGTCCATCATCCGGCAGACCACGCTGCGCGGCTCCTTCCTCGACGACATCGAGGGCTTCGACGCGGAGTTCTTCGGGATCTCGCCCCGCGAGGCCGACTTCCTGGACCCGCAGCAACGCTTCATGCTCGAGCTCGCGTGGGAGGCGCTGGCCGACGCCGGCGTGGCACCGCTGTCGCTGCGGGGCACCGACGCCGGGGTGTTCGTGGCGGCGAACTCCAACGACTACGGCCGCCGGCTGCTGGAGGACATCCCGCTCACCGGCGCGTACGCGGTCAACGGCACCACCTACTACGGCATCGCCAACCGCGTGTCCTACTTCCTGGACCTGCACGGGCCCAGCATGGCGGTCGACACCGCGTGCGCCGGTTCGCTGACGGCGCTCCACCTCGCCGCGCAGAGCCTGCGCGACGGCGAGACGCCGCTCGCGGTGGTCGGCGGCCTCAACCTGATGGCCACCCCGGCGCTCAACGTCGCCCTGGAGGGCAGCGGCGCGCTCGCCGAGGACGGTCGCAGCAAGGCATTCGACGCCTCAGCCAACGGGTACGGCCGCGGCGAGGGCGCCGGGGTGCTGGTTCTCAAGCGCCTGCGCGACGCCGAGCGCGACGGCGACCCGGTCCAGGCGGTCATCCTCGGCAGCGGCGTCTTCCAGGACGGCCGGTCCGAGGGCATGATGGCGCCCAACGCCGACGCCCAGGAGTACATGCTGCGGCGCGTCTACGACCGGGCCGGAATCTCGCCGGCCACGGTCGACTACGTCGAGGCGCACGGCACCGGTACGCCCACCGGCGACGCCAAGGAGATCGAGGCGCTGGCGCGGGTCTTCGGGCCCGGGCGTACGCCGGACGACCCGTGCCTGATCGGCTCGGTGAAGCCGAACATCGGCCACGTCGAGGGCGGCTCGGGCATCGCCGGAGTGATCAAGACGGTCCTGGCGATGCGGCACCGTCAGCTGCCCCGGAGCCTGCACGACGCCCCGAACCCCGACGTCGACTGGGCCGGCTCCGGGCTCCAGCTCGTCGCCCGGCGCACGCCGTGGCGCGCCGACGGCGGCCCCCGCCGCGCCGGGGTCTCCAGCTACGGCGTCGGCGGCACGATCGCCCACGTCATCCTCGAGGAGGGGACCCGGCCGGCCGACAGCCCGGCGGACGGCCCGGACGAGCCCCGGATCTACCCGCTGTCCGCCATGTCCGACACCGGGCTGCGGGAGCTGACGGCCTCGGTCACCGACTGGCTGATCGAGAACCCCGACGCTCCGGCGCCCTCGATCGGGCACACGCTGAGCCGGCGGCGGTCGCACCTGGCGCAGCGCGCCGCGGTGGTCGCCGACTCGCTCGACCAGCTCACCCAGCGCCTCCGCGACCTCGCGGAGGGGGTGACGCCGGCCGGCACGGCCCGGGGCCGCTGCGCTCCCGGCGAGGACACCGGTGTCGTATGGGTGTTCTCCGGCCACGGCGCGCAGTGGTCCGGCATGGGCCGCCGGCTGCTCGACCAGGACGCCGTCTTCGCCGCCGCGATCGACCGGCTGGCGGAGGTCTTCCGCGACGAGCTGGGCTGGACCCCGCGGGCCGCGCTCGAGGAGGGCGGCCCGTGGAGCGCCGCACACGTCCAGGCGCTGACCGTGGCCATGCAGCTCGGGCTCAGCGACGTCTGGCGCAGCCGGGGACTGCGACCGGCGGCCGTGATCGGGCACTCCGTCGGCGAGATCGCCGCCGCGGTGGCCGCCGGAGCGCTCGACGAGGAGGCCGCCGCCCGGTTCGCCTGCCGCAGGGCGGCCGCCCTGCAGCGCCTCGAGGGGCTGGGCCGGATGGCCATGGCGAGCCTGCCGTTCGAGGAGGCGCAGCAGCGCCTCGCCGGCCGCGACGACGTCGAGGCCGCGATCTCCGCCAGTCCCCACTCGACGGTCGTCTCCGGCGACAGCGACGCGATCGAGGCGCTCATCGCCGAGTGGCGCGCGGACGGGATCGAGATGCGTCCGGTCGACTCGGACATCGCCTTCCACAGCCGGCACGTGGACGCGGTACTCGGCGAGGTCGAGGACGGCGCGCGCGACCTGCGGCCGCGACCGCCGCTGATCCCGCTCTACAGCACCGCTCTGGGCGACCCTCGGGGCACCGACCCCCGCGACCACGCCTACTGGGCCCGCAACCTGCGCCGCCCGGTGCGCTTCGCCGAGGCCGTCGAGGCGGCACTGGCCGACGGGCACCGGCTGTTCGCCGAGGTGTCGTCGCATCCGGTGGTGACCCACTCGATCAGCGAGACCGTACTGCACCTCGACATCGAGGACGCCACGGTCACCGGCACCCTCAAGCGCGGCAGCGACGACGTGCGTACGCTCCTGGCCAACCTCGCCACCCTGTTCTGCCACGGCGCCGCCGTCGACTGGGCGCGCGAGCACCCGGACGGCGACCTGGTGCCGCTGCCCGCGGCCGCGTGGCAGCACCGGCCGTACTGGATCTTCCAGGACGACGCGGCGGACGCCGGTACGGGTGGCGGCCACGATCCCGCGGCGCACAGCCTGCTCGGCGGCCGGATGACGGTCAGCGGGGCGCCTTCCCGCCAGGTGTGGCAGACGTACCTCGACGTGGCCAGCCGGCCGTACCCGCTCTACCACGGGCTGGTCGGCGTCGAGGTGACCCCGGCGGCCTCCATCATCAACACCTTCGCGGCCGCGGCGGCGGACGACGGCCACGGGCCCTCGCTGACCGACATCGTGCTGCGGACGCCGCTCGCCGTGGAACCGCCCCGGGTCGTGCAGATCGTGCGCGAGGGCCGGTCGCTGTCGCTCGCCACCCGGGTGGCCGGCGACGACACCGCGGACGAGGACGACGAGTGGCTCACGCACACCACCGCGACCATCGACGCCGGCGCCGCGCCGCCGTCGGGCCACATCGACGCCGACGGCCTGCGCGCCCGGCTCCCCGAGGGCTCACCGGAACGAGTCGGTGAGATGTTCGAGCGGATGGGCGTCGGCGGGTACGCGTTCCCGTGGGAGATGGCCGAGCTGCGCCGCGACGACGAGGAGCAGTTCGCCGTCCTGGACATCGTGCCGCCGCCCGCCACCCGGGCGAGCAGCTGGGCGCACGTCATCGACGGCGCGCTGACCATCAGCGCGGTCGTCGTGGCGCCCGGCGATGCCACCACCCTCTGGATGTCCAAGTCGATCGAACGGGTCGCCTTCCGCGACGAGCCGCCCGCCCGGGTCATGGTGCACAGCCGGCGGTCCCCGCGGTCCCCGCTGGACACCGTCGACGTGTGGGTGTCCGGCATGGACGGCGAGGTGCTGTGCGTGTGTACCGGGCTGCGGTTCGCGGCGGTCGAGCACCTGGGATCCGCCGTCCTGCCCCGCGAGCTGGTGCACGAGATCGCGTGGCGGCCCCTGCCGGCCGGTGAACGCAGCACCACGGCGGAACTGCACCAGGTGGTGTTCGTGGGCGATCCCGCGCTCACCACGGTGCTGGCCCGCCGGTTCGAAGCCGCCGGGGTGCCGTGCACCGCGCTGAGCGACGAACCCGACGACCCGGACAGCCCGCTGTCCCTGCACGCCGGGCACCTCGCCCGGGCCGGGGCGATCGTGGTGGTGCCCGAGCTGACCCGGGCCGGTGAGGCACCGGACCGGGCCGCCGAACGCTCTGCGTGGTCGCTCGTGCGTACCGTCCAGGGGCTGGTCGCGATCACCACCGACGCCGGCGGCGAGATCGAGCCGCAGCGGGTCTGGGCATTGACCCGCGGCGTGCGGAACGCCGGCGACGAACGGTCGGTGGCGCACGGCCCGCTCTGGGGGGTGTCCCGCATCGTCGCGGGCGAGCACCCCGAGCTCTGGGGCGGCGCGGTCGACATCGGGACCGGCGAGATCGACGACGCGACGGCCGTACGGCTGCTCGGCGTGCTGCGCGAGGTGGCCGGCAAGGAGGACGTCATCTCCCTGACGGCCACGGGCGCCGACGTCGCCCGGCTGACCCAGATCGAGCGCAGCGCCGACGGTACGCCGCTGGAGTGCTCGCCGTCCGGCACGGTCCTGATCACCGGTGGACTCGGTTCGCTCGGGCTGGAGGTGGCGCGCTGGCTCGTCGGCCGGGGCGCCCGCCGGCTGCTGCTCAGCGGCCGCCGGGGACTGCCGCCGCGGGCGGAGTGGGACACGGTCACCGAGCCGGATGTACGGCGCCAGATCGACGCCGTGCTGGGACTAGAGGCGCTGGGCGTCACGGTGAGCACCGTGGCGCTCGACATCACCGACCCGCGGGAGGCCGCCCGGGTTCTGGCTCCCGGAGCACTCGGCCTGCCGCCGATCCGGGGCATCGTCCATGCCGCCGGCGTCGTCAACGACGACCTGGTGGACAAGGTGGAGCCGGAAGGGCTCCGGGAGGTCCTGGCACCGAAGGCGACCGGCGCGATGGTGCTGCACCGCCTCTTCCCGCCTGGCGAGCTCGAGTTCTTCGTCATGTTCTCGTCCTGCGGGCAGTTCGCCCGGCTCACCGGCCAGACCAGCTACGCGGCGGCGAACTCGTTCATGGACGCGCTCGCCGCCCACCGCAACTCCGGCGGGCACGCCGAGTCGCGCAGCATCGGCTGGACCGCATGGCGCGGGCTGGGACTGTCGTCGGACATCGCGAGCACGATGCTGGAGGCCAACTCCCGCGGCCTGGAAGCCGTGTCGGTCTCCGAGGCGTTCCGGGCGTGGTCGTTCGCGGACCGGTTCCGGGCGAGCTACCAGGCCGTCCTGCGGGTGCTGCCGACCTCGCCGAACACGCCGCGGCTGCCGATGTTCCGCGACCTGGCGGTCACCGGGCAGACCGGCGAGGCGGCCGGGCCGGGCTTCACGATCGACTTCGCCGCGCTCAGCGAGGGCGACGCCCGCCAGCAGGTCACCGCCGACGTCCGCGGTCAGGTCGCCGCCGAGCTCAACCTCGACCCGGCGGCCGTTGAGCTCAAACGCCCACTGGTCGAGCTCGGCGTCGACTCGGTGATGACGGTCGCCCTGCGGGTGCGGCTGCAACGCCGGTACGGACTCGATCTGCCGCCGACCATCCTCTGGGCCAAGCCGACGGTGGCCGCCCTGTCCGAGCACGTCATCGACAACCTGCACCCCCGTACGAGAGAAGGGCACGGAGAATGACCCAGACCGACCAGAACAGCCGCACCGACGCCGACAAGGCGGCGATCGCGGGCCTCACGCAGCGCATGGTGGCGGCGTGGTCGCGCCACGACGCGGACGCTTTCGCCGACCTGTTCCTGGAGGACGGCACGATGATCCTGCCGGGTGTCTTCCGCACCGGGCGCGACGACATCCGCGCGTTCATGGCGGCCGCCTTCGAGGACCACTACAAGGGCAGCAACGTCACCGGGCAGCCGCTCGACCTGCGGTTCCTCACCTCGGACGTGGCGGTCCTGCTGACCGAGGGCGGCGTGCTCGCCCCTGGTGACACGGAGGTCAGCGACGACCGCGCGATCCGGGCCACCTGGCTCGCCGTACGCCGCGACGGCGAGTGGCGCCTCGCCGGATACCAGAACAGCCCGCGGCACTGACCGGGCGCACGGCGGCCCCGATGCGGTGCATCGGGGCCGCCGTCGTGTGCCGTCTCACCCGTCCCAGGGACACCGGATTCCGGTGATGTCGAAAACCGGTGCACGACTCCGACTACCTAGTGGAACACCCGCGTCAGCGCCTCACCCGAGGGGAACTCATGAGCACGGTAAGCGAGAACAAGACCTCCCTGAACGACGTGCCGCCCGGTGGAGCACCGCCGGCGGACCCCGGCCGCTGGCGGGCGCTGGCCCTGCTCGGTGTGCTGCAGTTCATGCTGGTTCTGGACATCACCATCGTCAACGTGGCCCTGCCGAAGATCGAGACCAGCCTCGGCTTCACCCAGTCCGGCCTGGCCTGGGTGGTCAGCGCGTACGTGCTGATGGCCGGGGGCTTCCTGCTGCTGGGCGGGCGGCTGGCCGACGTCTTCGGCCGGCGCCGGATCCTGCTGCTGGGCACCGGGCTGTTCATGCTCGCCTCCGCGGTCTGCGGCGCCGCGGTCAACCCCGGCATGCTGGTCGCCGGCCGCTTCGGCCAGGGCCTCGGCGAGGCGCTGGCCGCCCCCGCGGCGCTGGGCCTCATCGCGCTGCTGTTCACCGACTCGAAGGAGCGGACCAAGGCCCTCGGCATCTGGGGCGGCCTCACCGGTATCGGCGGCATCACCGGCTACATCCTCTCCGGCATCTTCACGACGTACCTGTCCTGGCGCGTGATCTTCTACATCAACGTGCCGGTCGCCCTCATGCTCCTCGTCGTCGTGCCCCGCATCGTCACCGAGACCCGGATGATCCGCGACCGGTCCCACCGGCTCGACTTCACCGGTGCGCTGCTGGCCACCGCCGGGCTGATCGGCATCGTGTACGGCCTGCTCGAGGCGGCGTCGCACGCGTGGGGCTCGACCCGCGTCATGGTGCCGTTGATCGCCGGCATCGTGCTCCTCGTGGTGACCGTCGTGGTCGAGTCGCGGTCGAGCGAACCCCTGATCCCGCTGCAGTTCTTCGCCAACCGGACGCGCACCGTCGCCAACGTGACCGCCCTGCTGTTCATGGCGGCCTTCATCCCGTACTCGTTCCTGCTGACCCTCTTCGAACAGCAGGTGCTGGGCTACTCGCCGTTGCAGAGCGGGCTGTCGTACCTGCCGCTCGGCGTCGCCATCGGCATGGGCATCGGCATGAGCACCGGCCTGACCCCGAAGATCGGCGTCAAGGCGATCAGCGCGGTCAGCTTCATCGGCGCCGGCGTCGGGCTGTTCCTGACCAGCATGATCACCCCGGACAGCTCCTACCTCGGCGGCCTGCTGCCCGGAATGATCATCCTGGGCTTCTTCGCGGGCGCCACCATGCCGGCGATGACCAACGCCGCCCTGCACAACGTCACCGGCCAGGACTCCGGCCTCGCCTCCGGCGTCCAGACGACGATGCAGCAGGTCGGCAGCGCCCTCGGCCTGGCGACGCTGGTGACGCTCGCCGTCCGGATCGCGGGCGACCGGCTGGCCGACGGCATCGCCCCGGCCACCGCGGTCACCGACGGCTTCGTGATGTCGTTCCGCATCGGCACGGTCCTGCTCGTCCTCGCCGGCATCCTCGTGGCGCTGCTCCTCGAGCGCGGCGTCGCCGCCGAGCCGCAGCCGGCCGAGGTGCACTCATGAGCCGGGGATTCGTCGTTCGCTACGAGATGCGCCCGGAGACCGCGGACGAGAACCAGCGGCTCGTCGAGGACGTCTTCGCCGAGCTGGCCGACAAGCGGCCCGAGGGACTCCGGTACGCGTCCTTCCGGCTCGCCGACGGCGTCACGTTCGTGCACGTCGGCATCGCGGACGACGGCAACGAAGCGCTGTCGGAGACGACCGCGTTCCAGACGTTCCAGAAAGGGTTCGCCGATCGGGCCGCGTCACCACCGGTGGCGGAGGCGGCCGAGTTGCTGGGGGCGTACGGCTTCGACTCCTAGCCGGACGCCCCGACCGGGTGGGCACCGCCGCGCGCTTCCCCCGTGGCCAGGCGGCGGTGCCCGCCTCTCCGGCCGTTTCCCGTTTATCGGGGACGGCCGAAACCCCTCCGCCGACGACGGAGGGGCAATTTCCGTGCGCTATTCAGGAAAGAAAGAAATTGGTTACGAGGGGTGCGCACTTGCGCTGATCCGGGACGTGCACCTCGCCCTCGAGGAAAACAAGCTCGGCGTCCGCGATCTCCTCGGAGAGTGTGACCATTGCATCGCGGATGGAGGCGGCGGTCTCGGCGCCGCAGAGAATGAAGGTCGGCACGGTGATCTTCGGCAGGAGATCGAACGGGATGGAGCTGTGGTCGGCGTCGATGATCGAGTCGTAGAGGGTCGACCGGGCGTTGGCCTCGAACCCCTTCCAGGCCGGATGCTGCTTGAAATTGTCCAGCGTCTCGGGCGTCAGGAAGCCGACGACCTCGAGGCCGAACAGGGTCACCGCCTCCTCGCGCCGGTCCTCGACCAGAAGCTGCTTCAACCGCGCCATCTGATCCGGCGTGATCTTCGGGTAGTTGTACGGCGGCTCGTACATCGCGAGCTTGGCGATCGGCACCCCGCTCGCGGCGGCGTGCACGGCGATGATCCCGCCGGTGCAGTTGGCGAACACGAGCGCGGGCTCGCCGGCCAGCTCGACCACCGCCCGCAGATCGTCGATCTCCCGCTCGATCGTGTACTGGTCAGGGTCACCGTAGCCGCTGTCACCACGGCCCCGGCGGTCGTAGTTGTAGACGGTGAACTGCTCGGAGAGCATCTGGGCGAACGCGCCGAACATGAAGCGGTCGTTCAGCCCGCCACCGATCACCATGACCGCCGGGCCGGACCCGGAGACGTCGACCGCGATCCGCGTACCGTCGGCCGAGGTCACGAACTCGAGCCGGCCGGTACTGGGCGCGTCGTAGTCGTCGTCGAGGACGGTGTCGAGCCCTTCCAGGGTGACTCCGGCGCCCTCGGGGGTTCTGGGTTCCTGCATCTGCGCTCTCCTTGCTTCGGTGTGGCTCGCTTCGGGGGGAACTCGATTCGGGGGCTCGCTTCAGGTGGGACGGATGGCAATTCCACCCTAGGCTCAAGAGCATTTCCTGCCATCTTCACGAATGCCGGATCCGCCCCCGGATCAGGCGTCCCCGAGGCGCACGAATCGGCTATCATGTTCGACGTAGTCAGGCATCTGGAGCCCTTTTCACCCCGGACGAGGAGAAGCCATCATGACGAGCCCCGCAGGCGGTCCCCGAATTAGTTTCCCGGCCATCGAGAAGAAGTACGGCAAGCCGATCGACGAATGGATGAAGATCATCGACGCCTCGCCGCTGACCAAGCATTCCGACCTCGTCAACTGGCTGAAGACGGAGCACGGCGTCGGCCACGGTCACGCCACCGCGCTCGTCCACAAGCAGAAGGAGAAGTAGCCGGACGCCGCCTCGGGCCGGCCGCTACCAGCCGCCGACCCGAGGCGGAGCCCCCGCCGTGCACGACAGCGGCCGGGCGGCGAACCGCCCGGCCGGGATCGGATCCCCTAGACGAAGAAGGTGTTCGGTTCCAGGCCGCAGAGGATGCGGCCGTACAGCTCCATGTTCGTCGTGGGCAGGTTCAGCGCGTGCAGGGTGATGGCCTGGACGTCGCGCTGGATGCGCTGGATGGGTACGTCGGCGTAGAGCGAAGAGGCGCCGCTGGCCAGCGCCAGCGTGCTGGTGGCCTCATGGGCGAGCTGGCAGACCCGGCCCACCGCGACCCGGGCGTACGCGCGCTCCTCGAGGGTCCACGGCTCGCCGGTGATCCCCTTGCCGTCGACCAGGGCGGCCAGCCGGCGGGCGTGGTACTCGGCCTCGTCGGTCTTGAGGGAGGCCTCCGCCACCTGGAGGTGCGTGACGGGCGCCTCCGCCTGGCTGCCGTACCCGGTGTTGGTGATGGGCCGGCCGGGGAGCCGGGTGAGGAACGCCTCGTTCGCGGCCCGGGCCAGGCCGACGATCTTGCCCACGGTAGACGCCGAGATGGGCCCCACCATCGGGCCGCGGTAGATCGGGTTGTCGGCGTTGAGCCGGGAGGCGTACTGCTCCTGGAGCATCGCGGCGATGCGCTGGTAGCGGGCGGCCGGGATGAACACGTCCTCGGCGACGGCGGTGACGCTGCCGGTGCCGCGCAGCCCCGCCACTTCCCAGTCGTCGTGCAGCGTCAGGTCCGTGATCGGCACCAGCGCCATGATCGGCTCGGCGCCGCCGTCCTCGGTGGGGAGGATGGCGGAGAGCAGCTTCCACTGGCTGTGCGCGGCCCCGCTGTTGAACGCCCAGCTGCCGGAAACGACGATCCCGCCGTCCTTCGGGGTGGCCGTGCCGGTGGGGGCGAGGGTCCCGCAGATCCGGACGTCGGGATCGGCGAAGACCTCGTCCTGCACCTCGTCGGGGAAGTGGGCGACGTTCCAGGACATGATCCACCAGGCGGCGACGTCGAAGGCGGCGGAGCCGTCGCCGCGGCCCAGTTCGATGCCGACGTCGACCAGGGTGGCCGTGTCGCACTCGTAGCCGCCGTACCGGGCGGGGATCCGCATCCGGAAGATGCCGGCCCGGGTCATCGCCTCGACGCTCTCGTCGGCCAGGCGCCGGTTGCGTTCGGACCACAGGGCGTTGCCGCGAAGGATCGGGACGAGCTCGGCTGCTCGCCGTACCAGCTCGGCCCGGTCCGGTTTGCGGATCGTGTCCACGCTCTCCCCCTTCGACGGCGGCGGCCCGCCTCACCGCCCGACCATGTCAGTCGCCGGGAGGCGGGGGCATCTTCGAGGTTGCGAGACGCTGGGCGCGGGCCTCGAGGTAGCGGCGCTCGGGCAGGCTCGTGGTACGCCGTCCGGCCGTCTCGTACGCGGCGCAGGCGGCGTCGAGGTCCCCGGCCATCTCGAGCAGGTGGGCCCGTACGGCGTACAGCCGGTGACCGTTCGCCATCCGCTCGTCGTCGTCGAGGGTGGCGAGCAGGTCGAGCCCCGCGGCGGGCCCGCGCACCATGGCGAGCGCGATCGCCCGGTTGAGCCGGACGACCGGGTTGGACCACGCCTGGTCCAGCAGCCCGTAGAGCACCAGGATCTGCGTCCAGTCGGTGTCCTCGGCCCGCGGCGCCTCGTCGTGCACGGCGGCGATCGCGGCCTGCAGCTGGTACGGCCCCAGCGGCGCCTCGGCCAGCGTCTTGCTGATCAGCTCGCACCCCTCGGCGATCTGCGCCCGGTTCCACAGCGAGCGGTCCTGCTCGGCGAGCGGGATCAGCGCTCCGCCGGGGCCGGTGCGGGCCGGCCGGCGGGCCTCGGTGAGCAGCATGAGCGCGAGCAGGCCGGCGACCTCGCCGTCCTGAGGCAGCAGCCGGTGCAGCTCGCGGGTGAGCCGGATCGCCTCGGCGGTCAGGTCGACGCGCTGCAGCTCGGGGCCGGAGGTGGCGGTGTAGCCCTCGTTGAAGATCAGGTAGAGCACGTGGAGCACGCTGCGCAGCCGCTCGTTGAGATCCGGCGGCTTCGAGAACGTCGCGCCGGTGGCCTTGAGGCGCTGCTTGGCGCGGCTGATGCGCTGGCCCATCGTGGTCTCGGAGACGAGGAACGCGCTGGCGATCTGGCCGGTGGTCAGCCCGCCGACGGCGCGCAGGGTCAGCGCCATCTGGGAGGACGGCGTCAGCTCGGGATGGCAGCAGAGCAGCAGCAGGGTGAGCGTGTCGTCACCCTCGGGCGGTTCGTCGCCGGGAGCCGGGGTGAGCATCTCGTCGGTCGGGGTGAGCGACGCGACGGTCACCTCGCGCTGGTGGCGGGCCGCCTCGCTGCGGCGGGCGTCGATCAGGCGCCGGGCGGCGACCGCGATCAACCAGGCCGACGGGTTGTCGGGAACGCCCTGCTCGGGCCACTGGAGGGCGGCGGCGAGCAGGGCCTCCTGCACGGCGTCCTCGCACAGGTCGAGGGAGCCGTAGCGGCGTACGAGAACACCCAGGACGGTGGGCGTCAGCGTACGCAGCAGGTCCTCCAACGGATCAGCGCTTCATACCGGACACGTCCGCGACGGGCCGTACCTCCACGGCGCCGTACCGGGCGTCGGGGAAACGGGACGCGATCTCCGCGGCGCGTTCCGGGGTGGCGCAGTCCACCACGAAGTAGCCGGCCATCTGTTCCTTGGCGTCGGCGAAGGGGCCGTCCGTCACGGCGGGCACGCCGTCACGGAACCGGATGACGCGGCTGGTCGCGGGGTCGGCCAGGGCCTCGGTGCTCACCAGCTCCCCCGAGGTGGCGATCTCCGTCATGAGCTCCCGGAAGGCGGTGAGCTGGGCGTTGCGTTCCTCCGGCGGGAGCGACTCGTGCTGGTGCAGGAACATGGGGTGCTCCCATGTCGCCGGATTGCTGTAGATCATGATCAGGTATTTCATCGTCCACCTCGGCATGTCCGGCGCCGGCGCGCCACGCGGCCCACGATAACGACACCCCGGCCGGCTCGGGAACCGACGCGCGGCGCAATCGTGCCCGCGCTCAGCCACCCGCCTGCCGTACCAGATCATCCACGTCCTCGCGCGTCAGTCCGGGCAGGAACGAGACGAGCCTGCTGAGCGGCGTGGCCGCGGGCATCGGGGCGGGCCTGCCGTGCTCGAGGCCGAGCTCCGCCGCGCGCCCGGCCGCGATCAGGGCGGCCCGCAGCTTCTCCCCCTCCGGCCGGGCGAACCATTCACCCAGTGTGCTGTCGGCGGTCAGATCCGGGCACGGCCTGCCGCTTCCGGTACGCAACCGGGCCCGGAGCCGGATGTCCCGGCTCGACGCCCCCACCTCGATCTCGGCCTCCGCGTCCTCGACCGTCCAGCGGCCGGCCGCCGGTGACCAGTACGCGAACGCCCGCTCCTCCAGGCGCAACGTCACCGCCCGGCTCTCCCCGGGGGCGAGCACGATCTTGGCGAACGCCTTGAGCTCGTGCAGGGGGCGGTCGAGGCCGGGGTCCACCGGGCGGACGTAGAGCTGGGCGACCTCCGCACCGGTACGGGCGCCGGTGTTGGTCAGCGTGAACGTGACCTCGTACGCGGCCGAGCCGGTCCGGCGGCATCGCAGATCGTCGTACCGGAAGGTGGTGTAGCTGAGGCCGTGTCCGAACGGGTAGGCCACGGCCGTACCGAGCGTGTCGTGGCCTCGGTAGCCGACGTAGACGCCCTCGCCGTAGCGCACGTGCCCCTCGCCGCCCGGAAAGTGCAGATAGGACGGTGTGTCCTCGAGGCGCAGGGGCAGGGACTCGGCGAGCTTCCCGGACGGGTTGGCGAGCCCGAAGAGCAGTTGCGCCAGCGCGCTGCCGCCGGCCTGGCCCATCAGCCAGCCCTCGAGCACCGCCCCGGCACGCCGCTGCCAGGGCTCGAGTGCCACCGCTGAGCCGTTTGCCAGCACGACCACGATCCGCCCCTGCACCTCGGCGAGCGCGTCCAGCAGGGCGAGCTGGTCGGCGGGCAGGGCGAGATGCGTACGGTCGAGCCCTTCGCTCTCGGCCTCCTCGGGCAGGCCGAGGAAGACCAGCACGGTACGGGACCGGCGGGCAAGGGCGATCGCCTCGGCCACCAGGCCCGGATCCGGCCGTCCGTCGAGGGTGAAGCCCGGCGCGAATTCCACGAGGGACGGATCGGCCACACGCTCGCGGATGGCACCCAACGCATCGTCCACCCGACTTGCCAGGACGTGCGAACTGCCGCCGCCCTGGTACCGCGGGGTGCGGGCGAACTCGCCCACGACAGCCAGCGTGCCGGGCGCGGCGGCGTCGAGGGGAAGCAGCGCGTTCTCGTTCTTCAGCAGGACCGCGGACTCGAGCGCCGCCGCCAGCGCCACGGCGTGCCCGTCGCCGGCGGCGCCGTCGGCTTCCCCGGCGACCCGTGCGACGAAGGTACGGACCCGGCCGGCCGCGCGATACAGGACGCTCTCGGCGAGCTTCCCTGAAGCGACCGCCGCGACGAGTTCGTCCGCCGCGCCCGCGCGAGGCGGCATCTCCAGGTCGAGCCCGGCGGCGAGGGCCGCCACCGGGTCGGCGACCGCTCCCCAGTCGCTGACCACCAGACCGTCGAAGCCCCACTCCCCGCGCAGGACCCGCGTCAGCAGCCAGTCGTGCTGGGTGCAGTGCACCCCGTTGATCCGGTTGTACGCGGCCATCACGCTCACCGGCCGCGCGGTGGTGACGATGTGCTCGAACGCCGGCAGGTAGATCTCGCGCAGAGTGCGCTCGTCGACGTCCGCGCTGATCCGCATCCGGTCGGTCTCCTGGTTGTTGACCGCGAAGTGCTTCACGGACGCACCGACCCCGGTGGACTGCAGGCCCCGGACGAACGCGGCGCCGAGGTGGCCGGCGAGCAGCGGGTCCTCCGAGTAGTACTCGAAGTTGCGCCCGTTCAGCGGGGACCGCTTGATGTTGACCCCGGGGCCGAGCACGACGCGTACCCCCGCGGCGGCAGCCTCCCGGCCGATCGCCCGGCCGACCGCCTCGACCAGCGCGGGGTTCCACGACGAGCTCAGGCCGGCGGCCGGAGGGAAGCAGGTCGCCGGGGTGCTGACGCTCAGCGCCAGCGCGTCGCCGCCGGTCGCCGTCTGCTTGCGCAGCCCGTGCGGGCCGTCGGCGACCATGACGGACGGGATCCCGGCCGCGGGCACGGCCCGGGTGTGCCAGGCGTCGGCGCCGGACACCAGCGCCGCCGTCTCCTGCAGCGTCAGGCCGGCGACGCCCGCGGCGTCGGTCGCCTCGATTGTCGTACTCATGTCCCGCTCCCCCCGCGGCCGCGGCCCGCTCACATCTCCATGCCGGACAGGTCCATCACGGGCCGGATCTCCACGCCGCCGTTGCGGGCGTCGGGGAAGCGGGCGGCGATCTCCTCCACGCGCTCGCGGGTCTCGCAGTCGACGATGAAGAAGCCGGCCATCTGTTCCTTGGCGTCGGCGAACGGGCCGTCGGTGGCCTCCGGCGCGCCGTCGCAGAACCGGATCACGCGGCTGGTGACGGGGTCCGCGAGCGCGGCCGAGTCGATCAGCTCACCCGACTCCGCGATCTCCGTCATCAGGGACCCGAACTCGCTGATCCGGGCGGCCCGCTCCGCGGGTCCCAGCGGGGTGTGCTGGTGCAGGAACATCGGGTGCACCCAGGTCGCGGGGTTGCTGTAGATCATGATCACGTAACGCATGCTCACGTCCTCAGGTATCCGGCGCCGTTTGTCGCCTCTGCAAGGAAGTCGGAGCCGCGGGCCGGGATTCGACGTGCGCGCCCGCCGCGGGCAGAGCACTTTGAGCGATGCGTGGCGCCCGGGCGTGCTCCCACCATGGAGCCAACATCCGCCCGTCGCCGGAGGAAACCGCCATGGACCAGGACAGAGGCACGCCGGAGGTCGCGGTCGTGATCCCGACCTACAACCGCGCGCCACTGCTGCGCCGCATGCTCGAGCAGCTCACCCGGCAGGATCTGCCGGCCGACCGCTTCGAGGTGGTCGTCTCCGACGACGGCTCCTCGGACGACACGGCGGCGGTCGTCGAGGAGTTCGCCGGCCGGCTGCGGCTCGGCTATCACCACCAGAGCGACGAGGGCATGCGCGTGGGACTGGCCCGCAACGAGGGCGCCCGGCTCACGACGGCGCCCGTCCTGATCTTCCTCGACTCCGGGTGCATGGTCGGGCCCGAGTTCGTCCGCCGGCATCTCGCCGCGCACGCTGATCCTTCGGTACGCCGTGCAGTGATCGGTTACGTGTGGGGCTACAACCCGATCCAGGACCCGGTACCGGGGCTCGCCGAAGCGCTCGGAACCCTGCCGCCGGAGCAGGTCCTGGAGCGCTTCGGCGCCGATCCGGCCATGCACGACGTGCGGCACCCGGCGATGGAGGCGTACGACTTCGAGCTGGCCCGGATGCCGCTGGCCTGGCGCGCGTTCTTCACCAACAACTGCTCGGTGCGCGCCGCGGAGTTCTGGGCGATCGGCGGCTTCGACGAGTCGTACGTCCGCTGGGGAGCCGAGGACCTCGACCTCGGGCTGCGGCTGGAACGCCACGGGCTGACCCTGCACGTGGCACGCGACGCATGGGCCATCGAGTGGCCGCACGAGCGCGACATGGCGCAACGCTGGCCCGAGCTGATCGGCAACATGGGCCGCTTCCTGCACAAGTTCCCCGAGCCCGCGATCGAGGTCGGCTGCCTGGTCGCCGAGCGCAGCGAGTACTGGATGTGGGAGAGCGAATACCTCGCCGTGCAGGAGTGGACCCGTGAGGCGCGTGACATCGACGTCGCCGAGGAGGTGGCCGAGGCCGTACGGCGCGCCGGCGCGGGCACCCGGATCGCGATCCTGGGCTGCGGCGGCGTGCTTCCACCGGGCATCGGGGACGCGGACGTCGCCGACTTCGACCGCGACCTGCTCGACCGGGCCGTCCGCGACTCCGGCGCCCGGGGCCACCACGCCGTCGGCGTCCGGACGGTGCTGCCGGATCAGAGCGTCGACGTCGTCATCGTGACGTCCCGGCTCGCCGGGCTCTGGCCGCGCTGGGGTGACGACATCCTCGCCGAGGCCCGGCGCATCGGCCGCAAGATCGATCTGTACGAGGCCCGCCGTGGCGCCCGCTGACCGCGGCCGGGACGTCCTGATCATCGGCTCGGCGGGGTACGTCGGCACCCGCATGTCTGCCGCGTTCGATCGGGCCGGCTACCGGGTGGCGGGGCTGCAGCGGCCGGGCGGCACACCGGTGTCCCCCGCGTACCGCCGGGTTCCCGGGGATCTCGCCGATCCGCCGTCGCTGGTCGCCGCGGCCGGCGGCTTCGACCTGGTGATCCACCTCGGCGCGATCCTGGGCCCGGACCTCGACCTGGCGGGGATCGACGCGCTGATCGAGGCGGGCAGCCCGATCATCGTCACGTCCGGCAGCGACGTGCTGGGCGCCGGAGACGTCGACGAGGACGACGAGCCGCGGCCGCACCCGCTGGTCGGCTGGCGCGACGAGGTCGAGCGCCGCGCGCTGGCCGCCGGGCACCGGGTGATCCGGCCGGGGCTGATCTACGGCTCCGGCGGCGGCGTGGTGCACAACATGATGATCCCGGTCGCCGAGCGGCTCGGCGCGGGTGTCTACGTCGGAGCGCCGGACGTGTGCTGGGGCGCGGTCCACGTCGACGACCTGCCGCCGCTCTACCTCAACGTGGCCCGCCTCGCCGCCCCGGGCACCGCGTGGAACGCCGTCGCGGAGAACGTCCGGGTGGACCGGCTGGCGACGCTCGTCGGCCGCGGGAAGAGCATCTCGTGGCCGGAGGACGAGGAGGTCCCTGCGGAGTACGCGCCGATCGCGGGCCTGTTCCGGCTGCACCAGGTGGTCGGGTCGGAGAAGACCCGCCGCGAGATGCGCTGGACCCCGCGGCACCTCGACGCGGTGGCGAGCCTGGCCCGCGAACTGGCCCTGGACAGTCCGCAACCGAGAAGTGGAAAGGCGCGGGAAATGGTCGATACCGTCGACATCGACGCAGGTCGAGACGGGTCTCCGGGCCCCGCGGCCGGAATTTCGAGCAATGTGCTGGAGGCCTCGTGAAAAGCTTGTCCGAGCCCATCGTCATCGACCCGGCCGGTCATGACATCCACGCCGAGGGCGATCGCCTGCGGGCTCAGGGCCCGATCGCCCAGATCGAACTGCCCGGCGGGGTACGGGCGTGGTCGGTGGTCGGCTACGACATGGTCCGTACGGTCCTGACCGACCTGCGGTTCAGCAAGAACGCCCGCAAGCACTGGCCGGCCTTCGTCAACGGCGAGATCGGTCCCGAGTTCCCGCTCATCGGCTGGGTGCTGATGGACAACATGACCACCACCGACGGCGCGGACCACGCCCGCCTGCGGAAGCTGATCGCCAAGGCGTTCACCCTGCGCCGAGTGGACGCCATGCGCCCGCAGATCGAGAGGATCGTCAAGTCGCTGCTCGAGGATCTCGCCGCGACGCCGCCGGGCGAGGTCGTCGACCTCAAGGCCCGGTACGCGCAGGCGCTGCCCGCCCAGGTGATCTGCGACCTGTTCGGCATCCCCGAGGAGTACCGCGCCGACGTCCTGCGCGGCGGCCAGGTCAACACCGAGTCGACCATCGACCACGAGACGGCGGTGGCCAACGTCGAGCAGTGGCACGACGCCATCAACGACGTCATCGCCCTCAAGCGCCGGGAGCCGGGCGACGACCTGACCAGCGCGATGATCCACACGCAGGAGGAGGACGGCGAGCGGCTGAACGACTCCGAGATGGCCGGCACCATCCACCTGATGCTGGGTGCGGGCTCGGAGACGACCACCAACCTGATCGCCAACGCCGCCCTGTCGTTGCTCAGCAACCCGGACCAGTACGAGCTCGTCCGCACCGGGCAGCTCGCGTGGCGTGAGGTCATCGAGGAGTCCCTCCGCGTGGATGCCCCGATCAACCAGCTGCCGTTCCGGTTCACCACGGAGGAAGTCGACATCGCGGGCGTCACCATCCCCAAGGGCGACCCGGTGCTGATCGGCTTCGCCGCGGCCGGCCGTGACCCGCAGCTGCACGGCGAGGACGCGCACCGCTTCGACGTCACCCGCGCCGACAAGGAGCACATCTCGTTCGGCCACGGCATCCACTTCTGCATCGGCGCGCCGCTCGGGCGCCTGGAGGCCGCGGTGGCGCTGCCGGCGCTCTTCGAGCGGTTCCCCGGCCTGGCTCTGGCCGCACCGCCGCAGCAGCTCGGATCGCAGGGAACGTTCCTGATGAACGGCCGGGCCGAGCTGCCCGTCACGCTCGGCGGCTGACACCCGTACAGCGAAAGAGGGAGGCGCCCGGCGGGCGCCTCCCTCTCTGGTGTCTAACGGGTTCGAGGCCGGAGCAGGAGCAGCAGCCCCACGCCGGCCACCGCGGCCAGGTCCACGACGAGCAGCACCGCGCTTAGCGGATCGATCTCATGCTGGTGACCGTCGGCGGCGTCCGCGGCCGCGGGGCGCGGTGCCACCCCGGTGCCGACGCTGAAGGACCGGGCGCCGATCGTCTCCGAGCCGTCCGTGAACTCGATGTGGAAGGCCACGGTGTAGTCGCCCCGCCCGGTGATCCGCACGTCCCGGCGCAGCTCACGGGCGGCCCCGGCGAGCAGGGGTCCGGCGCTGACCTCTCGCCCGGCGCTGTCCCGTACGGAGACGTGGGAAAGCGCTGCGTCGGGCGTCGCGGAGAAGGAGAGCGCGACGGCGGCCGGCGGGTCCGGCAAGGCCGCACCGTCGGCGGGGGTGCCCGAGACCAGCGTGCCGTCGGCGCGGGCCGCCATCGGCGCCGGTCCCAGCACCGCGAGGCCGGTCACCGCCAGCCCGAGCACCGCTCTGCGCAGCGCCCGGAGCTTCGGCGGGACCGGCCTGGAGGTGAGCGTCATCGGGTCAGGAGACACCGGACACGGCGAGCACCGGACGCGGCGCCCGAGCCACGCAGCTGCAGTCCATCCGGGCGAGTTCGGCCGGCCGCGGGCGCAGGTGCAGGTAGACCGCGACGATCATCGGGATGAAGACGACCGAGTTGTAGAAGAGGTGCAGCTCGACCCGCGGGTAGATCAGCTGCAGGATGCTGGTCGGCACCGGCTTGCCCCAGAGGTTGTGGTGGGCCTGGGCCTGGATCAGAAGCAGAAGGTGTTCGATGTGGTGCCAGAACTGGATGACCAGCGCCACGCTCCACCAGGCCCGCGCGCGGCCGACGAACCCCGGCCGGAGCAGGAACAGGAACGCGAGCATCACGATGGCATAGCCGTAGTGCAGCCATTCGGAGCTGACCAGCCACGGGAACCACACGCCGAGAACCCCGCGGGCCTGCGGCCGCGGCCAGTTCAACACCCAGATCTGGTACGCCTGAACGAGATGCTCGGCCCAGTGGGCGAGAACCACCACGGTGAACAGAGTCAGGACGGCGCGATGATGCCTGCCGTTGACGGCGGCGATGAAGCCGCCTGAGCCATGCTGCGCCATACCGTTCCTCCAAAGATGCGGCGCTGGGGTCAGCATCGACACTAGGAACGGTGCTCGGGCCGGGCATCTCCGAGCGTGCGGAGCTGCCGGCTGCCCACCTGCCGGGCGGCCGCGAAGCTCGCCCAGGCGGTGGTGTCGAGCAAGGCGGCGTCACCCGGGTGATGGCGGCGGAACTCCGCGATGACGCCGGCGTCGACCCGGAAGGAGGCGAACGCGGTCAGCAGCGCCAGCCGCGCCGCGGCCCGGGAGGCGGGCGGCAGGTCGGCGATCAGCCCGGTGCACCAGTCCTCGCCGTGCTCCGCCTCCTCACCCTGCCAGCGTGCGAGCCGCCCCAGGACGATCTGCCGGACGACCGGCGGCACCGAGCGCTCCCCGGCCGCCTCGAAGACCGGGTACGCCCTCGCCATCGCGGCCGCGATGTCCGGGTGGCCCTCCGCCCATTCCGCCGAGGACGGCAGCGGCATGCCGGCGGGCAGGAACCGCAGCGAGCTGCCGGCCGGCCACTCCGCGCGCAGCACCGGCGCGAGGACGTGACTCAGTCCCTGCTTGAACCGGCGCCGGGCCTGCGGGCCGAGCCGGGACGGCAGCAGGTAGCCGGGCTGGAACACGTTCACCATGCGGGTGACGTAGTGGTAGCTCACCAGCACCCCGACCAGCTCGGCCCGCTGCCTCGCCGGGAAGGGCGGGTCGCCCGCCGCACCGTCGAGATGAGCCCAGCGCGCCCACCGCGCGGCCGCCCGTACGCCGGGATCGGAGACGTCGCCGATCCGGTCACCGGCGATGGCCTCGGCGTCCTGCTCGCAGGACAGGTCGTAGAGGCCGGTGCTGTGCATGTCGACGCAGAACGGGCAGGTGTTCGCCAGCGCCACGGCCGAGGCGACGGCCTCCTTGGTGAGCCGGTCGACGGCGCCGGGCGCGACCAGCGGCTCGCGCATCAGCATCCACATCGCGGCCAGCAGGTCCGGCACGGGCGAGTGGGCGAGCACCGGCGGCAGCACGATCTTGAACTCGCGCTCCACCTGCGCATAGATCTCCGCCACCATGCCGGTGGCGCCGCGCGGGGCCACCGGCGTGACGTGCAGGACCTGACGCGCGGCGACCGATGAGGCGATGCGCTGGACGACCATGTGCCCTCCCCCGGGTTGGTCAGGCAGCCAGTCAAGGCGCGGCCCGGCCGCCGTGTCAAAGAAGAGAGCACGTTGGAACAGATCGGCGGTGGATGGCCTCTGGTCAGCGGAGGCTGTTGATGTCGATGACGAACCGGTAGCGGACATCGGACTTGAGCACGCGCTCGTACGCCTCGTTGACCGCGCCGGCGTCGATGACCTCGACCTCGGGCGCGATGCCGCGCTCGGCGCAGAAGTCCAGCATCTCCTGCGTCTCGGCGATGCCGCCGATGCTGGACCCGGCGAACGAACGCCGGTTGCCGAACAACGCGAACACCGGCACCGGCAGCGGCTGCGGCGGGGCGCCCACGCTCACCAGCGTGCCGTCCAGGCGCAGCAGGCCGAGATAGGCGGCCATGTCGATCGGCGCGCTGACCGTGTTGATGATCAGATCGAAGCTGTTCTTCAGCGCCTCGAACGTGGCAGCGTCCTTGGTGGCGTGGTACTCCCGGGCGCCGAAGGCCAGGCCGTCGTCCTTCTTGCTCAGTGTCTGCGACAGGACGGTCACCTCGGCACCCATCGCCACGGCGATCTTGACGGCCACGTGACCGAGACCGCCCATTCCGACCACGGCGACCTTCCGGCCCGGCCCGGCATTCCAGTGCGACAGCGGAGAGTACGTGGTGATACCCGCACACAGCAGCGGCGCCACCTTCTCGTACGGGATCGACTCGGGAAGCCGCAGCACGAAGTCCTCGTCCACGACGACGTGCGTCGAGTAGCCGCCCTGTGTGACGCTGCCGTCGCGGTCGATGCCGGCGTACGTCTGAGTGTTGCCTCTCAGGCAGTACTGCTCCTGCCCAGCCTTGCAGTTCTCGCACTCGCGGCACGAGTTGACCATGCACCCCACACCGACCCGGTCACCGACGGCGTGCTTGGTGACCTCGGCACCGACCTCGGTCACCTGGCCGGCGATCTCGTGGCCGACCGTCAGCGGGTAAGGCACCTCGCCCCACTCCCCGCGCACGGTGTGGATGTCGGAATGGCAGATACCGGCGTAGCGAATCTCGATCAGGACGTCGCGCGGCCCGACGTCACGGCGTTCGATCGTGGTCCGCACCAGCGGGTCGGTAGCGGACGGCGCGGCGATGGCGTTGGCGGTAGACACGATGTCCTCCAGCGACACGGGTGATGAATGACGTGCAGTTCCGGTACTACCTACCCGGTGGCGGCCCTCATATCCTCGCCTCAGAGCTGCGGTCGGCCTGGGGCTCGCCAGTGCGGCTGCAGCTGCGACTCGAGGCCGTCGAGGGTTGCCAGGGCTGCGATGGTGGCGATCTCGCCCGACGCGGTGAGAAAGTTCGATGCCAATTTGGTCCGGTGGGTTCCGCTGGGCCCCTTCGTCACTGCATGCTGATCGAGGGGGCACGATGAGTGAACACAACCTGCCACCGCACGTGCTGACCGAGATCGCGAGTCCGATGCGCGACTCCCGGCTCATGGGCGTCGGTGAGCTCGCCCAGCTGGCGATCAGTGCCGATCTCGCCGTGGCCGCCGATGCCCGGCTCGCCCTCCAGCATCTGACCGAGGACGACAGCCGCAGTGTGGCCGCCGCGGCCGCCGCTGCGCTCGGGCGTACGGCGGTCCGCCTGAACCCGGACCGGGTGGACTTCGGGCAGGTCCCGCCGGGGACGCCGGCGCTGATGGCGGACGTTCTCGTCGACGGGCCTCCGCTCGCCGTCGCCACCGCCGCGGTGACCGTGGCGGGCCCCGGGCTGCGAGCCGCACTGCACGGCGGGCGGTTGCGCATCGAGTGGCAGCCGCGTACGGACTGGCTCGACGGGTCGGTCACCGTACGCGGGGCGGCCGGCTGGGCGGACGTCCGCGTCACCGGCCAGGTCGTGGCGAGCGGCGTCCTGTCGCGCGCGGACCTGGAGGAACAGCTCGAGGCGGAGGCCGGCGCCGGCAGCTATGCCGCCGCGCGGGTGACCGTGCTTCCCCCGCCTGCGCGGCGGCGCCGGGGCGGAACCGTGCTGATCGGTGGCCTGACGGCGCTGGTCCTGCTCGGCGCCGCGGGCGTCGCCGTCGCCCTGACCGGCAACCTGCCGCTCAGCCGGGCACCCGCGGCCGCACCCGTCGCGGCGCCGGCGGTCACGTCCGGTCCCCCGTCCGCCGCCGCGCCGCGTGCCCTCACCACGGCGGCGCCCGCACCGACCGGGGTCGCCCGCGTCCCCCTCGCGTTGCGCGCGGCCAGCCTCGCCAAACCATCCGTCATCGGGACGATCCGGGTCGGCGCGGAGCCCGAGGGCGTGGCGGTCTCGCCGGACGGCCGTACGCTCTACGTGGCCGACCAGGGCGCCCGGGTCCTGTCCGTCGTGGACGCCGCCAGCCGGCGCGTGACCTCGGTGAAGCTGCGCAACACTCCCCGCTTCGTCACCACGTCGCGCGACGGCCGCCTCGTCTTCGTGTCGATGTACGAGAACGACAAGTCCGGCAGCGGCGTCGCCGTGGTGGACGCGGCCGGGCGGCGGGTCGTGCGGTACCTGGCCACCGGCCGGCAGCCGTACACGCTGGCCGTGAGCCCGGACGACCGGCTGTGGGTGCCCATCCACAGCGAGGGCCGGATCGAGATCCACCAGACCGGCGGCGCGCAGCGGGCGGATGCCCGGGTGACTGTGCCGCCGAACCCGCACGCCGTGGCCTTCTCCGGCGGCTTGCGGCGGGCGTTCAGCGCCAACCACGAGTCCAATGCGGTCGCGGTGATCGACATGCGCACCCACCGGCTGCTCGAGTCCATCCCGGTCAGCCGCGCCCCGCACAGCGTCGCCGTGTCGCCGGACGGCGGGACCGTGCTGGTGGCGGGCTACGAGGCGGACACCGCCGACCTGATCGACGCGGCGACGCTGCGGCGTACCGGTCCCTTCCCGGTCGGGAAGAAGCCGCAGAGCGTGACCTTCGCCGGGGACGGGCGACATGCGTACGTCGTCAACGAGGGCAGCAACTCGGTGTCCGTCCTGGACGCGCGCACCGGCGCGGTGACGGCGACGATCGGGGTGGGAGGCAGCCCCCGGACGATCGCGGTCTCGCCCGACGGCCGCCTGGCGTACGTGACGAACGGCGACGACGACACGCTCTCGGTCCTCCGGATCGCCGAATGAGCGCCGCGGCATGGGTCGCGCTGGCCATCACGGTGTCCGGGGCGTTCAGCTACGGCGCCGCGTCGATCCTGCAGGCGGTGGCCGCCCGGCGCAGCCGCGGCACCGCGCAGACCATGCGCCACCCGCTGTACCTGGCCGGCATCGGCTGCGACATCTTCGCCTGGGCCGGCTCGATGATCGCCCTGCGGGAACTCGCCGTGTACGTGGTCGAGGCGGTCCTGGCCGGCTCGCTGGCCGTCACCGTCGTCGCGGCCCGCATCGTCCTGCGCTCTCGCCTGCGCCGGCGGGACGTCGCCGCGGTCACGGTCTCCGTCGGCGCGCTGACCGTGCTGGCCATGTCGGCCGGACCGCAGCGGGACGTGGTGGCCACCGGCGAACTCCGGCTGGGCTTCTGCGCGGCGGCGGGCGTCGTGCTCCTGATCGGCTGGGGCGCGACCAAGGCCCGCTCCCCCGGCGCCGTCGCCGCCCTCGGCGGGCTGTGCCTCGGCGGCGCCGCCCTGACCGGCCGGGCCCTCCCGTCGGCACCGCTGGACATCGTCAAGGAACCGCTCACCGCGGCGCTGCTGACCTTCGCAGTGACCGGCATGATGCTGTACGCCCACGCGCTGCAGATCGGCCAGGTGGGCCCGGTGACCGCAGTGCACTGGACGGCCGAGGTCGTCGCCCCGTCCGCGGTCGCCCTGCTGCTGCTCGGCGACACCGTGCGATCCGGGTGGCACCTGCCGGCCGCCGTCGCGGGCGCGCTGACGATCGGGGCGGCGGTGCTGCTGGCCACCGCGCCGGCCACCGACGCCGCCCTGCAGGCCGAGGCCATCGCGGCCGCACCCGTACGGCCGGAGCTGGCCGCGGCCGCGCAGCCGGTGGACCGCGGCACGGGCGAGCGGGTCATCTGGTGGGGTCCGCCCCCGATCTGGATCCCGCCGGGACGCGCGGCCGCCGCGCTGGCCGCAACACCTGCGGCCGAGCTCGGCTGGAGTCCCCCGGCCGCCCGTCCGGTGTGGACCTCGCCGCTGCCGCAGGATGCCGGTCCCGCGCGACTACCCCGCCCGGCCTCCCCGGCGCCGCTGCGCTGGGCGGCCCCGCAACCGGCACAGGTGCCGTCGGTGTCCCGGGGGCCGTGGCAGGACCTGTGACCGGCTGTCAGCCGGCGGCGAGGGCCAATGACGTCCGGGGAGCCACCGTGGCATCCGGGGCGACCGGCTCCACGACCTGCCATGCCACGCCCGCGGCGACGGCCACGGCCGCCGCTTCCGCGACGCACTGCCGGCCGGCGTCGTCGGCCACGGCCGCCCGGCGCAGGTCCACGGTCAGCGACCGGGTCGGCAGGTCGCACACGGCGGTGCGCAGCACCGCCCGGACGTCGTCGGCCGTGGTCGCGTCCACGCGGCCCTCGACACACACCCACCGGTGGCCCCCGACCGCGGGCAAAACCGTGATGGCGAAAGACATGTCCCCGACCCTTCCTTCCGCCGTAACTGCTGGATCCGCAGTCAAGCAACTGACGTGCGAAAACGCTGTTAGCTCCATCGCACCAGGCCTCGAATGTGTCCCACATGACACTTGCGGGGCCGGCCGCCGAGGTCAGCCGTTGCGGGCGACGACCGGCTCGGCGACCGGGTTCTGCCCGCCGGCCGGTGCCGCGCGGAGCTGGTCGAGGCGGACCAGGGCGATGCCCGTGATGATGAGCGTGCCGCCCATGCCCTGCACGACGCTCGGCAGCTCACCCAGCACCAGCCACGCGACCAGGACGGCGAAGAGCACCTCGGTCAGGCCCACGAACGAGGACAGCGCGGCGCCGAGGAGGCGGGCGGCGGCGATGCCGGTGACGTACGCGACCACCGCGGCGACGAGGGAGAGGCCGGCGACCGGCGCGAGCCAGCTCATGGTGTGCCCGGCGAAGCTGACCGTGCCGAAAGTCGCCCGCAGAGGCAGCGCGCCGAGGACGCCCAGCAGCACCAGGACCGCCGCGCCGAACGCCATGCCGCCGCAGGCCAGGGCGATCGACGGGAGCTGGGGGTCGACGCGGGCCGACAGGACGAAGTAGGCGGCCAGGCCGACCGCGGCGACCATGCCCCACAGCAGGCCGACCGGGTCGATCGCCGCGCCACCGACGATGTCCAGCACCAGGATCAGACCGGCGACGGCCACGGCGGCGCCCGCGATGGTCAGCCGGCGGGGGCGCTCGCCGTGGCGGGCCCACATCCACAGGACGACCAGCACGACCCCGGAGTACTCGAGCAGCAGGGCGACGCCGACCGGCAGGTAGCGGATCGCGTTGAAGAAGCCGACCTGGGCGCCGCCGACGGCGAGCAGGCCGAACAGGCCGACGGTGCCGAGGGAACGGCGCAGCGCGGCCCAGCGTCCCCGGAGCGCCATCGCCGCCGGCACGGCCAGGAGCAGCGCGGCGATGCCGACCCGGGCGGCCACCGCGGCGTCGGCCGACCAGCCGGCGTCGATCAGGGAGCGCGCGAAGGTGCCCGACGTGCCGAAGGTGGCCGCGGACAGCAGCGCCAGTCCGAGGCCCGGAGCGGCCGGCCGGGTCGAACCCATGACGCCTCCAGATGTAAGGAGCTGAGGGGTACCGAGCTCCTGACGCTAGCACCGCCGACCTGGGCCTCCACAACGCTCGGCGCCAGCAAGTGATGGAAGTCGATATCCTGGGCCCATGTCGGAAGTGATGTCCCGCCGAACTCTGCTACGCGCGGTCGCGGGAAGCGCCGCCGCTCTCGCCACCACCGCGCCGCCGGCACCCGCCGGCGCCGCGCCCTCCGCCGTTCGGGAGCTCGAGGAGAAGATCCAGGACGGCATGACCCGGTACGCGATCCCCGGTGTGGCGGTCGGCCTGATCCACCGGGGCCGGGAGTACGTTCGCGGCTTCGGCGTGACGAACGTCGACGACCCCTCCCCCGTGGACGGCGACACCGTCTTCCGGGTCGGCTCCACCAGCAAGACCTTCACCGGTACGGCGGTGATGCGGCTGATCGAGCGCGGCCGGCTGGACCTGGACCGCACCGTGCGCAGCTACCTGCCCGGCTTCCGGACCGCCGACCCGGTCGCGTCGGCCCGCGTGACGCTGCGGCAGGTGCTCAACCACAGCGCCGGATGGCTGGGTGACTTCTTCCTGGACACCGGCTCCGGTGACGACGCCATCGCCCGGTACGTGGCGGCGATGTCCGGCCTGCCCCAGCTGACCCCGCCGGGGCGGGTGTTCGCGTACAACAACGCGGCGCTTGCGCTGGCCGGGCGGCTGGTCGAGGTGGCGGCCGGCATGCCGTACGAGGAGGCGATCCGGGTTCTGGTCACCGAACCCCTGGGGCTGCGGCACAGCGCCTTCTTCCTGGACGACCTGCCCGGTGCGACGGTGGCCGTGCCGCACGACGTCGACGCGACCGGCGCCCCGGTCGCGCAGCCGGGCTACTTCGCCATGCCGCGCAGCATCCACGCCGCCGGCGGGCTGATCTCCAGCGCCCGCGACCAGCTGTGCTGGGCCCGGTTCCACCTCGGCGACGGCCGGGCGGCGGGCGGCGCGCGGATCCTCAGCCGCCGCTCGATGCGGGTGATGCAGTCCCGCCCGGGCCCCGGCGGCACGCTGTTCGTGGAGCTGGACGGGGTCGGCGTGACGTGGATGCTGCGCCCGACGGCCGAGGGACCGGAGGTCGTCCAGCACGGCGGCGACTGGGCCGGGCAGCACTCGGGCTTCCTCATGGTCCCCGAGCGCGGGTTCGCGCTGACCGTCCTGACCAACTCGGAGGGTGGTCCCGGCCTGCTCGCCGAGCTCTTCGCGGACGACTGGGCGCTGCGCCGCTTCGCCGGGGTGCGCAACCTGCCGGCGGTGCCGCGCCCGCTGCCGGCAGCGGTCCTGGCCGGGTACGAGGGGCGCTACTCGGCCACCCAGATCGGCTTCGACGGCATGCCCGTCACCCTGGAGTTCGACGTCGTCGCCGACGGCGGGCAGCTCAGCGTGCGTGTCGAGGGGCAGGAAGGGCTGCGGTTGACCTTCTACCGCAAGGACTACGTTCTGGTCCTGGAGCCCGGCGGAGCGGACACGCACAGCCGCGCCAACTTCGTACGCGGCGCCGACGGCACGGTTGCGTGGCTGCGGTTCGGCGGCCGGCTGTTCCGGCGGGGCGGCCCGGCCACGGCACGGCGGGCGGCCGGCGCCGGGCTGCCGTTCAAGCCGTCCGCTTTGCCGTACCCGTTGCGCCTGCCGGGGTGAGGTCTCAGCCCCGGCGGCGGCGAGAGCGGACGACGAGGACGGCGGCCGCGATCGCGGCCAGGAGCAGCACGACGGCACCGGCGGCCACGACCCGCTGCCAGGTGATCCACTCCCTGTCCGGCTTGCCGGGGTCGCCGAGCGGGTTGGCCGCGACCGGAGCGGTGGTCGCGGCCGCCGCCGCGTCGACCATGCCGTAACCGAAGGTGTCGTCGCGGCCGGACGGACCCAGGTCCTTGGCGGTGCGCAACACGCGGTCGATCACCGACGGCGCGTCGAGGCCGGGGTCCTTGGCGCGCACCAGCGCAACCACGCCGGTCACGAGGGCGGCGGCGGCCCGGTCGCCGTCGAACGTGACCGGCGTGCCGTAGCCGCCCGGGCTCGACGGGTCGATCGTGACGACCCGGTTCTCGGCCGTGCTCCCGATCGGGCCGCCGCCGGGGGCCCGTACCGACACGTCCTTCGCGACGGTCGCGTCCGCCGGGACCTTGCCGCCGCGCTCGAGGCCGCCGACGAGCAGCACGCCCTTGCGCTGGTCGGCCGGGAGCTGGGTGCCGTCCTCCAGGGCCATGACGACGACCACGTCCTTGGCCAGGGCGTAGCGGATGCCGTCGAAGCCGGCGTCCAGGTCGGGGAAGACCGCGTGGCTGAGGTCGATCACGTCTGCGCCGTCGTCGGCCAGCCAGCGCAGGCAGGCGTCGGTGTCGTCGGCGAGGCCGGGGCAGATGACCGGCTGCACCTTGGCGTCCGGGGCCACGCCGAGCAGGCCGGGGCCGCCGCGACCCACCATGAGTCCCATCTCGGCCAGGGCCGGCGGGTCGTCCAGCGGATAGTCGGCGGGCGCCTTCTCGACCCCGCCGAACAGGCCGCCCTTGCGGCGCATCGCCGGCAGCACCCGGCCGTCGAGGTCGGGGTGCGCGGCGGGGAGCCCGTTGGTCAGCAGGCCGATCGTGACGCCGTCGCCACGGGTGACCCGGTGGGCCTCGGTCACGTGCATCTCGTCGAGGTACCACTGCTGGTCGGGGGGCGACGCGAGGGCGGGTGCCGCGGGCAGCACCGTTCCCGCGAGCGCCACTGCCACCGCGGCGAGCGCTGCGCGCGCGGAGTGGGTCACAGCGTGACCATCTGCGGCCACTCGTCGCCGAGGTCGCCCATCACCTTCTTGGCGTCGACCATCTTGCCGATGACGCCCATGACGTGCTGTACCGCCTGGTCCAGCGCCTCGTACATGGCGGCAACGGCGATCTGGACCACCTCGCCGCTCTTGCCGATGGCCTCCAGCGCGCCGACGATCGTGGCCGCGTCGACCAGAGCCGCACCCAGGGCGCCGGCGATGTCGAACAGCGGCTTGAACAGCGAGACGATGTAGGCGGCGTTCGCGGCGGCCAGGTCGGAGAGCCAGCCGGCCATCTCCCCGGCCGCCTCGGCGAAGCCGTCGATGCCCTTGACCTGGATCGGCACCCGCTGGTCGTACGCCTGCTTGGCCGCACCGGACCAGTTGTTGAGGTTGATCGTGTACTGCGCCGCGGTGTCCGACATGGCGCTGACCGGCGCGTGGACGGACCCCAGCCAGTCGAACGCGCGGGTGATCAGCGAGATGACCGGCACGGCCTCGTCCAGGATCTTCTTGACCAGCTCGAGAACCTTCTCGACCTCCGCCTTGAGCCGCTCCAGGGCGTCGTGCACCTTGTCGCCGTAGAGCTCGGCCGCGGCGATCCCCGCCAGGCCGCCGAGCCACTTCACCTTGCCCATCCGCGACAGGGTGTCGTTGACCGTGTCGATCAGCTTGTTGAGCTCGTCGCCGACCTTGGAGTGCTGCTCCGAGACCTGCTCGGTGGACTTGCGCAGCTGCGTCTCGGCCTCAGTGACCTGGCCCTTGTCGCCGGGCGGTGGCGCCATCGCGATGTCTCCGTCTCACTTGCCGTAGATCTTCGACAGGTCCATGGCGGCCTTGCCGTCCACGGCCTGGTAGTCGTCGTGGGCGCGCCGCAGGGCCTCGTTGATCTGGAAGAACTCGTCGGACGCCTGGCCGGCGAGGCGGCCCATGAGCTGCCAGACGCCGTCGTAGGCGTTCTTGGCCATCTGCGCGGTCACCGGATTGTTGGTGAAGAACGCGGTGACCTGCAGCTCCAGCTTGTCGAGGTCGGTCTTGACCTGCTTCATGTCGTCAGACAGCTTCGACCATTTGTCGGCCTCGTCGAGCAGGGCCTCCCGGACGACCTGCAACCCCTCGGACTTCCCCGGCATCAGGACTCCCCTCGTGCGCCGCGCCTCACGCGGCTGCCCTCGCCGCCGCGCGGAACGCGGCCATCGCCTCCTGCGCGATCGTTCCGTTCGTCGCCATCGCCGGGATGCGCGCCGCGGACACCTGGACGTCGGCGATCTGGCCGTCGCGCACCACCACCGTCACGAAGCCGCCGGGCCCGGACACCGTCGTGTCCGGCGCCACCCGCGGCGCGACGGCCGGGGCGTCGGCGAAGCGCAGCAGCATCTCGTTCTGCTCGAGCTGGCGCTGGACCTCGTACCGCAGGTCCTCGGGCTCGACGTGCCGCGGGCGCGCCCGGCGCAGCTCGGCGTCGACCTCCTGCTCGATGGCGGCGCGGTCGGTCTCCGCGAGCGCGTCGTCGAACGCCGCCGATCCCGCGTTCAGCGCCCGCAGCACCGCCTGGCCGTACGCGGCGCCCAGCGCCTCGCCCAGCTCGGTGCGGGAGATCCGCTCGGCCCAGCGGGGATCAACGGTGACGTCCTGCACCTCCTGGCGCCCGTCGACGGTGACCGTGACGGTGCCGGTCGGGTCGGCGGCCTCGTAACGCCCGCCGGGCCGGCCCCCGGCCCTGGCCACCCGGCTCAGCGCGCGCAGTTCCACGCTGATGTTCCGCAGCTCCGCGAGGGCCTCGTCCGCCGGCGTCGCGGAGCCGTATCCCGGCCCGGAATAGGTCACGATGAACACCCCGTCCCCGTGTCAGACAGGGCGACGGCGCCCTGCGACGCAGAGGGTACGCAATCGGGCTGCCCGGCGCTGCCCCGCCCGGGCGGCGGTCACTGCGGGCGGCGCAGGCAGATCAGCTTGCCGCCGGAGTCGACGCCGGCGATCTGCCAGCCGCGGGTCTCCAGCAGCTCGGCCGCGGACAGCAGCACGTCCACCCGGGGCAGATCGCTCGGGTGGATCGGGGTGTCGGCGTAATAGGAGGAATAGGCGATCACCAGGTAGATCAGGCCGAAGGGGTAACCGTCGAGCGATACCCGGCCGGAGAGGATGTCGTCGGCCTCGAAGATCCGAGGGGGGCGCGGCAGCATCGTTCCACTATGGCATCGCGGATCACGTCGTCCGGGGCGGACCGTGCGACGCCGTCCGCCTGCGGGTGTGTACCGTGCTGGCCTTGTCCGAGCCGCTGACCAGCGGCGCTGGGGTGAGGGGCCGACGAAGCGAGCGTGTGGGACGACGACGAACTGACCGCGGCGGTGAAGGCGGCGAGCGCCGGCGACGAGGCGGGCTTCGCGGCGCTGTGGCGCTCGCTGCAGCCCGCCGTCCTGCGCTATCTGCGGGTCGTGGCCGGGGACGCCGCCGAGGACGTGGCCTCCGAGACCTGGCTCCAGGCCGCCCGGGACCTGCACCGGTTCACCGGCGACGGCGCGGCCTTCCGGGGCTGGCTGTTCCGGATCGCCCGGCACCGGGGCATCGACGAACGGCGGCGGGCCGGACGCCGGCAGGAGGACGCGGCCGGCACGATCGCCGACGATGCCGGCCGTACGGGCGACGCCGCCACCCAGGCCCTGGAGCACTCCGGCACCGAGTGGGCGATCGGGGTCATCGCCGGGCTGCCGCCGGACCAGGCCGAGGCCGTGATGCTGCGCGTGGTGGCCGGCCTCGACGTCGCGACCACCGCCCGCGTGCTCGGCAAGCGGGCCGGCGCCGTCCGCGTGGCCACCCTGCGTGGCCTGCGCAAACTCGCCGCCGATCCGCGGGTTCAGGCCCGTGGCGGCGACGACGGCAGCACCCGCGCGAGGGAGGTGTAACGCAATGCGGGGTCCGCGCGCTCTTCTCCATGCGATGCGTGAACGGCGAACTTCCCGGCTCGGTCCGGCGGAGGCTGACCGGCTGGTAGCCGGCGACCCCGCCGGCCCCGAACACCGTGGGCTGGCCGCGCTGCTCGACGCCGCCAAGGCGCCCGCCTCCCCCCGGGAGCTGGCCGGCGAGCGGGCCGCGGTCGTGGCGTTCGGGGCGGCTTATCGGGAAGCCGAGCAAGCCGGCCTGCACAGAGCAGGACGCCGTGCACGCATGCCGCTGCCCGCCAAGGCGGCCGCCGTGAAGGTGGCGGCCGTGGTGGCTGTCCTGGCGGGCAGCGGCGTCGCCCTGGCGGCGGAGACCGGGCAACTCCCCGCCGGGGCGCAGCACCAGGCCCATCGGCTGTTCTCGGCCGTCGGCGTTCCCGCGCCCCAGGCCACGTCCGCACGGGCCCGCCGTACGCCGTCCGCGACGCCGTCCCCCCGGGCGTCCGCGCGGCCTACGCCCGGCGCGTCGGCCACCGGTCGCGGGTCCACGCCGGGGGCTCCGGCCGTACCCGGGCTCTGCAAGGCCTGGGCCGCCCAGCAGGAACCGCACGGTAAGGCCATGAAGGCCGCATCCCGGCAGGCCCTGATCGCCGCCGCCGGCGGCGCGGACCAGATCGCCGAACTCTGCGCGGAAGCGCTGGCCACACCGGGCACCACCCCGGCGCCGAGCGCCAAGCCCGGCCACGGCGGCAAACCGGACCACCCCGGCAAGCCGAGCGACAAGCCCGGAAAGGGCAAGGACAAGACCCATACCCCGGGGAAGAAGAAATGATCGAGCCGGTGTTCGTCGATCGCACCGGACGGCGGCGCCGCGTCGTCGCGCTGGCCGGCTCGGCCGGCGCCCTGGTGCTCCTGCTCGCCGCGCTCGCCCTGGTTGCCGGATTCACCGGCACCGGCCCGGGGTCGCTGCCGGGCTGGGCCGGGTCCGGCACGGAACAGCTCCACGGCGAGAAGGCGAAGCCGGCCCCGGCGCCTTCCGGACGCCCGGGCAGCCGCGCGGCCACGCCCACGCCCACCCGCGAGCGCAGCCGCACCAGCCCGGCGGCCCGGCCCACCACCACGGCGCCGGCGAGTACGTCCCCCGCCGCGACACGGATCCCGGGCAACCGCCGGGGAAATCCGAGTCACACGCCGCCGGGACGATCGGGACGGAAGCGCTGACATGGGCAAGCGCGTGCTGCGCCGGGCACCGCGGGCCCACTGGGCCCTCCTCGTGCTCGCCTCGGGCGTCCTGCTGGCGGAGCTGAGCCTGCACGGTTACGTGACGCACGTGGGCGCCGAGGGCGACGGGCCGCTGCCCGGCACCGGCTCCGCCCCCGCGCCGGCTGCTGTCACCGGCGGAGCGGCCGTTCAGCGCCTCGGGCCCGGCGACGCCGTCAGCAGCCGCGGGATGCCCGCCAGGACGATCGCCCTGACCTTCGACGACGGCCCCGACCCCCGCTGGACGCCGCGCATCCTCGACGTGCTCGCCCGGCACCGGGCGCACGCCACGTTCTTCCAGGTGGGCTCGCAGGTCAACGAACACCCCGGACTCGCGCGCCGGGTGCTCGCCGAGGGGCACGAGATCGGCTCGCACACCTTCAGCCACGCCGGCATGCCGGGGCTCGCGGACCGGCGGCTCGATGCCGAGCTCACCCTGACCGCCAACGCGGTCGCCGCCGCCACCGGGCGCCGGCCGGTGCTGTTGCGGCCGCCGTACTCGTCGGTGCCGTCCGCGGTCACCGTGGCCGAGCAGCGCGCTCACCAGCGCGCCGCGGAAGCGGGCTACCTGCTGGTCCTCACCGACCTGGACACCGGCGACTGGCGGCGCCCCGGTGCGGACGCCATCGTCGCCGCGGCGCAGCCCGAGGGCGACACCGGCGCCGTCGTGATGATGCACGACTCCGGTGGCGACCGCGCCCAGACGGTGGCGGCGCTCGACCGGCTCATCCCTGCCCTGCAGGCGAAGGGCTACCGGTTCGTCACCGTCTCGGAGGGCCTGGGTCTGGCCGCGATGCCGGCGGCCGGGACGGGACAGCGGTGGCGGGGGTACGCCTTCCGCGCCGCCCAGACCGCCGGTGACCTGCTCGCGGACGCCCTCGCCTGGCTCGTCCTCGTCGCCGTGGTGCTCGCCGTGCTGCGGCTGATGGCCCAGCTTGTCAGCGCTCGCGTACACATGCGCAGGCGGCGCCGCGACGACCGCCCGCTGGAGTACGTCGGGCCGGTGTCCGTGATCGTGCCGGCGTACAACGAGGCCGCCACCATCGCCGCGACCGTACGATCGCTGGTCCGCAGCGACTACCCGGCGGTCGAGGTCATCGTGGTCGACGACGGCTCCACCGACGGCACCGCCGACATCGTCGAGCGCCTCGGCCTGCTCGGCGTCTACGTCCTGCGCCAGCCCAACGCCGGCAAGCCCGCGGCCCTCAACCACGGCATCGGGTACGCCCAGCACGACATCCTCGTCCTGGTCGACGGCGACACGGTCTTCGAACCCGATGCCGTCGGCCGCCTCGTGCAGCCGCTGCGCGACCCGCGCGTCGGCGCCGTCTCGGGCAACACGAAGGTCGGCAACCGCGGCGGCCTGCTGGGCCGCTGGCAGCATCTCGAGTACGTGATCGGCTTCAACCTGGACCGGCGCATGTTCGACGTCGCCGGGTTCATGCCCACCGTGCCGGGCGCGATCGGCGCTTTCCGCCGGGAGGCCCTCGACGCTGCCGGCGGCGTGTCGGCGCAGACCCTGGCCGAGGACACCGACCTCACCATGGCGGTGCTCCGGGGCGGCCGGCGCGTCGTCCACGAACCCGCCGCGGTCGCCTGGACCGAGGCACCGGCCTCGCTGCGCCAGCTGTGGCGACAGCGTTACCGCTGGTGCTACGGCACCATGCAGGCGATGTGGAAGCACCGGCACGCCCTGCGGGAGCGGGGCGACGCCGCGCGCGCCGGCCGGCGCTGCCTCGGCTACCTCCTGCTCTTCCAGGTGCTGCTGCCGCTCACCGCACCGATGGTGGACGTGTACGCCCTGTACGGCACGGTCTTCCTGGAGCCGGCCACGGTCGTCGGCATCTGGGCGGGCTTCACGGCCGTCCAGATGGTCACGGCCGCGTACGCGCTGCACCTCGACGGCGAACGCTGGACACCGCTCTGGAGCCTGCCGTTGCAACAGATCGTGTACCGCCAGCTGATGTACCTGGTGGTGATCCAGTCCACCGTGATGGCGCTGCTCGGCGGGCGGCTGCGCTGGCACCGGATGGCCCGTACCGGGGCGGCCACGGCTCGCGTCCCCGAGCCGGAGCGCTTCGGACCCTTGTGGCCGCCGCCTCCGCGGATGTCCCGGCGCCCGCCCGACCTCCAGGCGCTGCCGGTCGGCGGGGGCCGGCGCGGCCGCGACCGGTGGCCGATCAACTAGGCCGTTGCCGGGCCGGCATGGTCGCCGCGGGGATGGATGGCGATGAGCAGCTCGTACGCCGGTTCGCCGGGGGTACTTGCGGCCCGGAAGCGTTCCACGACGGCGAGCAACGCGTCGCGGAACTCGCCGGCCCGCTCCGGAGGCATTCCCGCCGTCGTGTAGCTGACCAAGACCCGCTGGTCGTCCGGCGCCCGCCGGTTCATCACGACGCGGCCGGAGCGGAGGCCGCTCACGATGTTGGTGTGCACCTCGTCGAAGAGCGTGGTCACCACCTCGGCCATGTCCTCGGGCGAGCCGGCCGCGCTGTCCGGGCCGCCGCTGTGGAGGCCGCCCGGCAGCGGCTGGTTGCCGCGCTGGAAGGTGATGCTCTCCTGGGCCGCCCCGTAGTGCTTCTCGATGATGCCGTTGACGACCTGGGTCGCCCGGATCTCGAGCAGGCCGCGCTGTTCGAGCAGGCCGAGGTGGTAGTAGATCTTCTTCGGCGGCATGCCGATCGCGGCGGCGAGGTCCTTCGCCGTCCAGACGCGGGCGTAGTCGCCCATCATCAACTCGAGAATCGCCAGCCTGGCGGGGTCGGCCAGGGCCTTGAGCGTCTCGGCGTCCTGCACCATGCGGGCGGAGGCCATCGGGGAATCACCTGCGAACGGGGTCTCGGGGGGAAGAGCGCAATATGTCGTCTGTCTAATATCTTAGAACGCCGGTGGATCTTTGGATGCTTGACTTCCCTTGACCGTGTGGCAAAAATCGCTGCATTCAATGTCGTGGATCGGATCCGAGGGGTGGCGCATGCCGATCGAGGCCTGGATGGTGCAGCAGGCAGCCGAGCTGGCTCTGCACACGGCGAATCAACTGAGCACGGCCGCGTCGGCCGTGCACCACGAGACACAGATCCTGCTGGAGGAGATCACCGACACGGTGGCCGCCTGGGGCATCTGCGGGGTTGACGGCGGCTGTCACATCGATCTGCAGCACTGATCCCCGTGGGGTGGCGACCGAGCCGGTACGCCGTCGTCGGCACGACAGCGTTCCGACATCCGTCCGGCCGAGTCGTCCGCCCGGTCCTGAACACCGCGACCGCTCGCGTCTACCTGGTCGACCTCGACACCGCGGCCCGTCTCGCCCGCGAGCGCGAGCCTCTCACCGAGGACGCGGCGCGCGATCGGGGCCTCGTCGAGGCGGGACTGCTCGTCGAGGCCGGCCGGGACGAGGCGGCCGAGGTGATCGCGGCCGGACGGACGGCAGCCCGCGACGGCAGGTCGCGCGATTTTGTCGTGATGCCGAGCGCGTACTGCAACATGGCCTGTGCCTATTGCGGGCAGGGCCACGAGCGGTTCGCGCTCGCACGGGGACACCGCTCGGCGCTCACCGAGCGGGTCCGCACCGCGGCGAGGTCCGGACGGTACGACGCGCTCAACGTCCGCTGGTTCGGCGGTGAGCCGCTGATGGCGTACGCCGTGCTGCGGGAGCTCTCCCGCAGCTTCATCGCGAGCGCCGGCGAGGCCGGGGTCCGCTATTCGGCGAAGGTGGTCACCAACGGCGTCCTGCTCGACGCCCGCAAGCTCACAGCGCTGCATCGCGAGTGCGGCGTCGGGCTGATCGAGGTCACGGTGGACGGACCGGCGGAGGCACACGACGCCAGCCGCCGGCTGAAGAGCGGCGGCCGATCGTTCCACCGCATCCTCGCGGTCATCGCTGCGGCGCTGGAGGACCCGGAGGTCGCGGACCTGAGTTTCCTCGTCCGGACCAACGTGGGCGTGCACAACGCCGGACTGGCCGAACCGCTCGCCGCCGAGCTGGCCGCCGCCGGCCTCGCGCACGAGCGGGTCACGTGTTATCCGGCGCCCGTGCACCCGTGGGGCAACGACGTCACCGAGATGGCGCTGCAACGCGGCACGATGGCGGCCGTGGAGCTCGACTGGTTCCGCGCGTACCGGCGTCATGGGCTGCGGTTCCCGCTCCTGCCGGGCGCACCCCGGCGGGTCGTCTGCGCCGCGGTCACCCGGCACAGCGAGGTCGTCGCCCCGGACGGGCGCGTCTTCAGCTGCACCGAGCAGCCCCTGGTGCCCGGTCTCGGCACCGGCGATCTGGGCCATGTCAGCGCGCTGGACGCCGCGTCGCCCCGGCCGGCCGGCGCCTTCGACGACTGGTACGACGCGATGGCGGCCGGCGAGACACCGTGCCGGGGCTGCCCGATCCTGCCGGTATGCGGCGGCGCCTGCCCGAAGCTGTGGCGGGAGGGCTCGGTGCCGTGCCCGTCGCTGCGCGAGAACGTCCGCGAGCGGCTGGACCTGTACGCGACCTCCGCCGGATACATCCCCGTGCTCTCATGACCGCCCGCTCCCGCTGCCGCGCCGCAGGTACGCGCGCAGCAGGTGCGGCACCCGGAGGTCGATAGCGGGCTCGCGGTGGGAGGCCTGGACGAGCCCGTGACCGATGAGGACGTCCAGGCCGCGCATCACCTCGCCCAGCGGACGGTGCAGCGCGGCGGCCGCGGCCGCCACCGTCCAGGCGCGGTCGCTGCGCGCGAGTTCGGCGAGGACGGCGCGATGATCGGCGTGCAGGCCCGTCAGGCTCGCACCGATCAGGCCGCCGATCGTCGTCGCCTGCTCCCCCGGCCGCGCCGGCACGTCCAGGTCGAGCAGATCTGTCACCGGCATCCCGACGAGCTGGTGCAGGCTGAGCACCCGGCCCCGCCCGGCGACCGCCTCCAGCGCGAGCGGGAGCCCGTCCAGCCTGCGGCACATCTCGGCCGCCGCGCCCACCTCGGCCGCGCTGAGCGTGAACCCGGGCCGGATCTCGGCGAGCCGGTCCACGAGCAGCCGCACCGACGGCAGGCGGACCACGTCGGCCGGTGGGCAGCCCGGCTCGGGCGTGTCCAGCGGGGAGATGACGGCCGCCTGCACACCGGCGACGTGCCACGGCGTCCGCGACGTGCTGATCACCCGCAGGCCCGGGCAGGCGGCCAGCAGGTCCTCCACCTCCCGGGCCGGCCCGGCGGCCGCGATCCCGTCCAGCACGAGCAGCGCGTGCCGACGGCCGACGAGCCGGCGGATCCGGGAGACGTCATCGAGCGTGGGTGCGACCGCCGAACGCCAGGAGCGCACGAGCGCACCGGTGGCCTCCGGGCCGCGCCGGCCGATCCACAGCACCGGCCAGCGCCGCCGGGCGTTGAGTCCGGCGGCTATCTCGGCCGCCACCCGGGTCTTGCCCACGCCGGGCAGCCCGGAGATCGAGATCATCCGCCGGTGGCCGGACTCGAGGACCGCCATGATGGTCCGCACTTCCGCATCGCGCCCGATCAGGGCGCCCCCTGTTCCCGCGGGTGCGGCGTCTTGGTCGTCGCCCGGGCCGGTCGGGCGCCGGCTGAGGCTGGCGCTGACGAAGACGTCGCGCGTCACTCCCTGCAGCCCCAGTCCGTCGGCGAGCAGGTGGATGGTCTGGGTCCGGGCGTTGGCCCGCCCCGCCTCGAGGTCTCGGATCGCCCGCGGGCTGACCGTGGAGAGATCGGCGAGGGCGCGCTGGGTGAGTCCGGCGCGGATGCGGTGATGACGAAGCAGCTCGGGAAACGAGGCGGTGGCGACGAGGCTGGTCATAGCGCCCCACTCCGATCAAACGTCGCTTGATTGGTGGACATCCAAATTATCTTGGACGTTAGCGGCGGCTGTCAAGGACGTCGATGGCGCCGGTGGACCGTTCCAGCAGGTCGAGCGAGACGCCGAGCAGGGCGACGGCCAGCGGGTCGGACGCGTTCATGGCGGCGTGCTCGGAGAGCCGCGCGAGGAGGCCCCCGAGGCGTGGCGCCGCCGGCTTCTGCTGCCGCAGCCGCAGCAGGGACAGGCCCAGGGCCGCCTGGGTGGCCAGCAGCCCCAGGAGCTCCATGTCGTCGAGCTCGTCGCCCGGACCCCGCGAACCGTCCGTGTGGCGGTCCAGCACCTCCAGCACGCCGATGCATTCGCCGTCCGCGACCAGCGGGGCGGCCATGATGCTCGTCGGCAGATAGCCGGTGGAGGCGGCGGCGTCCCGGGCGAAGCGGTCGGTCTCGGCCACGTTGTCGGCGATGAGGGTCTGGCAGCTCGCCGCCACCCAGCCCGCGATGCCGGTGCCGGGCGCGAACCGCATGCCGACCAGGTCCCGCTGGCCCGCGCCGGCGACCGCGGCGAAGACCAGCTCCTCGGTGTCCGGGCTGACCATGAAGACCGAGGAGGCGGCCGCGCCGTAGACGTGCCGCGCGACCGTGACGACGGACTGCAGCAGCCGCCGCTCGGTGTCACCGCTGAGGAGTTCGGGTGTAAAGGACTCCACTGTGATCATCCCCCTGTGCCGATACGTTGGCTGCGCAGTGATAGAGCACGCTCTTGAGCTGGAACGGGGTCAGCCACGGACGCTTGCTCAGGATGAGCGCGGCGATCCCGGCGATGTGCGGCGCCGCGAAGCTGTTGCCGGTGTTGCGGGTCGTACCCCCGCCCGGGCTCGCGACCGGTACGCGCACACCGCGGGCACAGAACTCGACCGGCGGCGCCGCGTTGTAGTAGTAGCGCAACGGTTCCGGCTCGGCGTGGCTGGCGACCGAGACGACGGAGGAGAAGCTCCAGGGAAAGCTCTCGATCGGCAGGTTGTGCGCCGCCACGACCAGTGTGGTCCGCCGGAAGTACGCACGATCGCACAGCTCCGCCAGCCGGCTGCGGAACTCCAGCCGGGCCGTGGACAGACTCATGTTGATGACGTCGAAGCCCTGCTCCACCGCGTACGCCAGCCCGGCGATCAACGCGGCGGCGCTGCCCGAGCGGCCGTCGCCGAGCACCTTCACCGAGCTGATCGACACCCGGGGCGCGATGTCGCGGATGATGCCGGCGCAAGCGGTCCCGTGCCCGGCCGCGTCGCGGGGCTCGCACTCCTCGACCCGGGGCGCCCGGCCGTCCTCGGCCACCACCTGCCAGGCCCGCTCGACCGGCCCCACCATCGGATGCCCGCCGTCGATGCCGCTGTCCAGCACGCACACCCGTACGCCCGCGCCGTCCGCGCCGCCCATGGCCCAGTCCCGGTCGATGCCGCCGAACAGGTCCGCCGGCACCAGCTCGTCGGGATGTTCCGCGGCGGGCATGCCCCAGGCGGGCAGCCCGGAGAAGTGCCGCTGCCGCTCGCGCCGCCACGGCTCGCCGTTCACATCCATGCCCGCACCGCCTCCTGCGGGCGGGTCGCGCCGACGACGGCGTAACTGTCGATCGCCGCGCGGGCCAGCGTGAGGGCGTCGCCGTGGCGGCCCAGGCGCCGCTGGGCCCGGGCCAGGTCGAAGGCGACATCGCCGCGCAGGCAGGCGTCGTCCGTCTGCCGCAGCAGCGCGAGGACGTCGCCGATCCCGGTGTCCAGGGCGTCGCCGCCGGCCACGAGCCGCACGGCCGTGGACATGCAGAGGATGCGTCCGCGTACGTCCATCTCCGCCCTTCGCTCCAGCAGGGTGGCGATCTCCGCGGTCACCGCGCCGGGCGGTCCGTACCGGGCCCGTTCCCGTGCCGCCTGGACGCGCAGGGTCAGGGCGTTCGGCGTGTGACCGGCCGTCTCCAGCGCGGCGGCCGCCCTGCGGAAGTGGCGCTCGGCCTCGGCGGGCGCCCCGGCCGCGGAGCACACCACGCCGGCGGCCTGGTCGATCAGGACCCGGCCCATGGTCAAGCGCAGCTCCTCCACCGCCGCGCCGGCCTCCGCGAGCACCGCGTTCGCGCCGTCGATGTCGCCGGTCAGCGCGAGGCACCGGGCCCGCGCGACCAGCACGGGCACCAGGAGGAACCGGTCCGCGGCGAACCGTGCGGCCAGCTCGGCACAGCCGGCCAACTGCGCCGTGACGGGCGTCGGCGACCACTGCCGGACCTCGCAGAGGGCCACCAGCAGGCGGTCCTGCTCGTAGTCGTCGCCGAGCGCCCGCGCGTGGTCCAGCGCGGTGCGGACCGCCTCCTCCGCCGCGGCGTACCGGCCTTGTCCGAGGTGGACGAGCATGCGTACCTGCGCGAAGCGGCATCCGGCGAGGCGGTCGTCCGGCGCGCCGTCCACCTCCCGGCCGAGGTCCGCCACGCCCTGCTCGGCGAGGGCACCCCGGCGTACGGCCAGCAGATCGCGCTGCACCCGGCAGGCCCGCTGGGCACGGGGGTCGGTGCTGGCCGCGGCTGCCTCGGCGACCAGGTCCACGGCCTGCGCGGTGTCACCCGCGAGCAGCAGGGCGTCGCTGAGCCGCAGAACCGCGAGGGGACGGTCCCGGTCGTCGCCGGGGCCGGTGAGCTCCAGCGCCCGCGTCAGCAGGGCGATCGCGGCGGGCACGTCCCGTTGGCGCAGGGCCGCGGTGCCGTCGCGCAGCAGGGCCCGGCCGGCGGCCCGGGACAGCTCCGCGAGCTCCGGGTCATACGGGCGGAGATCACCGAGCAGGCGGACGGCCGCGTCGAGGTGGAAGGCCGGGCTGACGTCGCCCTGGGCCAGCAGGCGGTGCCACGTGAGGCGCTGGTGCTTGTCGAGGCGGCCGTACGCGACCTCGTGCACCGGCTGCTGGACGAACCGGTACGCGCCCGGCTCCGGCAGCGGGCCGACGAGGTGCTGCTCCACCAGCGTCTCGACGTCGCGGGCGGGCGCCGGCAGGCCGAGGACGGCGAGCCGGGGCAGGGTGAACGTCGACCCGATCACGGCCATCGCGCCCAGCAGCTCGCGGGCGGGCGTCGGGAGCCGGTCGATCATCGCGCCGACCAGGGCGGTGATGGTCGGCGGCAGCTCGCCCGCCGGCCGGCCGGGCACGGCGGACTCGATCATCAGCCGGATGAACAGCGGGTTGCCCCCGCCGCCGGCGGTGACCCAGTCGAGCAGGTGCAGATCGTGGGCCTCCACCTCGGCGGTCGCGCGGCCGGCCGCGAGCAGCCCGGCGAGCTCCGCGCTGTGGGCCGGACCCAGCGCGCCCACCTCGACGACCTCGCCGGGCCCGGCGCCCGGCAGGTCCGGCCCGGAGCGGGACACGCAGATCGTCAGCACGGGAAGCCGCCGGGTGCCGGTCCCCAGCTCCCCGATCAACCGCAGGAGCGAGGGCCCGGCCCATTCGAGGCCGTCCCACACGACGGCGACCGGACGTCCGGCGGCGGCGGCCCCGAGCAGGTCCCGCGCGACCCGCGAGACCTCCTCCACGCCGGGGCCGGGGCCGCTGTCCGGCCGGCGGGCCCGCGACGCGTGCCGCAGGTCGTCCAGCACGGCGGCGACGTTGGGATCCGACTGCACCAGCGCCCGGCATTCCGGGAACCGCGCCGTCAGGGCGTCGAGCACCTGCACCAGGGCGAGGTGGTCGCCGTGCGGTCCGTACGAGGGACAGCTCCCCGTCACGACCGGGGCGCCCACCGCGTTCAGCACCTCGCGGACCAGCCGGGTCTTGCCGATGCCCGGCGGCCCGACCACCGTGACGTGCTCCGGCGCGCTCCGGGCGGCCACCCGGTGCCAGGCGGCCCGGAGGCTGGCGCGCTCGTCATGCCGGTCCACCATGGGCGAGCCGTCGTCCGTGGGTTCGCCGGTGTCGACCGGGCCCACGACCAGCAGCGCCGGGACCGGCTGGGCCTTGCCCTTCAGGGTCAGCGGCGCCACCGGCGCCATGGCGAACTGCGGCCGGGCCAGCTGCGCGACCGTCTCGTTGACGACGATCTCGCCGGCGACCGCGGTGGACTGCAGCCGCGCCGCCAGGTTGACGACGTCGCCGACGACGCGCAGTCCGGCCCGGGAGGAGTGGGTGACCAGCGCCTCGCCCGCCGCGATCCCGCAGTGCACCTCCGGCGGCCGGCCCGCCGTACCGGGCGTGGGCAGCCCGGCGACGTCGGCGCGGATCTGGAAGGCGGCGCGCAGTGCGCGTACGGCGTCGTCCTCCTCGGACCGGGCGGCTCCGAAGACCGCCATGACCGCGTCGCCGATGAATTTCTCCACCACCCCGCCGTGCTCCTCCACCGCGGCCGAGCACACCTCGTAGTACTGCTCCAGCAGCAGCTGCAGCGGCTCCGGGTCGACGCGTTCGGCGAGCCGCGTCCAGCCGACGAGGTCGAGGAACAGCACGACCACCAGCCGGCGGCTCACAGCATCTTCAGGTTGTGCGCCACGACCTCACCCTCGGCCTCCCGAAGGCGTTCCTGCACGGTGACGAGCACCGCAGTCTCCTGAGGCGACAACGACGCGAGCACCGCGCGCTGGGCGGAGCTCAACAGGTCGACGGGACAGCCCGCGATACGCAGGGCCTCGAGGGGATCGTGCATGTCAGTCACCAGCCAGGGAGAGTCGGGACGGATGGTCGGTCAGGCCGTACGGCGGTGGCCAGATGCCGATGGGCAGGAGCCGGTGCACGTAGCAGTACGCCACCAGCTCGGCCCGGTTGCGGCAGTGGAACCGGCCGAGCAGTTCACTGATCTCCTCGCCGACGGTGTGCCGGCTCAGCCTCAGCTCGCGCGCCGCGCGGTCGGTGGTGTGGCCCCGGGCGAGCATCGCCACCAGTTGCATCTCGCGCGGCGAGATCTGTTCAGGCGGCAACGGACTCACCTGCGCGGACGAAGGACTCGTGCACCATCACGGCGGCCATGAAGGAGACGCCGTGCCAGCCGGCGCGGCGTTCGTACCAGAGCCAGTCGCCGTCCGGGTTGACCTCGAGGAAGACCGGCTCCCCGGAGGGCCGGACGAGCATGTCGAACGCGCCGTAGCGCAGGCCCCACGCCGCGGCCAGCGTCCGTACGGCCGCGGCGACGGCGGCCGGGCACTCCACCGGCGTGACGGTCACGGCCGCCGGGTCCGTCCACATGGCCGCCGGCTCCGGCATCGCCACCTCGAAGGCGCACAGCCCGCCGTCGAGGTGGTACACGCGCAGCTCGCGGCTGTGCGGGACGTACTCCTGCACCACGACCGGGCGCCCACCGGCGGGCCGCCGTCCGCCGGCCATGACAGGTGCGTGGTCCCGCCATTTCCCCCGATCCGGCTCGAAGAGCCGGAAATCGGGCGTCTTGACGATTTCCCGCCGCGTTCCCGCGCCCCGCAGATCGTTGGTGATAATCGTTCTCGGGGTCTGTACGCCGGATTTCCGTGCTTTTCTCAATTGCAACGTGCCGACCGGGGCCTCGCCCGGAAATGCGACCTCCGCGGCCGCCGTGAGATGCGCGATGAATGCCGACCACGAGGCGCCTTCGAGCATTGTCACGGAACCCGCCGGATCTGCCTGCGTCACGATCGCGGGAGCGGAGGAATGGCGGGCCCAGACCACCGCGGGCCGGACGCACCTGCCGTCGGCGGTGAGCAGCCCGGTGTCCAGGTCGATGGTCACCGCGGCCCGGCCGAGATCCTCCCTGCGCAGCAGAACCGCAGGCGAACCGAGTGAGTGCACCAGGATGTCGTGCACGGCCCCGAGCTCACCGCCGCCGGCACAGTCCACCAGCACCACGGCGCGTTGTGGCGTTCCCATGGGTGAATCGTATTGACCCGCACCGCTGCAGAATGGCAGCTAGGCGGCAGTTTCGAGGCAGCTTGCCCCGGCCCGGTTCACCTGCCGCGTCCGTGCCGTACTTTCCTTCCAAAACCTACGGACGACAGGGGAGGGTTCGTGTCGGGTGACGTGGTGACCGCGGTGGAACTCACCAAGCGATATCGCCGGAAGGAGGTGCCGGCGGTCGACGGCGTTTCATTCTCGATAGCCGAGGGAGAAACCATCGGCCTGCTCGGCCCCAACGGCGCGGGAAAGACGACGCTGATCAAGATGATCTGCGGGGTCACCCCTCCCACGACCGGCCGCATCCGCGTCCTCGGCGCGGATCCCGTCCGCGATCCGGTCGCGGCCAAGAACGGCGTCGGTGCCATGCACCAGACCGGCCCGTACGACGAGATGCTCTCGGCGCTGGACAACCTGCAGATCGCCGCGCGGTTCCGCGGGCTGTCGTGGCGTGCCGCGGCACCCTGGGCGCTGGAGGTCGCCGAGTACCTCGGGCTCAAGGACGCGCTGTCGCAGCTCGTCTTCCAGCTGTCCGGCGGGCAGCGCCAGCGGCTGCAGCTGGTCCGGGCGCTGCTCACCATCCCGCGGCTGCTCATCCTCGACGAGCCCTCCGCCGGGCTGGACGTCGCCGGGCGGCACCAGGTCGAGCGGTTCGTCCGCTGGCTGCGCAGCGACCACGGCGTGACCGTGCTGTGGACCAGCCACCACATCGACGAGCTGGAGCGCAACAGCCAGCGGGTCCTGGTCATCGACCGCGGCAAGGTGCTGCGCTACGCCCATCCCAAGGACCTCGTCCGCGAGTTCGGCGGCGCGCACCTGGTGGTGACCGTGGACGACGAGGTGGCCGGCAAGGTCGTGACCGAGTGGGCCGAGACCGCCGGCTACGTGGCCGAGGCCGGCGACACCGAGGTGCGGATCGAGGGCGCCGTGGCGCAGGACGTCCTGCCGGCCCTGACCCGGCACTGCCAGGACTCCGGGGTGGCGATCTCCGGGGTCGCGACCGTCACCGACTCGCTGGAGCGGGTCTTCCTGCGGATGACCGAGAACAAGGGATGACCGTGACCGAGCTCGCCTTCACCCAGGTCCCCCCGGTCGCGCCGAAGCGCTCGGCCGACCTGTCCGCGGTGTTCTACCGCGAGTACGCCCTGCTGGCCCGCAACCGCGTCAACCTCATCCTGGGCCTGACCCCGATGCTGGTGTACCTGTTGCTGGTCAACACGTCCCTCGGCAACGTCGTCGGGGACATCACCTACCGGGGCGAGCGGCTGCCGTTCTCGGTCTTCCTGCTGCCGATGGTGCTCGCCATGTCCGTGGTCAGCGCGTCCGGTACGACCGGCATGGCGCTGTTCCAGGAGGAGATGAGCGGGGTGTCGACCCAGCTGTGGTCGTGGCCGCTGCGCCGGTCGCGCTTCCTGCTCGGCAAGCTGCTGGCCGGGGTGTCGCTGGTGCTCGCCCAGAGCCTGCTCGCCCTCGTCGTCGCCGCGATCATCTTCCGGTACCCGTTCGCGCTGTCGCACTGGATCGCCCTGCTCGTGGCGCTCGTGCTCGCCTCGGTCGCCTTCAACGGCCTGTACCTGGCGGCGGCCATCCTCATCACCGACTACCGCACCTTCATGGTGCTGACCAGCGTCTCGGTGCCGGTCCTGGTGTTCGCCGCGCCATCGCTGTCCACCACGAAGCAACTGCCGCTCGTCCTGCAGTGGCTGTCGGTGGTCAACCCGGTGACGTACGCGGTCAACGGCATGCGCGACGCGGCGATCTTCGGTTTCGGCACCGCGTGGCCGAGCCTGCTGGTCCTGCTCGCTGTCGCGGTCGCCGCGAACGTCCTCGCCGGCCGGGCGCTGCTGCGGCGTACCGAGAACCTGTGACCCGGCGGAGCGGCGACATGAGAACCGACGACGCGGCGCTGTCCTGGCTCGCCCGCGAGCAGGACGGCGCGAAGGTCCGGCTGCCCGGCACCGACCGGGCCACTCCCCCGGCGGCCACCATGGCCATGGCGGCCCGCGCGGCGGCGAAGGTCGGCGTCACCCGGGTCGCGGACATCACCCGGCTCGACACCATCGGCATCCCGACCTGGCAGGCCGTCCGGCCGCTGTCCCGGACTCTCGCCGTCTCCCAGGGCAAGGGCGTCACCGACGAACTGGCCCGGCTGTCCGCGGTCATGGAGTCGGTGGAGATCTGGCACGTGGAGCAGCCCATGGCGCCGGTCGAGACGGCGGCGCCCCGCAGCCTCGCGGACCGGCTGGGGTACGACGTGGGCGCCCTGGTCCGCTCCACGCCCAGCCTGCTGCACGACGACCTGCCGCTGGAGTGGGTGGCTGCCCGGTCGCTCGTGGACGCCACGCCGACCCTGGTGCCGGTCGACGTCGTACGGCTGTCGCTCGAGCGGCGCACCGGCTGGAACCCGCCGGTGTTCCTCGAGTCGACGAACGGTCTCGCCAGCGGCAACACCCGCGTCGAGGCAGTGCTGCACGCCCTGTACGAGGTCATCGAGCGCGACGCCGTGACCACCGTGGTCGGGGGCGACCCGGGCGTCCGGGTGGATCCCCGGACGTCCGGGTCGGCGGTCGTCGACGGCCTGTGCACGATGATCGAACGGGCCGGGGTGGCCTACGAGGTGCGCCTCGTCCCCTCGCCCACCGGCCTGCCCTGCTTCCTGGCCTGGGTGGCCTGCGACGACTACCCCGCCGCGATGTACGGCTTCGGCTGCCATCTCAGCGCCGAGATCGCGCTCACCCGGGCGCTCACCGAGGCGGCGCAGACGCGGCTCGCGTACATCGCGGGCGCGCGCGACGACCTGCAGGACGACATCGACGACGCGGGCACGAAACGCCGGCGGGAGCCGTCCGGCACGGCCGCCGCCGTCGGCGATCTGCTGCCGTCGCCCGTGGACCATCCCAGCTTGCTGGACGACCTCGAGGAGGTCGTCAAGCGGGCCACCGCGGCGTTCGGTCACCCGCCCATGGTGGTCGACCTGAGCCGCGACGACATCGGGGTGCCGGTCGTCAAGGTCGTGGCGCCCGGCAGCCGCGTCAGCCCGGAGGTGTTGTAGTGAGCGGCCCGAAGATGGTCGTCTACGCGGGACCGACGATCTCCCCGGACGAGGTGCACGCCGTACTCCCGCACGCGGTGGTACGCCCTCCGGCCGCCCGCGGCGACCTGCTGGCCGAGCGGTGGCGCCGAGGCGACACCGCGATCGTGATCGACGGCTACTTCCGCGAGCGCCGGTCGGTGGGCCACAAGGAGATCCTGCTGGTCGTGCGGCAGGGCGTACGGGTGATCGGCGCGGCCAGCATGGGTGCGCTGCGCGCCGTGGAGCTGGGGCCGTACGGGATGCAGGGGGTCGGCGCCGTCCACGACATGTACGTCTCCGGGGAGATCGACGGGGACGACGAGGTCGGCGTGCTGCACGGCCCGGCCGCCATGGGCTATCCCGCGCGCACGGTGGCGCTGGTCAACCTCCGGTACGGCTGCCGCGAGGGAGCCGCCGAGGGCTCGGTGCCCGCGGACAGCGGACGGCGGATCGTCGCGGCGGCCAAGTCCCTGCCGTTCACGTTCCGCACCTGGCCGGACCTCGAGGCGCGGCTGGAGCCCGCCGACCACGACGCCCTGCGGACGCTGACGGCGAGGATCGACGCCGGGGACTGGGATCTCAAGCGGCGTGACGCGACCGCCGCGCTGCACGCCGCCGGCGAGCCGGTGCCCGCGGCCGGCGACGCGGTGGACGGCCTGGCCCTCACCGGGATCGGCGCCACGCAGCAGCTCGACCGGCAGACCCGGCGGGAGTATGCGCCGGGCCGATGGCTGTCCGATCTGGACGTCCTCGACGCCGCCCGCCTGTACGACCCGGACTACCCGGCCCGGCACGAGCAGGTGCTGACCGGGATCCTGGGCGAGCTGGCCGCCGCGCGTGGCATGAGCCTGGACGCGTACGCGAACCACCGGCTCGGTGTCGGCGACGGGTCCCCGCTGCCGGAGAGCCTCACCGCCTGGCTCACGCCGGACGAGCCCCGCAGCGCCCGGCTCGTGATGACGCGCGTGTGGCCGACCTGGGCGTCGGCCGACTGGCGCCCGGCCGTCATCGCCGACCTGCGCACCTCCGGCCGCTGGGACGAATGGAGCGAGCTCGTCGTGCGGGCCGACGATGCCATGGAGGAGTTCCGCTACCGCCGCCCGGTGCCGCCGCCGGCCATGTGCGCGAACCTGTTCCTGCGGCACTGGCGGCTGCCCGGCACGTCGCCCGCGATCGAGATGGCCCGGCGGGGCTTCGCGGGCCCTGAGGAGCTGGGCGCCGTGGTCCGGCGGTTCTTCGCGCTGGACGTCAGCACCGCGCGGGGTGCCCGGTGATCGCTCAGCTGTTCCCGCCGAGCACCCGCGGGGACCTCGCCGATCCCCACCCGCTGCTGCACGAGATGCGGGAGCGGGAGCCCGTGCACCGGCACGTCAGCACGACGACCGGGCTCGCGGTCTGGTACCTGACCCGGTATTCGGACGTGCAGGAGGCGCTGCACCATCCGGGCCTCGCGCGTGAGCTCGACCGGTTGCCCGCCGATCTCGCCGCCCCGCACCGGCGCCGGGAGTTCGACCCGCTCGCGATGCTGCGGCGCACCATGTTCCACCTCGACCCGCCCGACCACACCCGGCTGCGGCGGTTGATGGCGCCCGCTTTCGGCGCGCGTACGGTCGCGGCGATCGACCGGCACCTCCGGTCGGTCGTCGACGGGCTGGTCGCCGCGTTGCCGGCCGAGGGCGAGATCGACGTCATCGAGGCGCTGGCCCTGCCCCTGCCCGTACTCGTCGTGGCCGAGCTGATCGGGTTCCCCGTCGGCGACCTGGCGCTGCTGCGCCGGTGGAGCGACGACATCTGCCGCAGCCGGGACCCGGTCCGGGTGCGCCGCGCCGGGCTCGAGTTCGTCGCGTACGTCGACGACACGATCACCCGGGGGCTGACCAGGCCGGGCGACAACCTGCTGTCCCGGCTGGTCCGCGCGGAACGGTCGGAGGACCGGCTGAGCCGCACCGAGCTGGTGTCCGGCGTGTTCCAGCTGCTGCTCGCCGGCGACGAGACCACGGTCAACCTGATCGGTAACACCGTGCTGGAACTGTTGCGGCACCCGCAGCAGCTCGCGCTCCTGCGTCGGCGCCCGGAACTGATCGACTCCGCCGTCGAGGAAGTGATGCGGTTCAACGGCCCGGTCGGGCACGCCCGCCACCTGTACGCGGTGGACGACGTCGAGATCGGTGGCCGGCTCGTCCCGCGCGGGGACGTCGTGGTGCCCGTCCTGCTGGCGGCCAACCGCGACCCGGCGGTGTTCGCCGAGCCGGACGTCTTCGACATCACCCGGCACCCCAACCGGCACCTGGGCTTCGGCCACGGCATCCACTTCTGCCTCGGGGCCGCGCTGGGCCGCTTGCAGGCCCGGGCGGCGGTCGGCACGCTGGTCGGCCGCTTCCCCGAGCTGACGCTGGCGGTCGGCGAGGACGAGCTGGAGTGGACACCCGACCTGTTCCTGCGCGGCGTCCGCCGCCTGCCGGTGCGCGTTCGGGCGGCAGGGAAAGGCGGCAACCCATGAGCTACGCGACTCTCTCCCGGATGGCGTTCGGCTACGTCTCCTCCCAGATCGTGTACGCGGCCGTACGGCTGGGCGTACCGGAGGCACTCGCCGCGGGTCCCCGCCCGGTGGCCGACCTGGCGCGGACGCTCGGCTGCGACCCGGACGGGCTCACCCGCCTGGTGCGGGCTCTTGTCGTGCTCGGCGTGCTGGACGAGGCGGGCGAGGGACAGGTGCTCCTCACCGAGCTCGGGCGGCCGCTGTGCGCGGACCATCCCCGCTCCATGCGTTCCAGCGTGCTGCTGTTCGGCGACCCGCCGGCCTGGGCGGCGTGGGGTGCGCTGGCCGACGGTGTCCGCTCCGGCTCGGCGGCGTTCGACCACGTGCACGGCCGGCCGCTCTTCGACTACCTCGCGGAGAGCCCGTCCTCGGCCGGCGTCTTCCACACCGCCATGCGCGAGGGCACCGGTTCGCTGGCCGCGGACATCGCGGCGGCGTACGACTTCACCGGCGCGCGCACCGTGGTCGACATAGGCGGCGGCAACGGGGCTCTGCTGGCCGCGGTGCTGGCGGCCGCGCCGGCGGCGAAGGGCATCCTCTACGACGCGCCCGGAGGAGTGGCGGACGCCCCCGAGACGTTCCGGCGGGCGGGCGTCACGGACCGTTGGCGCATCGAGACCGGCGACTTCTTCACGACCGTGCCGGCCGGCGACGTCCTGATGCTGAAGGGGATCCTGCACGACTGGGACGACGAGCGCTGCCTCTCGCTCCTGCGTCAGTGCCGGGACGCGATCGCACCGGACGGGCGCCTGCTGGTGGTGGAACCCGTCCTGCCGGACTCCATACGCGCCCCGGACGCCGCCGGAGCCGTCCTGAGCGACATCGCCATGCTCGTCTACACCGGCGGCCGCGAACGCGACGAGAACCAATTCCGGAAATTGTTCGTGGCGAGCGGATTCGACCTCGCCGGCATCACCGCGCCGATCGGCGGATCACCTATTCGCATTCTCGTCGTACACCCCGGCTGAAACCCACATTCGTGGGGTTGTGAGCACCGGCCACCGGCCCGCATTCTCGATATCGACCCCGTTGTCAAAACTGTTTCACTCAGGAGGAGAAATGACGTTCAACTCGGCTGAGGCCCTGCGTGAGGCCGGCATTCTCGGCGGCCCGATGACCCCCGAGCTCGAGGAGTTCTACGGCAGCCTGACCCAGGCGGAGACCGAGGTGCTCATCTCGACCAAGAACCGCCTCATGGCGGTCCTGCCCGACGTGGTGGCGCACTCCCAGGAGTGGGCCAAGCCGGAGGCCTCCGAGCAGGGCTTCGACGCCGCGATGCTGTGCGCCTGCGGCGCCTGGTCCGGCTCCGGCCACCAGCAGAACTAGTTCGAGCACCGCACGGGCGCGACCCGCGAGGGCCGCGCCCGTGCCGGGCCCTGAGGAGGACGCATGCGCGGGAATCTGGTTCGGCACCGTTCCCTGTTCGACGTGCCGGAAGACCTGACCTATTTCGTGAACGGCGAGGACCACCTGGTCGTCAACCCGCAGGTGGGCGCCCGGTGCGTCCTCAAGCCGCAGGAATTCGGCGTGCTGAAGGCGCTGGCCGGCGCCGGCGAACCGTTGGAGGAATCAGCGGCGAACGAGCGCGCCCTGGCCAAGCTGATCCTCAATTGGATCGTCTATTTCAACGGCAACATCCCCACCGTGAAAGTCACCGAGGCACCGCTGAACACCGTGTACTACGCCGTCACCGACGGCTGTAATCTGCGCTGCCCGTACTGCTATGCCTCGTCCGAGAAATGCCTTCCCGGCGAGCTGAACACCGCCGAGTCGATGGACCTGATCTCGCAGGTCGCCGCCCTCGGCGCCAAGCGGCTCGTCTTCACCGGCGGCGAGCCGATGTTGCGCAAGGACCTGTTCGCCCTCGCCGAGCACGCGAACTCGCTGGGGCTGCAGGCGAACATCATCACCAACGCGACCATGATCCGCACTCCGGAGCTGGCGCGCCGCTTCGCGGAGCTGTTCGGCGGGGTGACGATCAGCGTCGACGGCGGCACGGCCGAGACCCACGACCGGACCCGCGGCGACGGCTCCTTCGCGAAGACGTACAAGGCGCTGCAGATGCTCAACGACGCCGGCGTACTGCCCTCGATCAACCACATCGTGACCTCGGACAACGTCGAGGAGCTGGAGGACTTCGCGTCGTTCCTCGACGGGATCGAGGTGCACAGCGTGCGCCTGATGAACCACAACGACCTGGGCCGCGGCGTCGACGACGACGACTCCTTCGGCTGGAGCGACCACCTGCGCGTGCAGCAGCTGGTCTGGACCTCCCCGGTCGCCGCGCAGCTCAAGCCGGACGGGCCCCGGCCGGTGAGCCCGTGCTCGGTCAAGGGCAACTGCGGCATGGGCGGCAACGAGATCTACGTCAACTCGCTGGGCGACGTCTACCCGTGCAAGCTCGTCACCGGGCGCGCCGAGCACGCCGGCAACGTCCGGCGGCAGCCCCTGAGCGAGATCTTCGCCAGCCCGGTGCTGGGCGCGATGCGCAGGAGCACCGTCTACGGCGGCGAGTTCCACGACGACTGCGCCAAGTGCTACATCAAGTCGAACTGCGGCGGCGGGTGCCGGGCCGCGCACATGTCCGAGTCCGGAGATCTGCGCCGCAACAGCCGCCACCTGTGCCGGATCCTGCGGCACGGGGTCGTCACGCAGCTCTGGCAGGAGACCGGGGTGACCCGCGCCGAGCTGGCCGCGAACGACCTCGAGATGACGGTCCCCCGGCTGGTCGCCACCGGCGAGATCCACGCGGTGCACGACCAGTGGAAGACGTACGTGCCCACACCCAAGCCCGCCATCAAGGTGGGCGAGCTGATCCCGGTCATGCCGGTCCAGAGGAGGTCGGGAAATGTCCCTGCGCATCGATGACGCGGTCATCTGGAACGAGACCGCCAACGGCATCGCGCTCTACCACACCGAGTCGGGCGAGTTCCGCAGCCTGAACGAGACCGGCGCCAAGATCTGGGTGCTGGTGGAGAGCGACGGCGACCGCGAGCAGGTCATCACGAAGCTGTCCCTGCTGTTCGCCGGCCGCAACGCGGCGCTGGGCGAGCGGATCCGCGCCGAGGTGGACCAGTTCATCAGCTCCATGGTCGAGAGCGGCCTGCTGGCCGAGGATCTCGCGGCCGTACAAGCATGAAGTCGGCGGTCGTCCTGGGCGGGGGTTTCGCGGGCGTGCTGGCGGCGCACGTGCTCGCCCGGCACGCCCACCACGTCACCCTGGTCGAGAGCGGCTGGTACCCGGAGGACCCGGTCGCCCGACCGGGGCTGCCGCAGGCGTACCACAGCCACGTGCTGGTGACCGGCGGTGCGCGGGCCCTGGAGACGCTGCTGCCGGGCACGCTGGAGGCGCTGCTCGCCCGCGGCGCCCAGCGGCGCGGACTGCCGGACGGCGCGCTCATCCGCAGCTCGGACGGATGGTTCCGCCGCCATGACACCGGCGCGTACCTCGTCTCGGCCGGGAGATGGCTGATGGACCACGTGATCCGGCAGCGGGCGCTGGCCGGCGGCGCCGTCACGGTGCGCGACCGCAGCCGGGTGGTGGCCCTGGCCGGCGATGCGTCCCGGGTGACCGGCGTGGTGGTCGCCGGGCCCGACGGGCGGACCGCGACGATCCCGGCCGACCTGGTGGTGGACGCGACGGGGCGGCGGTCCAGGGCCGACCGGTGGCTGACCGCGCTCGGCGGCCCGCCCGTCGAGGAGGAGACGGTCGATCCGGGCCTCGCCTATTCGACCCGGATCTACCGGGGGCCCGCGGGCCTCGCCGCCACCCTCCCGGCGATCATGCTGCATCCGCGGCCGGCGAGCGGACGTCCCGGGTACGGGGCGACACTGCTGCCGATCGAGGACGACCGGTGGATCGTGACCCTGACCGGGACCCGGGGCGCCCCTCCCCCGGTGACGGACGCGGAGTTCACCGAGTGCGCGGACGGACTGGACCTCGCCGTCCTGACCGGACTGCTCGCCGCGGCCGAGCCGATCGGCCCGATCCGCCCGTACCGCGCGACCGCCAACCGGCGCAAATTCTTCGAGCGGCAGGCCCTTCCCGGCAACTTCCTCGTCCTCGGCGATGCCCTGGTCGCGGTGAATCCGGTGTACTCGCACGGCATGTCGGTCGCCGCGCTCAGCGCCCTGCGGCTGGACCGCGAACTCACCGGACGGCCCGGAGGCGGGCTCGGCGGCCTGCAGGACGCCATGGCGGCCGAGGCGGACGCCTCCTGGCGGATGGCGACGGGACAGGACCGCGCCGGTGCCACCGGGACGCCCCCGCCACGCCGGACACCGGCCCTTACGGGCCGCGCGGTGCTGAGCAGCCCGGCGCTCATGACCGAGATGTTCCGGGCCCAGACGCTGGTGCCCGCGCATCGGACCGTGGACGCCGCGTTCCTGCGGGAGCTGACCGCCGAGCCCGGTACGCCGCTCGCCACCGGCGAGGCGATCGCGCAGTACCGCGGGCTGTCCGACTGGTGGCTGTCGACCGCGGGGAGCCGGCTGTGACCGTACCGTTGATTCCGCGGTCCGTTCTGTTCGGCAACCCGGCGTACCTGAAGCCCGAGATCTCCCCGGACGGCCGGCACCTGATCCATCTCGCGCCGGACGACGGCGTGATGAACGTGTGGATCGCCCCGGTGGACCGGCCCGGCGAGGCGAGGGTCGTGACGCGCGACCGCGGCCGGGGCATCCGCACCTACGGCGTCTGCCACGACGACCGCACCCTGTTCTACCTGCGCGACGAGCACGGCGACGAGAGCTGGCGGCTGTACCTGGTCGACCTGCTGTCCGGCGAGGAGCGGTGCGCGACCCCGTTCGACGGGGTGCAGGCGCGCGTCCTGGCCCACCACCGCCGGCACCCGGAGACCGTGCTGCTGGGGCTCAACCGGGAGCGCCGGCACCTGCACGACGTCTACCGCCTCGACCTGCCGACCGGCGAGTTGACCCGGGTCGCCGAGAACCCCGGCTACCTGAGCTGGATCATCGACTCCGACCTGCGCATCCGCGGCGGCACGACGATGCGGGCGGACGGCGGGGCGACCATCCACCTGGACGGCGAGCCCTGGCTCGAGGTGCCGTACGAGGACGTCATGGGAACCCGGGTCCTGGGCTTCACCGGCGACGGCGCCACCGTGCACCTGCTGTCGTCCATCGGCGCGAACGCCGCCCGGCTCTACGCGGTCGACCTCGCCTCCGGCACGCAGACCCTGCTCGCCGGCGATCCCGTCCACGACGTCACGCGCGTGGAACTGGACCCGCTCACCGGGGCGCCGCAGGCTGTGGCCTTCGCCAAGGACCGCGACGAATGGGTGTACCTCGACGAAGCCTACGCCAAGGACATGGCCCGGATCCGCGGCGAGCTCGCGCTCCGGGACGTCGATGCCGAGGTGTACGCCGACCGTACCGACCGCTCCGGCGACCTGTGGACCGTCTCGGCGGTGACCGGCGCCGGCCCGGTTCTCTACTACGTGTACGAGCGGGCGGCGGGGCGGCTGCGCTACCTCGGCAACCACCAGCCCGGCCTCGACCCCTACCGGCTCGCCCGGATGGAACCGTTCGAGTACGCCGCGCGCGACGGCGTGACCGTGCACGGGTACGTGACCTGGCCGCCGCAGGCCGACCGCCGCAACCTGCCCGCGGTGGTGAACGTGCACGGCGGTCCCTGGGCCCGCCACACCTTCGCCTTCGACGAAGAGGCGCAGCTGCTGGCCAACCGCGGCTACGCCTGCATCCAGGTGAACTTCCGGGGCTCCACCGGCTACGGCAAGCACTTCCGCAACCTCGGCGCCAAGCAGTGGGGCGCGGCCATGCAGACCGACCTGCTCGACGCGGTCGACCACCTCGTCGGCCTCGGCGCGGTCGATCCCGCCCGCGTCGCCATCATGGGCTGCTCGTACGGCGGATACGCCGCGCTGGCCGGCGCCGCGTTCACCCCCGGCGTCTTCGCCTGCGCGATCGACCTGTGCGGGCCGTCGAGCCTGCTGACGTTGCTCGCCGGGGGCGCGCCGTACCGGACTCCGCTGGCGTCGTTCATGCGCGCCCAGGTCGGCGATCCGGAGACCGAACGCGACCTGCTCTGGCAGCGGTCACCGCTGTCGTGCATCGGCGACGTCACCGCCCCGATCCTGGTCGCCCACGGCGCGAACGACGTCCGGGTGACGCAGGACGAGGCCGAGCAGATCGTCGCGGCGCTGCGGGCGAAGGGCCTGCCGTACGAGTATCTGCTCTTCGAGGACGAGGGCCACGGCCTGGCCAGGCCGGAGAACCGGGAGACCTACTACGCCGCGGTCGAACGCTTCCTCGCGGAGCATCTGGGCTAGGGGAGGAACTGCTCCTCGATCGCCGTGACCTTGCCGCCCTTGACGGTCAGCCAGAACAGCGTGTGGGGGATCCGCGCCTTCACGTCGCCGAGGTCGCCCTTCTTGTCCGCGACTCCCCCGACGCCTTCGCCGACGACCTTCACGGCCACCGGGTCCGTGATGGGCACGACGCGCTTCTTGGGATTGTCGTTCACGATCATGTAGTCGTTCGGCGGGGTCTTCTCGTCGGAGTCCGGGTACTTCTTCTGCCACGCCTTCACGGCCGCGTCCCCGGTCAGGAACTCGACCAGGTCCATGGTCAACTCGCCGTCGCCGACCGCCGTGACGTACGCCGGCCAGCGCCCCTCGCCGATCGCAGCCTTCGAGTCCCCCGCGGGCGCCCCGGTGGTGGCGGCCGGTTCGCCGGCCGGCTTGGTGCCGATGCCGGTCGCGGCCGGCTTGGCGGCCGACGGCGCCGGGCCGGTGGTCGCCGTGGTGGGAGCCGGGGAAGACGGCTTGTCGCTGCAGGCGGCCACGGCCAGCAGCGCGGTGGCGAGCACGGCGGCGGCCACGGGACGACGGTTCAGGCGCAGGTGCATACCGACAAGGTCGCACACCGGCACCACTGCTGAGCCGCGGATATCCGACAGCGGCCGACCCCGGCGCCCGTGGCGGGACGCCGGGGCCGTCCGGGGTCAGTGCAGCGGCACGTCCAGGTAGGAGCCGCCGTCGATCGTCACCGTTTTGTGCGGGGCGTTCTCGTCGTAGTACAGCCCGTCGACGGTGTCGATCACGAGCGTCAGCGAGTGCCCGGCGGGTACGTCGTACGCGGTCGCCTGCAGCGAGAAGTCGAAGCTGCGCGAGCCGCCCTTCTCGTCCAGCCAGGTGGCCGGGGCGTGGGTGATCAGACTGGCGTTGCCGAGCGAGTCGAGGTCGTAGAGGTAGGCGACGACCGTGCCTTGCGCCTCCGTGCCGCTCAGTTCCAGGTGCACCTTCGGGATACCGCGGACCCGCTGGACCGACGACGGCCGTTCCGAGGCCCACACACCGGCCCGCGAGCGGTCGACCGCCGGGAGCCAGATCCACGGTTGCCACCCCGTGAACGCCGCGAGGCTGTTGGTGATCAGGGCGATCCCACCGTTCGCGAAGGTGTCCTTGTCGGTCGGCAGGGACTTGGACCAGCCGGTGCTCGGGTCGCCGCCGAGCAGCCCGGTGCCGTCGTACCAGCGGATGGCGCCGAGGCCGTAGCGGCGGTTCGAGGTGGCCAGTGCCGACCAGGAGGCGTAGTGCTCCTCGGGCGCGTTGTAGGGCTTGACCTCCACCGGCGGTTCGGTGGAGACGCCGGTGGAGACGCCGCCCAGGTACTGGTCGAACCACCGGTACAGGCTGTTCCACACATCGTTGTCGAGCCCCGCCAAGCCGGTGAGCTCGGCGATCGCGTGGTCACCGGGGCGCAGTTCCAGGCGCTTCGCAACGGTGAGCCGGTTGTAGAAGTCCACGATCTGGTTGGGCGGGAAGAACGTGTCACCCCAGCCGTTGGCGATCATGACGGCGGGCCCGTTCGCGTTGATCGCGTCGAGGTACGTCGCCGGGGACCGCTTCTTGGCCCAGGCCTGCACCTGCGGCTTGTCCCGGTTGGCGTTGAAGTCGGCGAGGGCGTCGCTCAGCTCCGCGCTGGGGTTGCCGAGGGTGTCCGCGGCGAGCTCGAGGAACCCTGCGGACTGCCGGTGCCGGGTCTCGTCGGCGTACAGCGCGGCGACCAGGTCGGCCCAGCCGCTCATCACCACGACCGCCTTGATCCGCCGGTCGAAGGCCGCGCCGAGCAGGCTCAGCCCGGCGCCGTACGAGATGCCGGCCGCACCGATGCGCGCCGGGTCGGCCGGGGTGTTGGCGAGCGTCCAGTCGATGATCAGCGACAGGTCGGCCATGTCCTTCGGGCCGGCGGTGTCGATCTCGCCGCCGCTGAACCACCACCCGCGCGGGGTGTACGACACGACCACGTAGCCGCGGCCGGCGAGCTCCTGGGCCTGGGCGACGTATTCGAGATCGTTGAGGCCCCAGCTCGCCGGCATGATCAGTACGGGATGCCGGCCGGCGGTGGCCGGTACGGCGACGTTGGCCTTGAGCACCACGCCGTCGTGGGCGGTGATGTCGACGAAGCGCAGGCCGGCGGAGGCCTGTGCGGCGGCGACGGGCGTAGTGGCGGTGACGGAGGCCGCCGCCGGAGTGGGTGCGGTCGCCAGGACGGTGGCGGTGATCAGCGAGAGCGCGAGGACGGGCAGGGCAGCGCGACGGGGCGCCATGAGCACTCCTGAAGGTGTCGAAGCGTCGGTGGACCTGCCGACGGCCATCGGCCCCGGTGGGGGGCGGTGGCGAAGCTGCAGCGCGTCAGTGGCGGCAGCGTAGGAGCCGGTACCGAGAAATTGAAGGCGGTGACATTCTCGTTACTTGTCGGTAACATATACGCCGACATTAGGGGGCTCGCACATGCTCTACGGTGCGCGAACGTCACTCCGGCGGGATGCGAGGCGAAATCGTGAAGCCATCGTCGAAGCCGCGAGCCAGGTGCTGTGCGGGCGAGATGCCGTCAGCCTCATGCCCGAGATCGCGCGCCGCGCGGGCGTCGCCCTGGCGACCCTGTACCGGCACTTCCCCGACCGGCAGGTACTGACCGCCGCCGTCATCGGCCACCAGCTGCACCGGCTGGAGGAGGCCGCCGCCGCGAGCACCGAGCGTCCCGACGCGTTCCGCTCGCTGCTGCGCACAGTTCTGCACCGGCTGATCGAAATGCGGTCGCTGGTGGTGTTCGCGGAGGGGTTGGAGTCCGGCGCCCGCCGGCGGTACGAGCGCCGCATGGTCACGGCCTTCACCCAGCCGCTGCGGCGGGCGCAGGACCTCGGTTACGTACGCCGCGACCTGGTCCCCGGCGACCTGCTGCTGCTCTTCGCGATGGTGCGGGGCATCGCGGGCGCGGGCGAGGACACGGCGGCCGCCCGCGCCGCCGCCGACCGCTCGATCGACCTCATGCTCGACGGCGTCTTCCGGGGCCGCCACGCGCCCTGACGGTGGAGCCGGCGGCCGCGCTGGCGCAGGCGCAGTTCGACAACCCTTCCGACGACGTGCGCCGGATCATCCGCGGGGACGAGGACGCAGCCGGGCGGCCGACCGGCACGCCGCGCTCCTGACGCGGACGCGCACGGTCGGCTCACGGAGCGGCGCGGGGCACCTTCGGCTCGCTGTTCAGCTCCTGCATCTGCTGCGAGAGGTGACTCTGCAGCGCGTTCTGGTAGCTCTGCGCGAGCTGGCCCAGCCGTTCGATCTCGTCGAGCAGCGCGGCCCGCTTGGCCCCCAGGCTGTTCATCGCCTCGGTGTGATTGCGGCGGGCCTCGCCCTCGATGGTGCCGGCCCGCATCTGGGCTTCGCCGGTGATCTGCTCGGCCTTGCCCTGGGCGTCGGTCAGCAGCGACTCCGACTCCTGCTGGGCGTCACGCAGGTGGTCGTCGGCCGTACGCTGCGCCATCATCAGCACCCGCGCGTTGCGGTCGTCGTCGCCGGACGCGGCCGGGGCGGCCACGGGCGCGTTGCGAGCCTGCTCCAGCTGCGCCTGCACACTGCGGGCGTTCTGCTCGGCGCGGGCACGCGCCTCCTGCAGCCGCTCCAGCTTCGCCGCGATCTCGGCGAACTCGCCGTCGAGCACCACGGTGGAAGCGGCCTGACCGGGACCGCCCGGCCCGCGGCGCTGGACCTGGTTGTGGAGCGCCCCGTTCTCCTCCAGCAGCCGGATGAGCTCCTGCTCGACCTCGTCGAGGAACGCGTCGACCTCTTCCTCGTCGTATCCCCGTTTCCCGATGGGCGGCTTCTTGAAGGCCATGTTGTGGACGTCGGCCGGAGTCAGCGGCATCGCGCTCCCTTGAGAGATGTCGGCGGCGGTGTCGGGGGTCGATCCTATGCCGCCGCGCAAAGTCACTCGCGTGCGCGGAGGGCCTTCCGGCGGGTCCAGGTGAAGTAGCCCGACAGAACGACATAGAGCGCCACGAAGTGATTCCGCAAGTGGAGGGGGTCCACTACCGTGGTCGGCCATGAGCACCGCGCCCGAGCAGCCGCCCTGGATCCAGTGGCCGGTCCGGGTCCTCGCCGTCGTGGTCGTGCTCCCGATCCGGGTCGCGTGGGAGCTGCTGAAGGTCGTCGGCGGGTTCCTCGAACGCTACGTCGGGCGTCCGCTCGCCCGGCTGTGGCGCCGGCTCGTCGTCGTGCCGCTGAACCGGCTGGCGCATCGGCTGGTCGTCGTGCCGCTGCGGTGGCTGGCGCGGTGGGTGTGGGCCCATCGGGCGTTTCTCGTCCGGCCGCTCGTGTTCCTGGTGCGTTACCTGGTCGTCGTACCCGTGGCGTGGTTCTTCACCGTGACCGGGCCGGTGTGGGCGGCGCTGGGGCGAGGCCTGACGTGGACGCTCGAGGCGCTGGTCGCCGTGCTCAGCGCGATCGGGCGGGTGGCGTACCGATGGGTCCTGCTGCCCGGATGGCTCGGCGCCGGCCGGGTGCTGCGACAGCTGTACCGATGGGTGTTGCGGCCGATCGGGCTGGCGATCGCCTGGGGGTGGCGGTGGACGGTCGTCCCCGCGTGGCGGGTGGTCGCCGGCGCCGGGCGGTGGGTGCGCGACGCCGTCGTACGCCCGAGCGCGGGCATGGCGCGGGCAGTGCTGGTCTCGGTCGGACTGCGCCGCTGAGGCGGATCAGGGTCCGGGGGCCGGTCCCGGGCCCAGCCGCCGCTCGACGGTGACCAGGGTGCCGGCCGGGGTCGAGGTGACGCGGACCTCGCCGTACGCGTTCATCAGCAGCGCACCGCGCCCGCGGTCCATCGGGGCAGGACGGCCGCGCCAGGTGCCGTAGTCCTGGATGCTGACCCGGATCACATCGTCCGCCACCTGCAGCCGTACGTCGACCTGGGGACGGGCCGGTTGCTGGGCGTGCTCCACCGCGTTGTTGACCGCCTCCGTGGCGGCCAGTTGCAGGTCGTCGAGGAGGTCCGGGGTCACCTGGCCGGCGAGGGCCGCGCGCAGGTCACGGCGCATCCCGGCGGAGGCGGTCGGTAGCAGCGGATAGGTCCACGCCCGATCGAGGGCCGCCGGCGGAGCCGGGGCCGCGGCCGGCCGTTCCGGCGGCAGGCGGTGCAGCGCCAGCGCGGCGACATCGTCGGCGGGCGGGCCGCCGTCCCCGGCGAGGGCGGCGTCGAGCAGGTCGGCGGAGGCCACGCCGCGGTGACTGCGGTCGGTGCACCGGGCGAGCAGCCGCGCGATCCCCGCGTCGAACGGCTGCCCGCGATCGGCCACGAGGCCGTCGGTGAACAGGAGCAGGTGGGCGCCCGGCGGGAGGTTCAGCCGGTTGCCGGCGTACGAGGCGGTCCCGAGGCCCAGCGGCGGGCCGCTCGCGCCGGTCAGCCAGGTCGCGGGCTCGCCGGGGCGGCAGGTGACCGGCGCCGGGTGGCCCGCCGTCGCCCAGGTCAGCTCGCCGGTGCCCGGGCTCAGCCGGGCCAGCAGCACGGTCGCGAAGGACGGGGTGCGCAACCGGGACACCATGGTCACCAGCCGGGCCAGGATGCGTTCGGGGGTGGGGTCCTGCGCGGCGTACGCGCGTACGGCGCTGCGCAGGCGGCCGGCGGTCACCGCGGCATCCGGCCCCTCCCCGGCCACGTCGCCGACGGCCAGGAGCAGGTCTCCCCCGTCCACGGCGACGGCGTCGTACCAGTCGCCGCACACAGTGCCCGGCGCCGGCCGGTACCGGGCGGCGAGGTCCCAGCCGGGTACGGCGGGCAGGCTCTCCGGCAGCAGGTTGTGCTGCATCGTGATCGCGATCTGCCGCCCGTCGCCGAGCTCCCACCGGCTCTCGCCGAGGGCCGCCAGCATCGCCGCGACCGGTTCGAGCAACGCCTCAGCGTCGCCGGGCTCGGCCGGCGCGTCGAGCAGGACCGTGAGGGTGCCGATCTCGCTGCCGTCGCGGGCGCGGATCGCCGTACGGACGAGGCCGCGGCCGTCCTTGCCGGGCAGCGCCGTGGTGCTGAACGTCAGCGGTGGCCGGTCCGGTCCGCCGCTCAGTACTGTGCTGGCGCGCACTCCGCCCACCAGCGCGCAGGCCTGCTCGGTCGCGGCGCGGACGGCGTCCTCGAGCACCCGTCCGGACGCGATCACGGTGGTGGTCGCAGCCGCCGCGGACCCGTGCCGGGCGGACCCGGTCCGGAGCCGGTCGCGCTCCAGGACGCTGCGGACCCGGGCGACGAGCTGGGCGGCGGTGAACGGTTTCACGACGTAGTCGTCCGCGCCCGCGTCCAGGCCCTCCACGCCGGCCTCGTCCCCGGCGCGGGCGGAGAGCATGACCACGGGCAGCGTGCGGGTCGCCTCGTCCTGGCGGAGCGCCCGGACCAGCGCGAAGCCGTCCAGCCGGGGCATCATCACGTCGGTCAGCAGCAGGCTCGGGCGGCGGCGCCGGATCGAGTCGAGCGCCGCCTGGCCGTCGCCCACGGCCTCCACCTGCCAGTTCTCGGCCGTCAGCAGCCGGGTCAGGTACGCGCGCATGTCGCCGTTGTCGTCGGCGACCAGAATCACCAGCTCGTCCGGATCGTTCGGCTCGTCGGGCTCGTCCGGGGCCGTACCCGGCTCGGGCAGCCAGCCCGACGCCTCCTCGGCCAGGGCGCGGGCCCGGGCACCCGTGGCGGCCGTGCCGGGGACGGCGCCGGCCGGGGTCACGGCCGTCCACGGCAGAGCCACGGTGACGGTCGTGCCGCTGCCCGGCGAGCTGGTCACGGCGACGTCACCGCCGAGCAGCCGGGTGAGCTCGCGCACCAGCGCCAGCCCCACGCCGCTGCCCTCGTGGCTGCGGGCCTGCGCACCCTGGACCCGGTGGAACCGGTCGAACAGGTGCGGCAGCTCCGCGGCCGCGATGCCGATGCCACTGTCCGTCACGTGCAGCCGGATCATTTCGTCATCGCTGTCCAGCGCCACCCGGATCGTGCCGACGAAGGTGAACTTCAGGGCGTTGGAGATCAGGTTCGTGACGATGGTCTCCCAGTTGGCCGGGTCGACGGCGGTCGGGCGCGGCAGCGGCGGGCAGTCGACCACCAGGCGCAGCGAGGCGCGCTCGACGGCGGCGCGGAAGACGCCGGCGAGCTCGGCCGTCAGCCGGGCGAGGTCCACCTGGCGCGGGGTGTTGCCGGCCCGCCCCGCCTCCAGGCTAGAGAAGGTCATCAGGTTGTTGACCAGGGTGAGCAGGCGGGTGGCGTTGCGGCGGGCGGTATCGACGCGGTCGCGCTGGCGCTCGCCGAGCGGCTCCGCGCGGTCCGCGAGGGCGTCGGTCAGCGGCCCGAGCATCAGCGTCAGCGGGGTCCGGAACTCGTGACTGACGTCGGTGAAGAACGCGGTCTTGACCCGGTCGAGCTCGGCGAGCGTCTCCGCGCGGCGCCGTTCCTCCTCGTACGCCAGGGAGTTGCGCACCGCCACCGACACCTGCTGGGCGAGCAGCTCGAAGAAGGAGCGGTAGGCGTCGTCGAGGGCCCGGCTGGGGCTGATCCCGGCGAGCAGCACCCCGAGCGGCTGGGCCTGGTCGGCCGACGGCAACGGGACGGCGACCGTATCGCGTACGGGCAGCGCCCAGGGCCCGCCCGCGACCTCCAGCGAGCCCGGCGTGTCCAGCCGTACGGTGTCCGGCGGCGCTTCGTCCAGCACCTGCGGCAGGAGGGCGGTCACGTCCCGGCCGGCGGCATCGACGCCGGCGCCGGCCGCCCGGCGCAGCACGCCGCCGTCGCGCAGATAGATCCCGGCGAACGGCACGTCGAGCGGGTGTTCCGCGATGGCCGCCGCCAGGCGCCGGCAGGTCTCGCCGGCGCCGCCGCTCTGGCCGCCGCGCACCGGCAGGTCACGCAGCAGGCGCAACCGCCGTTCCCCCACGACCTGCTCGGTCACCTCGCTGCACACGGTCAGCACGCCGACGGTACGCCCGGAGTCGTCCCGCGCGGGCGCATGCGAGACGCTGAAGTACGCCTCCTCGCGGTACCCGGCCCGTTCCAGCATCAGCCGCAGGGCGGGCACCCAGCTCGCCACCCCGGTCGCCATGGCCTCGGCGATCAGCGGTTCCAGCACGTCCCAGCCGGCCTCGAGGGTCACGCGTACGTCGCCGCCGAGAGCGGCGGGGTGCTGGTCCCCGATCAGCGCGGAGTACGCGTCGTTGTACAGCTGGGTGTACTCGGGTCCCCAGAGGAGCAGCATCGGATAGCGCGACGACAGCACGATGCGTACCGCTGACCGCAGACTCTGCGGCCATCCGGTCACCGGCCCCAGCGGCGTACGGGACCAGTCGATCCGAGCCATGAGTTCGCCGGTGCCCCCGCCTTCCGCGAACACGTCATCCGGCGCCATCGGTGCCCGTCATTTCGCCATCACGTCTCCCCCGCGCCCGCCGGCGATGCACTGCCCAACCGCTGTGCATTACCCGACGCCCCGGGACACCAATCCCGCCGCGGCCGGCGGTCGGTCACACCGTGGCGAGCGCCTGGGTGGGTGTCAGCCGGGAGGCGCGTACTGAGGGGTAAACGCCGGCGATCACCCCGACCGCCACCGCGCCGCCGACGCCGGCCAGCAGCGCCGGTGCCGGCACCACGACCGGCCATCCGTGGTACGCCGCGTACGCCACCGTCGTCACCAGGCCGAGCACCGTGCCGGCCACTCCGCCGAGCGTCGCCAGGGCCACCGCCTCGGTGAGGAACTGGGCGCGGATCTGCCCCCGGTTGGCGCCCAGCGCCCGCCGCAGGCCGATCTCGGCCCGGCGCTCCAGCACCGAGATGACCATGGTGTTGGCCACGCCGATGCCGCCGACCAGCAGCGCGACCGCCGCCAGGGCGAGCAGCAGCGACGAGAAGGTGTTCTCGCTCGCCCGTTTCGCGGCGAGGGCGTCCGACGGGCGGGTCACCGTGACCTGTCCCGGGCGCTCCGGGTGGATCGTGGCGGGCAGCACGGCGCGGACCGCCTCCAGCCGGTCCTCCTGCGCCTGGAGGTAGATCACGGTCGGATGGCCGTCGAAGCGCAACCGGCTGCGGGCCGCCTCCCAGCCGACCAGCACCGACCGGTCGATGTCGGGCGACAGCGGCGTGGGCGCGAGGATGCCGACCACCGTGAACCACTGGTCGCCGATCATCACCTGCGGCGGGGAGCCGCCGGCCGGCACCTGCGCGAAGCCCAGCCGGGACGCCGCCACCGAGCCGAGGACGACGGTCGGGAACCTGCCGGTGACGGCGGTGAGCCAGTGGCCGTAGCGGATCCGCGCGTTGATCGCCTGGGGCAGGTCGAGGCGGGCGGCCAGCACGGTCAGCCCGGAACCGTCGTGCGGATCCGTACGGTCGGAGCGGCGTACCAGGGTATGGGTGTTGGCGACCGCGCTCGCCACCGTGACCGGGCCGATGCGTTGGACCATCGCGACCGACTCCTCGGGCAGCAGCGCCGGCGGATCCTGGTCCGGCAGCGGCATGGCCTGCAGCACGTTGGTGCCGAGCGCGGAGAGGTCGCGCATGAGCGCCGCCTGGCTGGAGGCCGGAATGGCGGTGACCACGATCATCGTCGCGATGCCGATGGAGATCCCGAGCGCCGACAGCGCCGCTCGCACCTTGCGGGTACGCAGGCCGACGAGTCCCAGGTTCAGCACGTCGAGGGGGGCGAGCCGGACCGGGCGGATCACCGGGCGCTCACCGCCGCCGACCCCCGGGCGCTGTCGGCGACGAGCCGGCCGTCGCGGATCTCGATGCGGCGCGGCAAGGACGCGGCGATGTCCCGGTCGTGGGTGATCAGCGCGATGGTGGTCCCCTCCTCGTGCAGGCGGTGCAGCAGCCCGAGGACCGCGTGCCCGGTGGCGGTGTCCAGGGCCCCGGTGGGCTCGTCGGCGAGGACCAGGGCCGGCCGGTTGACCAGCGCCCGGGCGATCGCGACCCGCTGGCGTTCACCGCCGGAGAGCTCGTGCGGCCGGTGCCCGGCCCGGTGCGCCAGCCCGACCCGGGCCAGTGCCTCGGCGGCCAGCGCTCGGCGGTCCCGCCGGGGCACCCCGGCGTAGAGCAGGCCGGTGGCCACGTTCTCCGCGGCGGTGAGGCCGTCGGTGAGGTGGAACTGCTGGAAGACGAAGCCGAGCAGGCGCCCGCGCAGCGCCGACAGCCGGCGGTCGGGCAGCCGGGCGGTGTCGTTCCCGCCGATGTGCACCGACCCGGTGCTGGGCCGGTCGAGGGTGCCCATGAGGTGCAGCAGCGTGGACTTGCCCGACCCGGACGGGCCGACGATGGCGAGCAGCTCCCCCGCCGTGATCTCGATGGAGACCCCGGCGAGCGCCGCGACCCCGCCCGGGTAGACCTTCCCCACGTCGCGCAGGGACAGGACCGCGGTCATGAGGTGGTCACTACCGCTGTGCCCTCGGTGAGGCCGGCCCCGCTGATCTCGACCATGCCCTTGGCGAACATGCCGGTCTCGACCGCGACCAGCCCGCCGCCGCGCACCTGGACCGCGTATCCGCCCTCGCTGAGCGCCAGCAGGGCCCCGACCGGCGCCACGAGGACGTCCTTGTGGGTCTCCGCCACGAAGTTCACCTCGACGTCGGCGGAGTCCAGGCGGGCGATCGTCTTCGGGTCGTCGACGGCAACGGTCACGGTCAGCTTCGGCGGCTCGTCGCCGCTCTGCCCCTCCTCGGCCTTGAGCGAGGTGCCCACGGCGGTGATCTTCCCCGGCACCGTGCGGTCGCCGGGCAGGGCGACGGTCACGCGGTCGCCGCGCTCGATCGACCCCGCCTCGCCGGCGTCGGCCGGCACGGTGATCACCTTGGCCGTGGGGGTGACCGCCATCAGCGGTCCGCCGGCCGGCGCGCCGAGCTGCACGGCGACGGAATCGACGCGGACCGCGCCGGTGAGGACGGCGACGTCGCCCACCGCCATCCGGCCGGTCACGGGCAGTCCCCCGTCGGCCTGCCACCGCTTGATCGCCCTGATGAGCCCGGAGGTGAGGACGTCCTCGCCCTTGTGCACCGTGATCCACGTCGTGACGGTGAGCGGTTTCGGCGGCTTGGGCGACGCGACCGGCGCGGGGGCCGGGCGGGTCCGGGCCACTTTCTCCCCCGTCGCCGGCTGGCGGCCGGTCGAATAGCCCAGGGCGCGGAGATTGGCGGCCACGATCCGGACGTCGCGGCCGACGGTGTTGCGCTCCGAGAGGGTACGGAACAACGGCATGGCCCCGTAGAACAGCGGCACCGGCTGGTCGTTCACCCGCAGCAACTGCTCGCCGCGGCGGACGAAGGAACCGGGCTTCGGCAGCCACGTCACCGTGCCGTCCCGGTTGCCGGTCAGCGCTTGTGCGGTGCCGTAGCCCAGCGTGCCGGACAGCGACTCGGTCGCGGACATGTCCTGCCGCTTCAGGGCGGCGGTCCTCACCTCGATCGGCGCATCCGCCGGGCGCTCCGCGGCGTCGCCGCCGCGCAGCCGCCAGCCCGCGACGAGCACCGCGGCCAGGAGCACGACGACGGCGGCCCCGGACAGCAACCGGCCCCGGCGCCGGCGGGGCGGGGGCGCCGGGATGACCGGGATCAGCTCGGTCGGCGCCTCGGACTTCGCAACCATGCCGGCGATCCTGGCCATGGAATATCAGGATCCTGTCAGGTATCGCCTCTGCCATGGGAAACGCGAGCCCCGCACACCTATAGTCGCCGACGTGTGTGCCCACGTACTGGTCGCTGAGGACGACAGACGCCAGGCCGAGGTGCTGCGCCGCTATCTCGAGGCCGAGGGGCACGAGGCCACGGTGGTGCACGACGGCCGGAGCGCGCTCGAGCACGCCCGCCGGAATCCGCCGGACCTGCTCGTGCTCGACGTCATGATGCCGCAGCTCGACGGCCTGAACGTGTGCCGCATGCTGCGGCGCGACTCCGATCTGCTGGTCCTCATGCTGACCGCGCGCTCGACCGAGGACGACCTGCTGCTCGGGCTGGAGCTCGGCGCCGACGACTACCTGACGAAGCCGTACAGCCCCCGGGAGCTGATGGCCCGGGTCCGTACGCTGCTGCGCCGGGCACCCCGCTCCCAGCGGCCGGTCAGTGCCGTCCGGCGGATCGGCCCGCTGGGCGTCGACCCGGCCCGCCACGAGGTGTCCGCCGGCGGCGACCCGGTCGACTGCACCCCGGGCGAGTTCGCGATCCTCGCGGCGATGGCCGACCACCCCGGACGGGTCTTCACCCGCGCGCAGCTGCTTGAGCACACCCGTGGCATCGATCGCAGCTCCACCGAGCGCACCATCGACGTGCACGTGATGAACCTGCGCCGCAAGATCGAGGCGGACCCGCGCCGGCCGGCGCTGCTGCTGACCGTGTACGGCGTCGGCTACAAACTGACCGGCGGCGCGGAGTGAGCCCCCGCCACGGCGCCCGCCGGGTCCCGCTGCGCCGCAGCCTGATCACCCGGCTGCTGGCGACGTCGATCCTGGTGGCGGTCGCGGCGATCGTGGCGACCGCGTGGCTGGCCACCCAGACCACCACCCGGGCGATCCAGCAGGAGCAGGGCCGGTCCCTGGCCGACGACAAGAGCGTCTACGACGCCCTGGTCGGGTACGCCGCCACGCACCCCGACTGGTCCGGCGCCGACACGCTCATCGCCCAGCGCGCCGCGAAGACGGGCCGCCGCATCACCTTGATGACCGAGAACAGGCAGGTGATCACGGACTCGGCGCCGGGGCCCTCGCTGCGGACGGCGCGACCGTCGGCCACCGTCGACCCGCTGCACCTCGATCTGGCGCTCACCGGCGGCGACGAACGCATCGATCCGCGGGCCGTAGGGCCGTACATGCTGCCCCGCAAGGAGCGCGACCTGCTCCGCAAGGCCGCCACCGATGAGCTGTCCTGCATCCGCCGGACGGGCGTCGAGGGCGAGATCGTCGACGGTCCCAGCGGGCGCCCGTCGGTGCGCCTGCTCACCAGCGACCCGAAGGGCGCCCAAGCCTTCTGCCGGGTGTACGACGAACCCACCGCGACCGAACGCAAAGCCCTGGATGACCTGGCCCGGCGCACCGCACCCTGCCTCGGCCTGAGCTCGCCGCGCGGCATCGAGATCCGGCCCGACTTCACGGCGTTCCCGCTCCCGGTCCCCGAGAGCCGTACTCCGTTCGACAGCAAGACGCAGGACCGCGACCGGGACCGGATTCGAGGCTGCGTCGAGAAGGCGCGGCAGGCCCAGCTGGCCAAGTACGTGGCGCCGCCCGCGCTGCTGTTCGTGACGGATCCGGGCGACGACCAGTCCGGGCAGCCGATCTTCAGCCTCTCCCGCACCAACACGCTGCGGATCGCCCTGGTGACCGCCGCGGTGCTCAGCGTCGCCGTCCTGATCACCATCGTCGCCGGCCGGCGCCTCGTCGGACCGCTGCGGGCCCTCACCGAGGCGGCCGACCGGCCCGCCGACCAGCAGGCCCGGGTGCCGGTGGCCACCAACGACGAGATCGGCTACCTGGCCCGGGCGCTCAACGACCTCGCCGACCGCCGGGAGCGCTCGGAGAGCCTGCGCCGGGCGATGGTCAGCGACGTCGCCCACGAGCTGCGGACCCCGCTGACCAACATCCGCAGCTGGCTGGAGGCGGCCCAGGACGGCCTGACCCCGACCAATCCCGCGCTGCTCGAGCTGCTGCACGAGGAGGCGGTGCTGCTCCAGCACGTCATCGACGACCTCAGCGACCTCGCCGCGGCCGACGCCGGCAACCTGCGGGTGCACCCGGAGCAGGTGTACGTCCACGACATTTTGGCGCAGGTGGCGGAGGCTCACCGCAGCGCCGCCGAGACCGCGGGCGTGCAGCTGAGCTTCGACGTGGCCGCGGACCCGCAGGTGAACGCGGACCCCGTACGCCTGCGGCAGCTCGTCGGCAACCTGGTGTCGAACGGCATCCGCTACACCCCGGCCGGCGGCCGCGTGACGGTCAGCGCCGCCGTGCAGACCACCGGGCTGGTCATCGCCGTGCGCGACACCGGGATCGGCATCCCGCCGGAGGAACTGCCGAAGATCTTCGACCGGTTCTGGCGCTCGGACAGCTCCCGGACCCGGGCAACGGGCGGCAGCGGGCTCGGGCTGTCCATCGTGCGCAAGCTGGTGGAGGCGCACGGCGGAGAGATCACCGTGGCCAGCCGGCCGCGCACCGGCACGGTCTTCACGATCACGCTCCCGGCCGTGACCCCGGCACCGGCCACCGCCGAGGTCTAGCGGATCCGGGAGGGCACCAGCGACGAGGCCGCGAAACGCAGCAGCGGCCAGTAGATCCGCGTCGCGTCGGACACCGCGCTGAAATGCGAGGACGCGTTGTCCTCCAGGTACGTCGTGGCGATCGTGACCTGCTCCATGGGGTGACCGCACCGCGAGGCGTGCAGCAGGACATTCATCTCGTACTCGAAACGCTCGCCCGGCACCGCCCGCAGCCAGCCGAGCAGGCCGGCGGGGTAGCCGCGCAGCCCGGTCTGGGTGTCCTCGACCGGCCGGCCCGTGGCGGCGCGGAACAGCACCCTTGTGGCGGTGTTCCCCACCCGGCTGCGCAGCGGCATCCGCTCGAAGCTGCGGACACCCAGCACGGTGTGGCCGGCGGCCGCGGTGCGCTCGGCGACCCGCAGCACGTCCTCGACGCTGTGCTGGCCGTCGGCGTCGGCGCAGACCACGTCGTGTCCCGGGAAGGCACCGGCGATGTGGGCGAAGCCGGTCTTGAGCGCGACGCCTTTTCCACAGTTCACGGGTTGGCGCAGCACTGTGCAGCCCGCCCCGGCGGCGGCCGCCAGGACCTGGTCCGCCTCCGGGCCGCTGCCGTCGTCCACCACGACGATCGCGTCCACCCCGCCGGCCGCCCGCAGGCCTCCGGCGAGGGTGAGCAGGTGGTGTCCCGGCCGGTACACCGGCAGCAGCACGACGGTCATCTGCGTCCCCTCCTCCCCGCCGCCACGACGGGGACGCCGGTCCTATACCCGCCCGTCGAGGGCTGAACGCGTGTTCGTCACCTGTTCGAGCAGTTCCGCGGAGACCGGAGCGGCGGCGGGTGCCCGGCGGCGCAGCGCCCGCTCGGCACGGCGCAGCCACGCGACCATGCGTCGTTCCCGGCGTACCAGGGCGGCGTGGTCCCGTACTCCGAGCAGGCAGGTCCGGGACACGAGGTGGGCGAGCCGCTCGCCGCGCCGGGATCCGTCGTCGTCCCCGCCGCCTGCGGGCACGTCGACCAGGTCGGCGCCCCGCAGGCCGAGCACCTTGGCCGTCAGGTAGCGGATCCGCGGCAGGTGCCAGGCGTGGGACACCAGGCCCAGGGGCTCGCTCCCGGGCGGCAGCAGCCCCTCGGCCGCCACGTGCACGACGTTCTCGAGGGTGCTGCGGGACCGGGTCTCGGCGTGCAGGTCCGCGTACCGGTGGAGGCCGGCGGCGAGCGCCTCCCGGAGCATCAGGTCACCCTCGCGGCTCCCGGCGGGCGGTTCCGCCGCGCCCTCGGAGGCCTCGGCCCAGCCGCCGCTGAAGACGATCCGGGCCGGCCGGCCCTCGGCGGCGGCGCGGCGGAAGGCCTCACGGTGGCGGGCGACGTAGTCCGCGGCGGCGCGCACGCGCGCGGCGCTGCCCGGGGTGAGCACGTAGGCGCCGCCGCCGGAACGGGCGACGCCGCGCCCGAACACGAGCAGGACGGTGGCGGTCGGTGACCTCATGACTTTCCGACCGTACCCGCGCCGATACGGCTTCCGGATATTCAAGCTATCGGTATAACCTCCAGCGGTGATGTCAGCGCTTCGCGAGCACCCGCGGCGGATGCCGCTGCGGGCGTTCGTCCCGGTGCTGGCTATCGCGGGTGCCGTCGCGCTGACGGTGCTTCCCCTGCTGCGGCCCACCGACCCCTTCGACGCGGCGCTGCGCGTGACGGTGTGGCTGGCGGTCGTCGTCGCGGCGGTCGCCGGGGCCGGCAAACCGGCGGCGCTGTTCGGCGCGGTGGCGGCGCTGGTCGAGACCTGCGGAGCCCTGCTCGACTCCGGCGGGCCGGGCGACTCGTGGGCTCCCGTACCCGCCGTCGTGGTGGCCGCGGTCCTCCTCGCGAGCCGCAAGGCTCCGGGCCTGCGCCGGTTCGTCACCCGCCTGGTCCGCCGCCGGCGATGAGCCGTCGTGCCGTCACGGCAGGGCGAATCCGCCGGTGTCCAGGATCGTGCCGGGCAGGGTCAAAGCGGCGGCGGTCGCGCCCGGCGGATCGGCCTGGAGGCATCCCTGGGACCTGCCGACCAGCTTCAGCCCGGTCAGGTCACCGGCACCCCAGACGGCCTTCTTGTGGGTCATCGTCCCGTACATGATCTGCTTCGTGTCGTTGATCCCCGGGTGGCCCAGGCCGATGGCGTGCCCGATCTCGTGCATGAGCAGCTGACCGCGGGTGCCCTGCCAGCCGTACCGGGGGCCGGCGCCGAAGCCGCCGCTGAGCTTGATATTCGCGTTCAGCACGACCCCGGCCCAGTGGATCATGCCGGTCTCCTTGCCCTTCGCGGTGTAACCGGTGCTCCACGCCGGCCCACCCATCCCGGCGAGCTTGTTCTGCGCCAGCCACTCGCTCTGCTTGCCGGGATACACCCACGCGATCACGAGCTGGGTGTCCGAGGGATAGTCGGCGTTGTAACCCCGCTTGGCGCGCGGCACGGCCGAGGTGGTCCCGCGGTACACGAACCGCAGGCCGGTGGCGCTGCTGATCCGCCGGACGGCGCCCTTGACGTCGGTCAGCGCGCCCTTCGGCGCGCGGGTCGGGTTGAAGCGGTAGCCGATGACCGCGCACGGGTTCCAGCGGGGAGCCGGGTTGCCCATCGTCGCGTACGCCTTGCGGTTACCCGCGGCGGCCCTGGTGACCGGCACCGAAGCGGTGGCGGCGGTCGTGGTGGCCGGCGCCGAGGCCGAGGCGACTGCCGACGGTACGAAGCCGGACGACGGTGCCGGACCCGACGCTGAGGCCGGCGCCGAGGCGGCGGCGATGCACCCGGCGACGGCGAGGATCGTGGCGAGGCGGTGCCGGAGCATCAGTGCCCCTTCAGTGACACGGTGGAGCTGTATCCGCCCAGCACGGCCGAGGTGCTCGGCAGCCACACGCGGTACCGGCCGGCCCGCAGTCCGCTGAAGGACTGCTCCGGGACGGCGCGGAAGCTCCGCACGCCGACCCAGGTCCGGCCGTTCTCCCGCTGCACCAGCGCGACCTGGCCGGCGGCCCCGGTCACCCGCGCGGTCAGCTCGGAGCCGGCGCTCGCGGCCCGGATCTGCGCCTGTGGCGTGTACGTGTACGTCGCGGACGTGGCCGGGTTCACCGACGCGGACCCCGCCACCACGAGCCGTACCTGGAACCGGCGGGTCGCCGTCCGGGTGTGCCCGACCGTGCCCGTGGCCGAGGTGGTCGTGGGCGTGCAGACCAGGGCGGCACCGGTCTCGCCGGCGCAGACGGACACCGGTTGACCGGCCCAGGGCCGCTTCCCGGCGGTGACGGTGAAGACGGTCGTGACCGCCGTGCCGTACGGGACCGTCCGGGATCGGGCCGGCGACGAGATCACGACGGTGACCTTGGGAGCAGGGGTGGTCGGCGGGGCCGTGGGGGCCGTGGTCGGCGCGACGGTGGGCGGGGCCGTGGTCGGCGCCGTCGTGGGCGCGGTCGTGGGCGCGGTCGTGGGCGGGGCCTTGGTCGGCGCCGTCGTGGGGGCGGCCGTGGTCGGCGCCGTCGTCGGGGCAGCCGTGGTCGGCGCCGTCGTCGGCGCGGCCGTGGTCGGGGCGGTCGTGGTCGGGGCGGTCGTGGTCGGGGCGGTCGTCGGCAGGGCGACGGCGGCCAGCGCGGCCGCCGGGTTGATGCGGCCCCGGCCGTAGTCCGGGTCCCAGCCGGTCGCGCCGAGGTCGGTGGCCGTGTCCTTCAGGGCCTGCTCGACCTGGTCCGGCGTCAGGGTCGGAACGGCGGCCACCAGCAGCGCCGCCACCGCGGCGACGTGCGGCGACGCCATGGACGTGCCGCTGTAGTACGCGTAACTGCCCTTCGCCACCGGCACGGTGCTGAGGATGTTCCCCCCGGGCGCGGCGACGTCGACGTACGCACCCGCGTTGGAGAAGCTGCTGTACGCGTCCGTCGAGTCGGTCGAGGCGACGGCGATGACTCCCTCGTCGGCGGCCGGGTACAGGGTCGGGCTGCCGGACGTGCGGGCGTTGCCGGCGGCCGCGACCACGACGACTCCCTTGCTGCGGGCGTACCGGATCGCGTTGCTGACCGCCGCCACCTGCGAGCTGGAGCCGAGCGACATGTTGATCACGCGGGCGCCGTGGTCGGCGGCGTACACGATCCCGGTGGCCACGTCCGACATGGCGCCGGTGCCGCTGGCGTTCAGCGCGCGGATGGGCAGCACGCGCGAGTCCGGCGCGACCGCCGAGACGCCCGTGCCGTTGCCCGTCAGGGCGGCGATCGTGCCCGCGACGTGGGTGCCGTGGCCGTTCTCGTCGCTGCTGACCCCGCTCGTGCCGGCGACCAGGTCGATGCCGGGCAGGATCTGGCCGGCCAGGTCCGGATGGGTGGCCTCGACGCCGCTGTCGATCACGGCGACCGTCACCCCCGCGCCGGTGGAGCGCTGCCAGGCGGTCGTGACGCCCAGCTTGGCGAAGTCCCACTGCGAGCCGCGGTACTGGTCGGTGCCGGTCGGCGCGCCGAGGAGCCGGGCCGGCGCGTCCAGCTCGACGTCGACGGCACCCGGCGTCCGCTGTCCCGCGCGGATCAGCTGCTCGGCCGCGGCCCGGTCGGTGGCCCGCCGGGTGGCGACGACCGGCCGGCCGCTGCCGTCCAGGACGGTGGTGACGACGACGGCGGGTTCCGCGGCGCTGACCTCCGCCGGCAGCAGCGCCGCCGGGTCGGCGGTCAGGCCGGTGGTGACCGGGGTCCACGGCATGCCACCCCCGGCGTCCAGGAGGGTCCCGGCCACCGCGACCACCGCCGCCGAGCCGACGGCCGCGGCGGTGCACAGCGCCGCCACGGTACGTACGCCACCGGACAACCGAGCCTGGTGCACCGCCATCGGTCAGATCCCCCTCGCCGCCGGCGCAGCACCGGCGACCTCGGACATCGGCCGGACTTCGGTGGTGGTGAGAACTGCTGAGGTGCATTCAGGTTGCTGCGGCGATGAGCCAGGCGACCTCCGGGTGCACGATGTCGGAGTGGGCGCCGGAGAACGACGACTGCCCGGTGTCCGCGATGATCTGCGACGCGTCGACGGCGTAGAAGGTACCGGGGGCCAGCGCGTACGCGGACCCGGCCGGCAGCAGCGTGCGGGTCTGGGCCGGGGTGGCGCCCTGGAAGCCGTGCGCGCCCATCCCGCCCCACTGCATCGCCGGGTCCACGGCGGCGGCCGCGTCCTCGCGGGCGAGGAAGGACGCCTTCGGGTACCAGCGGCCGACCGCCCAGTCGTGCGGGCTGAAGGTGGCCGTCAGCGGGCCGTGCACCCGGTCGGCCACGGCGTGCAGGGCGCCCGCGGTGCCGAACGGCATGCCGCTGAGCGGGGTGAAGGCGTAGTGCGAGAACGCGCCTTGCACCAGGCACAGCGACGCGACCGGGCTCTGCGCCGCCGACCCGATGCCGGCCAGCGCGAAGGAGACCAGCCGGGCGCCGAAGCTGTGGCCGGCCAGGTGCACCCGGACCTGCGGCAGGCGCTGGTGCAGGCGGGCCAGCATCGGGCCGAGGCCGCGGCGCCCGATGTCACCGGCCCGCCCCTTCATCTCGAAGTACGACCCGACCCGGAGCGCGTCCTTCGCCCCTCTCCACACCTTGTCGAAGAGGTCGCCGAGCCCCTGCGCGTCGCCGTCCGCGGGCGCGCTGCCGAGGATGTCGGCGATCCGGGCGTACGCCACGCGTGGGTCGTCGGCGAGCAGCAGCGACCGTTCGCCCGAGTCCTCCGGGTCGAGGCGGTTCGCGGCGAAGACCGTACCCAGAAGGGAGTGGAATTCCTCGAGCCGGACCTGCTGGACAGCCGGCGGATCGGAGCCCACGCCCGCGGTGCCCTCGTCGACGAGCTCGCCCATCCGCGTCACGGCGGCCTGGCGGGCCAGCTCGAACGACGCGAGAAGGGTCTGCGCGACCTCCTTGCCGGACACCACCGCGTCGGCGGCGCCGGGCCGGTCCGCCTCCACCGCCGCACGCACCTGGGCGGCCGCCTCCGGGGGCGGGTCGGGGAACCACAGCGAGGGCCAGAAGACGCCCGCGAATCCGGCCGTCGGTGGCACCATGCCGGCGATGAGCGGGAAGAGCGAGTCGTAGAGGTGGCGGGCCCGCTGCTCACCCGTGCCCCAGCCGTGGCTGAAGACGAACAGGTCGGTGATCCCGCGGGCGGCGAGGTCGTCGAGGAACGTCGCCTCGGCCGGGGCGGTCAGCGTGCCGTTGCGGTCGTAGTGCAGTTCCCACTGGTTCATGGTCCAGTCCTTTCCGGCGCTCACGCGTCGGCGAGCATCCGCATCAGGTCCACCACACCGCTGCCCTGGGCGTAGCGTTCCCGGCCGAGGTCCGTCGCGGTCGCCATGAGCAACTGCTTCACCTCGCGGGGGCGCCCGATGAACTCGGGGCGGGCGGACAGGAAGGCGGCCAGCACACCGGAGACGTGCGGTGCCGCCATGGAGGTGCCGGACTGCTCCGCGTACGTGAGCAGCCGCTCCGGATCGTCGGCGGGCAGGTCGTCGAGGCCGGCCCGGGAGCGGACCAGCCCGGTGGCGGCGGAGGTGATCCACTCGCCGGGTGCGACGACGTCGGGCTTGAGGCGTCCGTCCAGGGTGGGCCCCTTGCCGGAGGTCCAGGAGACGCCGAAGGCGTGCGGCGCCTCGCGGTGGGTGGAGCCGACCGCGATGCACCGGTCGGCGTGCGCCGGCTCGGTGATCGTGCCGAGCAGCGCGGTGCTGTCCGCCCGGGATCCGACGCCACCGCCGCCGTTGCCGGAGGAGATGACCACCAGCGCACCGGCGTCGGCGAGCTGGTTGACCGCCCGCGACAGCGGCGACTGGCCGGCGGCGTAGTGCTCCGGATCCCAGGAGCAGCCCAGGCTGATGTTGACGCCGTGCACCCGCAGCACGGCCGGGTCGGCGTTCACCTCGGTCCGCAGATACTCCAGCGCCCGGATGACCGCGGCCGACGAGGTGACGAAAGTGCCGAGCTCGGTGCGCCGCAGCACCTTCAGGCTGACGAGCTCGCAGTCCGGCGCCATGCCGCACAGGGTCCCGACGCGCTGGCGCTGGACGTACCCGCCGTCCAGGGGTTCCTCAGACGCGGCGACGTGCGCGACCCGGCCCGGCGGGGTGCCGCCGGCGATGATCCCGGCGACGTGGGTGCCGTGACCTTGCGCGTCGGTGAGCGGCGACTCGGGGTCCGGCGCCGGGTCACCGGGCAGGCGGACCAGGGCGGTGAAGTCGCGGTGCAGGCCCGCGGTCTTTCCGGTACGCGGATCCGTGGCCAGCTCCAGCGCGGCGAAGTGCGGATGGCACGCGTCGATGCCGGAGTCGGCCACCGCCCAGACCACGCCCCGCCCCCGGGCGTTGTACGAGCGCCACGCCGCGTCTGCCTTGACCGTCGGCGCGGACCGGTCGATCTGCGGGTACAGCGGATAGTCCGGCCAGGCCTTGAAGACGATCACCGGCCGGTCCGCCGCGACCGCGGCCCGGCGGTCGGCGGTCATGATCTCGTGCAGCTGCGCGCGGGTGAGCACGCATTGGAAGAGCTTCGCCGTGACCTTCGACGGCTCCGGCGTGCGGTCGTCCCAGAGGTCGGCGAAGGCCTCGGTGACGACTTGCAGGCCACCGGGGTAGAGCACATTCAGTTCCAGCAGGACGGGCACCGGCTCGTCCGGCCCGTCGGCCGGCGACCGGTTCAGGTCGCCGATCAGCCGGGAGCGGTGACCGCCCTCCGCGAACGCCATGAGGCGGACGGTAAGCGCAGGTCAGAGCACTGGTGAACGGCTGGGTGCAGTTTCCGACAGCACGTATCACCCGATCGGTGGAGGGGCCGGAGCGCAATGCTCCGGCCCGTCCGTTTTCCGCTGCGATGCCGTTACGGCGCGGGGTACTCGTTGACGTAGACCGGCTGTCCGACCTTGGTGGTGTCGGCCGGGCCGCCCACGCCGTTGACGACGTGGTCGAGGACGCCGGCGCTGAGGTTCACCGTCATGATGTGGTGCAGCTTGACGCCCGGGCGGTCCGGGACCTCGAAGCCGTTCTCGGTGTGGATCGCGGGGTTGTTCTGGTTGAACACGTAGACGCCCGCGCCGTACAGGGTGTGGGTGCGGACCCGGTTGCCGACCTTGTAGCCGGCAAAGCCCTCGACCTTGCCGTTCATCCAGTCCGCCTGCGTCGGCGGGTCGTACGGCAGCTCGTTCTGGTAGAGGATCGTCGTGCCCTTGTCGCCGTTCCAGGTCGTGTTGTAGCGCTGGAAGTGCTCGACGAACAGGCCGGTCGCGGTGACGTTGTCGCCGTTGATGACCGCGCCCTGCCGGCCGATGTTGGTGTGCCAGCGCTGGGTGTCGCCGTTGACGCCCTCGGTGAAGCCCTCGACGCCGTGGTCGGCGCGCCACACCCAGGTGTGGTCGATGAGCACGTTGTCGCTGTTGACCTCGAGCGCGGTGTCGGCCTTGCCGATGTGCGGGCCGCCGACGCGGAAGTAGACGTCGGACAGGGTCGTCGGGTTGCTCGGCGAGCTGATCCCGATGCCGTGCTTGTCGCCGACGCGCAGCAGCGTCTTCGACTCCTTGGTGCCGGCGTCGATGGTGACGCCCGCGACGACCACGCCGGGCACGTCGGCCACGGACAGCGGCGTGGCGCCGTTCACGGCGGTCAGGGTCGCGTGACCGATGCCCAGCACCACCGAGTTGGGGCGCCACACGTTGATTCCCCGGTCGATGTTGTAGACGCCCGGGGTGAACAGGAGGTTCTTGCCGAGCGTGGCCGCGGCACTGATCTTCCACGCGGGGTCGGACGGCTTGGCGACGAAGAAGTCACTGAGCGGGATGGTCCGGCCCGCGGTGAGGTCCTCGTCCCACGAGGTGCCGCTGGTGCCCCGGTGCGCCGACGGCACCCGGACGTTGTACCTGCCCCTGGCGTCGACGAACAGGTACGGCTTCTCCCGGCTGACCGGCGTCTGCGCGACGGTCGTGTACGGCGGGTTCGGGAACGCCGAGTCGTCCGGGGCACCCTCGACGCCGGAGAAGACCTGGTTCCACACGCCGTTGGACCAGCTCTTGACCTTGCTGTTGCGGGTGATCCACTGCTGCTGCGAGCCGCTGACGACGTCGGGCATGTTCGAGTCGGCGATGAAGCCGCCGCTGGCGAACTGCGGACCGGCGGTGCAGTAGTCCATCAGCGACAGGTTGCCGCCCTTGATGTCGAGCCGGCGCAGCGAGACGGCCTGCGACACGGCCCAGAAGTTGGCCGAGGCGCGGCAGCCGTCCTGGCCGGCGCCGTTGACGTTGATGGTGAGGTTGGACAGGGTGCGCCAGAAGTTGACCAGCGCGAGGCAGTTGCTGGTGCCGCCGTTCTCGAGGCACCGGTTGTAGACCTCGACCTTGCCGTTGATGACGACGTCGGAGGGCGACGCGCCGAGCCCGGAGATCTCGGTGTAGTAGCCCACCTTGATCTGCAGCGGCTTCTCCGCGGTGCCGTACGTGCCGGGCTTGAAGAGGTAGGCGTACCGGTCGGTGCCCATCTCGTTGTCGACCTGCTTGGCGTGCGTGGCGTCGAGGGTCGCCTGGATCTGCTCGACCGGCATACCCGGGTCGAAGACGGTGACGTTGGGTCCGAGGCCCGGCACGGTGTTCCCGTACTGAGACGGTGCCGCGGAGGCGGACGTACCCGTCAGTGTTCCGGCGGTCGCCAGGAGGAGACCGACGGCGAGTAACCGGGCGAGGCGCCGGCGCCCGGAGGGGCGTGTCGACATGCTCAGGTGGTCCTTTCCGTAACAGGGCTGCAATGAACCAGGTCACAGAAAGCGATAGACGAGCCCGGATGTCAAGTGGTGGAGCGCTCTCTCCGTGCCGCATTCGGGGCCGCATGCGGACATCTCGCCCCGGTTCCGGAACCGGCAAGGCCGAAAGGATGATCAATATGCCCTCGCGTCGCCCGCGCCGCACCGTCCGGCGGTAAATGGCGGGAAAGCAATTCCGCGACGCGATTCCGTGAATGTCATATCGCGCGTGAAACTCTCTCACATTCTCCGTGACATTTGCGACTGTAATTGCGACCCGCGCGGCTGCGACGCTTCTTGCAGAACGTCTTTCACGATGCCGCCACCGGCCTCTCTCCACGCAGGTGCGGCGCGATTGCCGGGCAGGGAGGGCCGTGTTCCAGATCGCTTCCACCATCCGGCCGGGCCGCACGAGCGGGCGGCCCGCCGAGCTCACCGCCCGTCCCGTCGTACCACCCGTGCCGGCCCGGCCGGTCCGGGCCGCCCGCACCGGCCTCGGCGAGGGTGCCGTCCTCGTCGTCCTGGACGCGGCCGCGGTCGCCGCCGTGTCGGCCGCCACCGGCTCCGGCTGGGTCACGGCCATGGTCCGGGCGGCGGCCGTGGTCCTGACCCTCGCCGCCACCGGCCTCTACCGGGCCCGCCTGCAGTTCGCGGTGCTCGACGACCTCCCCCGCCTGGTGCTCGCGCTCGCCATCGCCACGGTCTCCGGCGTCTGGCTGCCCTGGCCGGTGTCGCCGGCCCCGGGCGTGCTGGCCGCGATCCTCGCCGGCACCATGGCCGGCCGGATCGCCGGCTACCGCCTCCTGCGCCGGCACCGCCGCCGCTCCCCGGGCCGCGCGGCCATCGTGGTGGGCTGCGGCGAGGTCGCCGTCCGGCTCGCCGACGCGCTGCGCGAGGACCGCGCGTACGGCATCGCCCCGGTCGGGTTCGTCGGCCCCCGCACACTCACGCCGCTCAGCCTGCCGATCATGGCCCCGGCCGCCGACCTGGAGAAGGCGGTCAAGAAGTACAAGCCGCTGCACCTGATCGTCGCCTACCCGGCCACTCCGGACGCCGACCTGGTCGCGGCGCTGCGCCGGTGCCGGCGCCACGGCGTCACCGTGCACGTCGTGCCCCGGCTGTTCGAGCTGGCCGTGGGCTGCGGCGGCGCCGAGCTGATCCGCGGCATCCCGCTCGCCCGGCTGCGCCCCGAGCCGGTCCAGATGCGCCGCTGGGCGGTCAAGCGGCTCATCGACATCTGCGGCGCGGCGGTCGCCCTGGTGCTGCTGGCCCCGGTGTTCCTGCTCTGCGCGCTGGCCGTGAAGATCGAGTCCGGCCGCCACGGGGTGCTGTTCCGCCAGCAGCGGGTCGGCCGCGACGGCCACCCGTTCACCATCGTCAAGTTCCGCTCGCTGACCCCGTCCACCGACCTGGAGTCCCAGGTCAAGTGGAACATCAACACCGACGCCCGGGTGGGGCCGGTGGGCCGGTTCCTGCGCTTCAGCTCGCTCGACGAGCTCCCCCAGCTGGTGAACGTCCTGCGCGGCAGCATGTCGCTGGTCGGCCCGCGGCCCGAGCGGCCCTACTTCGTCGAGCAGTTCCAGCGCACGTACGCCGGCTATCTCGACCGGCACCGGGTGCCCGCCGGCATCACCGGCTGGGCGCAGATCAACGGGCTGCGCGGCGACACGTCCATCGAGGAGCGGGTGCGCTTCGACAACCACTACATAGAGCACTGGTCGATCGGGATGGACCTGAAGATCATCCTGCGGACGGTCGGCGCCATGATCAGCATCCACCGGGTCTGACCATGACCGCCCCGCTGCCCCTCACGGTCGTGCGCGGTCCGGTGCGCGTGGCCCTCGCGCCGCTGGCCTGGCTGCTGACGGCGGTGGACGTCGCGGTACGCCGGCCGAGCGTCCTGGTCGTCGGCACGGTCCTGCTGATCTGCGTACCGAGCCACATCAGCGACGTGTCGGCCTCCGGGCACATCACCGCGGCGGACCTCGCGGCCGGGGTCGTGGTCGCCGTGCTGGGCGTGCGGCTGCTCGGCGGCGACCGGTCCACCGCCCGGCGCGGCTGGCTCCCGTTCGGCGCGGCCCTGGCCTCCTTCGCCCTGGCCACGGTGACGGCGAGCGACGTGTCGGCGAGCGTCGTCGGCTTCATCCGCTACAGCGAGCTGTTCGTCCTCGTCCCGGTCGCCGTGGCGATGTCACTGCGGGACAGGCTGGACGTCCGCCTGGTCGCCGGGGCCGTCGTGGCGGTCACCGTCGTCGAGGGCGCGGTCGGCGTCTACCAGTACGCGACGAAAACCGGCGCCTCGTACGCGGGAGAGTACGTCCGCGCGGTCGGCACGTTCGGCGCCGAGCAGGTGATGGCCCTGGCCGCGCTGCTGGGCTACGGCCTGGTCGTCACGCTCGCCCTCGGCCTGGCGTTGCGGGGCCGCGCCCGGACGGCCCTGCTCGCGGGCGCGGCGTCGCTGCTCCTGCCGCTCGGGCTGACCCTCAGCCGAGGCGCGTGGATCGCCACCGCCTGCGCCGTGCTGATCCTGCTCGTCATCGCCGACTGGCGGCTCGCCGTCGTCCTCGCCGGCCTGGGAACCATCGCCTTCGCCCTGCTCTCCCTGAGCGCGAGCGGCGGCGACCCTGCCACGGGCACCTTCGGCCAGCGCATCACCAGCATCGGCTCGTCCGGCAGCGAACCCGACCAATCGGTGCAGGACCGGTACGCCCTCTGGCACGCCGCCACCGCGATCTGGGCCGACCACCCGGTGATCGGCGTGGGCCTCAAGGACTTCGCCGGCTACCGCGACAGCTACGCCTCGGTGGCGCTCTCCGCGGGCAGCGACGTCGGCGATGCGGCCTCCGGCGTGAGCCGGGAACCCCTGCTGTCCGCCCACAACCAGTACCTGATGGTCCTCAGTGAACAGGGCACCGTCGGCATCCTCGCCTTCGGCGGCCTGCTCGGGACCCTGGCGGTGGGGGCCGTCCGGCGCCGGCCCAGCCTGCTGCCCGCGGCCGAGGAGCGGTTCCTCGACCTCGCCGCGCCGGCCCTGATGGTGTGGACGCTGGTCGACTTCGTCTACGGCGACATCGGCGGCGGCCCCAGCAGCGTGCTGCTCGCCGTGACCCTCGGCCTCGTTGCCCGGCGCAGCGTCATCATTCCCCGCCCACCCGAGGAGTTCCCCCGATGACGGCCACCGCCGACCGCAGCCCGGTGCGCACCACCCTCGTCCGCGCGGCGCTGGTGACCATCGTCATCACCATGGCCGGGTCGCTGCTCGGGCTGGTCCGCGACCTGCTGCTGGCCCGGTTCTTCGGCGCCGACGGCGGCACCGACGCCTTCCTGGTCGCCTGGACCGTGCCGGAGACCGCCTTCGTCCTGGTGGTCGAGGGCGCGATGTCGCTGCTCATGATCCCGGTGTTCAGCCGGGCGCTGACCCGGGCCACCGAGCGCGATGCCGTCCGCGCGACCCGGGCGGTCGTCTCCACCACCCTGCCGCCGGTCGTCGCCGTGCTGGTCCTCAGCTCCGCGGCGGTGGCGCTGGGAGCCCCGCTGCTGGTCCGGGTCGTCGCTCCCGGCCTGGCCGACCCGCAGCTCGCCGTCACCTGCACCCGGCTCACGGCGATCACCGTGCTGACCTTCGGGATCGCCGGCTACCTCAGCGCCGCCCTGCGCGCCAACCACGTGTTCGGCGCGCCGGCGGCCATCCACCTGGCGTACAACGTCGGGATCGTCGCGCTGATGGCCACGCTGCACGGACGGCTCGGCATCGTCAGCGCCGCCGCCGGGGTCGCGCTCGGCAGCATCTTCATGGTGCTCGTGCAGGTGCCGAGCTTCCTGCGGCACGTCGGACTGCCCCGGCGCTGGCGGCTCACCGGCTCCCCGGTGATGCTCGGCGTGGTCGCGCCGATCGTCGCGTACACCCTCACCCGCCAGGCCCAGGTGTTCGTCGAGCGGTACCTCGGCTCGACGCTGGCGCCCGGCACGATCTCGTACCTGAACTATGCGCAGAAGGTTGCGCAGATCCCGATGCTGATCGCGCTGCTGGTCTGCACGGTCACCTTCCCCACGCTCGCGCGCAGCGTCGCGGCGGGCGAGCTCGAACAGGCGCGGCGCAGGGTCGAGACCGACCTGCGGACGGTCACCGCGCTCATCTTCCTGGCCGCCGCCTACCTGGTCGCCTTCGCCCCGCAGGTGGTGGCCGTGCTGCTCGAGCACGGCCGGTTCACCGCGCAGGACACGGCCGCGACGGCGTCCATCATGCGGGTGTACGCGCTGGGCGTCTTCGGGCACGCGATGGTCGGCGTGCTGTCCCGCCCGTTCTTCACCGGCGAGCGCCGCACCTGGTACCCGGCCGTCACGATGGCCGCCGGGCTCGCCCTCACCGCCGTGGTCGCCGCGGCCGCGGTGCCGTTCCTGGGCGCGTACGCGATCGCGGCCGGCAACGGCATCGGCATCACCACCACCGCCGTGCTGCTGCTCTTCGGCCTGCGCGCCCGCGTCATCGCCGTCTCCGTGCCGGCGGTCGGCGCCTCGGCGGCGAAGCTGGCCGCCGCGGCCCTCGTGGCCGGAACGGCCGGCTGGCTCACAGGTCGCGCCCTCGCGGCATGGCCGCCGCTGCCCACCGCCGTGGTCGGCGGCCTGGTGGTGCTCGCAGTATTCGCCGCCCTCGCCCGCCTGACGGGCCTCGACGAGGCGTGGAAGGGGAGGATCCCCCATGGAAGCTGAACTGGTTCCCCTGCCGCTGGTGCTGATGTACCACTCGGTGGACAAGTACGAATCGGACCCGTACCAGGTCACCGTCCGGCCGGAGCGGTTCGAGCGGCAGCTGCGCTGGCTCGCCGCCCGAGGCCTGCGGGGCGTGTCGATGACCGAGCTGCTGGAGGCGCGGCGGGAGGGCCGGGGCGCCCGGCTGGTCGGGCTCACCTTCGACGACGGGTACGCCGACTTCGTCTCCGAGGTGCTCCCGGCCCTGCACCGGCACGGTTTCACCGCCACGGTGTTCGTGGTCGCGGGCTCGCTCGGCGGCTGGAACTCCTGGGACGAGCCCGGGCCGCGTAAGAGCCTGATGACGGTCACCGACGTCCGGCGCGCCGCCGCCGCGGGCATGGAGATCGGCTCGCACAGCCTCTCGCACGTACGGCTCACCGAGGTAGGCGACGGCGAGCTGTTCGATCAGGTACGCCGCAGCCGGCTGCTCCTCGCCGAGATCACGGGGGCCGCCGTCACGGGCTTCTGCTACCCGTACGGCGACGCCGGCGCCCGGGAGGTCAGCGCGGTCGAGGAGACCGGGTACGACTACGCGTGCGCCGTGCACTCGTCGCCGCTGGACGGGCGGCACGCCGTACCGCGGACCTTCATCGGTGACCGGGACACCGCGCCGCGCCTCTTCGCCAAGCTGGCGCGGCACCGGTTGCGGGCGGGCAGGGCCGCGCGATGAGGGTCCTGCACGTCATCACCGGCCTGGCCCCCGGCGGCGCCGAGCACCAGCTGCGGTTGCTGCTGCGGCGGCTGCCGCACGATTGCGAGGTCGTCACCCTGTCGAACCCGGGCGCGGTCGCCGCCGCGATCCGGGCCGACGGCACGACCGTCCACGAGCTCACCATGTCGAGCAACCGGGACGTGTCGGCCGTGGTGAAGCTGCGCCGCCTGATCCGCGACGGCCGCTTCGACCTGGTGCACACCCACCTGTACAGGGCCTGCGTGCACGGCCGGGTGGCGGCCCGGCTGGCCGGCGTCCCGGCGGTCGCGACCGAGCACTCCCTCGGCGACGGGGTCATCGAGGGCCGCCGGACCTCGACCGCCGTGCGCGCCCTCTACCTCGCGACCGAGCGCGCCGGCCGGGTCACCATCGCGGTCTCCGGGACGGTGGCGGCGCGGCTGCGCGCGTGGGGCGTGCCGGCGCGGCGGATCAGCGTCATCCCCAACGGCATCGACGCTGCCGAGTTCCGCTACGACCCGCTCCGGCGCGCCGCGGCCCGGGCCCGCTACGGCATCGCCCCGGACGCGGTCGTGGTGGGCGGGGTCGGCCGGCTGGAGCCGGGCAAGCGCTTCGACCATCTGATCTGGGCGCTGACGCAGGTGCCCGGCGCCACCCTGCTGCTCGTCGGCGACGGCTCCGCCCGCCGAAGCCTGCGCGACCAGGCCCACCGCCAGGGCGTCGGCGGCCGGGTGGTCTTCGCCGGATCGGTCGGGCACGTCCGCGACCTGCTCTGCGCCATGGACGTGTTCGTCTCCCCGTCCGGCCACGAGACCTTCGGGCTGGCCGTTCTCGAGGCCCTCGCCTGCGGCCTGCCGGCCCTCTACGCGGTCTGCCCGCCGCTGGAGGAGTCCGGCGACGAGTCGGCCCGGCGGCTGTCGCGCGACCCCGAGTCGCTGCCGCGGGCGCTGCGGGCCGAGCTGGCCGGCCTCGCCGAGCGCGGCGGCGCCCGGCGGCCCGTCCCGGCGATCGTCGGCCGCTACGACATCGCCCGGCTGGCCGAGTCCGTCGGCTGCCTCTACGACCGGATCGTCCCCGCCCCCGAACGAGCCGAGAGCAAAGGAACACCACGGTGAAGTCACGCGAGATCCTGCGGCGGCTGGTCCGCCGCTTCGGGCTGCTGCTCCTGCTCACCCTCGTGGGCGGTGCGGCCGGCGCCACCTATGCCGCGATGAAGACACCCACCTACACCGCGAAGGCGTACGTGGTGGCGATCGGCGAGCCGGGTGAATCGATCACCGCGCTCAACTTCGCGCAGGCGTACGGCCGCATCGCCACCAGCGGCCCGGTGCTGGCCCAGGCCGCGGCCCGGCTCGGCGGCGACCGCACCGGGCTCTCCTCAGTCACCGCGTCGACGTCGCCCGACGCGCCCGTCGTCGAGATCACCGCGAGCGGTACCAGCGCCCGGCACACCACCGACCTGGCCAACGCGGTCGCCGGTGCCCTCGCCGACTACGGCGGCCTGCGCCGGTCCGACACCAAGGTGACGCTGTCGATGCTGGCCCCGGCGACCGTCCCGGAGAAGCCGACGTCGCCCAAGCCGCCCCTCGAACTGGCGGTCGGCGCGGCCGGCGGGCTGCTGATCGGCGGGCTCGCCGTCCTGGCCGGGGTGGGCCGGTCCACGACCGTCCGCGACCGTGCCGAGGACGAGGACGAAGAAGGTGTGCAGGCCGAGCCGGAGCGCTATGAAGCGGAGATCACCGAGGACGAGACGCCGGACGTCGAACGCTTCACGGGCGTCGCGCTCGTCCAGCGACCGCCCAAGGCGATCACCGCATACCGGGCGTCGTCGCTGGACGCACCGCTCGGCGAGGACCCTCCCGAGCAGGTGATCCCGGCGCAACGCGTCGTCGGGCGGGCCACTGTCGCCGGAATGGAGGACGAATGATCACCGTGGACAGGGACATGTGGACGGCGGAGACCCGTCGCGGCGACGACGGGCTGGCCGGGCTCCGGGACCAGTGGGAGGACCTGTACGCCCGCTGCGGCACGGCCTCACCGTTCCAGGCGTATTCGTGGCTCGAGTCGTGGTGGCACTCGTACGCGACGTCGGGCACCCTGCGCCTGGTCCTGGTGCGGCACGAGGGCCGGCTCGTCGCGGCGGCGCCGTTCCAGCTGCGGCACCACGCCGGCTGCACCGTACTGACGCCCCTCGGCGGCTCGCTGGCCGACTTCACCGACGTGCTGGCCGCCGACCGGGTGGTCCGCCCGGCGGCCCGGATCCTCGCCAAGGCGCTGCTGCTGGAGCCCGGCTGGCAGGCCGTGGACCTGCCCGAGTCCCGGCCCGGCGCGGTGAGCGGCACGGCCCTCTGGGACTCCTGGCAGGGCGGCCGGTGGCGGTGCCCCGCGTCGCTCTGCCTCGAAGTGCCGGCCACGCCGATGGAGGACCTCGTCCGCGGCCTGCCACCCAAGACCCGCAAGACCGTCCGGCGCCGGCTCAACCAGCTCGACCGGGCCGGCGTGGCGGTCCGCGAGGTCCCGGCGGCCGAGGCCGGACCGGCGGTCGCCGAGCTGCTGCGGCTGCACGAGCTCCAGTGGCGCGGCCGCGGCATCAACGAGCAGCACCTCAGCCCCGCCTTCGCCGGGCACCTCACCCGCTCCGTCGGCGGCATGCTCGCCGCCGGCCAGGCGGCCATGATGGAGTACAGGATCGACGGCAGGCTGATGGCCTCGTCGCTGATGCTCATCGGCCGTGACCTGGTCGGCGGCTACCTCTACGGCGCCGACCCGGCGCTGCGCGAGCGGGTCGACGTGAGCACGATGCTGATGGCCGACACTCTGCCGCTGGCCCACCGGCTCGGGCTGCCGACGATGAGCATGCTTCGCGGCGCGGAGGAGTACAAGGCGCGTTGGCAGCCACGGGAAGCGCTGAATCAGCGCCTCATCCTCGGCAGGCCCGGCAGCGTGCGGGCGAGGGCGTTCGCCGCCCGGGTCCGGACGACGCGGGCCGCGGTGCTGGCCGCCAAGGAGCACGCGCCGTGGCTGCGCGAGGTCCGGGACCGGACGCGCCGGCTGACCGGCGGCCCGCGATGAGCGTCGCGGTGCTGCACGTCGCCCAGCCCGCCGACGGCGGCGTGGCCCGGTACGTCGTCGCGGCCTGCCTCGACCAGATGGCGCGCGGCTGGCGGGTCTCGGTGGCCTGCCCGGACGGCGGCCGGCTCGCCGACGACCTGGCCCGGGCGGGCGTCCCTCGGCTGCGCTGGCCGGCGGTACGCAGCCCGGGGCCCGAGTCGGTGCCGGAGGCGCTGCGGCTGCGCGCCCTCGTCGACCGCGCCCGCCCGGACGTCGTCCACCTGCACGCCTCGAAGGCGGGCCTCGCCGGCCGGCTGCGCCCGTCCCGGCGGGTGCCCATCCTCTTCCAGCCGCACGGCTGGTCCTGGCTGGCCGTCGACGGCGCGCTGCGGGCGGCGAGCCTGGCCTGGGAGCGCGTCGCGGCCCGCTGGACCGACCTGCTGCTCTGCGTCGGGCAGGGCGAGGTGGAGCAGGGCCGGGCCGGCGGTGTCCGCGGCCGTTATGCGGTGGTGCAGAACGGCGTCGACCTCGACCGGTTCCGTCCCGCCGGCCCGGGTGCCCGGGCCGCCGCCCGGGAGCGCCTCGGCCGCCCCGGCTCCGACCCGCTGGCGGTCTGTATCGGCCGCCTGACCCGGCAGAAGGGCCAGGACGTGCTGCTGGCGGCGTGGCCCGCCGTCCGCGCGCGGTGCCCCCAGGCCGAGCTGGCCCTGGTCGGCGCCGGCGACCTGGACGCGACGCTGCGAGCGGCCCGCACGCCCGGGGTCACCTTCGCCGGCCCGGCCGACGACGTCCGCGACTGGCTGGCCGCCGCGGACGTGGTGGTGCTGCCGTCGCGGTGGGAGGGCCTGTCGCTGACCGTGCTCGAGGCGCTGGCGACCGGCCGCAGCGTCGTCGTCAGCGACATCCCCGGGCTCGCCGAGGCGGTCGGTTCCGCCGTCGGGGCCCGGGTGGCACCCGGCGACCCGTCGGCCCTCGCCGCCGCGGTCACCCGGCGGCTGCTCGATCCCGCACTCGCGGGAGCCGAGGGCGCTGTCGCGGCCCGGCACGCCGCCCGCTTCGATCAGCGACTGACCTTCGACCGGCTGGCGGGGCGGACCGCCGCGGTCGCCGGTGCACCGATGGGAGGCACCCGATGACCACCGTGCACCGCGAGGCGCTCGACCTCACCGATCCCGCGTTCTGGCGCAGGCCACCCGCACAGCGGCTGGAGGCGTTCCGCCTGCTGCGCGGCCTGGACCGCCCCGCGGTGTGCGGCGACGGCACGTACGCCCTCCTGCGCCACCGCGACGTCGTGGCGGCCAGCCGTACCCCGGAGGTGTTCGTCAGCGGCCCCGGCGTCACGACGCCGAAGCCGGCCGGGTGGGTCCGGTTCGTCTTCGGCGACTCGATGGTCAACCTGGACGATCCCCGGCACGCCCGGCTGCGCGGCATCGTCAGCCGCGCCTTCACCCCCCGCGTGCTCGCCCGGATCTCCGAGGACGTCCGCCGCACCGCGAGCGGCATCGCCGACGACGTCGCGACCGCGAGATCCGGCGACTTCGTCGCGGCGGCCGCCGCCCGGATGCCGTTCGAGGTCATCTGCCGGATGATGGGCATCCCGGCGCCGTACCGGCGGGAGTTGCTTGCCCAGATCGAGCGGGCCGGCGCGGGAACGGAGGTGCGGCGGCGTCTGCGCGTACCGGGCCGCAGCCTGCGCGCGCTGGCCCGGATGCACCGCGTCGTCGGCCGGGTGGCCCGGCAACGGCGGCGCGAACCCGCTGACGACCTGATCTCCGCACTGGTCACCGCCGAGGTCGACGGCAGCGGGCTGACCCGGCGGGAGCTGGGCTCGTTCTTCTCGCTGCTGCTGGTGGCGGGGGTGGAGACCACGCGCAACGCCATCGCGCACGGGCTGCACCTGCTCACCGTCAACCCCGAGCAGCGGGAGTTGCTGGCCGGCGACTTCGACCGGTACGCCACCGGGTTCGTCGACGAGGTCGTGCGGCACTCGTCGCCGATCATCCAGTTCCGGCGTACGGTCGCGAGCGATCACGAGCTGCACGGCTATCCGCTGCGCGCCGGCGACGAGGTGATGCTCTGCTACGCGGCGGCCAACCGCGACGAGACGGTCTTCGCCGACCCGGACGCGTTCGACATCACCCGGCGGCCCAACCCGCACGTCGGCTTCGGCGGCGGAGGCCCGCACTTCTGCCTCGGCACCGCGCTGGCGCGCCAGGAGATGACCGTGCTCTTCCGCGAGCTGCTGACCCGGCTGCCGGGCCTGCGCTCGGCAGGCGAACCGGAACTCGTCGCGTCCAGCTTCGACAACCGCGTCGGCCGGCTCCGTTTCAGGTGCTGAAGCCATGATCCGGGCCATCGTCGCGCTGATCGTCCTCCTCGCCGCCTGCACACCGTCGCCCGCCGGGACGGGGCCGGAGGCCATGCCCGACGGTCACCGAGGCGGCTGGCGGCTCGTATTCAGCGACGAGTTCGACGGCACCCGGCTGGATCCGGCGCGCTGGGCCGACCGCTCCAGCGCCGAGTCCGACGAGGGCCGCGGCAACCCGGGCAACCAGCAGCTCGAGTGGAACCGGGCGGCCAACTGCACGGTCGGCGGCGGCGAACTAGTGATGACCGCCCGCCGGGAGCCGGTCGTGTCGCCGTCCTCGGGGCAGCGCTACGACTGGACGTCGTGCCTGATCACCAGCACGCCGTCTTACTCCTTCCGCTACGGCTACCTGGAGGAGCGCTCGATCCTGCCCGGACCCCGCGGCTTCTGGCCGGCGTTCTGGACCTGGCAAGCGCGCGGCGTGGACCGGCACACCGAGACCGACGTGTACGAGTTCTACTCCGACAACCACCGGCGCCTCTACGGCACGCAGTTCTCCGGCGCGGGCGAGCGGTGCGAGTGGCAGCCCGGCTTCGACCCCGCGGGCGGTTGGCACACGTACGGCGTGGCCATCGAGCCGTCCGGCACCACCTGGTACGCCGACGGCCGGAAGGTCTGCCACACCGGCGCCTCGTCCGACGCGTTGACCACGATCATCTCGAATCTGGCCGTCTACTCGAGGATCCCGCCGGATCCGGCGACTACCACGGCCACCAAACGCGTCGACTACATCCGGGCGTGGAGCGCGCGCTGAGCCACCCGCAGCAGCATGAGCCCGGCCAGCCCGCCCGCGGTGTTGGCGATCAGGTCGTTGACGTCGACCGTGCGGAAGCTGCCCAGGGTCAGCCAGAGCACCAGCTGGGTGAGCTCGATCGCGGTGCTCGCCGCCAGCGACACCGCGACCGTCCGGCGTGTCGAGTCCGCGCCCCGCCACAGCACCGGCACCAGCACGCCGAGCGGCACGAACATGACGACGTTGAGCAGGAAGCTGAGCGCCTCGACCCGGAACGGCACCCAGTGCACGACGATCCACCAGGGCACGTCCCAGCGGGCCTCCGGGGGCCGGACCACGATCGGGAAGATGGTGACCGCGACGACGCTCAGCGCGTACAGGAGGAAGATCGAAACGGTGACCATCCGCCGCCGCGACCTGATCTGCTGGGTCGTCAGCGGAGCCAGCCGTCCTTGCGGACGATGCGGATCGCGTCCAGCCGGTTGCGGGCGCCGGTCTTGCCGATCACCGACGACAGGTAGTTGCGGACGGTGCCGCCCGACAGGTAGAGCCGCTTGGCGATCTCGTTGACCGACTCCCCCTCGGCCGCCAGCCCCAGCACCTCCAGCTCGCGGGTGCTCAGCCCGCGCTCGGTGTTGAGCGAGGCCGCCTGGAGCCGCGGGTGCACGATCCGTTCCCCCGCGGCGAGCCGGCGCACCGAGTCGGCCAGATAGGGCGCCGACGCGTCCTTGAGCAGGAAGCTGACGTCCCCGCCGCGGCGCCGCGGCGGGAGCATGCCGCGCTTGGTCGGATCGCAGAGCACCAGCACCGAGCAGGACGGGATCCGCGCCCGCAGCTCGGCCGCCGCCGGCAGCACCTGGCTCACCATGAACTCGGTGTCGATCACCACCACGTCGGGCGAGAACTCGACCGCGCGGGCCGCGACGTCGGGCTCCAGCGGCAGGGTGCCGACGACCTCGATGTCCTGCTGGGCGCTCAGCAGCACCCGCACGTGGATGCCGAAATAGCCCCCGTCGCGCACCACCAGAACTCGGATCATCACGCCTCCTAGCCGGTCGCGGCCCACTTCGGAACTTAGTCCTCGGTCGCCATTCGCGCATGGTCGGAAAACGGCATCGGAGCGCGCCCGGCCAATTCGTCCTTTCCGGACGCGCTCCCTTATTTCCGCAGCTCATGTCATTCGGTACGGCACCACGACCGGATGGGTCAGCGGCATTGCGAAGATCGACACGCGTCATGACGTCCGGCGCTGAACGAAATGTCCGTCCGATCGACCGAAGAGGAACTGGCCGCTCACCGGCCGAACGCGATGGTCCGGCCCTCCTTGACCTGCCCGGCCCGGTAGCTGACCCGATCGATCGGGCTGCCCAGCGCGTCCGCGAGCGTCACCGTGCCACCGGTGTTGCCAAGCGTCACCCCGTCACTCGCGACGAGCTGGAGAACGTCGCCGCCGGCCAGCGATCCGGCGAGCACCTGGGTACGCCCGTTGCCGTCGCGCAGGGTCCATCCGGTCAGGTCGACCGCCGCCGCCGTGGTGTTCAGCAGGGTCAGCCGCTCCCGGCCGCGGTCGCCGCCGGCCGGGTCGGGCAGGGCGGCGACGATCACCACATCGCCGGTGGCCTGCTTCGGCGGGGTCGTCGGCGTGCCCGGCGCGGCCGGATCCGGGTCGATGATGAAGTCCTCGGGCCACATCGTCATCCGCACGCGCTGCCCGGACGCCTCGATGATGTCGTGCAGGTTCCCGGTCTCGAGCCGGTCGAGCAGGAACAGCGAGTCGTCCCGGTTGACCGGGTCCGAGCGCAGCCAGGCGTCCAGGCCGTCGAGGCCGGTGGCCCCCGTGGCCAGATACGGCACCAGCCGGCGGAACAGCTTCGGCCAGATGGTGAGCCGTTGCAGCCCGGCGAGATCGGCGACGGTGGCGGCCCCGTCCGGATCGGCGGTCGAGGCGGCCCAGATCCCCGCCCGGTCGGCCCGCGCCTTCCGGGAGATCCCGGCGAGATGAGTACGCAGCGACCCCGGCAACGTGGCGTAGAAGGCCGGATAGACCAGCCCCGCTGCGAGCAGCCGGCTGTTGAGCGACCGGTCGATGCCGGCGTCGTCGAGGAAGACCGTGCCGCCGTCAGGGTCAGGGGATTCCCCCGGCTGCACGAAGCCGATCATGCGGCCGTTGGCGTCGATGCCGTTGGACAGCACGTACCCGCGCACGTCGTCCTGGTCCGACGCCCGCACCTTGTTGGGATGGTCGTCGAAGAACTGCACGCCGGTGAAGCCCAGCAGGTGCAACAGCTCCTCGCGGGCGGCGTTCGCACCGCCGAGATCCTGGTGGGTCTCGGCGAAGTGGGTCTCGAGCGCGTCGATGGCCTCCAGGCGCACCGAGATGCCCCGCGCGGTCAGGTCCGGCGGCGAACCGGAGGGCCGGGGCAGCCCCTCCACCAGCGCCGGCGAGTCCGGCCGGAACTTGACCGTGTCCCCGTCCGGCTCCGGCCCCTGACGCGGCAGGTCCGGATAGCGAATAACGAAACGTCCCGTCAGCACCGTGTACGTCATGGCGACTCACCACCCACGTCGGCGGCCCACCGGCGGCGGACCTGGCCGCAAGCTAACGCCGCGAGCGCTGCTCACAGAACGTGTGCGTCGGCTAGCTGTCCGATGAACTAGCCGTTCGGCCCCCTACTGGCGGGACGAGCCTCTTTTAGGCAGCATGGCTGCGTGTCCCACCCGTCCCCGCTCCTGGCCCCCCGGCAGCGCGCCCAGGCCCTCGCCGACGCCGGCGACCTCGCCCAGGCCCGCGCCCTGCTCGAGCACGCCGTCGGCCTGGGACGGGCCAACCTCGGCGAGGACGACCCGGAAGTGCTCGCGACCGCGCAGCAGCTCGCCACCGTGCACCAGCGGGCGGGGGATCCGTCCTCCGCGCGGCGGGTGCTGGAGGAGGCGTACGCCGCCGGGCAATGGCGGCTCGGCGACACAGATCCGGTGATGCTGGGCATCTCCTTCGACCTCGGGGTGGTCGCCGAGGAGATGGAGAACCGGCACGAGGCGCGGCGGGCTTTCGGCCGGGTGGCCACGCACGGTCCGGCGGTGCTCGGTGCGGACCATTGGGCGGTCACGCGGGCGCGGGCCTATCTGGGCGAGGACCCCCCGACGGTACGCATGGAGCTACCCACTCCCCCGCCTCAGTCCCTCGCACCCCAGCCCTCCCCACCCCAGCACTTCGCACCTCAGCCTTCCGCGTCGCCTCCGTCGGTGCCTGTTCAGCGGCAGCCCGGGGCCTATTTCACGGCGTCGCGGTTCGAGCAGCCCGAGCCGCAGGTCATCTCCGCGCCGCCGATCACCACCGCGCCGCCCGCGGGCCCGGCCCGCCGCGCATCGTCGTACCCCAGCAAGGGACCGGCCCTGTTCGCGGCGATCGCCGCGGTTCTCGGGGTGATCATCGCGGTGGTCGCGCTGGTCGTGGTCCTCGCCGGGCGGGACGACGGCAGTGACGAATCCGACGTGCCAACCTTGAGCGGCCCCGCCCCCACCGATGTGCGACTGCGCGACTACGGATCGTCGGTGCAGGTCTTCTGGTCCGACCCCGCGAACGGCCGCACCTCGTTCATGATCACCGGCGGCCACCCCGGCGAGCAGCTCAAACCCATGGGCCAGGTCGGGCCCACCACCACCTCGTTCAACCTCAACGGCCTCAACGCCGACCTGGACTACTGCTTCGCCGTCGTGGCCGTCTACAGCACCAGCCAGTTCGCCACCTCGCCGCACGTGTGCACGAGCCGTACGGGCACGAGCGCGGCACCCACCGAGAGCGATTGATGATCACTCTGGGCGATCACACTTATCCACAACCGTGACTCGCCGGGTGTCCACGCGGACCCACCGGCCCCTATGATGGCCTGCGTCCTTGGGGAGGGCAGCCGCCGAGACGGGGAGGGATGCAGCCAGGTGACCAGCACCGACGCCAGTGCCGTGACCAGTGCAGACGCGCCCGGAGAGGACGCCGTGACCGGGCGCCGCGGGCGCGCGTGGCGCAGCCGTGGCGGACTGGTCACCATCGGCACCGTGCTGACCCTCGTGGCCGGCCTGGGGTTCACCGTGCTGGGGCTCGGCGCCGCCGACCAGGCCGTCGCAAGCTTCGATGCCGCCTCCTGGGTGTGGAGCCGGGCCCAGGGCGAGGTCGCCCGGGTCAACGGCGTGACCGCCCGGGTCGACACCCGCGTCGACGTGCCCCAGGCGCGCGGCCACCAGATCCAGGTGACCCAGAACGACCGCTTCGTGATCCTCCGCGACGTGCAGACCGGCGTGGTCAGCACGATGGACCTGACCTCCCTCAAGGAGGCCGCCCGGACAGACACCACGACCGGCCTCGGCGTGCGCGTGGCCCTCGACGAGGATTCCGCCTTCGTCATCGACACCGTGCAGGGCGAGGTGAGCCAGCTCGACCCGCGCACGCTGACCGCGGTCGGCCAGCCGCTGCGCTATCCGCCCGGCATCACCGGCGGCGTGTTCGACGGCGACGGCAAGCTGTGGATCGCCGTGCCCAGCGAGGGCACGGTCTCGGCGATCACGCCCGCGCCCCTGCCGGACCAGTCGGCCACCGGGGGTGCCGGCGGCGCGGCCGCCGGCCCGGTCCTCGTCCGGACGGAATCCGTGGCGCCGGGCAACCACGACCTCACGATCTCCACCCTGGAGAACGGGGTCGCTGTGCTGAACCGCACCACCAACATGCTCACCACGATCCGCGACAAGGTGAAGACGGCCGTCACCCTCCCCCTGGAGGGTCCCGGCTCGCTGCCGCCGCACACCGACGGCGCCGTCGTGCCGGTCACCGTCCCGGACGCCCGGCATGTGTACGGCGTGAGCGGCGACCGCACCACCGCCGACTTCCCGGTCCCCGGCGACGGCCCCGAGCTGCAAGCGGCGGTCGCGTGGGAGGGCTACTTCTACATCGCCGACGAGGCGACCGGCGCCGTGCACGTCTTCGACCAGGCCGGGCGCGCGCAGAAGGACATCGGCTTCCGGAAGCCCGGCGGCCCGCTCGAGCTCGAGGTCCGCGAGAACTACCTGTTCATCAACGCGCCCGGCTCGTCCACCGCCCGCGTCGTCGACAACGCGCACCGGGTCCGGGTCGTCGACAAGTACGCGGACGACGTCCTCGGTGGCGACCCGCCGCCCACCCCGCCGGACCCGCCGCCGCCCCCGCCGAAGCCCAAGAAGCCTCCGGTGACCACGCCCGGCGCCCCGCGCACCGTGCGGGCCGCGGCCGGCAACGCCCAGGTGCGGGTCAGCTGGCAGGCCGCCCCCGCCAACGGCGCCGCAGTCACGCGGTACGTGGTCGAGGGCGCGGACCAGACCTTCCAGGTGGGCGCCAACCAGCGCTCGCTGGAGGTCACCGGGCTCACCAACGGCGAGACGTACCGGTTCGCCGTCCACGCGGTGAACAAGAAGGGCGACGGCCCGTCGCGCACCAGCAACGCGGTCAAGCCGACCTCCGAGGTGCCGGACGCGCCGACGGCGGTGACCGCCGAGGCCAAGCCGGACGGCACCGTCGTGGTCAACTGGCCCGCCGCCAACGGCCAGGGTCTGAAGATCGAGCGCTACACGGTCACCGCGATCAGCGAGGGCGGGAGCTCACCCGTCGGCGAGACCGAGGACGGCACGTCGCTGACCATCGCCGACGGCGAGCTCGAGTACGGCAAGCAGTACGCGTTCACGGTGGTCGCTATCAACGAGCGCGGCGCCGGCTCGAAGGCGTCCCCGGTCAGCGCCAGCGTCGTCCCGTTCGCCAAGCCGGGCCGTCCGGAGGGCGTCGACGCCGCGACGGTGGGCGACCAGCCCGGGACGGTCCGGGTGACCTGGGCGGCCCCCGCCGACAACGGCCGGCCGATCTCCAAGTACGTGGTGGCCGCCGGCGGCCGCACCACCGAGGTCACCGACGGCACCGGAGTCAAGCTCGACGGCTTCGGCGAGGGCGAGACGGTCTCGGTCGAGGTCCGCGCGGTCAACGAGGCCGGCGAGAGCGAGGCGGGTTCCGCGACGGCCAGGACGGTGGCGAAGCCCGCGATCACCGTCACCGGCTCGTCGGCAACCTTCGACACCGCCACCGTCACCTTCACTGTCGACGCCGGCGGCGGCACCGCGAGCTGCTCGGTCTCCGCGTCGGGCGGCGGCGGCTCGGCGTCCGGCAGCTGCTCCAGCCTCAAGGTGAGCGGGCTCAAGCCCAGCACCGCGTACACGTTCACGGTCACCGCCAAGAACGCCGCCGGCTCGGTGACGTCGAGCAGGGCCCAGAAGACCGACTCACTCTTCGGCACCGCAACGTGCAAGAACGGCGAGAACGGCGACACCGCGACTTACTGCGACTCCGACCGGCCGAACGAACGCAACGGCAACGAGGTCTTCAGCGTCACCCGCCAGGACAACGACAAGCAGGTCGGCTGGGCCAAACCCGGAACCCGGCTCGAGGCCTACTGCAAGAAGAAGGGGTCGAACATCGATTCCTACATCTACAACAACCACAAGGAATCCGATTGGTGGATCCAGGTCGCCTACGAGGGCAAGAACTACATCCCGTTCGCGTGGCTCAACCTCGACGGCGGCGACGACGTGAACGACCTGCCCACCTGCTGAGGACATGCCCGTGAGCACCGAACCCCTTCCGCCCCAGCACGTCCAGGGCTTCGCCGGCATCGCCGCCGAGCTCGCCGACCGGATCGGCACGGTCGTGCTCGGTAAGCCCGAAGTGGTCCGCCTGGCACTCGCCGCGTTCTTCGCCCAGGGACACGTGCTGCTGGAGGACGTGCCCGGCGTCGGCAAAACCACGCTGGCCCGGGCGCTGGCCGCGGCCGTGCGCGGCCAGTGGCGCCGCATCCAGTTCACCCCGGACCTGCTGCCCTCGGACGTCTCCGGCGTCACGATCTTCAACCAGGCCAGCCGCGGCTTCGAGTTCCATCCCGGCCCGGTCTTCGCCAACATCGTCATCGCCGACGAGATCAACCGCGCGTCGCCCAAGACCCAGTCGGCGCTGCTGGAGGTCATGGAGGAGCGCCGGGTCACCGTCGACGGCGTACCGCACCCGGTGCCGCAGCCGTTCCTGGTGGTGGCGACGCAGAACCCGGTCGAGATGGACGGCACCTACCGGCTGCCCGAGGCCCAGCTCGACCGCTTCCTGGTCAAGCTCTCGGTGGGCTACCCGGCCGAGGACGTCGAGGTCGAGGTGCTGCGCGGCGCGGCCCTGCGCTCCCCCGACACCCTCGAGCCGGTCACCGACACGGCCACCGTCGGCGAGATGGTGCGGATGGCGTCCCGGGTGCACATCGCCGACCCCCTCTACACGTACGCGGTCCGCCTCGCCGCCTCGACCCGCGACCACCCCCAGGTCCGTGTCGGCGTCAGCCCCCGCGGCGTGATCGCCCTGACCCGCGCGGCCTCGGCGTGGGCGCTCATCAACGGCCGCGGGTACGTGCTCCCGGAAGACCTCAAGACCCTCGTCGAGCCGGTCTTCGCCCACCGTGTCCTGCTGTCGGCCGACGCCCAGCTGCGCGGCGTGACGGCGGCCGAGGTGCTGGACGACGCGATCCGCTCGGTCCCGGTCCCGCTGCCCGACAACCAGCGCGTCGGGGCGTGAGCGCGCCCGGCGCTCCGGCCCGGCGCTTCCGGCTCTCGGCGCCCAACGTCTCGGCACCCGACGCCCCACGCCCGCGCTTCCGACTCTCCGCGGCCAGGCTCTCGGCGCACAGCCTCGGGATCACTGTCCGCGGTTTCGGCGTCATCGCCGCCGCCGTGACGCTGCTCCTGCTCGGCTTCCGGTTCGGTTACCCGGACCTCGCCCTGCTCGGCGCGGCGGCCGCCGTCGCCGTGGTCTGCGGCGTGGCGTTCGGGCTCTGGCGGCCCCGCCTCGGCGTGGACCGCGTCGCCGACCCCGACCGGGTCGCGCGCGGCGAGCCCGCCACGATGACCCTGACCGTGCGCAACACGAGCCGGCTGCGGGCGGCCAACCTCATCGCCACGGACCGGTGCGGCCGGGCCGACGTGCCCGTGCCCCTGCTGCGGCTGCGTCCCGGGCGGGACACCACAGTCGGCTATCCGGTGCCCACCACCCGGCGCGGCGTCGTGCCGGTCGGACCGCTGCGGATCACCCGGCACGATCCGCTGGGGCTGCTCACCCTCTCGCGGGCGTACGGGGGAACCACGACCGTCTGGGTGCACCCCCGCATCCACCTGTTGCGGGCCGTCCCGGCCGGAATGGCGCGCAGCCTCGACGGGCGCATCGACAAGGTGCCGCACGGCACCATCACGTTCGACTCGCTGCGGGAGTACGTCGTCGGCGACGAGCTGCGCCGGGTGCACTGGCGCAGCTCGGCCAAGGTCGGCGAGCTGATGGTCCGCGAGCAGCTCGACACCAGCGAACCGACCATCGTGGTGCTGCTCGACGACCGCTCGGCCGCCCACCCCGGCCTGCGCGACGGCACCGCCGAGTCGTTCGAGGCCGCGTGCGAGGCGGCTGCCTCCATCATCGCCGCCGCCGTACGCGAGGACCTGCCGGTCGCCCTGCACCTGGTCTCCGGGCCGACGGGTGGCCCGTTCCTGGACGTGCTGACGGAGGCCGGGCTGCGCGCCGGGGACCTCACCCGGACTGTGCGCAGCCTGCGGCAGAACCGGCTCGGCGACACGCTCGTCTACCTCACCGGTCCCGGCGGGCGGGCCGACCTGGGTGCGGTGAGTGCCCTGCGCGGGCCGTACCCGGTGGTGATCGCCGGATTGTTCGGCGACCAGGACGCGGCGCCGGTGTCCGCGGGCGGCGGGATGATCGTCATCGAGGCCGAGGACGGCGAGCAGTTCGCGAGCGCCTGGGACGGGGTACGCGGATGGTGAGGCGGCTGCGGGCTGCGGTCGTACCGGTGGTGCTGATCGTCCTCATCGCCCTGTCCGGCGTGGCGCTCGGCCGGATCTACGCCGACGACCTGTTGATGCAGCTGGTGGCCGGCGCGGGCCTGGGGTCCGTGGGCGTGGGCGTCGCCGTGCGGCGGCTGCCGTCGTGGACCGTCGCACCGATCTCCGTGGTGGTGCTGGCCGGGTACACGGCGGTGGCGCTCAAGGTCGCGGCCGGCCGGGCCGGGCTCGACGACCCGCTGCCGCAGATCGTCACGGACGCCGTCGCCAACGGCATCCCCCGGCTGCTCACCGCCATGATCCCGGTGGAGTCCACGCCGGACACCGTGGTCGTGCCGGTGGTCGCCGCCTGGCTGGCCGGGCTCGCCGGCACCGAGGTCGCCGTCCGCGCCGGACGGGTGCTGCTCGGCTGCCTGCCCGCGACCGCCCTGTACGGCGGCGCCCTCTACGTCGTCGGTCCCAACGCGGGCAGCGCCGGGTGGGCGACGCTCGCCTTCGCCGCCGCGGTGATCGTGGCGCTGGCGGTGACCGTACGGTCGCCCGGCGGTCCCGCGTTCGCCGATGTGCCGCCGGAGACCCGGACGGCGGTCCGTGGCCGCGCGCTCGCCGGGTCCGCCGCCGGCCTGGTGGTCCTCGCCGGCCTCGTCGCGGCGGTCGGTCCCTGGGTCGGCGGCCGGGTCTCCGCCACCCCGGTCGACCCGCGACGGTACGTCGAACCGCCGCAGGTGGACAGCCTCGACGAGAGTCCGCTGAACCGGATCTCGGGCTGGGCCCTGGCCCCGGAGCAGCGGTTGCTCGAGGTGGGCCCGTCCGGAAAGGGGCGGGGGACGGTACGGCTGCGGCTGGCGGTGCTGCCCGACTACGACGGCATCACGTGGCGGGTCGGTGCCACGTATCGCAACGCCGGGCGGGTGCTGCCGGCACCGGCGCTGCTGCCCGGCGTACCGGTCGACCGGGTCACCCAGCAGATCACGGTCGACGAGCTGACCGGGCGGCTGCTGCCCGTCGTTCCCACACCCGCCGGGGTGGACGGCACCCGGGTCGCGTACGACGCGGCCACCGGCACCGTGATCCGGCCGGAGGAGCTGCGCCCAGGGCTGCGCTACACCGTCACGTCGGACACCCAGGAGCCGGACTACAACCTGCTGCCCGGCGCGGACGCGCCCACGGGGGATCCGGTGGCCCGGTTCCTCACCGTCGGCGCGAACGTGCCCGAGGAGATCCAGCGCCTCGCCGACCAGCTGGCGGACGGCAACGGCGCCGCGTACGACCGCGCGGCCGCGATCGAGGAGTTCCTTGCCGAGCATTACCGGAAGGTGGCGGACGCGCCGAGCGGGCACGCGTACCCGAATCTGTCGTTCTTCCTCTTCGGCCCCCGCGACCAGGGCGGCCAGCGAGGCACCTCGGAGCAGTTCGCGGCCTCGTTCGCCCTGCTGGCCCGGCTCACCGGCCTGCCCGCCCGGGTCGTCGTGGGTTTCGACGCGCCCGGCGCCGGCGGCACGGTGAACGGTGGCGACGCCGTCGCCTGGCCCGAGGTGCTGTTCGACGATCTGGGCTGGGTGGCGTTCGACCCGCTGCCCAAGAGCGACGAGGCACCGCGGCCGGTGGAGGACGACTTCACGCCGAAGCCGTCCAAGGCCCCGCCGACCTCCGATCCCCCCACGGCGACGGACACGCCGAGCGCCTCGGCGCCGCCGCTCGTCGCCGCTCCGCCGGCACGAGGCCGGGGCGGGCCGTCCACCGCCGTGGTGGCGTCCGGGGCCGGAGGCTCGGTGGTGCTGCTCCTGGTCGCGGCCGCGGCCGCGGTGGTGCTGATGCGCCGGGGCCTGCGCCGCCGGCGGCTGACCACGGGTGCCCCGGGCGAGCGGATCACCGGAGCCTGGTTCGAGTTCACCGATGCGCTCCGGCTGGCCGGCCGCCCCGTCCCAGACCACCTGGCGGCGACCGAGGCGGCGGCCTTCGCGGCCACGGCCCCGCCCCCGCGTCGCCGGCCCGCCCGGCGAACGAATCTCGCCCTCCGCCGGTCCGTCCCGCCGGATGCCGGTGAAGCCCGCCCGGCCCAGCCGGAGGGTGATGAAACCCGCCTGGCCGCCCAGCCGGAGGGGCTGGAGTTGCCACCGCTGGGCGATCTCGTGTCGGCGGTCAACACGGTGGCGTTCGCCCCGGGGGCCGCGACCCCCGAGCAGGCCGACCGGGCCGGCGTCCAGGCCGTCGCCTACGCCGACGCCCTCCGCGAGACCCGGCCGTGGTGGCGTCGCGCCTGGTGGAGCGTGCACCCCGGGCCGCTGCGCTGGCATCCGGACGCGGGCAGCAAGCGTTAGCGTAAGCCGCCCGGGACGCGGGTAGAGAACGGTCATGCGACTCGGTCTGCGGCTCACCACGGCCGCCGTACTGTCGATCGCGCTGCTCGTCCCGTTCGCGCTGCTCGCCGTCCTGGTGGTCGGTGACTGGTCGCCGCTGCACGACGCGGACGCCGCGATCACCGACGCGCTGCACACGTGGGCGCTGGCCCACCGTGGCTGGCGCGACGCGACGGTGTGGCTGACCAACCTCTTCGCACCCAACCCACTGCGGGTGGCCGCGCTGCTGCTGGTGGTCTGGCTGGTACTCCGGCGGGCCCGGCGGCTCGCCCTGTGGGTGGTCACCACGATGGTCGTCGGTGGGGTGCTCGGGGCGGTGCTGAAGCTGCTCGTCGGGCGGCACCGGCCGGACCTGCTCGACCCGGTGGCCCGCGCCGCCGGCTTCTCGTTCCCCTCCGGGCACGCGCTCAACGCGGCCCTCACCTCCGGTGTGTTCGTCCTCGTGCTGCTTCCGGTGGTGCGCCACAAGTGGGCGCTGTGGTCGGGCGCGGTGGCGGTGACCGTCCTGACCGGGCTCAGCCGGATCATCCTCGGCGTGCACTGGACCAGCGATGTGGTGGCCGGCTGGCTGCTCGGCGTGGCGGTGGTGGCCGCGACGGCGACCGCGTTCACCCGCCGAGGCCTGGACACGGTCGTCGAGGAGGGCGTCGAGCCCGGTTTGTCCGACACCGGCCCCGACATCGCCACATCCCGATCCAGCGATGCGTAGCCGGAGCCCGCTTCGGGTAAAGGCGCGGCCATGTCCGATGTCGCGGTCCAGGTTCTCAAGCGGGTGCTCGTCCCGGTGGCCCTTCTGTTCGGCGTCATGGTGGCCATCGGCCTCCTGATCACCAAGGTCATGCAGCACACGTGGCCGCTCACCGTCGAGGACTCGGTGAACCGCGAACTGGAGCGTGACCGTACGGCCGAAGGCAATGCGGTCTCCCTGTTCTTCAGCACGGTGGGCAGCACCCCAGTGATCATCGCCGTGACAGCGCTGGCCGCCCTGATCCTGCGGCTGACCCTCAAGCGGTGGCGGGAGTCGCTCTTCCTCTGTGCCGCGGTCACCGCGCAGGCGATCGTCTTCTTCCTGACCACCCTTGTGATCGACCGCAACCGGCCGGGCGTCGACCACATGGACGCCTCGCCGCCGACCTCGAGCTTCCCGTCCGGTCACACCTCCGCGGCGGTGGCCCTGTATCTGGGCCTCGCGGTCGTCCTGGTGCGGCTGACGAACCGTACGGCGTTGCGCGCGGCCTGCTGGCTGCTGCTGCTCGTGCCCATCGGGGTGGCCGTCGGCCGGATGTACCGGGGCATGCACCACCCGACGGATGTGACGGCCTCGTTCTTCAACGGCGGCGTCTGCGTGTGGGTGATGACCCGGGCGTTCCTCGACGAGAAGGTGCTGCGGAGACGTCCTAGTTTCCCGCACTCTCGTAGCGCCGCAGCCCGCGTCTGAAGATGAACGCCGCCGCGCCGGCGCAATACAGCGCCACCACCGGCGTCAGCAGCCCGATCCACCGCGACGGCCCGGCGTCCAGCAGGTACGCGGTCGGGAAGAAGCTGATGAACGCGAACGGCAGCACCGCGCCGAGCACCGCCTTGAGCGCCACCGGGTAGACGGACAGCGGGAAGCGGGCCAGGTCGCCCACCTGGTGCATGGCGAAGGCGAACAGCGGCGTGGGGCTGGACAGCCAGAACGACACCGCGTTGGTGGCCAGGTTGATCGACAGCTTGATGACGATCGAGCTGATCAGCAGCAGGATGCCGAGCAGCACCCGCCACGGTGTCCAGGCGACGTCCACGTGCGCCAGCCCCGTACCGATCATGAGCCCGCCCATCACGATGTTGCTGAGGCCGTTGATGCCGATCGCGGCGCTGCTCGATTGCAGCACCACCGGGTACGGCCGGACCAGGAAGTAGTCGAGCTCGCCCCGGTTGATCTGCCAGGCCAGGCTCCACATGCCGTCGAAGAACAGCGAGCCGACGCCCTCGGCGAGGGCCACCGCCCCGAACATGACGAGCACCGACCAGAACGTCCAGCCGTTGAGCGCCGGGACCTTGGCGAACAGTGCCGACAGGAAGACGATGTTGACCACCTGCATCAGTACGGTGGCCGCCGCCAGGATCAGGAAGTCGGCCTCGTATTCCAGCATCGACCGGAAGTGGGCGCCCAGCAGCCGGAGGTAGAGCCGTGCCGTCCGCATGTCAGCCTCCGTTGACCGTGAGCCGGCGCAGCGCCGCCTGCCACACCAGGCGCGCGCCGAACCAGAGGACCAGGATCCAGCCGAGCTGCACCGCGACCAGCTGCAGCCCGTGCCACGGATCGACGCGGCCCAGGAAGATCAGCGCGGGGGTGGAGGTGAGTCCGGCGAACGGCGACCATTGGGCCACCGCGGCGAGCCAGCCCGGCAGATACACCAGCGGGATGAGCGCTCCGGAAAGCAGGTTCACCACGGCCAGGCGCGCCCATTGGACTCCGATGTAGTTCTGCGTCCAGAAGCAGGCCAGCGTGCTCACATAGACGATCAAGAATTTCAACGGTACGAGTAGCAGCATGCTCACCGCGAACAGGGCGAGCGCGGGCGCGGCCGGGGTGTCCACGCCGCCGGTGACGGCCAGCGTGACACCGACGACCACTCCGATCAGGATGACCTCGATCCAGAGCCCGCCGATCGCCTCGGCGAACCGGGCCCGCTGATAGTCGACCGGCTTGACGAGGTCCAGCGCGACGTCCCCGTCGAGGATCCGGAAGGCCATCCGGAAGTCGCCCAGCACCGAGACCACCGTCCCGGCCGCGAACGCCACCAGGAGGTAGGCGCGCATCTGCGGCCAGGTGAACCCGTTCACGGACGACTCCGCAAGGATCACCCGCCACACCGCCAGCAACGCGACGAGCTGGACGAGCACGGCGCCGAGACCGAGCAGGAGATTGAATCTGTACGCGAGAGCCGCCCGCGCGGTGGCCCGTGCCAGGGCCCGGTAGCCCCTCATCCGAGCACCAGCTCCCCCGAGTACACGCGCCGGATGACGTCCTCGATGCTCGGCTCGTCCACCCGGAAGTCCACGAGGTCGGTCAGCCCGGCCAACGCGGTAACCGCCTGCCCGGCCGTCATGGTGAACCGGTCGAAGCGCACGGCGTACCGGATCGGGGTGTCCTCGACCGTGACCTCCGCACCGGGCAGCGACGCCCGCAGGGTCTCCAGCGGCACCGGCCGAGTCGTCTCGACGTGCAGGATCCGCTCCCGGGCGAACCGGTCCTTCACCGCCTCCAGGTCGCCGTCGAAGATGATCCGCCCCGCGTCGATGATCACCAGCCGGCGGCAGAAGCCCTCGATGTCGGCCAGGTCGTGGCTGGTCAGCATGACGGTCGTGCCCTCGTCCCGGATGCTGCGGAAGAACTCGCGCACCCGGTCCTTCACCGCCAGGTCGAGCCCGATGGTCGGCTCGTCGAGGTAGACGATCTGCGGGCCGTGCAGCAGCGCCGCGGCCAGATCTGCGCGCATCCGCTGGCCCAGCGACAGCTTGCGCCCCATGACCGGCAGGATCTCGCCGAGTTCCAGCACCTCGTCGAAGCGGGCCAGCCGCTTGCGGTAGGTGGCCTGGTCGACGCCGTAGATGTCGCGCAGCACGGCGAGCGACTCGGCGACCGGCAGATCCCACCACAGCTGCGTACGCTGCCCGAACAGCACCCCGATACGGTGCGCCACCGTCATCCGGTCGCGCTGGGGATGCAACCCGTCGATGCGTACCTCGCCCGTGGTCGGCACGAGGATGCCGCTGAGCAGCTTGACGGTCGTCGACTTCCCGGCGCCATTCGGGCCGACGTACGCCACCGCCTCACCGGCCTCGATGGACAGGTCGACGTGGTCGACCGCGACCTTGTCCTGGAAGCGGCGGGCGACCAGATGCCTGACCGAGCCGGCCAGGCCGGGGCCCTTGTCCGGGCGGCGGAACACTTTGGTCAGGGCTCGCGCCTCGACGATAGGCATGCGAAAGCAACCCCCGTGTGGATGCCCGACATTGACGGGCACCACCGTACGGAACCGCTCTCGAAGCGCAATCCCATTCTCATGGGCCCGGACGCCTTGACTTCCAGTTAGTAAGCGCGCATAGTAAATGGCATGAAGACGATCGCCACCGCCCAGATCACGACCGACGTCCCCGGCCAGGCTTTCTTCGAGCGCTGGGCCGACATGGCCACCTGGCCGGCCTGGAACACCGACACCGAATGGGTACGCCTCGACGGACCGTTCCGGACCGGCGCCACCGGCATCCTGAAGCCCAAAGGCGGCCCGGCGACCCGGTTCGTCGTCACCTCGCTCATCCCAGGCCGGGAATTCACCGACGTCTCCCTGCTGATCGGCGCGAAACTCACGTTCCAGCACCGGGTCACCGAGGAGCCCGGCGGCCGCACCACGGTCTCGGTGCACGTCACGATCGCCGGCCCACTCGCCTTCCTCTGGAACGCCGTACTGGGCAAGGGCATCGCCAAGAGCCTCGGCGACGACCTCTCGCGCCTCGAGGCCGCCGCCCGCGCCGCAGGCGTGACAGCATGAGCCACTGGCTCGGTGTGGTCTGCCGCGACCACGTGCGACGCGGCACCGAGCGGGGCATCGCCCAGCTCGGTCACGGCAAACGCGACGGCCTCGCCCGGCTCACCGCCGGTGACTGGCTCGTCTACTACTCACCGCGAACAAGCTTGCGCAACGGCGAACCACTGCAGGCCCTCACCGCGATCGGCGTGGTGGCCGACGACGAGATCTGGCAAGCCCACGAGGGCGACTTCCACCCCTGGCGACGCCGGGTCGACTACCTGCCGAATCCGGCAGAGATCCCGATCCGGTCGCTGCAGCTCGACCTCACCGCCGGACCCCACTGGGGCTACCAGCTACGCCGCGGCCTGATCCCGCTCACCGATCATGACTTCGAAGCGATTCACGCCGCCATGCACGTCCCGGCGCCCACGTCATGAGCCTCGACACTCGCCACGCCAGCGCGGACGACAGCCCCGGGCTGCTGCTCTGGCAGGTGACGAACCGGTGGCAGGCCGCACAGCGAGCCGCGCTCAAGCCGTTCGACATCACGCATGTCCAGTTCGTCCTGCTCGCCACCCTGACCTATCTCCAGGCTTCCGGACCGGTCACCCAGAAGGCGCTCGCCGACATGGCCGCCACCGACCCGATGATGACCTCCCAGGTGCTTCGCACGCTGGAGAACCGGGAGCTGGTCCACCGGCCCGCCCACCCCACCGACCGGCGGGCCCGGGCGGTGGCCGTCACGCAGGCCGGCCGCGACCTTGCCAACCGCACAGTGGTCGCCGTGGAGGCCTGCGACGCGGCGTTCTTCGCCGGCCTCGGCGACGACCTGCCGACGTTCACCGCCGCGCTACGCGCACTGCGTCGCCGGTAAACCGCAGGACAGGCACTGCACCAGGCCGGCGGGCGCGGCGGCGCGCTTGTCCGAATGGCGAACCTAAGTTACCTTGCGGTAACCGTCTATGAGTCGAGGTTCGTCTATGCGTCGCATGGTCGCCGCCATGGCCGTGCTCCTCATCGCCCTCACCGCCGGCCCCCTCACCCGCGCGGAAGCCGCCGCCTCCACCACCGGTTTCCACTGGAACGACATCACCGCCGCGGACGGTGTGACGCTGAAGTCCAACGTCATCGCGCCGGCGGCACCCGGCCGCCATCCCGGCATCATCTTCGTCGCGAGCTGGGGTTTCAACGACTTCCAGTACCTGGCGCAGGCCCGGAAGCTGGCCGAGAGCGGATACGTCGTCCTCTCCTACACCGCACGGGGGTTCTGGTTCTCCGGCGGGAAGATCGAGGTCGCCGGACCGCCGGACATCGCGGACGCGTCGACCGCCATCGACTGGCTGATCGCGCACACCGACGTCGACCCGGACCGGATCGGTATCGCCGGGCTCTCCTACGGCGGCGGCATCAGCCTGCTGGCCGCGGCCCACGACAGGCGCCTGCGGGCGGTCGTCTCGATGAGCGGCTGGGCCGACATGGCCGAGTCGATGTCCGGCGAGGAGACGCGCCGGCCGCAGGCAGCCTTCTTCCTGCAGTCCGTCGCCCGGCTCGTGGGCCACCCGTCGGACGAGATGAACCAGATCCTCGACGACTACTGGGCCGGCCGCAACGACGACTATCGGGAGCAGTGGGCCCGGGACCGGTCCGTCCGCTACAGCGTCGACGAACTGAACGCCAACCACCCGGCCGTCCTGATCGAGCACGCCTACGGCGACAGCATCTTCCCGGTCAATCAGATGGTGGACCTGTTCGACAACCTGAAGACACCCCGGCGGCTCGAGCTGGCCCCCGGTGACCACGCCACCGTCGAGGCCTCCGGCCTGCTCGGCGTGCCCAATCACGTCTGGACCAGCCTGCACAGGTGGCTGGACCACTACCTGCGGGACGTGGACAACGGCATCGACCGTGAACCGCCGGTGGTGCTGCGCCCGCACGGTTCCGGCGCCGCGGAGTCCTACGCCGGCACCGGCCCGATTCCCGGCCAGCTGAAGCGGCAGGAACTCGGCAGGCCCGACGGATGGGCCAAGACCGGGACTCTCGGCCGGGCGACCGGCTCCGACTGGTCCTACCGGGTGACCTCCGGCATCGACACCACCGCGGATGGCGGCATCGCCCTGATCAGCAACGGCCTGGAGCAGCTGACCGGCATTCCGCCGACGGTGTGGCTGCCCAGCGTCGACCGCAGGCACGCCGGCGTCTGGGTGTCCGACCGGCAGGCCGGCGTGGCACCGGTTCGCGGCATCGCCCGCGTCCACCTGGGCATCGTCCCGCAACGGCCGGACGGCACCGTGATCGCGTACCTCTACGATCTCGATGCGCTCGGCATCGGCCGGCTGATCACCCAGGCACCCACCAGCTGGCACGGTGCCACGCGACCGTTCTCCGTGGATCTGGCGCTGCCGATGACCTCGTACGACGTGCGGCCCGGGCACCAGGTTGCCCTCGTGGTGGACACCAAGGATCCGCTCTACTTCGACGCCAACACCCGCGGGGCGCCGCTCACGCTCGCCGGCCCCTCCTGGCTGGACCTGCCCCTGCGCTGAGAACGTCGGCCCCAGGACCGTCGATGCGACGGTGCTGGGGCCGACGGGCGCCATGCCTGTGGGAGGATTGGGAGATGCATAGCTTTTTCGGATGTGGCGACGCCTGCCTTCTGCGCATCGGCGGTGACGTCCAATGACCACCGGCCCGCAGGCGATGTTCGTCGTCGAGTACCCCTGTGACCGGTTCTGCCGCATCGAGGTCGACCTGAGCGGCGAGCGTGGCCAGGTCACGCTGCAACAGTTGCGGGAGAAGGCCGAGGGTTTGCACCAGCGGGTGCACGAGCCGGAACTCGCCGAGGCCGAAGCGCCGGCCGTCGAACAGGAAGCGACGGGACGTCCCGCGGCGACCGTGTTCCTGTCCGCGCCCGGACGGGGCACCGACCGACGGCGGTGAACCACCTGCGGTCAGCGGGTGGGACGGAGCAGCACGGCGTACAGATCACGGGAGCCGGGCTCGTGGACATTGCCGTCGGCGTCGCGCCCGAGCGGCGCGGACTCACCGTCGGCCGGGAAGTACCAGCACTCCTCCACGTCGCTCAGGGGTGAACAGTCGTCGCTTGCCCCGTCTCCCGCGACGACCACGACGGCATCGCCGGGCAGGTCGGCCAGGATGTCCCGCAGGCCCGCGACGGTGATCGTGCCGAGGGTGAGCATCGGGTCGACCCGGGCGTTCTGATCCCGCACGTAGGTGTTCTCATCGGGACTCACTGCCGCGTTCTCCGTTCGTCGTGACGGTGCCAGAATGCGTCACCCGGTGACAAAAGATGAAAGGTTCCTGGGAAAAGGTTGGGAATGTCGGCCGCGGGTACAAGATCCGTGCCGGCGGAGTGGATCTCACTCCTCGGCGATCCCCCCGATGAGCCTTGGAGACACACCATGAGCACCACCACCAATACCCCCAAGACCCAGGGACGCACCGAAGTCACGGACGTGGCGCACACCCGTCGGCACGGCGACGAGACGAAGCCGTCCTGGAAGACGACGGAGCTGTTCGTCTACGTTGCCGCGGTCATCGGCGTACTGATCGCCTCGAATGTCGTCGGTGACGGTGCGGCCGACAACGGCGCGGACTACTTCGCCGCCGACAAGGCGTGGTGGTTCATCACGCTGCTGACGATCGGCTACCTGGTGAGCCGCGGGCTGGCCAAGTCCGGTTCTCGCAGCCACGACAGCGACCCGCGCACCGCTCGCTGAGCGACGACGCCCGGAAGGCCCCGACACGACTGTCGGGGCCTTCCGCTTTGCCGCGGTACGTCACTCGAATGTCAGCGTCAGCGTGCTCCGGTACGCCGTCGAGTTCTCCCCGGGCCCGGGCTGTCCGGGCGGCTCGACGTCACCCGTCCAGACCTTCACCGCGCGGAAGGCGAACCCGTCCTGGCTCGCCGCTTCGGCGGAGAAGGACACCAGCTGTCCTGGCATCAGCTCGCGATAGCCGGCCGCTGCGATGACAGAGAAGTGCACCCAGCACCCGCCCGGCACATCCGGGCCGTCGATGACGCCCCAGCCCTCGTCGGCGTCGAAGGTACGCACCGAACCCGCGCTCGTCATCGGGTCAGTCTTGCACCACCGGGCCGTGAGGGCCGCCACTGCAGCAAGGCCGCGGTCGCGTCGTCGCGTAGTTCGCCGTTCTCGTACGAGACGATCGTGTGGATCAGCCGCCGCATCACCTCGGGCGCCGGGATCCGCAGCCGCAAAGCCTCGCCGACGAACGCGCTCAGCCGTTCCAGCCCGAACAGCTCCCCGTCCGCCGATCGCGCCTCGGTGATGCCGTCGGTGTACAGCACCAGGGTGTCCCCCGGCTCCAGCATCAGCTCGGTGACGCCCGGCGGGCGATCGAGCATGTGGCCGAGGCCCAGCGGCAGCGCGGTCGGCGTGGGCAGCGCCGCCATCGCACGGTCGCCGCGCAGGTGCAGCTCCGCAGGGTGTCCCGCCGCCACCCGCCTGTACGCACCCGTCGTGGTGTCCAGTTCGGCCAGGACCGCCGTGACGAAGGCGCCGGGGAACTGCAGGCGGATCCACTTGTCGATGGAACGGTACGTGTCGGCGAGGCCGAGACCGGACCGCCGGGCATTACGGTACGTGTTGAGCGTCAGCGTGGTCAGGGCGCTGGCGCTGATGCCGTGGCCGACGGTGTCGAAGAGCGCCACGTGGATCACGTCGCCGTTCGCCGCGTAGTCGAAGGCGTCCCCGCCCACGTCGTAGCAGGGTTCCAGCACGGCCGTGACGAGCGCGTCGTCGGCCGCGAAGGTCAGCGGGGGCAGCTGGTTCCAGATGATCTCCGCGGCGAGCTGCATCGGGAGCCGGCGGCGGGTGCGCTCGACGGCGTCGCCGTAGAAGCGGCGGCTGGCGATCAGCTCGGCTGCCAGCGCGCCGATGACGCGCAGGTCGCGGTGGAGGCGCCGGTCCGGGTCCGTGTCCAGCCGGACCTCGAGCACGCCGAGCCGCTCGGCTCCGTGCAGCAGCGGCAGCCACAGGTGGGACTCGGCGTACGTGGTCTCGGCGGTGCAGTACGCCCGGCCCGCCAGGGTGTCGTCCACTTTGCGCGGTTCGTCGTCGTCCGGGGTGCCGTGCAGCGGCCACAGGGAGATCTGCTCGTAGTCGATGATCAGGGCGGTGAGCCGGTCCGCGCCGAGCAGCGGCGCCACGGCGGCCAGCGCGGGCGGTAGATCCTCGGGACGGCTGCGGTGGCGTAGATCCAGCAGGCGACGCACCGCTTCCATCGGATCCACCATGCCCGGGTTCCTACCCGCAACTGCCGCTCCCGCAACCCCCACCGTCGTACAGCTGAAAGGTAGGCTGACCTAACTCGAGAACGGGGTGGGGCGTGGCGGAACCGGAGTCGCTGGCCGAGGTGCTGGGAGGACGGCGGGCCGCGCTCGACGCGACCGTGCCGCCGGTGGTGTTCGTCGCGGGCTGGCTGATCGGCGGCCGGTCGCTCGGGGCGGGCACGGCGGCGGCGCTGGTGGCCGCGGCGGCGGTGGCGATGCTCCGGCTGCGGCAGGGTGACCGTCCGCGCGCCGTGCTCATCGGGCTGCTGGGCGTCGGCGTCGCCGCGATGATCGCGCTGCGCACCGGGCGCGCCGAGGACTTCTTCCTGCTGCAGATCGTCACCAACGCGCTGAGCGCGCTGGCGTGGGCGGTCAGCATCGTGATCCGGTGGCCGCTGCTCGGCGTCGTCGTGGGCGCGGTCCTCGGGCAGAAGACGCGGTGGCGGCGCGATCCGGCGCTGCTGCGGGCGTACTCGAAAGGCAGTTGGATCTGGGTTCTGCAGTACGTGCTGCGGCTGGCGGTGTTCGTGCCGCTCTGGGCCGCGCACGCGGTCGTGGCGCTGGGGGTGGCGCGGGCGGTGCTGACCTGGCCGCTGGTGGCGGCATGCCTGGCGGTCAGCTGGTGGGTGATCCGCCGCAGCCTGCCGGCCGGCCATCCCGGGCTGCGCCACCCGCGGACGGAGGCACAGTCAGCCCCGGCTGACGCCGACCATCTCGGGTGAGTCCATGTCGCCACCGAAGCCCTCGCGCTGCATGACGCCCCACACCGCCTTGCGCCCGCGCCAGGCCCCCACGGCGCCGGCGGCCTGCCACACGGCCAGCACCTGGCGGTAGCCGAAGTTCTCCAGTATCGCCGCGGCCACCCCGCGGACCATGTCCGACCAGCGCGGATAGCGGTGGAAGGAGACCTCCTCGATGAACAGCGACATCAGGCTGACCAGGAGCCCGTAGCCGTACGCCACCAGCACAAAGCGCCACGCAAAGCCGATGTTGACCGCGCCCGCCCACAGCCCGAGCGGCAGCAGGACCACCGCCAGCAGCTCGACGAACGGCGCCAGCAGCTCGAACACGACGTAGTACGGCAGGGCGAGCAGGCCGATGCGGCCGTAACGGGGATTGAGGATCATGCCGCGGTGCTTGCTGAGGATCTCGGCGATGCCGCGGTGCCAGCGCCGCCGCTGCTGGCCCAGCACCCTCATGCTGGACGGCGCCTCGCTCCAGCTGACCGGCTCGGCGACGAAGATGACGCGGTAGTCGGCCTTGGCCAGGCGCAGGTGGTGGTGCAGGCGCACGACGAGCTCGGCGTCCTCGCCGATGGTGTCCGGGTCCATGCCACCGACCTGAACGACCAGGTCGCGCCGGAAGATGCCGAACGCGCCGGAGATCACCACCAGGCCGCCGAGCCGCGACCAGCCGGTGCGGCCCATGAGGAACGCCCGCAGGTATTCGACGACCTGCACCCGCAGCAGCCAGGGCTTCGGCATCCGGACGTCGACGACGCGGCCGCCGACCACCTTGCAGCCGTTGGCGATGCGGACCACCCCGCCGCAGGCGGCGACGCGCAGCGGGTCGTCACCGAACGGCTTCGCGACCGACAGCAGGGCGTCGGGGTCGAGCACCGAGTCCGCGTCAACCATGCAGACCAGCGGGTGCCGGGCCAGGTTGATGCCGACGTTGAGGGCGTCCGCCTTGCCGCCGTTGGTCTTGCGGACCACGGTCAGGGTCTGCGGGTTGGCGCGCGCGACGTGCACGGACAGCACCTGCGACCGGTACGGGATCTCCGCCGGCACCACCCGCGGCACGGGAACGAGGTCGAACCGCTCCCGCAGCAGCTCGAACGTGTCGTCGCTGGAGCCGTCGTCGACCACCACCACCTCGTAGCGCGGATAGCGCAGCGCGGTCATCGCCTGGACCGCGGCGACGATGCCGGCCCCCTCGTTGTACGCGGGCACGATGACCGACACCGGCAGGGTCAGCGGGCTGCGGAACATGTCGTCGGCGCCGGCGAACGGCAGGCGCCGCAGGTGGCGGCGGAACTCGAGCCCGGCCAGGACGATCAGCACGAGGTAGCCGCTGTTGAGCGCGATGAAGTACGCGAAGATCGCGAAGTCCGTGTACGTCAGCAGGTCGCGTACCAGGTCGGTCACCGGGCGGCCCCGACCCGTTCCGCCCCGAGTACCCCGGCGAGCGCGAGCGCCTCCTCGGCGTGCAGGGCCGCGGCCGACCGCTGCGCGTGCGCGCCGGCCCCGTTGGCCTCGGCACACGCCCGGTCCCGGTCGACGGCCTCCCGCAGCGCGTCGAGCCCCGCCGGGCCGATCCGGCGCAGCGCGTGCGCGGCCTCGTGAGCCACCTGGTACGCCTCGTCGCCGAGCAGTGCCACCAGCGCGGGGACCGCCGCCGGGGAACCGATGTCGCCCAGCGCGCGGGCCGCGGTGGCGCGCAGCGTGGTGGGACGGGAGCTGTGCACCGCGAGGGTGAGCGGGTCCAGGGCGCTGCGCGTACCGAGCTTGCCCAGGTTCGCCGCGGCGGCCACCCGGACGTCGAGGTTCGTGTCCTCGCGCAGCACCCGCGCCACGCGGTGCACCGAGCCGGTGGCGCCGAGCAGGCCGAGAGCGTCGAGGCAGACCGCGCGTACCCGGGCCTGCGGGTGGTCGAGCGCGGCCGAGAGCGTCACCTCGGCCTCCGCGCCGAGCTGCGCGAGCGTGTGGCTGGCCAGCAGCGACGGGATCGGATCGGAGCGGTCCAGGCTGGCGATGATGCGCCAGGCCGCTGCCGGGTCACCGATGCGGCCGAGCGCGCGTACGGCGACCACGCGCACCTCGGCATGCCGGTCGGTGAGCAGCCGGCACAGCTCCGGTACCGCCTGGCGCAGCTCCAGGTCGCCGAGCACCTGGGCGGCCCGGGCGCGCCTGACCGGGCTGCGGGAGTGCAACCGGGCGAGGGCCGTACGCGCGGTGCCGCGGCGCAGGAACACGGAGACCAGCCCGAGGTGGGCCTCGCCGCGCAGCTTGCCGAGCAGCGCGAGGGCGTGCGGCTCGGCGGCGCGCCAGGCGTCGTCCGGGATGGCGACCAGCTCGTCGCCGCCCTCCTCGCCGTTCTCCGCCACGAAGGCAAGCAGCGCGCGGCGCGGGAGCGTGGCGAGCTGCGCCCGCTTGCGTAGCCGGGTCCGGCGCAGGAGCCGGACGACGATGATGCCGACCGCGGTCACGGCGACGATCCCGGCGAGGATCGCGATGACCACGGTGAAGACGTGCAGCATCACCGGGTCACCCGCGCCAGCGCGGCCTCTACGCGCTCCAGCAGTTCGCGCGGGCTGAACGGCTTCACGATGTAGTCGGTGGCACCGGCGGCGAACCCCTGCTCCAGGTCCTGCGGGCGGGACCGGGCGGTCAGCATGATGATCGGTACGTCGGGAGACAGCGGCCCGGCCCGCAGCTCGCGGCACACCTCGATGCCGGACATGTGCGGCATCCGGACGTCGAGCAGGACCAGGTCCGGCGGGTGCGTCCGCGCCTCCCGGAGCGCCGCCACCCCATCGGCCACGCCGATCACGTCCATGCCGCCCTTGCCGAGCTTGTACGCCACCAGATGCCGGATGTCCGGATCGTCCTCGACGAGCAGAATCGTGCTCATCGTCCCCCCGGAGTGCCGAACCGGCCGCTGACCTGTCCAACATATCCGTTATGTGGGCATGCATCGCCGGGAACGAGGAGCAAAGCTGCAACCGGTCCCGGCCTTCTCAACCGCGTCGCCGCCACGTCCGATAGAGGCTCCGTGAACTTCACCAGGGGGCTCGAGGCCATCGGCCGGCGTGGCGCGGCGTTGGCCGCTGTCACGCTCGTGCTCGGGCTCGGCACCGGCGCCGCGGCCGCATCCGGCCTCGCCGCCGCCGAGGACGACGCCGCCTCCGCGGCACTCACCATGCGGACCATCAGCGTGCGGAGCGCGCTCGACACGACCTTCCAGCGGTACGCCGACACCCTGCACACCCTGGTCGCGGCCGCCGCCACCCCGCCCGCCGCCGGCCTCTCCCCCGTCGTGTCCCGCATCGTCGGCGACCGGCTCCCCGGCGCGCACCAGGTCGTCGTGGTCGACGCCGCCGGCACGATCCTCGCCCAGCACACCGTCGACGGCAGCACGCCACCGCCGCGCCGCACCCTGAACCCCGGCCCGGACCTCGCGGGCGCCCTCGCCCTGGCCCGCGTTCACGGCCGCCTGGTGGCCGGCCCGGCGCACGTCCTGCCCGCGGACCGCGACCTGCCGCCGGCCCAGCACGCGCTCGCCTTCGACCTCGTCGCCCCCGTGTACGGCACCACCTTCCAGGGCTGGGTCGTCGTCGCCGTACGCGCCCCCGAGCTGCTCCAGCAGTCCCTGCGGGCGGCCGGCGTCACCGGCGTCGCCACCGTCCTCACCGTGACCGCGCCCGACGGCGTCGCCCGCGAGGTGAGCCGCTGGGGCGGCGACCCGCACGGCGCCCGGCACGCGATCGTCGACCTGGCCTTCGCCGGGCTCTCGTGGCAGGTCTCGGTCCGCCCGGTCACCGCGCTGGTCGGCCCGGAACTCTCCGCCGCTGCCCCGCTGACCATGCTCGGCACCACGGTTCTGACCCTGGCCCTGGCCGCGAGCATCCTCGCCGTCGAGGCCGGTCGCCGCGGTGCCGCCGCCCGTACCCGCGACGACGTCGCCGACCGCGGGGTGCTGCTCGACCGGGCACGCGCCGCCGAGGAGGCCGCTGCCGTCGCCGCCGAGGCCCTCCGCGAGCGCGAGGCCGAACTGCGCGGCTTCGCCACCGCGGCCGGGGAACGTCTGCACACCCCGCTGCACAGCATCGCCGGCTTCACCGACCTGCTGCTCGAAGACGCCGCACCCCGGCTCGACCCGGAGTCACAGGACTTCCTCCAGCGCATCGGGCACAACACCCGGCGCATGCTCACGCTGGTGGACGAGCTGCTGGCGTACTCATCCGCGCCCGACGCCGCGCTCAAGCTGGAGGCCGTCGACGCCACCACCCTGGCCCTCGAGGTGGTCGCCGACCGGCTCGACCGGATCGACGGCCGGCGCCCCGGGATCGAGGTGGGCGACCTGCCCGCGGTCCTGGCCGACGCGGGGCTGCTCGGCGAGGTGCTGGGCCGGCTGGTCGACAACGCCGTCCGCTTCGTCCGGCAGGGCTCGGTAGCCCGCATCGCCGTCGACGCCCACGAGCACGCCCCGGGCTGGTGGCGCATCGAGGTCGCGGACCGCGGCATCGGCGTACCCGAGGAAGAGCGCGACCGGATCTTCGCACCGTTCCACCGGGCCGCGGCCGCCGAGGCCTACCCGGGCGCCGGCCTGGGCCTGGCGCTGTGCCGCCGCATCGTCGCCCGGCACGGCGGCGAGCTCGGCGTGACGCCCAACCCGGGCGGCGGAAGCATCTTCTGGTTCACCGTGGCGGCCTCCCCGGTCGCCCCGGACCCGGGAACCGAACTCCTCGCCGCCGACCTGGCCTGACTGTCAGGTGCGGGAGACGAGCGCCTCGAGGCGCTCGCCGGCCTCCGCGACGCGGGCGGTCAGGTCGGCCACGACGGCCTCTTGCTCCTCCGTCATCTGCTGGGCGTCCGACGTGGTGTGGTCGATCGCGGCGATGGTGGTGCTCATGGTCGTCATGATCTCGACGACCGCCGTCACGTGCCGGTTCAGCTCGTCCAGGGTGGCGCTGATCGTCGCGGTGGACTCGGCGGTGGTGCCGGCCAGCGTCTTGACCTCGTTGGCCACCACGGCGAAGCCCTGACCGGCCGCACCGGCCCGGGCCGCCTCGATCTCGGCGTTGAGCGCGAGCAGGTTGGTCTGCCGGGCGATGCCGCCGATGAAGCGGGCCACCTCGTCGACCTTGCGCAGGCTGTCGTGCAGCGTGCCGACGGCCCGGCTGGCCTCGGTGTTGTTGTCCAGCAGGTGGCCCGCCGCCACCCGGGCGTCGCGGACCCGCTCGTCGATGCGGCCGGCCGCCACGCCGACCGCCGTGGCCTGGTCGGAGACGCCGGCAAGCTGCCTCGCGACGAACGACGACGTCTCGTCGACGAGCTGCCGGGCGTGCTCCTGGGCCTCGCGCTCCGCGGCGGTCTGCCGCTCGTGGGTCTCCTGCAGCTCCTGCCTGCGCTGCTGCTGCTCGCTCTGCAGGAGGCGGTCCCGGCTGCCGATCGTGTCGAGCATGGCGTCGATGGTCCGGCCCAGGGCGGCGATGTCGTCGTGGCCGGTGACGCCCACCCTCAGGTCGTAGTCGCCGGAGGCGACGATCTGCTCGGTCGTCTGCCGCAGCGGGCGCACCCGGCGGCGTACCGCCCGGCGGCCCGACCAGGTCATCAGCGCCACGATGAGCAGGGTGGCGACCGCGATGAAGGCGAACAGCTTGCCCGCCGTGCTGGTGGCGGCGGCGTGGATCGGTCGGCCTCGGACCGACTCGAGCACCAGCTCGGCGCCGTCGGCGGTCTTGATGTTCGCGTCCAGGGCGATCCGGTCGGCGCTCAACACGGTCGTCTGCACGTCTACGGCACCGACGAGGCTGGTGACCGGCTTCTGCGCGTCCCCGGCGCTGCGTCGCTGCCCGGCGACGACCGTGGGCAGGTTGATGTCCGCGCTGAAAAGCTTCATCCGCTCCGGGGACAGCCGCTGCAACAGCACCAGGCCACCGGACGGACGCCCCTCGCCGGAGTTGGGGAACGCGCCCAGGCCGCAGAACAGGTACTTGAAGTCTGCGGAGACGATGCCGCAGCGGGCGGTCCCGGCCGCCGCGGCGGGGTCGAACAAACGACCGAGCACCTGGGGATCGGTGAGCCCGTCGGGGGGCGCCTGGAACGCCGTGCCGCCGGACATGCCGCCCGCGACCAACCGGCCGTCGAGATCCACACCGAGGATGGCGTCGAAGTTGCCGGCGCTCTCGTCGGCGTCCGGCGGGAAGTCCTCGGCGAAGGCCTCCTTGTTCCCGGTGGCGATGTCCTGGTAGGTGTCGTCCCACACCGCGTTGGTGGCGCCGAACGTGGTGAGCAGCCGGGCCTGGGTGTCCAGGCCCGAACGGATCCGGTCGGCGTCCTGGGCCACCTGCCGCGCCTCGAGGCCGTCGAACGCCCCGGTCGTGACCTGCTGCATGAACAGGAAGGCGGCCCCGCACCCGATCAGGGCGGCGACGGTCGGAATGAATCGTCTGAGCTTTCTTCGCACAGGAAACCTGTCGGCGCGCTAGCGGACGAGCTGAGTGACGAACCCACGCCCATGACGCGGCTCACCGCCGGGTGGGGCCTAGTCTCGATCGTATGGTGTCCCAGGCGAGCAGGCTGAAGAATGTCCGATACGACATCCGCGGCCCGGTGCTGCGGCGGGCCCAGGAGCTGGAGAACGCGGGCCACCGCATCCTCAAGCTCAACCTCGGCAATCCGGCCCCCTGGGGACTGAACACGCCGGAGCCGATCGTCGCGGACATGGTGCACAACCTGACCGACGCCGAGGGCTACAGCGACGCCCGCGGCATCTACTCGGCCCGGGTCGCGGTCGCGCAGTATTACCAGACCCTCGGCGTCGAGAACGTCCAGCCCGACGACGTCTTCCTCGGCAACGGGGTGTCCGAGCTGATCGTCATGTCGCTGCAGGCGCTGCTCAACACCGGCGACGAAGTGCTCGTGCCGAGCCCGGACTACCCCCTGTGGACGGGCGGCGTGACGCTGTGCGGGGGGCGGCCGGTGCACTACCGCTGCGAGGAGTCGCAGGGCTGGCAGCCGGATCTCGAGCACGTGGCGGCGCAGATCACCCCGAACACGCGGGCCATCGTGATCATCAACCCGAACAACCCGACCGGCGCGGTGTACTCGCGCGAGACCCTGCTCGGCCTCCTCGAGATCGCCCGGCGGCACCAGCTGCTGGTGCTCTCCGACGAGATCTACGACAAGATCCTGTACGACGACGCGGAGCACGTCTGCGCGGCGGCGCTCGCCCCGGACCTGCTGGTGCTCACCATGGGCGGGCTGTCGAAGACGTACCGGGCGGCGGGCTTCCGGTCCGGGTGGATGGCGGTCAGCGGGCCCACGACCCACGCCGCCGAATACCTGGAGGGCCTCCAACTGCTGGCGAACATGCGGCTGTGCCCGAACGTGCCGGCCCAGCACGCGGTGCAGACCGCCCTGGGCGGCTTCCAGAGCATCACCACGCTGATCCGCCCCGGCGGGCGCCTCTACGAGCAGCGCAACCACGCCTGGCAGAAGATCAACGAGATCCCCGGGGTCGACTGCGTGAAACCCGAGGGGGCGCTCTACCTCTTCGCCCGGCTCGACCCCGAGGTCCACAAGATCCGCGACGATCAGCGGCTCATCATCGACCTGCTGGAGCAGCAACTGATGCTGTTGTCCCACGGCACCGGCTTCAACCTGCCGACCCCGGACCACATCCGGATGGTCTTCCTGGCCCCGGTGGACGTGCTCGACGACGCCACCGACCGGCTGCGCCGCTTCCTGGAGACGTACGAGCAGTAGGGCTCAGGAGGCCACCTCGTTGCCGTCGGCGTCGAGCATGTGCTCGCTCCAGTAGCGGTCCCACTCGTCGTCGACGTACTTCGGCACCTTGCCCTGCGGGTAGCGCACGTAGCCGGCGGGCGGCTCCTCGCCGTCCTTGACGCAGTCCCCGCCGGTGGTGCTGCGGACGGCCTTCACCGGGTACTCCCCCGAGGAGCACATCGCGTCGTGGAAGCCGCAGCCGCCGGCCAGGAGCAGGGTGGCCAACGCGGTCGTGGTCAGGATCGCTGTCGTCATACGCATGCCCGCCAGTCTTCCCACCGCCGGGCCGCCTGCCATCGGTACGCGTACTCAGCTGTCCGCCACCCGACGCGACCCTGGCCACCGGGCCCCGCCGGGCGCGGTCAGCGGCTCAGACGTTCCACCAGACGGTCGTGTCGGGCGGCAGCACGACGGTGTCCGGGTCCGCTTCGGTCGGGCCGCTGGCCAGCAGCACGTCGCCGGGGCGGGCGATGCGGACCGGCTCGGCGCTCATGTTCACCGTGCACCGGAAACCGTCGCGGTCGAAGGCGAGCACGCCCTCCCCGGCCTCGACCCAGCGCAGGTCGTCCACGGCGCCGAGGCCGGGGTGCGACCGGCGGACGGCCAGGGCCGCGCGGTACAGCGACAGGGTCGAGCCCGGTTCGCCCTGCTGCGCGGCGACGCTGAGCCGCGCCCAGGATTCCGGCTGCGGCAGCCAGCTCGGCCCGCCCTCCGGACCGAAGCCGTACGGCGCCCGGTCGCCGTGCCACGGGATCGGCACCCGGCAGCCGTCGCGATAGCCGTCCTGGCCGGTGGCCCGGTGGAACGCCGGATCCTGCCGCACCTCCGGGGGCAGGTCCACGACCTCCGGCAGGCCCAGCTCCTCACCCTGGTAGAGGTACGCCGCCCCGGGCAGCGCCAGCAGCAGCAGGGACGCGGCGCGGGCCCGGCGCAGCCCGGCGGCAGGGTCGACCTCCGTGGGGCGGCGCCCGGCGACCTCGCCGTCCTCGCCCTCGCCGGCCTGCAGGAGGCGGGTGGTGTGCCGGACGACGTCGTGGTTGGACAGCGTCCAGGTCGCCGGTGCCCCCACCGCCCGCATGGCCGCCAGCGAGGCGTCGATCATCCGCCGCTGCTCCGCCGCGTTCCAGGCGGTGCCGAGGTAGCTGAAGTTGAACGCCTGGTGCAGTTCGTCCGGGCGTACGTACGCGGCGACCCGCTCGAGCGTCGGCGCCCACGCCTCGGCGACCGCGATCCGCTCGCCGGGGTATTCGTCGAGGATGCGCCGCCAGCTGCGGTAGATGTCGTGCACGCCGTCGCGGTCGAAGCACGGGCTGACGCCGACGTCGAGCAGGTGCCACTGGGTCTCGACGCCGAGGTCGGGCAGGCCCTGGGCCTTGACCAGCCCGTGCGCGACGTCTATGCGGAAGCCGTCGACGCCGAGGTCGAGCCAGAAGCGCAGGATCGTCCGGAACTCGTCGGCGACCGCCGGGTGGTCCCAGTTGAAGTCGGGCTGCTCGGGGGCGAACAGGTGCAGGTACCACTCGCCCGGGCTGCCGTCCGGGTTCGCCGCCCGGGTCCAGGCCGGCCCGCCGAAGATCGACGGCCAGTCGTTGGGCGGCAGCTCGCCGTCCGCGCCGCGGCCGGGCCGGAAGTGGTACCGCTCGCGGAACGGCGAGCCGGGCCCCTCGGCGATCGCCCGCCGGAACCACTCGTGCTGGTCCGACGAGTGGTTCGGGACGAGGTCGACGATCACGCGCAGGCCGAGGTCGTGGGCGTCGCCGATGAGGCCCTCCGCATCAGCGAGCGTGCCGAAAACGGGGTCGACGGTGCGGTAGTCGGCCACGTCGTAGCCGGCGTCGGCCTGCGGCGAGGCGTAGAAGGGCGAGAGCCACACGGCGTCGATGCCGAGCTCACGGAGGTACGGCAGCCGGCTGCGGATGCCGGGCAGATCCCCGATGCCGTCGCCGTTCGCGTCGGCGAAGCTGCGCGGGTAGATCTGGTAGATGACCGCGTCCCGCCACCAGGAGACGGACGCGGCGACGGCGAAGTCCCGCCGTGCGATCAGTTGATCGGTCATGGCGCGAGACGCTAGCACGTTACTAACACGTGTTACATGGGTGCGGCCGCCGAATCCCGGACGATCAGCGACGTACTGAGTGATTGATGGGGATGCTGGTCCTCGCCGCGGATGGCGGAGATGAGGAAGTCCGCGGCGGTACGACCCTTGGTGACGATCGGCTGGCGTACGGTGGTCAGCCGCGGCCGGAACCACGCGGACTCGGCGAGGTCGTCGAATCCGGTCACCGAGACCTGCCCCGGCACCTCGACCCCGAGCTCCTTGAGCGCGTCCACCGCCCCGTACGCGAGCACGTCGGACAGGGCGAGGATCGCAGTGGGCGGGTCCTGCGCCATCAGCTGCCTCGTCGCGCGATAGCCGTCGGTCCGCGTCACCGGCACCTCGGCCAGCTTCACGTCGGCCATGCTCAGCCCCGCGCCGGCCAGCGCCTCGGCGATGCCGGCCATCCGCCGCGCGAGCGGACCCCGGTAGCCACGGACGGCGGTGTCCGGGCCCGGATCCATCGACAGGACCGCTATCCGCCGGTGCCCCAGGTCCAGCAGGTATCGCGCGACGTCGCGGGCGCCGCCGTGGTCGTCGACATCCACGCTGGGCGCGTTCTCGTGCCGGTCGCTGTCGATGAGCACGAACGGGATGCCGCGCCGCTCCAGCTCGGCGACCTCGCCGCGGTCGGCCTCCAGCCCGCAGACCACGAAGCCGTCGACCGCCGCGTACGGGATGGCCTTGAGCACCGAGTCCTGCAGCGGCGGCGACAGCAACAGGGTGTACCCCTCCTGGTCGCAGACCTGTCCCACGCCCATGAGGAAGCGGGCGTAGTACGGGTTGTCCAGCACCCGGGCGAGCCGTTGGGGCAGGAGCACGCCGAGGGAGTTCGTCGTGCCGGCCTGCAGCATCCGGGCCAGCGTGCTGGGGGCGTACCCGATCTCCTCGGCGACGGCGAGGATGCGTTCGCGGGTGGCGGTGGAGATCCGCTGGGGGTTGTTGAAGGCGAACGACACGGCGGAGCGGGAAACCCCGGCCGCGGCGGCGACATCGCTGGACGTCGGCTTGCCGCCGGCCCGTCGTCGCATGCGCTCACACCTCGCTGTCGTGGGTGGGCGCTCACGATATCCCAGTCACCGCACCGGGAGCCGGACGGTGACCGTGGTGCCGACCCCCTGGGTCGAGTCCACCGCGATGCGGCCGCCGTGGTTGTCCACGATGGTCCGCACGATGGCCAGGCCCAGGCCGGTGCCGGGGATCGCCTGGTGGATCGCGTTGCTGGCGCGGAAGAATCGGGCGAACAGGGACTGCTGCTCGTCCGGCGGGATGCCCATGCCGTTGTCCGCGACCGTCAGGTGCACCTCCTCGCCCTGGCGGCGGGCGGACAGGGTGACCGTACCGTCGGGCTTGCTGAACTTGACAGCGTTGGACAGCAGGTTCGTCAGGATTCGGTCGAGCTGGTCGGGGTCGGCGCTGAGCTCGATCGGGCCCTCGACCTCGGTGCGGAGCGTCACCTGACCCTTGGCCGCGGCCGGCCCCATCGCCGTCATCGCGTGGCCGGCGAGCTCGGCCAGGTCGACCGGCCGGCGCGAGGGGCGGAAGGAACCCGATTCGATCTTGGACAGGATCAGCATGTCCTCGATCAGCTCCCGTAGCCGCCGGGTGTTGCGCCCGATCACCTCGAGCATCTTTTGCTGCGGCGGGGTCAGCTCGCCGCCCTCCGCGTCGAGCAGCAGCTCGACGTAGCCGGCGATGCTGGTCAGCGGCGTGCGCAGCTCGTGCGAGACGGTCGACATGAAGTCGGTCTTCGCCGTGTCCAGCTCCTGCAGGCGGGCCACCAGGTGCTGCTCGCGCTCGTACAGCCGGGCGTGGTGCACGCCGCGGCCGAGATCGGCGGCGACGGACTCGACCAGCCGCAGCTCCACCTCCGACCAGGCCGGCCCGGCGTCCCGCATCAAGGTGAGCGCGCCCAGGCACTCGTCGCTGCCGCTGACCGCGACGGTCAGGACCGCGCCGGCACCGGCGGCCGCGCAGGCACGCCGCTCGTCCTCCGGCGGCGCGCCCTGCTCCGCGGCCGCCATTTCCCCGGACGACCACGCGTCGCCGCTGCGCAGCCAGGCGACGTCGCAGTCGGCGAGCTCCTTGAGCACCCCGCCGACATGCTCGTCGCGCAGGCTCACCAGCGGCGGAACGTCGGTCTGGCCGGGCGCCATCCGGACCAGCACGTGGTCGGCGCGGACGATGTCGGCCAGGCCGCGCACCGCCTCCTGGAGCGCCTCCTCCACCTTGAGGTGCGACCGGATGCGGTAGCCGAGCTGCCGCGTCTCGGCCCGCAGGCGCTCGACGTCCTTCTCGGCCCCACGGATGCGGTCGCCCTCCACGGCCATCTCGTTGATCGCCTGCGCGACGGCCCGGACCTCGGTGGGACCCTCGGACGCGTCGGCGCGCAGGTCCAGCTCCCCGGCGCGACGCCGGTCGATGACCGACACGACCCGGGCCAGCGGGCCGGTGATCCGGCGCCGGATCACGCCGGCGGCGAGGACCGCGGTCATCGCCGCCAGCAGGGTCAGGACGATCACGACGCCCGTCGTCACGGTGCTGAGCCGGGTGCTGCGCCGATGCAGGACCTCGGCGCGGGCGGCGAGCTCGGCGTCGAGCGAGCGGTTCTCGGCGGTGAACGCCTGGAACAGCGGCCGGCCTTTGGCCACGTACGCGGCCGCCACGTCGCTGCGTGGCGGCGCCTGGCGCTGCTGCTCGGCGAGACTCCACCAGACGTCGGCGCGGCCGAGCTGCCGTGCGACGGCGCCGTTCTCCCGGTCGTCGGCGAGCTCGCGCAGCCTGCGCCCGGTGAGCTGGTAGTCGCTGCGCGCGAGGTAGTACGTATCGAGCAGCTGGCCGTCACCGGTGAGCAGATAGCCGCGCAGGGCCTGCTGGCCGTCGGCGAGGGCGCCCCGCAGCTCGGCGTTGGCCAGCTCCAGCGGCTGCACGTGTGTGGACAGCTCGCGGACCACCCGGTGCTGCATGACCAGCGCGGCGGTCTGCGCCGCCCCGGAGCCCACGATCAGAACCACCAGTACGCCGAACGCCAGGGTCAGCAGGCGCCCGACGGACCGGTCCCGGGGCATGGGCGTCCGGTCCCCTCAGGCCCGGGCCCGGCTCAGCAGGGCCTGGATCCGCGAGACCAGCTCGCGGGGGCTGAACGGCTTGGTGACGTAGTCGTCGGCGCCCGCGCTGAAACCACCCTCGACGTCCTGCTCCTGCACCCGGGCCGTCAGCATGATGATCAGCATTCCCGAGGTGGAGGGATCCGCGCGCAGCATCCGGCACACGTCAATTCCGGACAGACCGGGCATCGACACGTCGAGGACGGCGAGCGCGGGGTGCCGCGCCCGGGCCTGCTCCACCGCGGCCTGCCCGTCCTCGACGGCGATCACCTCGAGGCCGGCCTGTTCGAGCTTGAACGCCACCAGGTCACGGATGTCGGCGTCGTCGTCGGCGACCAGGACCACCGTCACGGCTGTTCCCCCCATGCGTTTCGCTCGTTATCAGCACGATATCCGTTTGGTCCGCTCTGTGAATGCCGCTCTCCGCAACCGCATGGCAACTCTCGCGCAGCGAAGCTGCAGCTCCGGCCAGGTGTCCTGGACACAGACGCCCGCTTCGACCCCCGGCAGGAGGACCCGATGACCGCTATCGACTCCGACGACCTCCGCAACGAGGCGTTGTTCGTCTCCGACCTCCAGCGCTCGCAGCACCCCACCCCCGAGGTGATCCGGGCCGTCGTCACGGAGACGGTGGACCGCCTCGGCGAGGGCGGCTGCGCCGCCCTGGTGGCCCAGGAGTTCGGCGAGCACCCCGACTGCGCGCTCGGCCGCATGCGCTGGGCCCAGCAGGCGGTGCGGTCGGCGTACGAGGCCGCCTGAACGGTCATCGGGCGATGATCGTGGGGGCGACGGCCGCTGCGGCCACGGCGTGCGACGGCGCCCGGTACTGCAGCATGTCCCGGACGTTCTTCTGCACGGCGACCGCCGCGAACATCGTCATCGCGAACGCCAGGCCGTAGAAGCCCTTCTCACTGCGGGCCATGTCGCTGTTCCACAGGCCGACCGCCAGCATCACCGTCGAGATCCCGACGACCGACCACGACAGGCCCAGGTACAACGCCGAGACCGGGAGCCCTTCGGCACGGTCCCGTACCGACTTCTGCAACGACACCGCGGCGAAGAGCCCCAGCAGCAGGACGGCGGCGTAGAAGCCCTTCTCACTGATAGTCATCGTGGCGTTCCACAGTCCGGTGGCGAAGGACAGGACACCGAGGAACAGAACCGTCCAGGAGGCGCCCACGAAGGCGGCGGTGGGCTTGGCCGGGGAAGAAGGCTGGTACGACACGAGGCGCTCCGAACGTTTTAGGTGGGGTCTGACCTGCAAAAGTCTGCGGCAGCGCCCGGCCGGTGACCGTGAGTAGCAGTACTCAACCCCGCTGGGTAGAAGGCCGAACGGTACGGACGGCGGGCCCGCAGCCGCCTGAACGTCTGACGTCGCACTCCCCCAACACGATTACGGTGGGTGAAGTTTCCGGCCGGTAGCGGCGTTGCACAGGGAGGAGCGGCAGGCGTGCCTCAGCAGGTCGACGGCCGGCACCGGGCCACCGGGCACGGTCGCTACCTCACGCTGCGGACGGCGGCCCCCCGCCACCTGATCTCGCTGACCCGGCCGCACCGGTGGCCCTGGGCGGTCGTGGTCGCGGCGGTGCTGGCGCTGGCCGCCACCGTCCCCCTGTTCCTGCACGACGCCGGTACGCCGCAGGCCGCCGTACCGTTGCCGGCGATCTCGATCCCGCCACCGGTGGCGAACCCCGTACCGGCGGCGTCGCGGCGGCCCCTGAATGCGGTCGCCCAGCAACGCAAACTGAGCGCTTCCCCGTCCGCATCCCGCTCGTCCGCGTCCCCCGTGCTGCTCGGCCCCGCTGACGACGCCGGGCTGCCGCAGCTGCTCTCGGCGTACTGCCGGGCCACCGTCGGGAGGCGCACCCTCGCCCTCTCGGCCAACGGCGGCTGGATGTGCGGCCGGATCCTGCGCGACCCGGTGCCCATCGACATGGACGCGGCCTGCCGGTGGCGCTACGGCTCCGCCGCCTGGGCCGATCAGATCGACGACACCCGCCCCGCGGGCTGGCGCTGCTACCGCGACGGGCCCTAAGCTCGGCGCCATGCACGCGCGATTGAGCATGTGGTGGCCCGCCTTCCCGGCGGCCACACCCTTCCGCGCGTAACCATCCACCGCGGCCGCCTCCGACGAGGCGGCCGTTGTCGTATGGCCCGATCCTCGGCGGCGGTCCCCGCCCAGATCGAGGACCCATGGAACCCTTTGCCCTGCTGCACCGCGACGGTGCCGACCACGTCGAGATCCTCCACGGTGACGTCGTCACCGTGGACCGGCTCGCCGACATCCCGCTGCCCGCCGGCGCGGGACCGCAGACGCTCGCCCTCGTCCCGTACCGGCAGGTCGCCGAACGAGGCTTCGCCTGCGTCGACGACGGCGCGCCGCTGGAATGCCTGCGGATCCGCTCGGTACGGACGGCCCCGCTGGCCGAGACCATCGCCGCCCTGCCCACCGCCCCGCTGCGCCTCGCCGGTCAGGGCTTCGACATCTCCGACGAGGACTACGCGACGATCGTGCGTACGGTGCTGCGCGACGAGATCGGGCAGGGCGAGGGCGCCAACTTCGTCATCCACCGGGTCTTCGAGGCCACCGTCGGCGGCGACCCGGTCGACGCGGCGCGGGCGGCGTTCCGCAACCTGCTCACCGGCGAGCGGGGCGCGTACTGGACGTTCCTGGTGCACACCGGCACCCGTACGCTCGTCGGCGCGACCCCGGAACGGCACGTCAGCGTCGCCGACGGCCTGACCATGATGAACCCCATCAGCGGCACCTTCCGCCACGACGGCGAGCGGGACCTCCTCGGCTTCCTCGCCGACCGCAAGGAGATCGACGAGCTCTACATGGTGCTCGACGAGGAGCTCAAGATGATGGCTGCGGTCGCCGAGCACGGGGGTCAGGTCGTCGGCCCGTACCTGAAGCGGATGGCCCATCTCACCCACACCGAGTACCTGCTCGCCGGGCGCGGCTCGCTCGACGTGCGCGAGGTGCTGCGCGCGACCATGTTCGCGCCGACCGTGACCGGCAGCCCGGTGGAGAACGCCAGCCGGGTGATCGCCCGGCACGAACGCCGCGGCCGCGGCTACTACGCCGGGGTGCTCGCGCTGCTCGGGCACGACGACGAGGGCCGGCAGACCCTCGACGCGCCGATCCTCATCCGCACCGCCGAGATCTCCCCCGGCGGCGAGCTGCGGGTGCCGGTCGGGGCGACGCTGGTCCGGCACTCGACCCCGGACGGCGAGGTCGCCGAGACCCACACCAAGGCCGCGGGCGTCCTGGCCGCGCTGGGTGCCGCCCGGGCCCGGACGACGACGGTACGCCCGGAGCCGGACAGCCCCGCGATCCAGGCGGCGCTCGCGGCCCGCAACGACGGCCTGGCCCGCTTCTGGCTCGACCAGCGGCACCCGGGCGCCCTGACCGTCCCGGCCCTCGACGGCCGGACGGTGGTCGTCGTGGACGCCGAGGACACCTTCACCGCGATGCTGGCCCATCAGCTGCGGGCGCTGGGCCTCGCGGTGACCCTGGTGCCGTGGACCGTGTCCGCCGTACCCGTGGCCGACCTGGTCGTCGCGGGTCCCGGTCCGGGCGACCCGGCCTCGGACGACGCCAAGATGGTCACGCTGCGCGGCCTGGTGGCGGGGCTGGTCGCCGCCCGGCGCCCACTGCTCGGCGTGTGCCTGGGCCACCAGATCCTCGCCGCCACACTCGGCCTGCCGCTGCGCCGGCGCGAGTCGACCTACCAGGGGGTGGCACGCGACGTCGACCTGTTCGGCACGCGGCGCCGGGTCGGTTTCTACTCCAGCTTCACGGCCTTGACGGCGCCGCTGCCCGGCGTGGAGATCGCCGCCGATCCGGACGGGACCGTCCACGCCCTGCGCGGTCCCGGCTTCGCGGGCGTGCAGTTCCACCCGGAATCGGTGCTCAGCACGGACGGGCTCAGCATCCTGGCGGAACTTCTCCCGCCACTTCTCTCCCGGGTGATTAGTCCCGCAGTGAGCGGGTAGCGACAAGGACGTCGGTGGTTCAAGCGGATCGAGAGCCTCCTCTTGGACCACCGGCCCTATACTCGGCGACCGGTGGCAGCGTGTCCCGAGCTCGACCGCCGGCAAGCCGACGGTCTCTCCGGGGCACCCCCGGGGGCGAGACATTGAGCCACGCAGCGCATCGCCGGCGCGCCACCGCGCTCCGCGCGAGACAGCGCAGGCACGACCGGGCATCGTCGGGGCACGCTGTTCCACCGGTACGGGTGTCAGCCGCGCTCGCGGACGCCTTCCTCACCACCCGCTGGCGACCCGGCCGTCTGGTCCGGATCGGCACGGCGGTGCTCGGCGGCCGGCCGCGCTGGCTCGGCGCCGTGGTGCTCGCGGTGCTGCGGGCGTACCGGCATCCACCGGCCGACCGTCCCCGCGAGCTGGCTGCCTTCCTCGCCGCGCTGGAGACGCCCGCCGGGCGCCGGCTCGTCCGGCGGCACCGGATCCGGCTGCGGCGGGCCACACCCGTCCGCGTGATCCGCATGCGCTGGCACACCCCGCCGATCGACGACCTGGCGGCGCTGGCGTCGTTCCTGGATCTCGGCGGCGACGAGCTCGACTGGTTCGCCGACCGCCGGGAATTGAACCGTCACGCCCACGACGAACGCCTGCGCCATTACCGCTACGCGTGGCTGCCCCACCGGCTGATCGAGGCGCCGAAACCCCGGCTGCGCGACCTCCAACGCCGGCTGCTCGACGACGTCCTGGGCCGCCTGCCGATCCACCCGGCCGCCCACGGCTTCGTCCCGGGCCGCGGCGTGCACACGTTCGCCGCACCCCACAGCGGGCAGCGGCTGGTGATCAGGATGGACCTGGCGGCGTTCTTCAGCTCGATCACCGCCGGCCGCATTTACGGCCTGCTGCGCACGGCCGGCTATCCGGAACCGGTCGCGCACACGCTCACCGCGATGATGACCACCCGCACCCCGGCGGCCGTGCTCCGCCGGTCACCCGACCGGCACCGCGCCGCGCTGCTGAGGCAACCTCATCTGCCTCAGGGTGCGCCGACGTCGCCGGCGCTGGCGAATCTGGTCGCGTACCGGCTCGACCGGCGGCTGGCCGGGCTGGCCGACCGGTTCGGCGTGCGCTACACCCGCTACGCCGACGACCTGGCCTTCTCGGGAGACCCGACCCGCGGCGAGGCGGCCCGCCTGATCGCCGCCGCCGGGGCCGTCGTGACGGACGAGGGCTTCCGGGTGCACCCCGCCAAGACCCGCATCCGCGGCCGCGGCGACCGGCAGCGCCTGGCGGGCCTCGTGGTCAACGACCACCCGGCCGTCGGCCGTGAGGACTACGACCGCCTGCGGGCGATGCTGCACGACGCCGCCCGCCACGGCCTCGAAGAGGCGAACCGGGAACGCCACGACGACTTCCCCGCGTACCTGCGCGGTCGCGTCGCCTGGATCGCCCACCGGCACCCCGCCCGGGCCGCCAAGCTGCACACCCTGCTGGCCGCCGCCCTCGCCGGCGACCGGCCTCGATGATTGCCGGGGCCGGGGACCGGGCACTGTACCGATCATGGTGCTACCCGGACCGGATCCCGACACCTACCCGCCGATCGACCCGGACGAGCCCGTGCCGGACGACCCGGGCGAACTCTCGCCGGACACCCCGGAGACGCTGCCGCCGGCGCCGGTCGAGCCGATGCCGGGCCCGGACGACCCCGGCTCCGTCCCCGCGGGCGAGCCCGAGCCGGTCTGAGACCCGTCGAGTTCGGCGCGGACGGCGGCGTCCGGGTGGTCGAGGCCGCCATCGCCGTAAACGGTTTGCGAGATCATCCGGCGCCCGGCAGGGTGGCCCGCGGAAGTGGTGGCGGGCGCCCCGGCAACGGGGACGGCGATGACGCCGAGGTCGGAACCGCACCGATTCCGGTCCCCGCAGCCACAGCTGATCCATCAACCCTGACAATGGCAGGGACCCGCGTGCCATGCGGCGCGCGGCCGCCTTACCAGGAGATTTCGCTGTGACCAGTCAACCCGTGGCCGCACCGGGCAAGCTCGACGCCGCCGTGCTGAAGATCGCCGGGGTGATCGTGCTCGGCGCGATCATGTCCATCCTCGACGTGACCGTGGTGAGCGTCGCTCTGCCCACCTTCCAGACCGAGTTCAAGGCCACGTACGCCGAGGTCGCCTGGACCATGACCGGGTACACGCTGGCGCTGGCGACGGTGATCCCGCTGACCGGCTGGGCGGCTGACCGCTTCGGCACGAAGCGGCTCTACATGACCGCCCTGCTGCTGTTCACCCTCGGCTCCGGGTTGTGCGCCACCGCCGACTCCATCAGCGAGCTCATCAGCTACCGGGTCCTGCAGGGCCTCGGCGGCGGCATGCTGATGCCGCTCGGCATGACGATCATGACGCGGGCGGCCGGGCCGGAGCGGATCGGCCGGCTGATGGCGGTGCTGGGCATCCCGATGCTGCTGGGCCCGATCGGCGGTCCCATCCTGGGCGGCTGGCTGATCGACATCGCCAGCTGGAAATGGGTCTTCCTGATCAACCTGCCGATCGGCGCGATCGCTCTCTGTTACGCCGCCTGGGCGCTGCCGAAGGACGCCCCGGAGCCGTCCGAGTCCTTCGACTTCCTCGGCATGCTGATGCTCTCCCCGGGCCTGGCCCTCTTCCTGTACGGCGTGTCGTCGCTGCCCGAGGCGGGGACCATGGCGGACAACAAGGTGTGGGTGCCGATGCTGGCCGGCGGCCTGCTGGTGATCGGCTTCATCCTCTATTCGTTCAAGCCGGCGCACCCGCTGCTCGACCTGCGCCTGCTGCGCAACCGCAATCTCTCGGTGGCCTCCGTCACGATGGCCGTCTTCATGGTCGCGTTCATGGGCGCCGGCCTGCTCTTCCCCAGCTACTTCCTCCAGGTCCGCGGCGAGTCGACGCTGCACGCCGGCCTGCTGATGGCGCCCCAGGGCATCGGCGCGATGGTCACCATGCCGATCGCGGGCATGCTGGCCGACCGGATCCCGGTCGGGCGTACGGTGCCGTTCGCGCTGGTCCTCATCGCGGCGGGCTTCTTCGCGTTCACCCAGGTGGGCACGGACACCTCGTACGTGCTGCTGTGCGGCGCGCTGTTCGTCATGGGCCTGGGCATGGGCGGCACGATGATGCCGATCATGACGTCCGCGCTGAAGACCCTCACCCACCACGAGGTGGCGCGCGGATCCACGCTGCTGAACATCCTGCAGCAGATCGCCGGCTCGGTCGGTTCGGCCGTCATGTCGGTGATCCTGACCAGCGAGCTGAACGAATCCCCGGCCATTCCGGGCGTCCTCGACCCGCAGACCGGCGCGCCGGTCACCGAGGCCGGCCTGGCGATCGGCGTCCAGCAGAACCCCGCTCTGGCTCAGCAGATCCCGGTCGAGCCCGGTCTCCTGGAGCGCGGCCTGCAGTTCGTGGCCGACTCGTTCGCGACGACGTTCTGGGTGGGCTTCGTGCTGGTCCTGGTCACCTTCGTTCCGGCGTTCTTCCTGCCGCGCAAGCGCGAGAAGTCTCACCTGCTCGACGACCGGCAGAGCGGCGAGCACGTCGCCGCTCCGGTCGTGCTCCACTGAATCGAGCTACGTTTCGGACATGGAGTACAGAACCCTCGGGCGCAGCGGCTGCGCCGTCTCCCGCCTCTGCCTGGGCACGATGACCTTCGGCGCCGAGTCCGACGAGAAGGTCTCGCACGCCCAGCTCGACCGCTTCGCCGAGGCGGGCGGCACCCTGGTCGACACCGCCGACGTGTACGCGGCCGGCGAGTCCGAGCGCATCATCGGGCGCTGGTTCGCCGACCGCCCGGCAGAGCTGACCGACCGGATCGTGCTGGCCACCAAGGGGCGCTTCGCCATGGCCGGCGATCCGAACGGCCTGGGCCTGTCCGCACGGCACCTCACCCGGGCGCTGGACGCCTCGCTCGGCCGCCTCGGATTGGACACCGTGGACCTGTACCAGGCGCACGCGTGGGATCCGGTCACGCCGCTCGAGGAGACTCTGCTGACCCTCGACGGCTTCGTGAAGGCCGGGAAGATCCGCTACTACGGGTTCTCGAACTTCACCGGCTGGCAGCTCACCAAGGCCGTCCACCTCGCCCGGAAGCTGCGCATCGCCGGTCCGGTCACGCTGCAGCCGCAGTACAGCCTGCTGGTCCGGGAGATCGAGTGGGAGATCGTGCCCGCCGCCCGGGATGCCGGACTGGGCCTGCTGCCGTGGAGCCCGCTCGGCGGTGGCTGGCTGTCCGGGAAGTACCGGCGCGATCAGCGGCCCTCCGGCGCCACCCGGCTGGGCGAGGATCCGGGCCGCGGCATGGAGGCGTGGGAGCGGCGGGGCACCGACCGTACGTGGGCGATCATCGACGCCGTCCAGCGGGTCGCGGAGTCGCGCGAGATCTCGATGGCCGAGGTGGCGCTCGCCTGGGTCACCGACCGGCCCGCGGTGGCCTCGACGATCCTGGGCGCCCGTACGGTCGAGCAGCTCGAGACGAACCTGCGGGCCGCGGACCTGCACCTCGACGAGGCTGAGACCGAGGCCCTGGACGCGGCGAGTGACCTGCACGCGCCGGACTACCCGTACGGGGTGCTCGGCGTGGACCAGCGCAGCCGCGAACTCGGCTGAGGGCGGCATAGGATCGGCTCATGGAGGCCACCTACTTCTTCGACCCTGCCTGCCCGTTCACCTGGCGCACCTCGCGGTGGCTGGTCGGCGTGGCGCCCGAGCGCGGCGTGACCCTGCGCTGGCGCGCGTTCAGCCTGAGCATCCTCAACGGCGGCGACGTCCCGGAGCAGTACAAGCCGATGATGGCCGCGTCGCGCAAGGCGCTGCGGCTGGTCGAGGCGCTGCGGGCGGACCACCGCGACGACACCATCGGCGCGTTCTACACCGAGCTGGGCACCCGGACGCACGAGGCGGGCGTGCCGCTGAGCGACGACATCGTGGTGCAGGCGGCCGAGGCGGCCGGCATCGCGGACCCGAAGGCCATCCTGGACGACGAGGCCTGGGACGAGGCGGTCCGCGAGTCGCACGACCTGGCGTTCGGCTCGGCGGGCCCGGACATCGGCTCGCCCGTGCTGCTGGTCGAGGGCGCCGCCCGCGGCGTGCACGGCCCGATCATCGGCGAGGTGCCCGGCCCCGAGGAGGCGCTCGCGATCTGGGACGCGGTCGTACCGCTGGCGCGCAGCGGTACCTTCTTCGAACTGAAGCGGGGCCGATCCTGACATTCCGCGTTTGACGGTTCGGCGCCGGTGGGTAATCGCGTCGCGCCGTCAGCATTCGTACGGGGGGAGCCCGCCATGGTCGAGCCGCACGTCACCCTGAACCCGGACAGTCTCGGGCCGGTCGAGGAGAAGCTGCGCGGCCCGCTCCAGGATCAGCTCTCCTCCGCGATGAAGGCCGCGTCCGATCGCGTCTCCGACGACTACCACGGTGAGCCCGTGGAGGAGGTCGCCGACGAGCTGCTCGACGAGACCAAGGCGGGCCTGCACCGCGACATCGCCGCGGGGTTCGTGCCCGACCAGCGCGAGCTGCGCCGGGTCGCAGAGGCGATCGTCCACGACCAGTGAAGAACGATCACGAATAGAGAAGCAGGCACGGCCGCGCCGCGGCTAGCGTGAGCGGCATGGACTCGACGAACGCCGCGCCGCACGCCGCCGACAGCCACGACCTGATCCGGGTGCACGGCGCGCGGGAGAACAATCTCAAGGACGTCAGCGTCGAGCTCCCGAAGCGCCGGCTGACCGTGTTCACCGGTGTGTCGGGCTCGGGCAAGAGCTCGCTGGTGTTCGGGACGATCGCGGCGGAGTCGCAGCGCCTGATCAACGAGACCTACAGCGCCTTCGTGCAGGGCTTCATGCCGACGCTCGCGCGGCCCGACGTGGACGTGCTCGAGGGGCTGACCACCGCGATCATCGTGGACCAGGAGCGGATGGGCGCCAACCCCCGCTCGACCGTCGGCACCGCCACCGACGCCAACGCGATGCTGCGCATCCTCTTCAGCCGGCTCGGGAAGCCGCACATCGGCTCGCCCCAGGCGTTCTCGTTCAACGTCGCCTCGATCAGCGGTGCCGGTGCGGTCACCATGGAACGTGCGGGACGAACCGTCAAGGAGCGTCGCGAGTTCAGCATCACGGGCGGCATGTGCGCACGCTGCGAGGGCATGGGCCGGGTCAACGACATCGACCTCGCCCAACTGTACGACGACAGCAAGTCGCTCAACGAGGGCGCGCTGACGATCCCCGGCTACAGCATGGACGGCTGGTTCGGCCGCATCTTCAACGGCTGCGGCTTCTTCGACGCGGACAAGCCGATCCGCAGGTTCACCAAGCGCGAGCTCAACGACCTGCTCTACAAGGGGCCGACCAAGATCAAGGTCGACGGCATCAACCTCACGTACGAGGGCCTGATCCCGAAGATCCAGAAGTCGATGCTGTCCAAGGACGTCGACGCGATGCAGCCGCACATCCGCTCCTTCGTGGAGCGGGTCGTCACATTCACCGTCTGCCCCGAGTGCGACGGCACCCGGCTCAGCGAGGCGGCGCGCTCGTCGAAGATCAAGAAGGTCAGCATCGCCGACGCCTGCGCGATGCAGATCAGCGACCTCGCCACCTGGGTGCGGAACCTGAAAGAGCCGTCCGTGGCGCCGCTGCTGGAGAAGCTGCAGCACACCCTGGACTCGTTCGTCGACATCGGCCTCGGCTACCTCAGCCTCGAGCGGCCGTCCGGCACGCTGTCCGGCGGCGAGGCCCAGCGCACCAAGATGATCCGCCACCTCGGGTCGTCGCTGACCGACGTCACGTACGTCTTCGACGAGCCCACGATCGGCCTGCACCCGCACGACATCGAGCGGATGAACGGCCTGCTGCTGCAGCTGCGGGACAAGGGCAACACCGTGCTGGTCGTGGAGCACAAGCCGGAGGCCATCGCGATCGCCGACCACGTCGTCGACCTGGGCCCGGGCGCCGGCACCAAGGGCGGCGAGGTGGTGTTCGAGGGCACCGTCGAGGGCCTGCGGAGCGGTGGCACACTCACCGGGCGCCACCTGGACGACCGCGCCTCGCTGAAGCCCGCGGTACGCACACCGTCCGGCAAACTTGAGGTACGCGGCGCCGCCGCCCACAACCTGCGGAACGTCGATGTCGACATCCCGCTCGGCCTGCTCGTCGTGGTGACCGGCGTGGCCGGGTCGGGCAAGAGCTCCCTGATCCGCGGCTCGGTGTCGGGCCGCGACGGGGTGGTGTCGGTCGACCAGGGGGCGATCAAGGGCTCGCGGCGCAGCAACCCGGCGACCTACACCGGGCTGCTCGAGCCGATCCGCAAGGCCTTCGCGAAGGCGAACGGCGTGAAGCCGGCCCTGTTCAGCGCCAACTCCGAGGGCGCCTGCCCGACCTGCAACGGCGCCGGCGTCATCTACACCGACCTGGCGATGATGGCCGGGGTGGCCACCGTCTGCGAGGAGTGCGAGGGCAAGCGGTTCCAGGCGTCGGTCCTGGAGTACCGCTTCGGCGGCCGCGACATCAGCGAGGTCCTCGCCATGTCGGTCACCGAGGCCGAGGAGTTCTTCGGCGCCGGCGACGCACGCACCCCGGCCGCCCACGCGGTCCTGCGGCGCCTCGCCGACGTCGGGCTCGGCTACATCAGCCTGGGCCAGCCGCTCACCACGCTCTCCGGCGGCGAGCGGCAGCGGCTCAAGCTGGCCACCAACATGGCCGGCAACGGCGGCGTGTACGTCCTCGACGAGCCGACAACCGGCCTGCACCTCGCCGACGTCGAGCAGCTCCTCGGCCTGCTCGACCGGCTGGTCGACGCCGGCAAGTCGGTCATCGTCATCGAACATCACCAGGCCGTCATGGCCCACGCCGACTGGATCATCGACCTGGGCCCCGGCGCCGGCCACGCCGGCGGCCGGATCGTCTTCGAGGGCACCCCCGCCGACCTGGTGGCCGCCCGCCCCACCCTCACCGGCGAGCACCTGGCCGCGTACGTCGGCGGTTAGCCCATCCGGGTGAGGGCGGCGCGGACCCGGGCCACGTCGCGGCGGCGGCGTTCCAGGGTCGCCGCGACCCCGACGAGCAGCAGGCCGGCGGCCGCCAGCGGGATCCAGCGTGGCAGCAGGTCCCACACCAGGGCCGCCTCGTGCAGCGCCACCAGCGTCAGCACGACGCCGCCGGCCACCACCGGGGCCTGCAGCCGCGCCCGGGACCCGGCCAGCAGCACCGCCAGCGCCGCGACGCCGAGCAGCAGCCGGCGCAGCGGCTCGCCCTCGCCGGTCAGCACCGAGGCCAGCGTCGGCAGGAGCGCCGCCGCCAGCGCCGGGCCGTAGGCGGCCCAGCTCGACAACCCCGGCACGGACCTCCGCGCCAGCAGGCCGGCCAGCAGCGCCACCCCGGCCGCCGGGATCGTGTACGCCTCCACGACCGCGACCTGCTCCGCGGCGAGCAGCAGCCACCACCCGCCGACCTCGGCCGACGCCGCAGCGACCACGTGCACCCGCTGCCCGCCCGCACGGCGCACCAGGGCCCGCAGACCGAGGGCGATGCCCCAGAGGGTGCACACGGCGGCCGCGTACCGGGCCGAGCCGACGGTGAGCAGGAGTGCGACCAGGGCCCCGCCGTGCGCCGCCGCCTGCAGCACCCGGCTCTCGACCGGGCGCCGCAGCAGCGCACCGCCCGCCAGCACCGCCGCGGCCGCCGCCAGCACCACGAAGGCCGTACCCGCCACGGTCAGCTCGACCGCCCGCCCCGCCGTGTACGCCGTCACGAACGCGGACCCGGCCGCCGCCGACCACCCGGCGATGCGCGCCCCGGACGCCCGGCCGGCCGCCCCCACGGTCACCCCGGCGATCACCGTCGCGCCGAAGGCGGCCATCGTCGCCGCGTCGGTCGCCAGCGCCGCGGCGAGGGCGGCGGCGAGCAGGCCGGCCCCCACCGGCACCGCCGCCCCGGCCCGCCGGGCGGTCCCCCGGAGCGCCGCCACGATCAGCAACGCGAGCCCCGTCACCAGCGCGGCGGCCGGGACGCCCGGCCACGGCAGCCGGAGTGCGGCCGTACCCATGACAGCCGCAACCGCCACCACGGGCAGCGCGGCCCACAACGCCGCCGACCATCCCCGCAGCAACCGCGCGCCGATCCCGGCGGCGACCGCAACGGTCGCCGTCGCGGCGACGTCGGCCCAGGCCACCGGCCCGCTCCACCGGTCGCCGGCGTGCGCCCACGGCCCGGCGAAGACGGTCAGCAGCCCGCCCGCGGCCTCGGCCAGCCACGCGGCGCCGAGCAGCGCGGCGGCGGCAGCCGCCCACACCCGGTCCTCCACGTCGAGCAGCGGCACCGACGCCGCGATCAGCACCAGGCCCACGGCCGCGTAGATCGCCGCGGAGTCCCCGGAGGCGTACGCCCCGAGCGGCGCTGACACGACGACCAGCAGGACCGCCGCGGTCGCCCACCGCCGGTCCCGGTGGATCAGCCACAGCGTCCCCACGAGGGCGGCCGCGGCGGCGAGCACGACCCGGCCCTGCACGGCGGCCGACCACCCCAGCGCCGCCGCACCCTGCCAGGCCGCCGGCGCGAGCGCCAGGAGGCCGGTGGCGAGGGCCGCACCCCCGATCCACTGCGGCCCTCGCCAAGCCGTCACCAGCGCGATGCCGGCCACCGCCGCCAGGGTCGCCGCGGCCACCCCGGCCTCGGCGGACGCCACGACCACGGCATGCACCACCAGCAGCCCCGCAACCCCGGCCGCCCAGCCGCCCTCACGCGCACCCACGGCCGCCGAGCCGCCCGAACGCAGGGCCCCGGCCGCCGAGCCGCCCGGACGCGCGGCCCCGGCCGACGCGGCGCTACCGGCCGCCCAGGGGGTGCCACGCGCGGCGAGGATCAGCGCGGCGATCACCACGGCCAGGTCCAGCGGCGGGGCGGCCCACCACGCCAGCCCCAGACCCGCGGGCGCCGCCAGCGCCAGGGCCGTGGCTCCGCCGAGCCCGACCGCGGCGTACGGCAGCAGCACAGTCGCCCCCGCGGTCAGCACGACCAGCACAGCGGGCAACCGCCAGTCGGCGTCCCCGGTCGCCGCGGCCACGGCGGTGTCGAGCAGGGCCACGAGTGCGGCGGGCGCCATCGTGATCAGGGCGCCGATCCGCGGCCCTCGGCGTACCCGTGCGGGAAGCAGGCGGACCCCCACGGCCGCCGCGGCCACGACCGCAGCGACCAGCACCGGGGCCGGGCGGGCACCGCCGGCGACCTCCGCGAAGCGGGCTGCCGCGATCACGAACGCCACGACGACCAGCGCCCCGGCACCCACCCGCGCGGCCGGGACCGGCGCTCCGAGCGCCCCGGTGAGCACCACCAGCGCCGCCACTACCAGCGCGGACGCCGCCAGGGCCGCCTGCGCGGTGGTACCGGCGAGGGCCAGCGCGACCAGCGCGAAGATGCCGGAGGTGCTGACGGCGATGCCGCCGAGCGCGTACGCGGCGATCCCGACCGGGCCGAGCGCCGACCGGCGCAGGTGCACCACGGCCAGGTCGATCAGGGCCACGGCGCTCATCGTGTACGCCCACCCCGTGGCGTCCGGGTGCAGCGGCGCGACGAGCAGCGGCAGCACCGGCTGGGCCACCACCAGGGCGGCGAAGCGCGGGCCGACCAGCCCCGTGACGTGCTCGTATCCGGCGGCGACCGCGGCGGTCACCGCGCACACGGCTCCCGCGTAGCCGTACGCGGAGTAGTCGGCGATGCCGAAGAGGTTGACGTACCAGGCCGCGTACCCGTCGAGCAGGACCAGCAGCAGCCCGACCGCGGCGAAGGTCTCCGCGGTCGCGGTGAGCCGCCGGCGCAGCGCGGCGAGCGGCGCGGCCAGGGCCACGACCGTGACGACGGCCAGCAGGCCGGCCCGGCCCCGCACGCCGAACTGCGACCACGCCACGGCGGTGAAGACGATCGCGGCCACGGCCAGCAGCAGGCCGCCGAGCGTGAACAGCGTGTTCTGCACGAGCCGCGTGGAGGTCTCGGTCAGGACCCGCGCCGAGGCCTCCGCGGTCGCCGTGGTCATCGGCGCGGTCATCGCGGGAGCGTGCGCCGGCCGGGGTGCGGCCTTGGCGGCGGCGGCGACGGCGGCCCGCACCCGGGTCGCGGCGGCCTCCCGCCCGGTCCAGGCCCGGCGCAGCGCCGCATCGGCCCCCGCGACGGCCTCCCGAGCGGCGGCGAGCCGCGCGGTCAGCACCGGGATCTCCGCGTCCAGACGGACGACCTCCGCGGCGTCGGGGTCCGGGCCCCGGCCACACCCCGGGCAGCCGGTGGCGAGGGAGGCTTCGGTACGGCAGTACGGGCACGGGTACGCGGTCACCGGATGATCCTCGCGGCAAGCCCCGCTCAGCTCCTGAGTCGGCGTACTCAGGAGTACTAGGTGCTCGACCAGGACGTCCAGCGGTGCACGACGATGCGCAGGAACGGGCCGGGCGGCGGCGTGATCTCGTACTGGGGATAGCGGTCGATGAGGGCGGGCTCCGGCACGTCGGTGACGGTGGCGACGCCGTCCGCGCGGGCCCACCACAGCGCCGACCAGTCCTCGTCGTAGTGGTCGGCGAGCACGCTCACCCGCGGCTCGTGCGCGATGTTCGCGAGCCGCTGCAGGCTGCGGTGCCGCTTCGGCTTGGCGTCGACGGCGGTGTGGATCACGTCGCCGACCAGCGCGAACACGATCGGCACCAGGTGCGGCGCCCCGCCGGGGGTGACGGTGGCGAGCCGCGCGACCCGGGCGGCGGCGAACCGCTCGGCCGGCGTCATCGCCCGGTCAGCTCGCCGATCGCGCGCTCCCAGCGCTCCAGCGCCGCCTCGACCACGCTCCACGGGCCGGACGGCAGCCAGCACGACGCCCGGTGCACGCCCGCGGTCTCGAGCTTCTCCAGTACGGCCGGGTCGGGCGGGACGCTGAGCAGCTGCACCTGGACCGGCCGCTCGGCGCGGGCCCGCAGCTCGGCGATGCGGTCCAGCAGGTCGTCGGCGCCGTAGTTGGGGAACCAGCCGTCGCCGTACGCCAGCACCCGGTCGAGCACGGTGGGCCCGTAGCCGCCGACCAGCACCGGGGGCCACGGCCGCTGCGCCGGCTTCGGCCACGACCAGATCCGGTCGAAGGAGACGAACTCGCCGGCGTACGAGGCCTCCTCCTGGGTCCAGATGGCCTGCATGGCGCGGACCCGCTCGCCGAGCAGCCGCATCCGGGTACGCGGGTCCGTGCCGTGGTTCGCCATCTCCTCGCGGTTCCAGCCCGCGCCGACGCCGAACTCCAGGCGCCCGCCGGAGAGGTGGTCGACCGAGGCGACCTCCTTCGCGGTGGTGATGGGATCCCGCTCGACGACCAGGCAGACGCCGCTGCCCACCCGCAGCCGGGTGGTGGCCCCGGCAGCCGCGGTCAGCGCGACGAACAGGTCGTACGTGTGCCAGTACTTGCGGGGCAGGACCGGGCCGCCGGCGTACGGCGTCTCCCGGCTGGCGGGGATGTGGGTGTGCTCGGCGAAGAAGAGCGCGTCCTGGCCCCGTTCCTCCACCCGCCGGGCGATCTCACCGGGGCGGACGCCGTCATGGGTGGGGAAGTAGCCGACACCGAACTCCATGCCCCGAGTCTAGGGCCGGATCAGCGCCCGCCGACGTACGTCAGGAGAGCCACCAGCGCGATGATGCTGAGGAGCAGGCCGATACCGGCCCCGCGCCGACGATCAAGCCGTCCATCTCGGCCTTGAGGAGCCGTCTGCAACGGCATGTACAACCGAGGGAGAAACGGTGTCGTCCGTGCGCTCACCGACCCGGCGATCCGGGACCGGAACACCGAATTCCTCTACGTCCGGCAGTACCGCTGGCCAGCATCCCTCCCACGAGAAGCTGCTGGTCCGCGACGTCGCGCTGCCGGACGCGGCCGCCCTGGACGCGATCATCGTCCCGACGGCGCGGGCGGTGTCGATGCTGGACCACGCCGTCAGCCTGGCGATGAAATTCGGCTGCCCGCTCGTGGTGTTGTGCAGCCGGCGGGCCGACGCGGCGGCCGCGCTCGACCGGGCCCGGGGCACGGGCGTCGCTATGAGCGCCGCGGACTTCCGGGGTGAGTCCTTCCTGCCCCGGTTCCGCACGACGGAGCTGCTGAGGGGCCAGCCGGTGCGGCGCACCACGGACACGGCCGACAAACGCAACCTGGGCCTGGCCGTGGGCCGGATGCTCGGGTGGCGCCGGGTGCTGTTCCTCGACGACGACATCCGGGAGGTCGACGCCGGCCTGCTGGCCGGGGCGGCGGCCCTGCTCGATCACCACGACGCGGTCGGGCTCGAGAACACCGGGTTCGAGGACAACTCGGTGGTGTGCCACGCCAACCGGGCGACCGGCGGCGACCAGGGCACGTTCGTCGGCGGCGGCGCGCTGCTCATCCCCGCGGCCCGGAACATTTCCTTCTTTCCCCACATCTACAACGAGGATTGGTTCTTTCTGCTCAACGGCCGCCGGATCGGCAGCGTGGCCGTGGGCGGCGTCTGCGAGCAACAACCCTTCAATCCGTACGCGGACCCGGACCGCGCGCGGCAGGAGGAGTTCGGCGACTGCCTGGCCGAGGGGATGTTCTCGCTGCTCGACAACGGGCGCGAGGCCCAGGCGGCGACGGCCGAGTTCTGGGCGGGCTTCCTGCGCCAGCGGCACGACCTCATCACATCCATCCGCGACCGCGTGCCGACCGCGCCCCGGCTCGCGGACCACAAGCACGAGGCCGAGCAGGCCCTGGCGGCATCGCTGCGCAGCCTCGAGACGATCAGCCCGGGGCTCTGCGTGACCTTCCTCGCCAAGTGGCGGCGCGACCGCATGCGGTGGCGGCAGTTCCTCACGACGCTGCCGTCGATGACCTCCGCGGCTTCCGCCCTGACGTACCTCGGCGTTCCGGCTAGGAGTCTTCCGGGCGGTGCAGCGTGAGGATCAGGTCGACCACCAGCGCGGTCCAGCCCGTCTGGTGCCAGGCTCCCAGCCCCGCGCCGTTGTCACCGTGGAAGTATTCCGGGAACACCACGAGGTCCTTCCAGTCCGGATGGTTCTGGAAGAGCTCGCAGGCGCCGTAGATCGGCCTGCGGCCCCAGGAGTCGGGGACGAACAGCGAGATCAGCCGTCGCGAGAGGTCGTCGGCGACCTTGCTCAGCGGCGCCTTCGTCTGCGATCCGGTCGGGTACTCCACCATCAGGTCGTCGCCGAAGAACGCCGCGAACTCCCGCAGCGCCTCGATCAGCAGGTAGTTGACCGGCATCCACACCGGGCCGCGCCAGTTGGAGTTGCCGCCGAACAGGCCGCTCGTGCTCTCCGCCGGCTCGTACCCGACGGTGAAGTCGGAGCCGCCCAGCGACACCGTGAAGGGCTTCTCCAGGTGCGCCCGCGACAGGGTTCTCAGGCCGTACGGGGAAAGGAATTCCTCCGGATCGAGCATCCGGGCCAGGATCCGCAGCAGCTGGTCCTGGCCCACCATCGACAGCAACCGCTGCTGGCGGCCGTGCGGCGAGAGCCGGCGGGCGCTGATCACGTCGGCGTAGTCGGGCTGGTTGGCCAGCAGCCAGCGCAGCCGGGCACTCAGCTCGGGCAGGCGGTGCAGGGTGTCGGCGCTGAGCCGGGTGGTGGCCGCGAGCGGGAGCAGGCCGACGATCGAGCGGGCCTTGAGCGGCATCTTGTGGCCGTCCGGCAGGCGCAGCACGTCGTAGAAGAAGCAGTCCTCGTCGTCCCAGAGTCCCTGCCGGTACGCGGCCTCCGCGATGTACGCGAAGTGCTCGAAGAACTTCGTCGCCATGTCCTCGTACGTGCGGTCGTGCAGCGCGAGGCGGATCGACATGTCGAGCAGGTTGAGGGCGTACATGGCCATCCAGCCGGTGCCGTCGGACTGCTCGAGGACGCCGGCCACCGGCAGGGCCGCCGAGCGGTCGAACGGGCCGACGTTGTCCAGGCCGAGGAAGCCGCCCTCGAAGACGTTGTAGCCGCCGACGTCCTTGCGGTTGACCCACCACGTGAAGTTCAGCAGCAGCTTCTGCATGACCCGGGCGAGGAAGTCGTGGTCACGCCCGCCGTCGATCTCGAACACCCGCAGCGCCGCCCACGCGTGCACCGGCGGGTTCACGTCGCCGAACGCCCACTCGTACGCGGGAATCTGGCCGTTGGGGTGCATGTACCACTCCCGCAGCAACAGCAGCAGCTGCGCCTTGGCGAAGCCCGGGTCGACCCGCGCGATCGTGACGCAGTGGAACGCCAGGTCCCAGGCCGCGTACCAGGGATACTCCCAGGGATCCGGCATGGAGACGACGTCGAAGCTGTTCATGTGCCACCAGGCGTTGTTGCGCCCGTAGCGCCGCCCCGGCGGCGGTGGCGACGACCCGGGGTCGCCGTGCAGCCACTGCTTGACGTCGAAGTGATAGAACTGCTTGCCCCACATCAGTCCCGCGATGGCCTGCCGCGCGACGGCCGCCTCCTCCGCGGAGGCCGCCGCGGGGATGAGCTCGGCGAAGTAGGCGTCGGCCTCGGCCCGGCGCGCCTCGACCACCGAGGCGAAGCCCTCGCCTAGGTCCGGCTCCACCGGCTCGTCGGTCTCGGTCAGCCGCAGCCGGATCTGCCGGCTCTCCCCCGGCCCCAGCGTGACCTGGTAGTGCAGGGCGCCCTTCGTGCCGGTCCCGGCGGGGTTGACGGTCGGCGCGCCCCCCACGACGAAGTCGTTGATGCCGTCCTTGGGGAACATGCTCGTCCCCGGCAGCCCCCAGAGCCGCTGCGAGTTGGTCTCGTTGTCGCACATCAGCGCCGGCGGGTCGCCCTCACCGGCCAGGGTCAGCTGCCCGAGGTTGCGGTGCTCACCACTGATCCGGCCCGGGGTGCCGGTCAGCACCGGGACGGGCCGGTTCGGCAGCCCCCACGACCACGTGTTGCGGAACCACAGCGTCGGCAGCACGTGCAGGGTTGCCTCGTCCGGGCCACGGTTCGAGACGGTGATGACGACACACATGTCCCGCGGCCCCGCCTTGGCGTAGTCGACGGTCACCGCCCAGAACCGGTCCTCGTCGAAGATGCCGGTGTCGACCAGCTCGTACTCGGGCTCCTCACGGGAGCGCCGGCCGTTGACCGCGACCAGCTGGTCGTACGGAAAAGCGCTCTGCGGGTAGTGATAACGCCAGCCCATCCACGAATGCGTGGGCGTCGAGTCCTGGTACCACCAGTACTCCTTGACGTCCTCGCCGTGGTTGCCGCCGTCGCCGCCCAGCCCGAACATCCGCTCCTTGAGGATCGGATCCCGGCCGTTCCACAAAGCCAGGGCGAAACAGAAAGTCTGCCGGTCGTCGCACACGCCGGCCATGCCGTCGTCATTCCACCGGTACGCCCGGGAGCGCGCGTGATCGTGCGGAAAGTAGTCCCAGGCGGTGCCGTGCTCGCTGTAGTCCTCCCGCACGGTGCCCCAGGCCCGTTCGGCCAGGTAGGGACCCCAGGCTCGCCACGGCTGCTCCCCGGAGTCCCCCCGCGCCAGGCGCTCGCGCTCCGCCGCCACGCCGTCGCTCACCCCCACACCTCGACCTTCGTCCCCCGCCGGTCACCCCTGAGACTGTTGCGGCCCGGTGTTACGAACACTAACCGAAGGTGTCTCGTGGGAGATCCACTACCGCGACGGCGGTACGGGCGGGAGCTACCCGTCTGCCCATTTCTCCAGGTCGAGGTTCTGGAGGAAGTGCGGCGCGAACATGCCCAGCACCGCCAGGACCGCGACCACCGTGAACAGTGAACGCAGCACCAGGGTCTCGCCGCGGCCGCCGACCCGGACCGCCATGCCGTTGGGGACTCCGACCATGCGCCACATGCGGCGGCCGGTCGGGATCGGCCAGAGGATCGGTACGCCGTTCTTGGTGATCATGTCGCCGAAGAGGTGGACGACGCAGCCCACCCCCACCGCGAAGCCCAGCATCGGGTAGCCGCGGTCGCCCGGCAGGCTCGCACCCGTCGACCAGGCGATCACGCCCGAGGCCAGGGTCACGATGAGCCAGCCGGCGCGTTCCGCCCATTCGTCGAAGAGGCCGCGCAGCGCCAGGCCGGCCATGAGGAAGACGATCGCGACGACCGCCCATTTCCCGTACGCGGCGCAGGCGGTCGTCGTGCCCCAGCCCACCAGGCCGGCGAACGGCAGGGTGTGGGTGAACGTACGGTGGCCGTTGTTACGGCGCGGGTCGCGGCTCAGCTTCGTCGCCGTGTAGATGCCCAGCGAGATCTTCTCGACCACCTCGGCGACGAACAGCGAGAAGACCCCGAACGTGCGGGCCACCGTGGCGCCGCCCTGGTTGCGGGTCACCTTGCCGGACAGGTCCAGGTCGGGCAGGAGCGCGCCGCCCGCGCAGACGGTGGCGCCGACCGCGACGGCGAGCGGGCTCTGGCCGTACCCGGCGAAGTGGTCCAGGGCCCAGCTGCCGGCCAGCCAGACGGATGCGCCCGACAGCGCGTGCGACGGACCCATCATGGTCTTGCCCACCCCTCCCCGTAAGGCGCCTACTGTCGCATCGCGGGGTGGGGTGGGCAACGACCGCCACGTCTACTGTGGAGTGGCCATGATCACCGATAGTCCGGCGCGTTCCACGGCGCGACGTGCCGGCGGTAGTAGCGGCTCCGCGCGTCCGCGCCGTGGCGCGCGTGCCTCATCAGGCCGATGACCAGGAACGCGAGCGGAATCGCGGGCCAGAAGAACGGCGCGCCGGAGAGCGCCCAGAGGCCGGTCAGCAGCGCAGCCACGAACACCACGAAGCCGGCGTGACGGCGGACGTCCCGGCGTGTCGCGGCCCGGGCCTTCGGCGTCTCGGCGAGCGCCCGGCGGCCGCCGTCGGGCAGGTCGGCGGTGAGCGGTGCGAGCTCGTCGCGGTATCTGGCCGCGTACACCTGTCCGAGCCGTTCCTCGCCCTCCTCGAGGGTGAGCCGGCCCTCGGTCATGGCGGCCCGCAGGATCTCGGCGACCTGCTCGCGCTCGGAGTCGGAGGTGCGGAGCCGGGTGGCGGGGTTCGGATACATGGTCTCCTCCTGCAACGTGGCGGGGTGCTGCATTCCAGGGTGGTCGCGCCGGCGCCGGGCCGCGTCGGTCCTGCGGAGCATTCGGTACGCGGTGAGCGGCGCACCCACCGTCACCGGCGTACGCCCCAGGGAGTACGCCGGCCCGCGCCGCTACTCCGGGCGGCGCAGGGGCTGACCCCACCTCGTGCCGATGCCCCGCCCCGCCGGGGTGCCGTAGCGTCGTTGCCGTGCGAGACCACCGCCGGTACCGAGGCCCGTGGCGGCCGCCCCGGCACGGCTCGGGGCCGGGCGCCGTCATCGGCGTGTTGTGTTTCCACGTCTTCGGCAACCGGGCGGAGGCCGCCGCACTCCTCCACGCCACCCAGGTCATCGCGTGGACGCTCCTGCTGATCGGCCCGTTGGCGCTCGCCTGGCGCCGCAAGGCCCCGCTCGCGGTGCTGGCGGTCGCCGGGACGGCGACCATCGGGCTGGCGACGCTGTTCCCGCCCTCCTGGACCTACGCCGTCGCCCCGGCCGTCGCACTGTTCACCGCCGTCAGGACCGGCCGCGGGCGCCCTGCCCTCGCCGTGGCGGCCACCCTGTACGCGGCCTGGGTCGCCGTCACCGGGATCTTCGCCGAGCAGCTCGGGGTCCCCGAGGCGGTCCGGCTCGGAGTGCGGGACGCCGTGCTCGCCGCGCTCGGCCTGGGGCTGGCCATGGTGCTCGGCAACGCCGCACGGTCCCGGGCGGCGTACATCGCCGAGATGACGAAGGTGAACGCCGAGCGGGCCCGGGCCCATCAGGAACAGGAGCGCCGCCAGGCCTCCGACGAGCGGCTGCGCATCGCCCGCGAGCTGCACGACGTGCTGGGCCACCACCTGTCGCTGATCAACGTGCAGGCCGGCGTCGGCCTGCACCTGATGGACAACCGGCCCGAGCAGGCCCGAGAGGCGCTGACGGCGATCAAGACGGCGAGCGCGGAAGCGCTGCGCGAGGTACGGGCGGTGCTCGGCGTGCTGCGCCCCGAGGAGGAGGCGGCGCCCCGGCAGCCCGCGCTGGGACTCGACCGCCTCGCCGACCTCACCGCGGATGCCGGCCTGCCGGTCAGCACCACCACGGCCGGGGAGCGGCGTCCGCTGCCGGCCGAGGTCGACCGGGCGGCGTACCGGATCGTGCAGGAGGCCCTCACCAACGTGCGCCGCCACGCCGCCGCGGATGGCGCCGAGGTCGCGATCGAGTACGCCCCGGCCGAGCTGCGCCTGCGGATCCGCAACGACGGCACCGCGGTCGCCGCCGAGCCGGACGGCGCGGGCTCGGGGATCGCCGGCATGCGCGCCCGCGCCGAGAGCCTGGGCGGCACGCTGAGCGCGGGCCCGCTGCCCGAGGGCGGATACCTGGTGGCGGCGACGCTGCCGACCGCCGCTGCCACCGAGGGGGAACCGTGATCAAGGTGCTGCTCGCCGACGACCAGGCCCTGGTCCGCGCGGGCTTCCGGGCCCTGCTGGACGCCGAGCCCGACATCGAGGTGGTCGCCGAGGCCGGCGACGGCCTGGCGGCGGTACGCCTGGCCGCCGAGACCCGCCCCGACGTGGTGCTCATGGACATCCGCATGCCCGGCGTCGACGGCCTGGAGGCGACCCGCCGGATCGCCGCCGAGCCCGCCCTGGCCGCGACCCGGGTGGTCATCCTCACCACGTTCGAGCTCGACGAGTACGTCTTCGAGGCGCTCCGCACGGGCGCGTCCGGGTTCCTGGTGAAGGACACCGAACCCGTCGAGCTGCTGCGCGGCATCCGCGCGGTGGCAGCCGGCGACGCCCTGCTGTCGCCCAGCGTCACCCGGCGAGTGATCGGCGAGTTCGCCACGCCCGGCGGCCGGGGCCGCCCGGCCGCCCCGCCCGAGGCCGTCGAGCGCACCCTGGCGCAGCTCACCGACCGGGAACGGGAGGTGATGGTGCTGGTCGGCGAGGGGCTGTCCAACGACGAGATCGCGGCGCGCCTGGTGATCAGCCCGGCGACGGCGAAGACGCACGTCAGCCGCACGATGGTGAAGCTCGCCGCCCGCGACCGCGCGCAGCTGGTAGTGCTCGCCTACGAGGCCGGGCTGATCCGCCCGGGCTGGCTGGCCTGACTCCCTTCGACGGACTCGCCCGGCTGGGCGAACCAGGCCGGGGCACCGTCGTCGAGGGCCGTACGGATCCGCTGGAGCGCGAACGCGCTCAGCTCCGGCAACGCGTCCAGCGGGAACCAGCCGACCGCGATGGACTCCTCGTCGTTGACCCGGGCCTCGCCGCCCGTGGCGCGGCACCGGAACCAGGTGTTCACCATGTGGCACCGGTCCCCGTTGGGATAGGTGACCTCGTGCAGGGCCACCCCGGCCAGGCGCTCCACCTTGACCTGGACCGCGGTCTCCTCGAGCACCTCCCGGGCGACGGCCTCGGCGGGCTGCTCGCCGGGGTCCATCAGCCCCGCGATCAGCGACCACCGGTGGTTGTCGCTGCGCTGCCCCAGCAGAATCTCGCCGCGGTCGTTGAGCACGACGGCGCTGACCGTGGGGAACATGATCAGGTCATGGCCCACCCGGGCGCGCAGGTTCTTGACGTAGTCGGATGCCGGCACCCGCAGAACCCTACGGCCCCGCCAGCCGCCGGGCGCGCAACCCCTCCGCCACCGACCACGCCTGGAACGGGCAGCCGGTGGCGCCGTGCGGCGCGTCCCCGTCGGCGGTCTCGGAGACCGACCCGAGCCCGTACTCGCCGAGGTGACCGTCGGCGTCGGACAGGGTCTGCTCCGCCGACACCCCGAGCCGGTGCCAGGCCGCCACGTACGGCCCGGTCAGCCAGGGCCACACCGTACCCGTGTGGTACGCCGTGTCCCGCTGCGCCGGCGAGCCCCGGTGACTGCCGCGATAACCGGGCGCCCCGGGCGCGAGACTGCGCGGACCCAGCGGCGTCATCAGCGCCGCCCCGATCGTCTGCAGCGCGGCCGGCTCGGGGCGCAGCGGCGCGTACGGCAGCGACCAGGCCAGCAACTGGTTGGGCCGCAGCGTCGCGTCGTCACCGCCGGGCCCGTCCACCACGTCGTAGAGAAGCCCGCCACCGGCCGGGAACCGCCGCGCGAACGAGGCGAGCGCCGCGGGATGGGCCCGGGTCGCCGCCCCGGCGTTGGTCCGCGCCTGCCAGGCCAGCTTGATGACCATCGCGAGCCCGTTGACCCACAACGCGTTCACGTCGACCGGCTTGCCCGCCCGCGGCGTCACCGCCACCCCGTCGACCCGCGCGTCCATCCAGGTCAGCGCTTCGCCCGCGGCGCCCTGCCGGAGCAGCCCGTCAGCCGGGTCGACGCCGATGCCGTACCGGGTGCCGGCCAGGTGCGCGTCGACGACCGAGCGCAGGTCCGGCACCAGCTCGGCGGCCAGGTCGGTGTCCCCGGTGAGCGCCACGTGCCGGCCGACCGCGTGCAGGAACCACAGTGTGCCGTCGACCGTGTTGTACTCCACGCTGCCGGTGTCGGCGGTGTTGGCGAGCATGCCCTGCGACAACGTCGCCGCGTAGCTCTGCAGCAGCGACCGGCCCACCGTCTCCCGCCCGGTGGCGAGGAACAACCCCTCGTAGCTGATCATCGTGTCCCGCGACCAGGCCCCGAACCAGGGATACCCGGCGACCACATCGGGCCCGGCCGCGGTCCGCACCACGAAGGAATCGGCCGCCAGCGCCAGGGTGGCCTGCGCATCGTCGGCCGGTGCGGCCGCTGCCACGACCGCCCGATGACGGGTACGCGCACCCGCGACGACCTCCTCGGCCGGCTCGGGGGCGGCGGTCAGGTCGTCCGCCCACGCCGACACCGACGCGGTGGCCCCGGCCTGGCGCAGTTCGGCTTGGAAGCTCCCCGCGTACCAGAGATCCTCAATGGGTGTCAGTCCGCGCGCCGCCTCCTCGCGGTGCCGCACACCGCGGAACCACTGCCCCGAGCCCCGAAATCCGGGCCCCCGCAACCGGTACGCGCCGTCGACCACGCACCCGCCGTCCACCTCGACGACATCGGGCTCGGGACCGGCGGCGGTCCGCTCCCCGTGCACGTCACGCCACGTGCACAGCGCTTGCAGCCGCAGGCTGACCGGCCCGCCGGTGAGGAGCCGATGGACGACGGCGAGGCTGCTGCGGCCGTACGCCATCGCGATCTCCCGCTCGAGCACCACGTCACCGATCCGCCACCGCCACCGCGGCAACCCGTCCACGAGCTCGAACCCGGAGAGAAGCTCGTAGCCCCGAGGAGCGACGGCACCGTCGGCCCACTCGTGCGTGCCGAGACGCACCACCGCGCCGGACGCGAGCGTGACGACCGGATCGAGCGAGACGAGCCCGAGGTGACGCGCGGCCGGCGTCTGTCCCGCCACGACCAGCAGCCCGTGATAGCGCCGGGTACGCAGCCCGCTGACGGTGCCCATGGCGTACCCGCCGAGACCGTCGGTGAGTAGCCACTCGCGCGCGGCGCCTTCGTCGAGGCGCCCGCAGACCTGCGGACCGAACGCGATGCGACGCATGGTCGTCCTCTCGTAGCGGCTCACCGGGCTCCGGGCTCCGTCGCTTTCTCGCGTTTGTCCGGTTTGTCCGTCTTGTTCGGGCTCTCCGGCTTCAGCCTCTTCTCTGGCTTCAGTCTTTTCTCCGGCTTCTGCCGCGTCGCCGGCTCGTCGGGCTTCTGTTGCTTCTCCCGGGCGGGGGCGCGGCCCTCCGGGTGGGGAAACACGAATCGGCGGAACGCCCACCACCGGAAGCCCATGGCGATGAGCGTGCCGAGGATCATTCCGCTGACGAAGTCCGCGATCTCCTGCACCGGCCGCCCGACGTCGGGGACGCGCAGCAGCAGGACGTACCGGGAGACGGCGAGCGGCAGCACGGTGAGCCCGACGCCGACCGCGCTGACGGCGAAGAACAGCCCGGCCTCATGGTGCCGCTCACGACCGCCGCGCCGACGGAACGACCACTCCCGGTTCAGGACGTACGAGAGCACGGTCGCGATGATCGTGGCGATCGCCAGGGCGGTGACCGGTTTCGCGTGCAGGACGGTGAGCTTGAGCGCGTAGTTGATGACAGCCGTCGCAACGAAACAGATGCCGCCGACGACCACGAACTTCGCCGACTCATCGTGTCTGCGCAGCAGTCCGGTCACCCACATCCGCGACAGCCTAGGTCCCCGGCGCGGCGGCGGGCGGGCTATTCGCCTGCGCCACACTCCGGTCGGCTTCCACATCCCCCTTGAGGGTTCCCGGCACCGCGCAGAGCCGGCGGAATTCGGCGCCGGCGCCCCGCAAACCCGGTCGGTGAAGCCCAGCCCGGCGGGTCCCGCCCAGCCCGGCCTGTGTATGGCGCACTCGGGACGCCCGGGCGGACGACGGCGGCTCCGGCCATCAGGCGGGGCCGCGGCGGGTCAGCCCCCCGGCGGGCCACGGCCGGTCATGCGGCGTCGGCATAGCACTCGACCACCGACACATCCAGCGGGAACCGCACCTCGGTCCGCCCGAACAGCAGCTCCCCCGCCCGAGCCGCGCCGGCCCGCACCGCCGCGACGACCTGCTCCGTCTCCTCCTCGGGGCAGTGCACCCCCACCTCGTCGTGGACGAACAGCACGATCTCGGCGCGCAGGCCCTCCAGTGCCGTTCGGAGGGTGGCCAGCAGGACCAGGGCCCACTCCGCCGCCGTCGCCTGGATGACGAAGTTGCGGGTGAAGCGGCCCCGGGCGCGGCCGGACGCTCCGCCCTGGGGCGCCTCGGCGGAGCCTGCCTCCTCCGGTGGGTCGAGGCCTGCGTCGCGCCAGGCTGTCGAGGCCGGGGGGCAGGTGCGGCCCAGCCAGGAGCGGACCAAGCCGCCCGCCTCGCCGGTGCGGGCCGCCGCCTCCACGTAGTCGAAGGCAGTCGGGTAGCTCTGGCGCAGCACCGCCAGGGCCGGGATCGCGGCGCCGCCGGTCTGGCCGTACATGGCGCCGAGCAAGGCGACCTTGGCGCGGGCCCGGTCGCCTCCGAAGGCGTCGGTCGCCAGGGCTGCGTACAGGTCGTCGGCGATGCCGGCTGCGGCGAGGCGGGTGTCTCCGGAGACGGCGGCCAGGACGCGGGGCTCGAGCTGGCCCGCGTCGGCCACGACGAAGCGCCAGCCCGGGTCGGCCACCACGGCGCGCCGGACCACCTTGGGCACCTGGAGGGCGCCGCCGCCGCGGGTGGCCCAGCGGCCGGAGACGACGCCGCCGGGGACGTACTCCGGGCGGAGGCGGCCCTCGCTCACCCAGGCGTCGCGCCAGGCCCAGCCGTGGGCCGTCCAGATGCGGTAGAGCTCCTTGTATTCCAGCAGCGGCTTGACCGCCGGGTGCTCGACCCGGCGCAGCACCCAGGCCCGGGTGTTCGGGACGTCGATGCCCGCCCGGGCGAACGCGCGCAGCACCTCTGCCGGCGAGTCGGGGTGCAGGCCGTGCATGCCGAACGCGGCGTTGACCTCGGCGGCCAGCTCGGCGAGCCGGCGGGGCGGCCCCACCGGCTGAGGCGGCCCGAGCAGGTCACGCAGCAGCTCGTCGTGGACGTCCGCGCGCCAGGGCAGGCCGGTGTGGCCCATCTCCGCGCCGACCAGCGCCCCGGCCGACTCCGCCGCGACGAGCAGGCCGAAGCGCCCCGGCTGCCCGGTCGCCGCGATGCGACGCTGCTGGTCCGCGTACACCCGCGTCAGGGCCTCGAGGACCACCGGGCCGGCGGCGGGCGGCGGACCGGCAGCGGCATCGAAGAGCGCGGCCTGGGCGAAGCCCGGCGGTTGCGCCAACCGGGGCGGCGGATCGGGCGGCACGGGCCCGCCGGTGAGCCGGGCGAAGGCGGCGGCGAGCGCCCGCGGCTCACCCCACCGCCCGGCGTGGCCGAGCAGCAGCGCCTCGATGAGCTCCGCGTCGTGACAGCGGGCGACGCGCACCCCGGTCCGCAGCAGCGCGGGATAGCAGTCGGCGGTGGCGGCCCAGACCCAGCGGGGGCGCTCGGCGGCCTCCCGCTCGGCGATCGCGGCCGGCAGGTCGGCCACCGGCTGCGGCCCGGACGCGGGCGTGCCGTCGGGGTGCACGGCCTGGAGGTGCCCCGGGCCGTGCCAGCTCCCGTCGTCGGAGACCGCGGCTACCAGCACCCCGTCATTCTGGAACAGGGGTACGACAGAAACCGGAACTCGCCGGAGAGCGATCTGCTCAGGAAGCGAATGCACCGGCCGATGGAATCCGTTGCCCACCCTCTTCGAAATGCGACCGAATGCTGGCTCTGGTGGTCGACGACTCGAGCACGATGCGTCGTATCCTGCAGCGCACCCTGGCCGGGCTGGGCTTCTCGGCGTACGAGGCGAGCAACGGGCAGGAGGCCCTCGACCTGCTGGTGGAGATCCCCACCGTGCCGGACGTGGCGCTGATCGACTGGAACATGCCGGTGATGGACGGCCTCGAGCTGATCCGCCACATCCGCAAGATGCCCCCGCTGCGGGACATGTGCATGATGATGGTGACCACCGAGGGCGAGCACAGCCAGATGGTGCGGGCGCTGGCGGCCGGGGCGCACGAGTACGTCCTCAAGCCGTTCGCGCCCGACACCATCAAGCAGAAGCTCGCCTACATGGGGCTGATCACCCCGTGAGGTGACCTACTTCGTGGCGCCGGCCGTGAGGCCCGACTGGATCTGACGCTGGAAGAACGCGTACACGATGATCATCGGCAGGATCGAGAGGGTGAGCGCCGCGAACAGCGCCGCCCAGTTGGCCTGGTAGCCCGCCGACACCGAGATGTTCGCGATGCCCTGGGTCAGGACCCACTTCTTGTCCGCGCCCTGGCCCTGCATGATCGCGACCGGCAGCAGGTACTGGTTCCACTGGCCGACGATGTTGAAGATCGTGATGCTGACCAGGCCGGACCGGGCCATCGGCAGCATGACCTGGAAGAACAGCCGGGTGTGCGAGGCGCCGTCGACGATCGCCGCCTCCGCGACGTGGTTCGGCAGCGTCTTGAAGAACGCCGTCATGAAGAACACCGTGAACGGCAGCGAGTAGGCGATGTAGACCAGGATCAGACCGGTGTACGTGTTCAGCAGGCCGAGGTTCTGCAGGATCAGGAACAGCGGCACGATCGCCATGAAGACCGGGAACGCCAGGCCCGAGACGAACAGGTAGTAGATGAAGCGGTTGCCGGCGAACTTGTAGCGGGCGAGCACGTAGGCGGCCATCGACCCGAAGATCATGGTGCCGGTGGTGCTGAGCGCCACCACGAAGACGCTGTTGAGGAAGTAGCGGCCGATGTGCGCCTCGGTCCAGGCCGTCTTGTAGGTCTCGAAGGAGATCTTGCTCGGCAGGCTGAACGGCGCGTGGGTGAAGATCTCGGTGTTGCTCTTGAACGACGCGAGGATCACCCAGATCAGCGGGGCGATCACGAGGATCCCCCAGATCGCCAGCGCGACGTGGGCGAAACCGCTGAAGAGCTTCGCCTCGCCCTTGTCGCGGTTCGCCGCGGCGGCGTGCCGCCGGCCCGGGTACGGCACGGTGCCGGGCGGTGGTGCGGAGATATCGGTACGCAGGTTGGTCATCTCAGGCTCCCGGTACGGCTCAGAGCTCGACGGCGTCGCGCCGGGTGACCCGCAGGGTCAGCGCCGCGAAGGTGATGGTCAGGAAGAACAGCACGACGCCCATCGCCGAGGCGTAGCCGAATTGTGCGTAGTCCTGCATGTTGCGGAAGATCTCCAGGCCCAGCACGGTGGTCGCCCCGTCCGGGCCTCCCCGGTCCACGGACATGACGTTGACCAAGGCGAACGCGTCGAAGGCGGCGATGCCGAGGTAGACCCACGCGACCTGGAGGGTGTTCCACAGCAGCGGCAGCGTGACCTTGAAGAACAGCGTGCCGCGGGTGGCGCCGTCGAGCGCCGCCGCCTCGTAGATCTCCGTGGGGATGGACCCCATGCCCGCGGAGAACAGCACCACGTAGAAGCCGACCGCCTGCCAGACGAGCACGGCCAGGATCGACCAGAGTGCCAGGTTCTTGTCCGCGAGGAACAGGATCGGCCCCCCGCCGAACTGGTTCAGCAGGCCGTTGATCAGACCGCTCTCGTCGGGCGAGTAGACCCGCGCGAAGATGACGGCGACCAGGGCCAGGGCGAGCAGCTGGGGGAAGAAGAACACCACGCGGTAGACCTTCGACCCCCAGACCCCACGGGTACGGCCACCCTTCGAGCCGCCGCCCACGTTCAGCAGGAAGGCGAAGAAGAGCGCCAGGACGATCGTCAGCAGCGGAAGGAAGATCAGCAGCAGGACGTGGTGCTGGATCGCCTTCCAGAAGGTGCTGTCCTGGAACAGCCGGGTGAAGTTGTCGAACCCGATGTAGTTCACCTCGGGCGAGAAGCCTCGCCAGTTGGTGAACGACAACTGGAACGCCTGAAGGTAAGCCGCGACCACGAACGTCCCATAGATGGCCACCGGCACGATCAGGAAGCCGATGATGAACGGGTACCTGCCGTGCTTCATGGTTCCGTGCTCCGTTCGTGATCGCGGTTCAACTCGTCGGGTGGATAAGGGTCAGCGCTTGAACTTCTCGATGGAGGAGTCCTTCTTGATGGCGTCGGCGGCCTTCTGCACTCGCTGGCAGAACTTGTCGGCGGTGCCGCCCTGGTACATCAGCTCGTTGGTGGCGGCGCGAACCTCGTCGTCGAGCTTCTTGTACCACGTGTCGAAGCGGAAGCTGAAGGTGTCGGCACCGGCCGCGCCCAGGGCCTTGTTGCCCGAGGTCAGGCCGGCGCTGATCTCCATGCCGTCGGTGGCGCCCGCGACCACGGTCAGGGTCTTGGTGAGCTTCGTGAACCCGATGGCGCCGTTCTTGGAGAGCATGTGGCGCAGGAATTCCATGCCGCCGCGCGGGTTCTTGCCCTTGCTGGCGACGAAGTACTGCTCGCCGGCCGCGGCGTAGAGCGCGGTGACGGGCAGCTTGTCGGCGGTGGTCACGCTCGGCAGCGGCATCAGCTGGTAGTCGAAGCCGTCCGGGGTGTCCTTGGCCTGCTCGTTCTCCAGCCAGGAGCCGGAAGGGTAGAGGCCCACCTTGTACTGGTTCTGCTTCAGCTGAACCTCGGTGTGCTTCTGGCCCAGGAACGCCTTGTCCGAGTACTTCGCGCCGACCTCGGCCCACGCGGCCGCGGCCTGCTTGACGGCGTCGTTGGTCCAGGCGCCGTCCTCGAGGTTGTCGATGTTCTTGAGGATGTCGGCGCCACCGATCTTGGCGGCGCTGGCGAGGATCACCGTGTACTGGTAGTACGGCGCGTTGGCACCGGCGTACCCGTAGGGGGTGATGCCCTTGGCCTTCATCGCGTCGAGCAGCTTGATGAAGTCGGCCCAGGTGGTCGGCGCGGTCCAGCCGTTGTCCTTGAACAGCTTCCCGGAGTACCAGAGGCCGAAGACGGTGAACGCGTAGTTCAGGACGTACGGCTTGCCGTTGAACGTGCCCTGCTCGATCGTGCCCGGGATCAGGGTGTCCTTGACGGTCTTGCCCGAGATGTCCACCGACGGCGCGGCGAACAGGTCGGTGAGGTCCTGCACCTGACCGGCCTGGACGAGGGCGCCCTGGTCCATCAGCTTGGAACCGGAGTTGTTGATCATGTCCGGCGGGTTGCCGGCGCTGAACCGCGGCTGCACCACGGTGGAGATCTCCTCGGTCTGGTTGAACGTGACCTTGGAGTTCGGGAAGAGCTTGTTGTAGGACGGGATGTCGACGTCGGTCGCGTACTTGGTGCCGAGGCCGCCGTTGAAGATGATGATCTCCAGCGGCTCGTCCTCCTTGACGCCCAGCGGGTTGGTCGCCGAGACCGTGCCCTTGGGCTTGTCGGACGTGGTGTCGTCGTCCTTGCCGCCGCCGACGCACGCGCTGAGCATGCCGACGGCGGGCGTGGCCAGCAGGCCAACGGCGGCCGCTCGGCGCAGCAGCGTCCGGCGGTCCACCTCAGGCTTGAAAATCTCGGTCATGCACTTTCTCCTCAGGGTGTTGTTGCGGTGCCGGGTCAGCCCTTGACGGCGCCCGCCGTCAGGCCGGTGGCGATGTTGCGCTGGACGATCAGGAAGAACACGACCACCGGAAGCGCGGTCAGGATCGACCCAGCCATGAGCGGACCCCAGAAGGTGCCCTTGCTCGTCTGGTTCTGCATGAGCCAGGCCATGAGGTTCTGGTTCGCCTGGTCGTTGAGGGTGTTGATGATGATGAACTCGTTCCAGGCCTGAATGAAGCCGTAGACCGAGGTCGCCACCAGGCCCGGGCCGGTCAGCGGCAGGATGATCCGCCAGAAGACCTGGAACCGGCCGGCCCCGTCGATCTCCGCGGCCTCGTCGAGCTCCCGTGGCACGCCCTGGATGAAGCCCCGCAGGGTCCACACCGTGTACGGCAGGATCAGCACGATGTAGACCAGCGTGACGCCGAGCAGGCTGTTCGTCAGCTTGTAGTCCTGCAGCATGAGGAACAGCGGGATGAGGACCGCGACGAGCGGCACCATCTGGACCGACAGGACGATGAGGATGATCGCCTTGCGGCCGTAGAACCGGAACCGCGCGATGGCCAGCGCCGCCAGGAAGCCGACGACCAGCGCCCCGATCACCGCCCCGACGGTGATCAGCACGCCGTTGACCAGGTCACGCTGGAAGAACGGCGCGTTGAACGCCGACCTGAAGTTGTCGAGCGTGAAGCCGTGCGGATAGAACGTCGGGTCGTACTGGAGGATCTCGGGCGCCGGTTTGAACGCCGTGTTCACCACCCAGTAGATCGGGAAGAACATGACCAGGGAGAAGACCAGCCCGGCCAGGTTCGCGACGATGGTGCCGCCGAAGCTGCGCCCGACGGTGGGCGTGTCGGACTCGCGCGACTGGCGGCGCCGCGTGCGTACGGCGGTCTGGGGTGCGACGGCGACCATCAGTCCACATCTCCGATCTTGAACATCTGGCGCATGTAGAACACCATGACGCCGAGCATCAGCAGGACGGAGATGATCGCGATCGCGGAGCCCAGGCCGTAGTTGTTGTTCTTGAACGCCAGGCTGTAGGACCAGGTCGCCAGCACCTGGTACTGGGCCTCGGGCCGGCCGTTGCGCACCGCCCACACCTGGGTGAAGAGGCCGAAGTTCCAGATCACCGACAGGGTCGTGACGATCACCAGCAGCGGCTTGAGGATCGGCAGCGTCACCCGGCGCAGCGCCTGCCAGGCGGAGGCACCGTCGATCACGGCCGCTTCCAGCAGCTCCTTGGGCACCTGGGTGAGGCCGGCGTTGAGGGTGATCGCGATGAACGGGATGCCCGCCCACACGACGATCGTGGTGATGACGCTCCAGCCCTGGATCGGGTCGGCGAACCAGCTGTGGTTCGCGAAGTCGACGCCCGGGATGCGGTCGATCAGCCAGTTGAGGACGCCGAAGTCGGAGTCGACGAGCCAGCGGAACGTCTGGGTCGCGACCAACTGCGGGATGGCCCAGACGAACATCATCGCGACGATCATGATGATCCGTACGGGCGCCCAGACGCGCCGCATGAGCAGGGCGACGCCCAGGCCCAGCACCACGGTCAGCAGCACCGACACCACCGTGAAAGCGACGGTACGGCCGAGCACCTGGTAGAAGACCGGGTCGGTGAGGACCCGCGTGTAGTTGTCGAGCCCGACGTTCTCCGGCGGCAGGTTGGCGAACAGCTGCCGCAGCCCGAGCTGCTGGAAGGAGAGCACGCCCATCCGCACCAGCGGGTATCCGAGCAGCGCGGCCAGCAGCAGCAGGCTGGGCAGCACCAGGACGTACGGCACCCGGCCGCCCGTGGTCCTGCGGCGCTTGCGCCCGGCGTGCGTTGCGGCCGGGGCCGGCGCGGGCGGGGCCGGCGGCGCTGACGGGGAGTCGACGACCGACATCTGTCTCTTCACCTCTCTTCCTGCGGTGAGGGGTGCCGCCCACCGGTACGGGGGGGCGGCACCGGCGTGCGTCAGGCGGCGTTCAGAATCTCGTTGATCTTGGCGTCGGCGGCCTTCGTCGCGTCGGCCACCGTGGACTTGCCGGTCGCGATGCTGACCAGCATGTCCTGCAGGACGTTGGCGGACTCCACCTCGGACCACTTCGGAGCCATCGGCACGAACCAGGTCTCCTTGGCGGCCTGCGCGGTCGCCTCGTTGCCCTTCACCGCGGCGGCCTTGTCGAGCAGGTTGGTCGCGTTGGGCAGCGCGCCCTTGGCGATCAGGCCCTCCTGCGACTTGGTGTCGGTGAAGATCTGCGCCCACTTCGCGGCCAGGTCGGCGTTCGGGCTCTTCGCCGTGACGGCCACGTCCGAGCCGCCGAGGAACGACGGGACGCCGGGCATCGGCGCCGAGGCGACCTTGCCGTTCACCTTGGTCTTGACCTTGGCCGAGGCCGGGTCGTTGGGGTCCTTCGGCTGTTCCTGGACCGAGCCCAGCTCCCAGCCGTTGGCGTACAGCATGCCGGTCTTGCCCTGGGCGAACACCGGGTCCTGGTCGGCCTCGTCCTTGGTGGGGTCACCGGTCGAGTAGGTCTTGGCGAGCTCGGCCCACTTGGTCAGGCCTTCCTGGGCGGCCGGCTCGGACAGGGTGCCGGCCCACTTGTCGCCGTTCTTCTTGGCGATGTCGCCACCCGAACCGTGCACCCACGCCATCGCGGCGTACCAGTACTTGCCCGGCATGTAGAACGAGGAGAACTGCTTGTCGCTGCCGTTCTTCTCCTTGAGCTTCTTGGCCGCGGCCACGACGTCTTCGTACGTCTTCGGCGCGGACAGGCCGGCCTTGCCGAACAGGTCGGTGTTGTAGAGCAGGACCCGGGCGCCGGCGTAGTACGGCACGCAGTAGGTCTTGCCGTCGAGCTCGCAGGGGGCGGACAGGCCGGTCAGCCACTGGCCCGAGTTCTCGAACTGCGACTTGTCCAGCGGGGCGAAGGCGCCGTTGAAGACGTACTTCGGCATCTCGGTGTTGCCCAGCTCGACGACGTCGGGGACCTCGCTGCCGGCCAGGGTGGTGTCGAGCTTGGCGAGGTGGTCCTGCCACTGCTGGTAGTCCACCTGGACCTGGGCGCCGGTGGCCTGGGTGAAGCGGTCGTTGGCCTGCTTGACGACCTCGGGCCAGCCGCCCTGGGCGTCGACCATCAGCCACACCTTGATGGTCTTGCCGGCGCCGTTGACGGACGCGTTGGCGTTGGGGGTGCTGCTGTCACTGCTCGAACCGCATGCGGCGGCGGCCAGCAGCGTCGCGGCGAGCGACGCGGTGACCGCGAGTCTGCGCTTCACGCTTTCCTCCTGGAAAGAATTCACATCTGGGGGGTGTGAGGGGAGCTGGTGCTGTCGGGCACTTCTAAGGGGCGGAGCTGCCGTCCTTGACGGCTTTGTGGCCGCTGACGGCTTGGGCGGTGCGTTGGAAGGCCGCGTGCGAACGTTCGTGGGTCCGCTGGGCGACGGCGACGTAGAGCAGGTCGAGCACGACCAGCTGGGGGTGGCGCGCGGAGAGTGCGTCGGGGCGGAACGTCGTGGCCTGCGTGGCAGTGAGCAGGACGATGTCCGCCAGCTCGGCCAGCGGCGAGCGGGGGAAGCTGGTCAGGGCGATGGTGGTGGCACCGTGGCTGCTGGCCTCGGCGAGCAGCTCGATCGTCTCGCCGGTCTCGCCGGAGTGCGAGATGCCGAGCGCGACGTCGCCGGCCCGCGACAGCGCGGCGCTGGCCAGGCCGTTGTGCACGTCGGTCCAGGCCCACGCCGCCACGCCGATGCGGTGCAGGCTGAACTGCATCTCCTCGCCGACCAGCGCGCTGCCGCTGGCGCCGAAGATGTTGACCCGGGGCGCGGCCGCGATCGCCACTGCGGCCCGTTCCACCTCCGCGAGGTCGAGCAGCGCGGCGGTGTCGTGCATCGCCCGGGTGTCGGCGGCCATGATCTGGGCGAGAACGCGCGAGAGCGGGTCGCTCGGCTGGATCTCGCGCCCGATGTCGACGGTCCAGCCGGCCGAGCGGGCCCGGCCGGTCTCGGCGGCGATGCCCAGCCGCAGGTCCGAGTACCCGTCGAAGCCCATCGCCCGGCAGAAGCGGGTGACCGTCGCGGGCGAGGTGCCGGAGCGCTCGGCGAGCTCGACGATCGTGGCGCGGGAGGCCGCCGCCGGGTCGGTGAGGACCTGCTCGGCGACGCGCTGCAGGGCCCCGGTGAACTCCGGCAGCAGAGTACGTACGCGCAGCAGCACGCCGTCGCTCGCGTTGGAGATCACGGGAGCGGGCGCCTGATCGCGCACCAGCGGGTCGGCCACCACGGTAGAGGCGGTGCCGTCCACGTCCGGCTCGACCATGGGCCGTCCTCTCATCAAGGGGTGTTAACTGTCGCGGTAAAAGTTCTTACTGCGGACCCCTTTCTGTCAAGTCTGTGGGCGAAGTTTTCAAACCGTTACCTGGAGCAATCGGCTACCGCCGCATTGCGTGACCATCGGTTGACCCCCGTCAATCCCATATGGCCGTTACGACGTGACCGCCATCACATGCGGGGATTTGTACCGCTTCGTTCATAGGCCGTACGGCCCCCGCCGACTCCCCCGAACAGCCGGTTTGTGGCGCAACGTGAAACACCCTCGCAATCTGCGAGGGTGTTCCGTCAGTTGGCGAAAATTATGCCCAGAACCGGTTAAGCGCTGTTCCGCACGGCCTGCGCGAAGACCTCGGAGCGGTGCTCGAAGTTGCGGAACCGGCCGTAGCTGGGGGCGGCCGGCGACAACAGCACGACCCCGCCGGCCGGCGTCATCTTGCGCGCGAGACGCACCGCGGCGGGCAGATCCTCGGCGGACTCCGTACGGACGCCCGGCAGCCCGGCCAGCTCGGCCAGGATCCTCGGACCGCTGTCCGGCAGCCCGATCACGGTGATCTCCCGGCCCCGCAGATGCTCGCGCAGCGGCGCGTAGTCCAGGCCCCGGTCCGTGCCGCCGACCAGGACGGTCAGCGGGCGGCCCTCGTACGCGTCGATCGCGTGCATCGCCGAATACGGACTCGTCGACAGCGTGTCGTCGACGAAGGTGAGCCCGGACGGATCCTCGATCTCCGCGAGCCGATGCGGCAGCCCCTCGAACGACGCGACCGCCGCACGCAGCTCCTCCCGCAGGCCCGGCACATCGATGCCCACCCCGTCGAGAACGGCCAGCGCCACGCACAGGTTGCGCGCGTTGTGCCGCCCGCGCAGCCGCAGCGTGTCGCGGGGAAACAGCGGCTCGTCGCTGCAGTAGACGAGCTCGTCGTCGTCGACGCGGAACCGCGAGTCGCCGGAACCGGCCGGGATCGCCGGGAAGCCGTTGAGGTCCCGTACGTCGATCGTCTCGCGGACCAGCCGCTGGTCGGCGCCGTTGACGACGATCAGTTCCGGTCCGTGCGCCAGCAGGTTCAGCTTGTCGCGGTAGTACTCGCGCTCACCGCCGTGCGCGTCCAGGTGCTCCGGGAAGAGCGAGGTGACCACCGCGACCCGGGGCGAATCGGCAAGGTCGCTGCACTGGTAGCTGGACAGCTCGAGGACATACTGCTCGGCGGCGGGCAGGTCGAGCAGCGGCACACCGATGTTGCCGCCGAAGACGTTGGGCCGGCCGGCGGCCGCCAACAGATGGCTGATCAGCGCGGATGTGGTGCTCTTGCCCTTGCTGCCGGTGACCCCGACGGTCCGCCGGGCGTGCTCGGCCATCCACAGCGCGCTACCGCCCGTGACGGTCACCCCGCGGCCGCGCAGCTCGGCCATCCACGGATGGGTCTGCGGCACCCCGGGCGAGCGCACGATGACGTCGGCGGCGGCGAGCGTCGGGAAGGCGTGGTCACCGCCGGCGAGCGGCGCCAGGGACGCCAGCTCGCCCTCCCACGGCACCGAGAGGAAGTTGGCGCTGTCGTCCACCGCCATCAGGCGCGCCGGCCCGTGCGCGGCGATCGCGGTCACGGCGGCCCGGCCCTCACGGCCGGTACCCCAGACGGCCACGGACCGTCCGCGCAGGTCTGCCAGGCGCACAGGAACACTCCCTCTGTCGAGTCGCACTAGTATTGCCCGTCGGTCCAGTGACAGGAGTTCGCGGGTGCAGTTCGACGTCATGCGCTTCCCCTCGTACGCCTACGACCCCGCCACCGGGGTCGCGACGTTCGACTATCTGCTGGACGGGCCCGCCCCCGAGGCCTTCACCGAGACGATCACCTTCCCGGTGCCCGTGGGCGCCGCCGTGCCGGACACCTTCCACCGGGTCCTCGAGCTGCTCCACGTGGTCGCCGGGGTGAGCTACTACAAAATCGGCGCGCCCGAGCGCATCGAGGCGCCCACGGCCGTGCCGGCCGAGGCGAAGGCCCTGTTCGACGCCGTCTACAGCCAGGGCCTCGGCGAGTACGCGTACGTGAACCAGCTGCCGTACGTGCTCGACATGACCGTCGACGTCCCGGGCGGGTCCGAGCCGGCCGCACCCGTCGACAACGCCGACGGGCGTCCCCTGTCGGCCGTGGGCGGCGGCAAGGACTCCATCGTCACCCTCGAGATCCTGCGCGCCGCCGGCCTCGACCCGGTGCCGTTCTCGGTCAACCCCAACCCGGTCATCGTCAATGTGAACGCCGCCTCCGGCCTGCCCGCGCTGGCCGCCCGCCGCAGGCTCGACCCGCGCCTGTTCGAGCTGAACAAGGCCGGCGCCCGCAACGGCCACATCCCGGTCACCGCGATCAACTCGCTGATCGCGATCGCCACCGCCACGCTGCACGGACTCGGCCCGGTGGTGATGTCCAACGAGCGCTCCGCGTCCGACCCCAACCTGATCTGGAACGGTCACCCGATCAACCACCAGTGGTCGAAGGGGGTCGAGGCGGAAGGACTGCTGCGGGCCGCGATCACCGCCCACGCCGGGCTCACCGAGCCGTACTTCTCGCTCCTGCGGTCACTGTCCGAGCTGCACATCGCCCAGCTGTTCGCCCGGTTCACCGCGTACGACGACGTGGTCACCAGCTGCAACAAGGCGTTCAAGCTGCACGACCCGACGGCCCGCTGGTGCGGGGACTGCCCCAAGTGCCGCTTCGTCGCGCTCGCCATGGCGCCGTCGATGCCCCGCGAACGGCTGACCCGCATTTTCGGCCGCGACCTGTTCGCCGACCCGGCCCAGGTCCCCGGCTACCTGGAACTGCTCGGCATCGACGCGCACAAGCCCTTTGAATGCGTCGGCGAGGTCGAGGAGTCTCTGGTCGCGCTGACCATGCTCGCGGACGACCCGCAGTGGCGCGATGCGCCTGTCGTGGTAGCGCTGCGCGAGGCGGTGCCGGCCGCGGCGTGGGCCGAGGCGTCGCGGGACGCGGTGCTCACTCCGGGCGGGCAGACGTTCCTGCCTCCGGCGTACGCGAAAGCCCTGTCGTTGCTGCTCTGATCACCCTGTGCCTGATGGTCGTGCTCTCCTGGCCCTTGCTTCGCTGCGGTGCAGTCGATCACTCCGGAGCGTCGTGGTGGATCCGCTCGGGCGCAACTCCGAGCTGGTAGAGAGCGGCGGCGGTGGCGGCCAGCATGAGCGGCGGCCCGGCCAGATAGACCTCGTGCTCGGACCACTCCCCGTAGGCGGCCACGGCATCGGTGACCAGGCCGGACGCGTACGGGCCGGCCGGCCCCTCGGAGATCACCGGCACGACCGTGGCCCGCCGCGCCGACCCCGCGATCGCCGCGATCTCGTCGATGTCGTAGAGCTCGCTGAGGGTCCGCGCGCCCCAGAACAGCACCACCGACCGCGGATCGGCGGTCGCCGCCAGCTCGGTCAGCAGCGCCTTCAGCGGGGCCACCCCGGTGTCCCCGGCGATCATCAGCAGGTCGCGGCCCGACTCCGGCAGGCACATCCCGCCCTCGGCCCGCGCGATCCGCACCTTGTCGCCGACGCCCAGCCGATGCACCAGCGTGCCGCTGACACCGCTCACCGATTTCGCCCGTACGTGCAGCTCCACGATGTTGTCCCGGCGCGGCGCCCCGGCCAGCGAGTACGGCCGCCACAGCCCGGGGAGCTCCGGCACCTCGATCCGCGCGTACTGCCCCGGCCGGTACGGCATCGGAAGGTACGGCCGCAGCCGCACGACGGCCAGGTCGTCCCGGCGCCGGTCGTGCCGCTCGACCACCGCGGTCCAGGTCGTGGGCTGGTACCGGGCCGTGGCCATCCCGTGCGCGATCCACTCGTACGCGTGCTGCCACGTCGACCGCCACGCCTGGTCGAAGTCCTGCCGCCACCCGTTCGCGGCCATGCCCGCCCGCATCGCCTCGGCCAGCGCCGCCCCGGCGAGCTGCAATTGCTGCGGAGCGATCCCGCACTCGGCGAGCGCGGCACCGAGCCGCCCGAAGCCGGCTACCAACGCCGGCGGCTGGTCGAAGTTGTGCACCAGCCAGGTCAGCCCGTCCGCCAGCTGATCCGTCTGCGAAGCGACGTCGCCGGGAATGCCACGGAACAGCGCGGGCTCCGCCTGCACGAGCGCGGCCCGCAGCCGGGCGGCGACCTCCGGCGGGCCCCCGGCCAGCGACAAGCTGTTGCTGAGCAGGCGCTGCACCTCGTGCATCATCGCGTCGTCGGCCGGATTCATGCCGTCGACCGGTGCCAGGGTCCGGGCGGGCGGGACGGGCATCGGCGGGCGCAGGGGCGGTGGGGGCGCGAGCGACTGAATCGGATCACCCGGCCAGGGCGGCCCGGTCGGCCGCGGACCGCCGACCCTGGGAATGGCCTCGATCGGCTGGGTCGAGGAGACCGGGAGGCCACCGGGCCAGGGTCCGGCGCCCGGCGGGTACGGGATCGTGGGGCGGTTGGCCGGTACGTCGGTGCGGGTGCCCGGCGGGATCGCGGGAGCCCCCGGGAACGCCGGGAGCGCGGGCGTCGACGGACTTGCGGGCCTGGCGGGCGGGAGCGCGGGCGTCGCGGCGCCCGGGAGCTGGACCGGAGCGCCGGGGACCGGCGGGAGCGCGGGCGCCGCCGCGCCCGGTAGCTGAACCGGGGCGCCGGGGACCGGCGGGAGCGCGGGCGTCGCCGCGCCCGGTAGCTGAACCGGGGCACCGGGGACCGGCGGGAGCGCGGGCGTCGCGGCGCCCGGCAGCGGGACAGGGGTGCCCGGGATGGGGCTGCCCTGTGGTGGCCGGGGTGTGATCGGCGTCGCGGGGATCGACAGACTTCCCGGGGTGGGGGCGGTCGGTGCGCCGGACCCCGGCGTACCGGCGACCGGAGTTTTCGGGGGCGTGGTGCCGGTGAGCGGCGGCGCGCCCGGAGCAGTAGGGCCCGGCGGCAGGGCAGCGGGCGGGTTCGTGGGTGTGGGCGGCGTCTGCGGGGTGTTCCCGGGCGCAGGGGCCGCCGGTGTCTGGCGGGCAAGGTACTGCGGGAGCAGATCCATCAGGTGACCGGGGGCGATGTCCGTGGGTGGGGCCGGGGAGCCCGCCGGAGTGCGTCCCGCGGGTGCGGCCGGCGTCGCGGGCCGCGCGGGGCCGTCGACGATCGGTTCGCTGGTCGGGGCGGGCGGGGCGCCGCCGGAGACCGACCCGGACTCGGTTTCCACCAGGGAAGGGAGGATGTAGCCGGGAATGGTGACCCCGGCGGACGGCGATGATCCGGCGCTGGGCGTCGGACCGGAGGCCCCCGAGCTCGGCGCCGCCGGGCTGGAGGCGCCCGTGCTCGGCGTCGCGGGGCTGGAGGCGCCCGAGGTCGCGGCACCGCTGACGTCGGAGCCGGACGAAGCCCCGGCGGTGTCCGGACTGGTCGACGGGCTGGGGGTCGTGGGCGGGACGGGGCGCGGACTGGACGGCACCGAACCCAGGCCGGCTCGGAGATCACCGGCCGCCTCGGCGGCGGTCCGCTCCAAGCCGGGCCTCGGGACACCCCGTTCCTGCAGCTCGTGGGACGGATGCACCGGCGGCAGCTCGACCGGCGGGAGGGTGTGCTGCTCGGCGGGCAGTTCCGTCTTCGGGTGGGCCGTGGGCCAGTCCGGGTGCAGCAGCTCCTCCGGATGCACCGCCTCGGCGCTCTCGCGGTCCTCCGTCGGCGCTGCCTGGCTGGTCAGCGCCGCGGTGGCGTCGGCTTCCCCAGCCGCGGCCGCATCCGGCGCGGCCGAGCGCAACCGCATGGCGCGGAGCAACGCGAGCAGGTGGGGGTCGGATCCGGAACCGGTTGACACCAGCACACCCCCCGACCGCCGAACGACGCGAACAGTACAACCGTACTGCCGCCGGGCGCGATCTGCCGCCGCTACCCCGCCGGAGGGAGCCGGGGCTGCCGCTGGGCACGGCCCGGCGGCGGGTCCTGTCGTACCCGGATGGCATGCTCGGCTCTGCACGCGGACGAGCCGAGGAGATGCGCATGGGCAAGGTGGTCGCCGACATCTCGGTGTCGCTCGACGGGTTCGTGACCGGCCCCGGCCCCGATCTCGCCCACGGCCTCGGCCACGGCGGCGAGGGGCTGCACACGTGGGTGTTCGACGGGGACGCGGTCGACCGCGAGGTGCTGACTGCCGCCACCGATGCGACCGGCGTGGTCGTCATGGGCCGCAAGCTGTTCGACATCATCGACGGCCCGCACGGGTGGAACGACGAGATGGGCTACGGCGCCGACCTGGCCGCCCCGCCGCCGATCCTGGTCGTGACGCGCAACCCGCCCGACCGGGCCCGGCTCGGTGAGCGGGTCACGTTCGTCGTCGACGGGCTGCGCAGCGCCGTCGCCAAGGCCCGCGCGATGGCCGAGGAGCGTGAGGCCGTCATCATGGGCGGCGGCGAGATCGTGCGCGGCGCGATCGACGCCGGCCTCGTCGACGAGCTGCGGCTGCACCTCGCGCCGGTCCTGCTCGGTTCCGGCACCCCGCTCTTCACCGGTGCCACGCCCCGGGCGCTGCGCCAGGTCCACGTGCGGGTCTCCGGGCACGCCACCCACCTCACCTACCGGGTGGACTGAAGTGCCCGACGTCCAGCTGATCACCGACCCCGACGACGAGCGGCTCGGCGACTACCGCGCCCTCACCGATCTCGAGTTGCGCACGAAGTGGGAGCCGCCGAACGGCCTCTTCATCGCCGAGGGCGAGCTTGTGCTGCGCCGCGCGCGGCGCGCCGGCTACCGGGCCCGGTCCTATCTGGTCGACGCCAAGCGGGTCGACCAGCTCGACGACCTCGGCGACGCGCCGGTCTACGCGGCCACCCAGGCCGTGCTGGAGCGGGCGACCGGCTTCCACGTGCACCGCGGCGTGCTCGCGTCCTTCCACCGCCTGCCCCTGCGCGACGCCGGCGAGGTCCTCGCCGCCGCCCGCCGCGTCGCCATCCTCGAGGACGTCAACAACCACACCAACATCGGCGCCGTCTTCCGCGGCGCGGCGGCCCTCGGCATCGACGCCGTCCTCCTGTCACCGTCGTGCGCGGACCCGCTCTACCGGCGCAGCGTACGGGTGAGCATGGGCGAGGTGTTCGCGGTGCCGTACGCCCGCCTGGAGCCCTGGCCGGAGGGCCTGGACCGGGTCCGCGACGCGGGCTTCACGGTGCTGGCGCTGACCCCGGCCGGGGACGCACTGCCGATGCAACGCCTCGACGCCGCCCACCGGGCCCGGCCCGCCCTGCTGCTCGGCGCCGAGGGCCCCGGCCTGTCCCGCCACGCCCTGGCGGCGAGCGACACCCCGGTACGGTTACCGATGCGCCGCGGCGTGGACTCGCTCAACGTTGCGGCGGCAGCAGCGGTGGCGTTCTGGGAACTGGGACGCGATGACGACCTCTGAACGGATGCCCGGCCACCGGCCCTACTCCCCTAGGACGCGATGACTTTCTCCGAGCTCAAGACCGCACGGCTGATCCTGCGCCGATGGCGCGACGAGGACGTCCTGCCATGGGCGGCGATGAACGCCGACCCGGTCGTCCGTGAGTACTTCCCGGCCGTCATGACCTACGAGCAGAGCGCCGGCTCGATCGAGGCCTTCCGGTCCGACCTGGACCAGCGCGGCTGGGGCTGGTGGGCTATCGAGCTGGCGGCGACCGGCGAGCTCATCGGCATGGCCGGCCTCGACCCCGTGGAGGAAGGCATGCCGTTGCAGGGCGTCGAGGTCGGCTGGCGGCTGGCCCGGTCGGCCTGGGGCAACGGCTACGCGACCGAGGCCGGCCACGCATGCCTGGACTTCGGCTTCGACGTCCTCGGACTCGCCGAGATCCTGGCGATCTGCGCGGCGGGCAATCAGCGGTCCCAGGCGGTGATGCACCGGCTCGGCATGACCCGCGACCCGGCCGACGACTTCGACGACCCGACCGTCCCACCCGGCTCCCTGCGGCGCTCAGTGGTGTATCGCATCAAGCCCCACTAGGGGGGTCAGGCGGGCGGGATCAGGCGGGAGCCGGTCCACGCCAGACCCATGCCCGCGGCCAGCAGGATCAGGGCACCGACCGTCGGCAGTGGCTTGACGGCGAACGAGCCCGCCCCGATCGACACGGCGGCGAGGATCAGCAGCACGCCGTCGGCGGGATTGACCAGTCTGGAGCGCAGCACCGCCCACCCCAGCAGCAGCCACCCGACCCCCATCACGGCCGCGGCGATGACGGACGCGGTGTTGACCTGCGCCGCCGTCAGGCCGAGGCCCGGCAGCCCGCCGGCGTCCGGCGCGGCGGGGCCGGCCAAGCCGGCGGGAGTCGTGCCGCCGCCCGGCAGGGTGAGCAGGGGCAGCCACAGGAGGGCGCCGGCCAGGCCGATGAGCAGGCCCGCCACGGCCGGCCGGCGGGTTCGGGAGCCGGCGAGCAGCCCCGCCAGCGCGATCATCGCGATGGTGCAGAGCCAGCCCGCCGCGACCTGGACCGCCAGCTGGCCGGCGGGGCTCGGCACCCCCAGGGTCGACCAGCCGTAGAGGGCGGCGCCCACCGGCAGGGCCCAGAGGGCGGTGCGGGCGTACCGGCGTACCGACCAGATCCAGACCGCTTCCCGGATCGGGAGCAGGTGATCCTCGGCGGCCGACGGGTGGGCGGCGCCCACCCAGGCCGGGGATACGCGCAGCGGGCGGCCGCTCGCCGTCTGGTGCTGACTGATGCTCATGGCTCCGCCTTGATCGGGCTCAAGCCGAGCGGCCGGGGGCACCGGTCGGGAATCCTGGATCCACCATGGCAAAAAGCAGCGGTGATCCGCGGCGTTTTGCGATATTCGCTACGATCCCGCACCCGGCCGGGGGTGCCCTGGACACGGAAGCGGGGCGGCCACCGGCCGCCCCGCATCGTCAATCACCCGGATCAGGCGCGTTCAGGCTCTCCCGCGCCGTTGTAGTCCGCCGCTCCCAGGGCAGCGGACGGCGGGATGGTCTCCGGCGCCGGCAACCCCTTGGGCCCGTTGTCACCCGAGACCTGCGCCTCAGCGGCCCGGACCTGGGCGTTGACGGCCGCCGCCTCGTCCGCGGCCGCCTGGGCCGCCGCCGCGGCTTCCCGTTCGACGGCGCCCGTGTCGACCGATTCCGACGGCACGTCGCCTGCCATGTTCGCGAGGCCACCCAGGGCGCCGCCGAGACCCTCGAGGGCCTTGGTCAGCTCGGTCGGCACGATCCAGACCTTGTTGGCCGTGCCGTTGGCGATCTGCGGCAGTGCCTGGAGGTACTGGTACGCGAGGACCTTCTGCGACGGGTTGGCGGTGTGGATCGCGTCGAAGACCGTACGAATGGCCTTGGCCTGTCCCTCGGCCTGCAGGATGCGGGACTGGCGGTCACCGTCGGCGCGCAAGACTGCGGACTGCTTCTCGCCCTCGGCGGTGAGGATCGCCGCCTGCTTGTGGCCCTCGGCGTTGAGGATCGTCGCGCGGCGTTCGCGCTCGGCGCGCATCTGCTTCTCCATGGAGTCGCGGATGCTCGCCGGCGGCTCGATGGCCTTGATCTCGACGCGGGTGACCTTGATGCCCCAGCGGCCGGTGGTCTCGTCGAGGACGCTCGACAGGTGCCGGTTGATCTCCTCGCGGCTGGTCAGCGCGCGCTCCAGGTCGAGCGAGCCGATGACGTTACGCAGGGTGGTGACCGTCAGCTGCTCGATGGCCTGGAGGAAGTTCGAGATCTCGTACGTGGCGCGCACCGGGTCGACGACCTTGAAGTAGAGCACCGTGTCGATGCTGACCACGAGGTTGTCCGAGGTGATCACCGGCTGCGGCGGGAAGCTGACGACCTGCTCGCGCATGTCGACCTTGGTGCGGACCGCGTCGACGAACGGGACCAGGAGGTTGAGGCCCGGGGCGAGGGTGCGCTTGTACTTGCCGAGCCGTTCCACGACGTCCATGCGCTGCTGGGGGACGATGCGGACCGATCGGATGAGGGTGATCACCGCGAAGAGCGCGATGACGAAGATGAGTACACCTATAACGGCGTCCATGGTGCCTCTCTAGATGTTCGGCATGTCGTCGCGCCACACGATGGCCGTGGCGCCTCTGACCTTGATGACCCGGACGCGTTCGCCCGGCAGATACTTCTCGGCTCCGTCGAAGGAGCGTGCGGTCCACAGCTCACCGTCGATCTTCACGAGGCCGTGGTCGGCGTCGACCTCCTCCAGCACCATCGCGTGGGAACCCTCGATCGCCTCGATGCCGATCGGGGTCTCGCCCGTCTCGGACGCCGGCCGCTGGTGGCGCATGATGACGGGGCGGAGCGCGCCGACCGAGAGGCCCGACACGATGGCGAAGACGATGGCCTGCACCAGCAGGGAGGCGCCGAGCGCCGCCGCGCCGGCCGCCGCGAGGGCCCCGACGGCGAAGAAGATGATGAGGAAGGTCGCGGTGAAGGCCTCCGCGATCGCGAGGGCGATGCCGAGCACCAACCAGAGGACAGCTTCCACACCCAGATCGTGACACGTTCGCGCACGCGTAGCGACATCGCGCCGGCAGCTGTTCTCGCGTAGCCATATCCGCGTACCGCAGTTGTACCCAGGACTCCCCATCAGGAAGGCTCACCGTGTCCCTGCTGCCGGATACCGGCCGACGTGTCACCGAGATCGCCGCTCGCGCGCAGTCCGCGGGCCGGGCGCCGTCACTGGCGCTGGCGGTGGTCCGCGACCGCTCGCTGCTGCACTTCACCGGCGCCGGCGAGACCCCGCCGCCGGACCCGAAGACGCAGTACCGGCTCGGCTCGATCACCAAGACGCTGACCGCGACGATGGTCATGCAGCTGCGCGACGAGGGTTTCTTCGGGCTCGACGACCTGCTGTACCGCCATCTGCCCGGCACCCCGGTCGGTGGCATCACCCTGCGCCAGCTGCTCGGCCACGTCTCCGGGCTGCAGCGCGAGCCGGACGGCCCGTGGTGGGAGCGCACCGCCGGCATGAGCCTCGAGCGGCTCCTGACGGACCTGGCACCCGACAAGATCGCCGGGCCGCCGTTCCGGACCTACCACTACTCCAATCTCGCGTACGGGCTGCTGGGGGCCGTTCTGCAGCGGGTCACCGGGGACTCCTGGGCCGATCTCGTCGGCAAGCGCGTCCTGGACCCGCTCGGCATGAAGCGGACCACCTACTCCCCCGTCGAGCCGTTCGCCCGCGGGTACGTCGTCCACGCCCTCGACGGCAGCCTGCACGAGGAGCCACGGCCGGACTCGGTCGCGATGGCCCCGGCCGGGCAGCTGTGGTCGACCGTCACCGACATGGCGAAGTGGGCCGCGTTCCTCGCCGATCCGGCGCCCACGGTGCTGAGCCGGGAGACCGTCGACGAGATGTGCACGCCGGTGGTGATGCAGGACGAGACCTGGACCGCCGGGCACGGTCTCGGCCCGGAGCTCAACCGGGTCGGCGAACGCGTGTACGTGGGCCACGGCGGCTCGATGCCCGGCTACGTCTCCCAGCTGCTGGTCCACCGTCCCAGCCGCACCGGCGTGATCGCCTTCGCCAACTCGTACGGCCTGCGCGGCACCAGCATCCGCGCGGTGTCCCTGGAGGCGCTGACCGCGGTGCTGGACGCGGAGCCGGCACCGCCCCAGCCGTGGCGTCCCGGGGCGGCCCCCGAGGGCGAGGCCGCGGAGCTGTGCGGGCGCTGGTGGTGGATGGGCGGCGAGTTCGAGGTGACCGCCGAGGGCGAGGAGCTGGTGATGGCGCCGACCGGCTTCGCCGCCCGGGCGCCGTGGCGGTTCGTCCGGGAGGCCCCGGACCGCTGGCGCGGCACCGCGGGCGCGAACGCCGGCGAGGTGCTCGCCGTCCTGCGGGCGGCGGACGGCACGGTGGAGAAGCTGGACGTCGCGAGCTTCGTCTTCAGCCGGGACCCGCGTCACCTCGCCTAGCCGGCGGGCTCGGTGACGAAGTCGATGAGGCGTTCCATCGCGTTGATCAGGGGCGTCTCGACGTCCTTGTAGCTGTTCACGCTGCTCAGGATGCGGCGCCACATCTCGGCCGGCTCGGCGATGCCCGCCGCCTGGCAGACGCCCTCCTTCCAGGGCCGGCCGGGCGGGATCACGGGCCACTCGCGCAGCCCGACGCGCTGCGGCTTCACCGCCTGCCAGACGTCGACGTACGGGTGGCCGGTGACCAGCACGTCCGGGTCCGTGACCGCGGCCACGATGCGGCTCTCCTTGGATCCCGGCACCAGGTGGTCGACCAGCACGCCGACGCGCCGGTGGCGGGCGGGCCGGAAGTCGCGGATCGCCCCGGCCAGGTCGTCGATGCCGTCGAGCGGCTCCACCACCACGCCCTCGACGCGCAGGTCGTCGCCCCAGATGCGCTCGACGAGGGCGGCGTCGTGGATGCCCTCGACCCAGATCCGGCTGGCCTTGGCGACCTGGGCGCGGACGCCCTCGACCGCGACGGACCCGGAGGCGGTGCGCTTCTGCTTCGGCGCGGCCGCTGCGGCCGCCGGTCTGCGCAGCGTCACGACCCGGCCGTCGAGCAGGAACGCGGCGGGCTCCAGCGGGAAGTTGCGGCGGCGGCCGTGGTGGTCCTCGAGCACCACGGCGCCGAACTCGAATCCGACCACGGCGCCGCAGAAGCCGGCGTCCGCGTCCTCGACCACCAGGCCGGGCTCGGCGTCCACCTCGGGTATCACCTTGCGGCGCCGCCAGTTGCCCGCGAGTACGTCCTCCCCATACATGTCCGCACGGTAACCCGTCCGCGCGGACACGCCGGTTGCGACGCTCCGGCCGAGACAACGTCGGCGCGCGCCACGTACCCTTGCTCGCATGTCCCCCGCAGCAGATGCGGCGACCCTCACTGCGCGCCGGTCCACCCGGCTCGTCGCGTGGGTACGCGCCTGGCGCGCCGGCCTCGTCCCGTTCGACGAGCTGGCCGACGAGATCGCCGGCGACGAGGAGCACCTCGTCGCCGATGCCCCCGGCACCTGGACGGACGTGCCGCTGGGACAGGCGCTGCCCACGTTCGCCAAGCTGCACCCCGACGAGATCCGCCTGGTGCTGCCGGTTCCCGGCGACCCGCGGGGCCTTCCCGGCCCCGGCGAACTCACCGGCGCCGCGCTGGTGGCCGGCGAGGCGCTGGTGACGCCCGGGTTCGGGATCGTCCCCGAGGTGCGCCGGCACACGTCCGGCTCGGGCGTCACCTTCGAGACGGTGCTGTGGCGGTTCTTCCCGGTCGCCGAGTACAGGCCGGTCTTCCAGATGGGGTCGGCGGAGGCCGAGGCACAGCTGACCCAGGCGCTGGCCGAGGCGACCACCCAGCTCACCCGCCTGGACGTCGCCCAGTGGCGCCCGGAGCTGGCCGGGGCGCTGCAGGCCCTACGCCGCCCGGAGAGCACGGCGACGCTGCCACCCGGGTTCGACCCGCGGTCGCGGCGGCTCTTCGCCCGCGCCAGCATCCTCGACCAGGTGCTGGCGCTCGCCGAGCACAACGCTCCCGGCGGGGCGGTCAACACCTACGAGGCGCAGCAGCGCGACGCGGCCCTGCGCCCGCTCCTGACGGCCTGCCGGCAGGCTCTGGTCGCGGCCTGCAACTCCCCGTTGCATGGCTGACCGGTTCGCGCACTGCACGTTCTGCGGTGCCCGCTTCATTCCGGGCCAGCCGTGGCCGCGGCGCTGCGGGGCGTGCGGGGAGACCAGCTACCGGAACCCGGCGCCGGTCGCCGTGGCGGTTCAGCCGGTCGGCGGGGGCCTGCTGATGATCCGGCGGGGAATCCCGCCGGCGGAGGACCGGCTCGCCCTGCCGGGCGGCTTCATCGAGTTCGGTGAGACCTGGCAGCAGGCCGCCGCCCGGGAGCTGTGGGAGGAGGCCGGGCTGCGGTCCGACCCCGATTCGGTACGCCTCTTCGATGCGCTCAGCGCCCCCGACGGCACCCTGCTGATCTTCGGCCTCTTCCCGGCCGTGGCCACGGCCGCGGAGCTCCCGGAGGCCGCCGTGACCGGCGAGACGCGGGAGCGGCTGGTCCTCCGCGAGCCGCAGGAGCTCGGCTTCGAGCTGCACACCCGGGTGGCCGGCCGCTGGTTCGCCCAGGTGGCCGGCCAGTGACGGCCTAGGAGCGGAAGACCTCCGCCAGGTCGTGCAGGCGAGCCGCCGTACCGGTCAGCTCTCCGACCGCGCGGTGGGTCTCCACGGCCGCGCCGCGCACCTCGCCGGCCGCCGTGCTGACCGCGCCGATCGCCTGGCTGATCTGCTCGCTGCCGCTGCTGACCAGGCCCGCGCCGTGGACCATGGTCCCGGTCGTCGCGGACTGCTCCTCGACCGCGGCGGCGATCGTGACCTGGTGCTCGGCGATGGTGCCGATGATGGCGGAGAAGCCGCTGACCGCCTCGACCGCCTCGCCGGTGTCGTGCTGGATGCCCTCGATGCGGCGGGCGATCTCCTCGGTGGCCTGCGCGGTGGCCTGCGCCAGTTCCTTGACCTCGCCCGCGACGATGGCGAAGCCGCGGCCCGCCTCGCCGGCCCGGGCGGCCTCGATGGTGGCGTTGAGGGCGAGCAGGTTGGTCTGCGCGGCGATCGCGTTGATCGTCCGCAGCACGTCGTTGATCTCCTGGCTGGAGTCCCGCAGCCGGGTGACGTTGCCGGTGGCGACGGCTACGCCGGTCACCGCCTCGTCGGTCATCCGGGTGACGTCCGAGGTGTTGGTGCTGATCTCCTCGATCGCCGCCCGCATCTGGTGGGTGCCGTCGGCGATCGCCCCGACCTCGTCGCTGGTCCGGCGCGCCGACAGCGCCACGGTCTCCAGTTCCCCGGCTGCGGCGTCGGCGGCCTTCGTCATGATGGTGCTGACCTGCTGCAGCGAGCCCGCCGAGGTGTTGACCTCCTCGACAGCTCGGCGGATGCCGTCCACCGTCTGCTGGAAGCGGTCCATCATCGCGTTGTACGCGAGAGCCATCTGCCCGAGCTCGTCCTTGCCGACCACCGGCATCCGGGGGCTCAGGTCGCCGCCGGCGGCGGTCTTGATCACTCCGGCGTCGATGCGCAGCACCTTGACGATGCTGAACCACGTCGACATCTGCATGATGAAACCGATCGGCGCCAGGACCAGCGGCAGCCACGTCGCGATGCTCGCCAGCCGTTCCAGGTCATCGCGTCCGTCCGAGCCGGCGGGCAGCGTCTCCGCAACCGAGCCGGCGACCGAGCGGGTGAGCAGGCCGAGGCCGATCAGTCCGCCGATGAAGGAGAGCAGCGCGAGGGAGGTGCGGGCCTTGACGGGCAGCCGCTCCAGGAGCTTCACCATGTCCGACTGTTCGGCCGCAAATCATCCGAGTTGAGCTGCTTTCCGCAATCTTGGGCGGTGCCCGCGCTCAGACCCGGGCCGCGACCAGCGTCTCCAGCAGGTCGCCCAGCTGGTCGAGCCGGGCCTGGTCGAGCGGCGCGAAGGTCTCCGCGAAGACCCGGTCGGCGCGGACCTGCCCGTCGTGGCGCAGCCGCTCGCCCAGCTCGGTGAGCCGGTGCCGCACCACCCGTCCCGGCCCCGGGATCCGCTCGAGCAGGCCGCGGTCGACCATGCGGGCCGCCAGCGAGCCCAGCGCTTGGTCGGTCTGGAAGGTCAGCCGGGCGAGCTCGTGCAGGGAGGCGCCGGGGTGCCGGTCGAGGTGCCGCAGGGTGTCCCACTGCACGAGGGAGACACCGAGATCGGCGAGGGCGGCGGTCAGCGCGCGATGGTGTCCGTGCTGCAACCGCTTCACCAGCAGTGCGACCTGCGGCGCCGTACGACCCATGGAGGTATCCGTCCCGTGCTCCGGTCGGCGACGACGTCCGCCGCACGGAAGTGGGGTGGCCAGAAACGGCCGCGGCAAACCGGTGAGGCGAGGAATTGCTCCAGAATTGTCGCCAGCCGGATCGGGGTCTCGTCCATCGCATAGTGGCCGGCGTCGGCGAGAACCTCGAGACGGGCGTTCGGATAGGTCGCCATCCAGGTCGCCCGCATCGTCCCGGCGCCCAGCGCCGGATCGTGCTCACCCACGACCGCCAGCGCCGGCACCGGGTTGCCCTGCACGGACGCGGAGAAATCGGTACGGGCCCACGCCGGCAGATACGCGCCGAACGCCTCCACCGTGGACTCCTCCAGGCTGCGGCGCACCATCGTGTCGAGCCAGTACGACGACAGCCGGTTGCCGGTCGTCAGATCGATGATCGCCTTGAGGTTGGCGGGGTTGCGCGCCGCCCCGTCGAACAGCGCCCAGCCCTCGTCGTCGAACGGCACGCCGCCGCGCCCGGGACGTCGCGGCGCTCGCCGTACCCGCGGTAGTCGGGGAACGCCCAGGTGAAGCGCTCACCGTCGATGAGCTGCGGCAGATGACCCCAGCCCCGGGACGAGCCGAACCAGCCGTGCAATGCCAGAACCTTGACCGGCCCACCACCCGCAGTCGTCACCATGCCCGCATTATTTCCGGCGGCCCGGCCGGGTGAACAGCGGCGAGCCGCCCGGTTCCGGCCGGTCAGCCGTACGGGGACGCTCATGCGGTCCGCCACCCGGCGGCGGTCGATGGCATGATGTGCGAATCTCCGTTGCCGAGCGAAGGGTGCTTCTTCAACGATGGCGCACTTCCAGGCGGTGACGTCGACCCGGGCGGACAGGGCGGTCGTGGCCTTGACGGGCGAATGTGACCTGGCGGGCCGCGACCGGCTCACCGCCGTGCTGCGGGCGGCGCTCGACAGCGCCGAACTGGTCGTCGTCGACCTGGCCGGGCTGACGTTCATCGACTCCAGCGGCATCCACGGCCTCGTCACCGCGCACCGCGCCGCGCAGAGCTCGGGCCGGCGGGTGGAGCTGGTCAACGCGTCCGGCGCGGTCGCCGCCGTCCTGGAGCTCACCGGGGTGGACCGGCTGCTCGGTTCCCGCACCGAGGACACGGCCCATGATTGAGCCCAATTCCGGCAGCGATTCCCTCGGCTATCACGTGCCCGGCGACCTCGCCGACGTACGCGCCTTCGTGGCGGCCCGGGCCACGGCGATCGGCCTGCCCGCCCGGCGGGTCGAGCTCCTGGTCCTGGCGGTCAGTGAGCTGGCGACCAACACGTTGCAGCACACCCGCGGCGGCGGCGTGGTGCGGGTGTTCGCGCAGCCGGGGGTGCTCGTCTGCGACGTCGTCGACCAGGGGGCCGCGCGGCGGCTGGGACGCAGCATGCCCGCCGCGGACGCCGTGGGCGGCCGGGGGCTCGCCATCGTCGAACGGGTCTGCGACGAGGTGGAGACCTCGGCGGTCCCGGAGGGCACCCGCGTCCGCATCCGGCTGCGGCTCTGACGGCCTGGATCAGGCCAGCACGCGTACGGCGAGCAGACACGTGTCGTCGTCCGGGTTCGCCGAGTGCAGCAGCCCCCGCAGCCGGTCGAGGGCGTCCCCGCCCGGACGCGCGGAGACGGCCGACAGGCTCGCCTTGACCTGCTCCAGCCGCTCCTCGGCGCTGACCTCCTTCCGCTCCACCAGCCCGTCGGTGTAGAGCAGCACGAGGTCGCCGCGTTCGAGTCGCGCGCAGACCACCGGGTAACCGGCTCCCACGTCGGCGCCGAGCAGCAGCCCCGGCGGTCGCGGCAGCTCGGTGGAGGTCCCTGCGCGGGACAGCAGCGGCGGCAGGTGCCCGGCGCGGGCCCACGACAGCATCCCGGTCGCCGGGTCGTGCCGGGCCACCACGGCCGTACCGGTGATGCCGAGCTCCACGCACAGGCGGTTCATGTGCGCGAGCAGCACGCCAGGGTCGTGGATGCCGATCGACAGCCACGCCACGAGGGCGAACCGCAGGTGGGCCATGCCGCTGGCGGCTTCGAGCCCGTGCCCGGCGACGTCCCCCACCGCCAGCAGCGCCTGGCCGTCGGGCAGCGGCTGGGCGTGGTACCAGTCGCCGCCGACGCGTACCGCCTTCTCGGCGGGCAGGTACCCCACCGTCGCCTCCAGGCCGGGCAGCATCAGCGGTTCCGTGGGTACGGGCTGGATCAAATGCTGGAGCTGGCCGGCGAGGCGATGCTCGGCCAGGGCGGTGGTCTCCCGGGTCCGCAGCTGGTCGGCGAGCCGCTCGATGGCCGAGCGGGAGTCCTCACGGGCGGTGACGTCCTGCACGACGGCGTAGATCTTCACCGCCGCGCCCTCGGCGTCCCGCGCGGCCTCGGACAGGATGCGCAGGTGCTTGACCGCCGTACCGATGCGGAAGCGCACGGTGACGTCGGAGGCTGCGCCGGTGTCCAGGGTCTGCCACGCGGTCTCCGCGATCCCCCGGTCCTCGGCGAGCATGGCAGCGGCCTGCCGGTCCCGGGGCAGCGGCCCGAGAGTGGCCTCGCGCTCGAAGATCCGGTACATGCCCGGCGACCACTCGTTGCGGCCGGTGACCAGGTCGGTCTCGGCCCAGCCGAGGCTGCCGAGCTGTTCGGTACGCTCCATCCGGCGCTGGTGCTCGTCCGACCGCTGCCACCACACCAGGAGCCCGCCGAGCGCCCGGTGCACCGTGACGACGAACCGCGAGTGCGCGACGACCCCGGCGCTGCGGTCCTCGTAGTCGAAGTCGGCCAGCTCGCCCGGGATCCCGTCGGCGAACACCTGGTGGTACAGCGACCACAGCGGACCACCCACCATGCTCGGATACAGCTTGCTGAGCCGGGCGCGGCGGCGGCGGGCGCCCCTCCGTTGAATGTCCTGCACCCGGTCGCTGGTGGCCGCGACGGTGAAGTCGACGACCTCGCCGGTGCCGCCGGTCACCGGCAGGAGCCACGTGCACCCGGACGGGATCGCGGAGAGGATCTCCTGCACGAGTGCGACGGGCGGCTCTCCCGGGATGCCTCCCTCTGCCATGCGCGCAGCCTATCGGGCGGGTGAAGGGCTCAGGGCCTTCGCGGCGCCCTGGGACGGCGGCGGCTACGACACCTAGGCAGGCAGCCGGCGCAGGACGTCGAGGAGGAACCACTCGTCCTCGTGGTGCACGATCCGGTCGAGGCCGGGGCGCGCGGCGAGGGAGGCGTGCACATTGAAGCCGTCGTAGTTGCCGCCCTGCTCGCGGTCGCGGAAGTGCACGGCGACTATGTCCCCGTCCGGTTCGAGCCGCGCCACCAGGCCGTCGAGCAGGGTGTTCAGGTCGTCGGCGGAGAGGTAGTAGAGCAGGTCGCCGATGACGATGAGGTCGAAGGTCGCGTCCGGGAGCTCGGCCGGGAGCATGGCCCGCTCCACGCGTACGTGGGAGAGGTCGCGCACCGCCTCGCGGGCCTGGTCGACGGCCGAGTCCACGCAGTCGACCGCGAGGAGCGAGTCGCACCGCGGCGCGAGCATCCGGGTCAGCAGGCCGATCGACGCACCCGGCTCGTAGCAGCTGCGGTAGCGGGGGCGCGGCAGGCTTGCCATCGTGACCGCGTACTTGCGCTGGTCGTGCCACTTCGTCGCGACGTCCCACGGGTCGTCCTTGGCCAGGTACATCCCGAGGAAGTGCTCGTCGGAGACCGTCGCCCGCGGCGCCTCGGCGTCGCCCTGGGTGCGCGTCACGATCAGATCTCCCCGATGAGGTCGGCGACACTGTCCACGATGCGTGACGGCCGGTACGGGTAGCGCTCGCTCTCCGCGCGGGTGCTGATGCCGGTCAGCACCAGGATCGTCTCCAGCCCGGCCTCCAGCCCGCACAGCACGTCGGTGTCCATCCGGTCACCGATCATCGCGGTGCTCTCGCTGTGCCCGCCGATGACGTTCAGCGCCGAGCGCATCATCATCGGGTTGGGCTTGCCCACGAAGTACGGCTCCACGCCGGTCGCCTTCGAGATCATCGCGGCCACCGAGCCCGCCGCCGGCAGGGCGCCCTCGTTGGACGGTCCGGTCGCGTCGGGGTTGGTGCAGATGAAGCGGGCCCCGTCGTTGATCAGGCGTACCGCCTTCGTGATCGACTCGAAGCTGTAGGTGCGGGTCTCCCCCAGCACGACGTAGTCCGGCGAGAACTCGGTGAGGACGTAGCCCGCCGCGTGCATCGCGGTGGTCAGGCCGGCCTCGCCGATCACGTACGCCGTGCCGCCCGGGCGCTGGTCGGCCAGGAACTGCGCGGTGGCCAGCGCCGCCGTCCAGATGGACTGCTCGGGCACGTCGAAGCCCATCCGGGCGAGGCGGGCCTGCAGGTCGCGCGGGGTGTAGATGGAGTTGTTGGTGAGGATGAGGAACGGCTTGCCCGACGCCTTCATCCGGTTGACGAACTCGGGCGCGCCGGGGACCGGCTCACCCTCGTGGACGAGCACGCCGTCCATGTCGGTGAGCCAGCTCTCGATCGCCTTGCGCTCGGTCATGGGGCTCCTCGTCTCTGCGGTGCCGGGCAGCAACCTTCCGGGCACACGTCCCAGACCGGGAGCGTACCGAGCCGATCGCGCTGCTCGTCGCCGGTCCGCTCCTGCACCAGCTCCCGGATCATGGTGACGAAGCGGGCGTCGGTGCCGGGGGTGGCAGCGCGGGCGTACCCGAGGCCGAGGCCGGCGGCGGTGTCGCGGGCCTCGTTGTCGAGGTCCCACACGACCTCGAGATGGTCGGAGACGAAGCCGATCGGGCTCACCACCACGTCGGTGACGCCCTTCTCGGCGAGCGCCGTGAGGTGGTCGTTGACGTCGGGCTCCAGCCACGGCACCTGCGGCGGCCCGGAGCGGCTCTGCCACACCAGATCCCAGGGCAGCCCGGGCGCGGCCGCGGCGTGCACCAGCACGGCCGTCTCCTGCAGCTGAGCCTCGTATCGGCCGCCGGTCGGGCCGGCGGTCGCGGCCATCGACACCGGGATGGAGTGCGCGGTGAAGACGATCCGGGTGGTGGCGCGGCGCCCGGCATCCAGCGTCGACAGTGCCGCCCGGACCGCGTCCACGTGCGGCCGGACGAAGCCGGGGTGGTCGTGGAACTGCCGCAGCTTGGTGATCGCCGGAGCCCCGGGACCGACCTTCGCCCGCGCCTGGGCGATGTCCTCCCAGTACTGCCGGCAGGACGAGTAGCCGCCGTACGCGCTGGTCGCGAACCCCAGGGCGGACGTGATGCCGTCGTCGCGCATCTGCGCCACGGTGTCGGCCAGCATGGGCTGCCAGTTCCGGTTCCCCCAGTACGCCGGCAGCGCCACCCCGTTCGCGGCGAAGTCGGCCTGCACCGCGGCGAGCAGCTCCCGGCACTGCTGGTTGATCGGCGACACCCCACCGAAGTGGTAATAATGCTCGGCAACCTCCGCCAGCCGCTCCTCCGGGATGCCCCGCCCGCGCGTCACATTGCGCAGGAAGGGCATCACGTCGTCGGAATGCTCCGGGCCGCCGAAGGACAGCAACAGAAACGCGTCATACGCCACCGGATCGAATCTACCCGGCGGATATCTGCTCCCTACGGCCGCATCTCGTAGGTGCCGGACAGGGCCACGATCTGGTCCCACACCGCGGCGGTACGGTTCGCGTCGGCGACGGGGCGGCGTACGTGGGCCAGCGCCCAGGCCGCCTGGTCCTCGGTGGTGGCCGTCTTGCCGTGCAGCTCGGTCGCGTACCCGGAGAAGTCCTGGACGAGCACCGCGAAGATCTCGTCGAGCAGCGGCCGGTCGAGCCCGATGAGCTCGGCCTGCTCCAGGACGAGGTGGCCGTAGACGACCAGCGCGAACAGCTGGCCGAGCGAGAGCAGGAAGTCGAGGTCGCTCTGCTGGCTCTCGTCCGGGGCGTGGTCGCGCAGCAGCGCGCACAGGCCGTCGGCCTGCTCCCGGAACCGCGCGACGTTGGGCAGGTCGGCGTGCGCGTCGTACGCCGTGCGCCAATCATGGAATCGGATCGCGCCGAGGCCGCGGGCCGGGCCCTGGCGGAACAGGAACTCGTCGTCCGCGGCGTCGTGGCGGGTGGGCACGGGGGCGAACTCGGCCGGCCGGAACAGGTAGTTCGGCATGAACTTGAGGATCAGCGCCAGGTTGACGTGCACGGTGCCCTCGAGCTTGGGCAGGCCTCGGATGTCCTTGGCCGCCTTGTCGAAGTACGTGTCCGTCTCGAAGCCCTTCGCCGCGATGACGTCCCACATCAGGTCGATGACCTTCTCGCCCTCGGTGGTGACCTTCATCTTGGTCATCGGGTTGAACAGCAGGTACCGGCGGTCGTCGGGGCCGGCGGAGCGGAAGTAGTCGACGGCCCGGTCGCTGAACAGCTTCATCGCCACCAGCCGGGCGTACGCGTCGGTGAGCTCGCGGCGTACGTGCGCGAAGTCGGTCACCGGCTTGCCGTAGAGCACCCGCCGGTGCGCGTGGGTGACCGCCTCGTACATGGCGTGCTCGCAGATGCCGATGGCGGCGGTGCACAGGTTGAACTTGCCGACGTTGACGGTGTTGAGCGCGGCGTCGAAGGCGGCCTTGCCGGTGTGCAGCAGGTCCTGCTCGCGGACGGGGTAGTCCTCGAGCCGGAACTCGCTGACGTACATCTGCGCGTTCACGACGTTGCGGACCAGGTGGTACGCCGGGTGGCGGCTGTCGGCGGCGAAGAAGACGTAGCCGTCCGGCCCCTCGACGTCGGCGCGCCGGCCGAAGACCGAGACCAGGCCGGCGACGTTGCCGTTGCCGATGTAGTACTTGGTGCCGTTCGCCCGGAACCCGCCCGAGCCGTCCGGGGTGAGGACCATGTCGGTGGCGTAGATGTCCGCGCCGTGGCCGCGCTCGGACAGCCCGAACGCCATGACGTGCCCGTCGGCGAGCAGCTGCGCCGTGTGCTCGCGCACCGCCTCGTTGGCGCTCTGCCAGACCGGGCCCAGGCCCAGGACGGTCACCTGCCACGTGTACCAGTAGCCGAGGCCGTAGAAGCCGAGGATCTCGCTGAGGGCGGCGTTGCGGGCGGTGTCCCAGCGCTTGGCGGGATCCCCTTCCCCGTCGGCAGCCGGGGTCAGGAACGTCGCGAAGAGGCCCTCCTTCGCGGCGAAGTCGAGGAAGTCGGCGTACCACTCCCGGCCGACATAGCTGTCGATCAGCGCCTTCTTGCCGCGGGTCTCGAAGAAGTCGATCGTGGCGCGCAGCAGCCGGCGCGACTCGGGGTCGAGGTGCTCCGGGTCGTACGTGTGCGGGTTGAGCAGCAGCATTGCCGCCTCCTTCTTCAGTCGCGGCCGAGGCCGCGCAGCGTGTCGAGGACGTCGTCGAGCCAGGCGAGGACCATCCGCGCGTACGCGATGCCGCCGCGCAGCACCACGTGTTGCAGACGTTGGCCGTCGTCGAGGGCCTCGGATTGCGGAAAGTCGCGGAGCTCCCCGGCGAGGTATCGGTCCAGGGTGGCCTCATGGGTCTTCTGGTAGCGCTCGACCTCGGCCACCAGTGCGGTGCGCCCGGCGGCGTCGGCGAACGCGGCGCCGCGGACCTTGACGGCCAGCTCGTGCCGGACCGCTTCCGGCTGCACCGGCTCCCGCAGCCATTCGGTCAGGACGTCCCGGCCGGCGCCGGTCACGGAGTGGGAGCGCTTGTCGGGGCGGCCGCCTTGGCCGACCTCCTCCGCGGTGACCCAGCCCTCGTCCTCCATGCGCCGCAGGACGCGGTAGATCTGCTGGTGTGTCGCGGTCCAGAACCGGCCGATGGACCGCTCGAAGCGCCGGGCCAGCTCGTATCCGGACCCCGGCTGCTCCAGCAGCGAGACCAGGATCGCATGTTCCAACGCCACGCCGTCATCATGCTATGCAACTAGTTGCATAGCAAGAGAACACAAAAAAGGACCGGTGGACGAACCGCCGGCCCTTTTCAGCTGAAGCTACGCGCCCAAGGCGTGATAACCGCCGTCGACGTGCACGATCTCGCCCGTGGTTGCGGGGAACCAGTCGGAGAGCAGGGCGCAGACCGCCCGGGCCGCCGGCTCCTGGTCGACCAGGTCCCAGCCCAGCGGCGCCCGCTGGGCCCATGCCTCCTCGAACTGCTCGAAGCCCGGGATCGACTTGGCCGCCATGGTGCGCAGCGGGCCCGCCGACACCAGGTTGCTGCGGATGCCCTGCTTGCCCAGGTGCAGCGCCAGGTAGCGGGACGCCGACTCCAGGCCGGCCTTCGCCACGCCCATCCAGTCGTACACCGGCCAGGCCTTGGTCGCGTCGAAGGTCAGGCCGACGATGCTGCCGCCGGTGCCCATCAGCGGCAGGCAGGCGGTCGCCAGCGACTTGTACGAGTACGTCGACACCTGCAGCGCCGTGGCCACGTCCTCCCACGGCGCGTTGAGGAACTCGCCGCCCAGCACGCTCTGCGGGCCGAACGCGATCGAGTGCACCACGCCGTCCAGCCCGTCGACGTGCTCGCGCACCTTGTCGGCGAGCCCCGCGAGGTGCTCGGGGTTGGTCGCGTCCAGCTCGATCACGGGCGCCGGCTGGGGCAACCGCTTGGCGATCCGCTCGACCAGCGACAGCCGGCCGTACCCGGTCAGCACGACGGTCGCGCCGTTCTCCTGGGCGAGTTTCGCTACCGAGAACGCGATCGACGCGTCGGTGATGATGCCGGTGATGAGCAGCCGCTTACCGGCCAGCAGTCCAGACACGCTCTCTCCTGATGTCAAGGGTCAGTGACCCATGCCGAGGCCGCCGTCGACCGGCACGATCGCACCCGAGATGTACGCCGCCCCGTCCCCGGCGAGGAACGTCACCGCCCGGGCCACCTCCTCGGGAGCCGCGAGCCGGCCGGCCGGGATCGCCTTGAGGATCTCCTCGCGGCGGGCCTCGGTCAGCACGTCGGTCATCTCGGTGTCGATGAAGCCCGGCGCGACCACGTTGGCCGTGATGTTACGGCTGCCCAGCTCGCGGGTGATCGAGCGGGCCATGCCCACCAGGCCGGCCTTGCTCGCGGCATAGTTCACCTGGCCCGGGCCACCGTAGAGGCCGACGACCGACGAGATGAAGATGATCCGGCCCCAGCGGGCCCGCAGCATCTTGGTGCTGGCGCGCTTGGCGCAGCGGAACGCGCCCGTCAGGTTGGTGTCGAGCACCCGGGTGAACTGGTCCTCGGACATCCGCATCAGCAGCGTGTCGTCGGTGATGCCGGCGTTGGCGACGAGCACCTCGACCGGGCCGAGCTCCTTCTCCACCGTGGCGAAGGCGGCGTCGACGGCCTCGCCGTCGGTGATGTCGCACTTCACGCCGAACAGTCCCTCGGGGGCGCCGCTGCCCCGGTGCGTGACGGCCACCCGGTCGCCTTGCTCGGCGAACGTGCGCGCGATCGCCAGGCCGATGCCGCGGTTACCTCCGGTCACCAAAACGGTGCGGGCCAACGCGCTGCTCCTTCTGTCGTGTGCATGAAACGGACCGCTCGCAGACTAGGCGTTACCAGTAGGTAGGCGGAACCCGGTCCGGGCGTCATACCTGGGTAGGGGGTGGAAGTTCGGTCCGCGGCGGCACGACCCGGGATGCGCGCGGCCCGTAGCCTGCCTCGCATGGAGATGCTCGGTCCGTTACGCCGGCTGCTCACCGGTCCGGACCGTCGGCGGCCGCCGGCCCGGTCGCCGCGCCGTCGAAAGTTCCGCCTGTACGGTGCACCGCTGGGCCTGCTGGCGCTCCTGGGAGCGGGCCTGGCGAACGCCGCGGACCTGATGGCGACCCGGAATCTGCCGGAGCTGGTCGCCGCCCTGCTGACTCTCGGCACCCTGCTGCCGGTCGTGTTGATCGCCGTCGGCCGGCCGCTGATCGCCTGGCGGATCGAGTATCCGATGCTGTTCCTGGGCGTCCTGGGTGCGCACTTCGGCGGCGGTGCGTGGCCGTGGAGCGTGGTGCAGATCATGGCCGCCCTCGTGGTCTTCGCGGCGCTGGTGTTCCGGGAGGAATCCGGGGTGATCGGCTGGGCAACCGCGCTCACCGTCGTTCCGGTCTTCGCGTTCGCGCCGCGGGCCAACGCCTGGGGTGCCGCCACCCTGCTGGTCGCGATCGCGCTCGCCGGTGACCTGGTGTCCCGGCGCCGGCGGTCCCGCGACGAACTCGCCGAGCAGGCCGAGCTGACCCGGGTCGAGCACGAGCGGCGGGCGGTGCTCGAGGAGCGGACCCGGATCGCCCGGGAGATGCACGACGTGGTCGCCCACCACATGTCGATGATCGCCGTCCAGGCGGAGACGGTGCCCTACCGGGTGAGCGGCCTGCCGGAACCCGCGCAGGAGGAGTTCGCCTCGATCGCGAGCGCGGCGCGGGCAGCGCTCAACGACATGCGCCGACTGCTCGGCGTGCTGCGCTCGGACGTCGAGCAGAGCCCCCGGGAGCCCCAGCCGGGACTGGCCGACGTGGCGACTCTCGTCGAGACCGCCTCCCGGGCCGGGCTGGCCGTCACCCTCGACGACGGCAGGCTACCGGCGGACGTGCCCGGACCGGTCGGGCTGGCGGCGTACCGGATCGTGCAGGAAGCGCTCGCCAACGCGGCCCGGCATGCGCCGGGCGGCCCGGTGCGGGTCTCGGTCCGCGTCTCCCAGGAGGTCCTTGTGGTGGAGGTCGGCAACGGACCGGCCCTGGCCGGACCGGCGGAGCGGCCGGCGGGCGAGAACGGGCACGGGCTCGTCGGGATGCGCGAACGGGCGATGCTGCTCGGTGGCACGCTCGATGCCGGACCGCAGCCCGGCGGTGGATATCTGATCGCGGCCCGGTTGCCGCTCAGCACGGAGGACGCATGATCCGGGTACTGATCGCCGACGACCAGGCCATGGTCCGGCAGGGCTTCGGCGCGCTGCTCGCCGCCCAGCCCGACCTGCTCGTGGTCGGGGACGCCGCGGACGGCGCCGCGGCGGTCAGCCAGGCCCGGCGGCTCGACCCGGACGTGATCCTGATGGACGTCCGCATGCCGGTGATGGACGGCCTGGAGGCGACCCGGCAGCTGGCGGCCTCCCCCGGCGGCGGCCCCCGGGTGCTGATCCTGACCACCTTCGATCTGGACGACTACGTCTACGAGGCGCTGCGCGCCGGGGCCAGCGGCTTCCTGCTCAAGGACGCGCCCGCCGCCGACCTGGTCCAGGCGGTCCGCGTGGTGGCCGCCGGCGACGGGCTGCTCGCGCCGTCGGTGACCCGGCGGCTCATCGCCGAGTTCGCGGCCCGCCCCCGCGCGCAGAAGCCCCGGCCGACCGCCCTGAACGCCCTCACGCCGCGGGAGACGGAGGTGCTGCGGCTCATCGCGCGGGGACGGTCCAACCAGGAGATCGCGGCGGACCTGGTGGTCGCCGAGCAGACGGTGAAGACGCACGTCGGGCGCATCCTGGCGAAGCTCGGGCTGCGGGATCGGGCGCAGGCGGTCGTCTTCGCGTACGAGTCGGGTCTGGTCGCCGCCGGCGAATAGCCCCGCGGTAGCACCCCGCAGTTAGCACCGGAGGGTGACGCGACGCCGGAGGCCGCGCCCGCACGCTGCCCGGCATGCGGATCTTCACGGTTCTCCTCGTCCTCGCGCTGGCCTCCGTCGACCTCCCGGCGGCGTGGTCCGGCACACCCCCGGCCGATCCCCCGTCCCGGATCCCGGTGCCCGCCGCGATGATGGCGGCCGGCGAGCCGTACGCGGCCTGGGCACGCTCCGGGCGGCATTTCCTCTCCTTCGACCCCCGCGGCGACGGGCGGGCCGTCGAGGTCGTCGGCGACCTCGCCACCGCCGACCGGATCGCCGTCCTGGTGCCCGGTGTGGACACCACCCCTGCCCAACTTCGACCGCGGCCTCGGCGGGGTCGCCCGGCGAGCACCGGCGGTCCAGGCCCGCGCCCTGTACGAAGCGGCGCGCGCGGTCGACCCCGGCGCCCGGATCGCGGTGGTCGCCTGGCTCGGATACGACCCGCCCGAGGGCCTGTCGCTGGAGGCCGCGCGGGACCTGCGGGCGCGCGCCGGGGCGGCGAACCTGGTCGCGTTCGTCCGGGCGCTGCCGGCGCGCGCGGCGGTCACGCTGATCGGCCACAGCTACGGGGCGCTGGTCGTCGGCCTGGCCGCTCCCCGGCTGCCCCGGGTCGCCGACGTGGTGGCGCTCGGCGCGCCGGGAATGGGCGCCGCGCACGCGTCCGACCTGGGCGGCGCCCGGGTGTGGTCGGCCCTGGCGACGGACGACTGGATCCGGCGGGTGCCCCAGCTGCGAATCCTGCACCTGGGCCACGGCCGGCGCCCCTCGGCCTCCCGGTTCGGCGCACGGGCGCTTCCCACCACGGGCGTCGCCGGGCACGACGGCTACCTGAGCCCCGGTTCCGCCACGCTGAGCGCGGTCGCGGGCGTCGTGACCGGCCACGCCGAGACGCCGGCCGCGGCATGACGGCGATCGCGGCCGGGGAACGCGACCGTACGGTCGACGCCGCACGCGCCTTCGCCATCTGCGGCGTCGTCGTCGGGCACTGGCTGGTGACGGGCCTGGTGACCGGGCCGGACGGGTGGCACACCGCCAGCCCGCTGAGCGCGATGCCCCAGCTCGCCCCGCTCACGTGGCTCTTCCAGACGCTCGGACTGTTCTTCTTCGCCGGCGGGTTCGCGGCCGCGCGGTCCCGGGGTGGCGCCGGCGGCGGGCTGCGTACGCGGGAACGGCTGCTGGCGTCGCTGCTGCCACTGCTGGCCGGATGGGCGGTCGTGCTCGGCGCCGGCGTGGTGCTGGGAGCTCCGGCCGGGACGCTCGAGACCACGGCCCGGCTCGTCATCAGTCCATTGTGGTTCCTCATCCCGTACGTGGCGCTGCGGATCGCGGCACGCCCGCTCTGCCAGGCGGTGCAACGCTACGGGCCGGCGGTGGCACTGATCCCGGCCGTGGTCGTCGCCGGGGCTGACGGGGGCCTGCTGCCCGGGTGGCTCGCCGTCCCGGCCGCATGGGCGGTCCCGTGGCTGCTCGGCAACGCCGTGGCGCTCGGGCGGTGGGGCGGACGGCGGGTGCCCGCACTGCTCCTGCTCGGCGGCGCGGCCCTGCTGGCGCTCCTGATCCTGGTGGGCGGATATCCGGTGAGCGCTGTGGGCGTACCCGGGGAAGGGCGGTCGAATTTGTCCCCGCCGTCGCTGGTCGCCGTGGCTCTCGCGGTCACCCAGACAGGTGGTTTCCTGGCCCTTCGCGGAGCTGTTGGCGGGCTGCTGCGGCGGTCCCGCGCCGCCCGGGTGGTGAGCGGCCTGAACCGCGTCGCCGTGCCCGTCTACCTCGGGCACCTGAGCGTGCTGCTGGCCGCTGCCACCCTGGTGGGCACCCGGTTGCCCGGCCTCGTAGGAGCGCCGGACGGTCCGGCGTGGGTGGCGGCGCGGGTGGCGTGGCTGCCGATCCTCGCGCTGGGGCTGGCCCTGGCGATCCGGGGCCGGCGACACGCGCGGGGCCGCGTTTCTTAAGTTGTGCTTAAGGGGTACGCTCTTCGACGGTCCGATGCCCGCACAACTGATGGAGGTGATCGCTGTGCGAGATAGCGATCCTCCCAGTCGTGGCCGGGCCGCTTGTCAGCCGCTCTGACCCGCCTCCGGTGCGCCGTGCACCACGCACTTTCCACGCCGTGAGGCCGGGGCCTGCCCGCTGACACCGAAAACCCACCCGCTCCCTGCCGTCGCGCCGCGACGGAGCAGGGTGCCGGTCGCGACGCTTCGTGTGCGCACTTTCCCTGTCGCTGCTCGCCGGAAAGTCATGGACATGAACCGTTTTGTCGCTCCGCTCAGCTTCACCATCGCCGCCGCCTGGGTGGTGGTGGTCTTCGTCCTCGTCCACAACACCCCCTGAGCCGTCAGGCCGGCACCCACGCGTCGCCCCGGGCAGCCGGGGCGCGCAGCACCATCGCACCCTCGCGACCAGGGCGGAGGGCTCGCCGTCCCGCAGGGAAGCCGGTCACCCCTTGCCGAGGCGGGCCACGATCGCGGCGGCGGGCCCGGGGCGGGCCTCGGCGAAGGCCGTACCGGCCCAGAGGCTGAGCGCCTCGGGATCGTCCCGGCCGGCCGCCGCCGCCCGGATCGGCGCGGTCAGATGGTGCACGGCCGGGTACCCCACCGGGGCGGCCGCCGAGTAGGCGTCGATGAAACGGTTCCGCAGCCCGCGCGCGGGCCGGCCGGTGAAGGCACGGGTCACGACCGTCTCCGTGAAGCGCCCGGAGAGCATCGCGGCCCGCTGCGCCGGCCGGGTCCCCGCCTCGTCGGCGAGCAGGAAGGCCGTGCCGGCCTGCACGGCCACGGCCCCCGCCGCGACCAGTTCCCGTACGTCGTCCGCGGTCCCGGTGCCCCCGGCGGCCACGAGCGGCAGATCCACGGCCGCCGCGACCTCCCGCAGCAGCTGCGGCGCGGTCGACGAGCCGTCGTAGTCGGCCGGCGCGGTGGTGGCGGAATGGGCGCCCGCGGTGCCCGCCTGCACGATCAGCAGGTCCGGCTCCACGGCCGCCGCCAGCTGCGCCTCGGCGGCGGTCGTCACCGTCACGAGCACAGTGGACCCCGCCCGGCGCAGCTCGGCGACGACCGCCGGATCGGGTACGCCGAACGTGAAGCTGACCAGCGGCACCCGGGCCTGCACGGCGAGCCGAACCTTGTCCGCGAAGTGGTCGTCGTCGTGCAGCGGCGGCTGCGGAAGCTCGACACCGTAACGCTCGGCCTCGGGCTGTAGCAGGCGCCGATAGTCGTCGACCGCTACCGGGTCGGCGGGAGCGGTGGGCAGGAAGATGTTGAGGCCGTACGGAAGACCGCTGTCCCGCAGCTCGCCGACCTCCCGGGCGACCGCCTCCGGGGTCTTGTAGCCGGCGGCGAGGAACCCGACGGCGCCGGCGGTGGCGGCCGCACGGACGAGGCCGATCGTGGACGGGCCGCCGGCCATCGGCGCGACGATCATGGGGCTGTCGAACTCCCACACCATGAAGACATCATGCCTCGGACCGGCGATCAGGAGATGTGGGCGGCGTCGAGGGCGGCCTGCAGCGACTGCTTGTAGCCGTCGCTGGTCACGGTCGCGCCCGAGACGGCGTCGATGTCCGCACTCTGCGCGGCCAGAGCCTCCTGGCGCAGGATCGGCAGCGCGTACCCGTTGATCTCCTGGTCGCGGTGGTTGTCCGTGGGGTAGACCGGCACCGTCACCTCGGTCACCTTGCCGCCGGAGACGGTGATGCTGACCTGCACCGGCCCCCACCGGGTCTGGGCCACCGAACCGGCATACGTCTCGCCGCCGCCCGAGGAACCGGAGTCGCTCGAGGTGCCGCCAGACGACGAGGTGTCGGACGAGGTGAGCGGCGCCGAGGCCGCGGTCGCGGTCTGCGGGCTGTTCGTGCTGGTGCGGTAGCTGAACAGCAGCACCAGCACCGCCACCGTGGAGAGCAGCCACAGGGTGATCCGTCGCATCGTCGTCTCTCTTCCGCTTACCAGGAGAAAAGTTCGGTGTGTACGCGGCCGGCGGGAACCCCGGCGTCACGGGCTGCCACGCCCGCCGCCTCGGTCCATTCCTCCGGGCCGCACACGTACACGTGGGCGTGTTCGATCGCGGGTGCGATCTGGCGCAGGGCGTCCGCGTCGGCATGGTCGGCGTACGCGTCCGGCAGCCAGGACGGGCGGGCGGCGCGCGCCCCGAGCAGCGGCACGACGCGAACCCCGCGGTGGCGGGCGAACCACTCCAGCTCGCCCCGGAACGCCATCTCGGCCTCGCTGCGCGCCCGGTACACCAGGGTCGCCTCGGCGAAGGCGTACGGCAGCTCGCCGAGCAGCGCGAGCAGCGGGGTGACGCCGATGCCGCAGGCCAGCATGACCACCGGCCCGCCGGTGTACGTCTCGCCGGTCAACTTCCCGTACGGCCCCTCGATGAGCGCCCGGGTCCCGGGCCGGAGCCGGGCGACGCGGGCGCTGCCGTCGCCGAGGTCCTTGACGGTGATCCGCAACAGGTGCCCGTGCGGTGTCGCCGACAGCGAGTACGGGTGCGCCCGGCTCCAGCCCGCCCCGTCGAGGAAGCGCCACTGGAAGAACTGGCCGGCGCGGGCGGGCAGCCGGTCCAGCGCGCGGCCCTCGAGGTAGACCGACGTCAGGCCGGGTCCCTCCGGCACCACCCGGCTCACCACCAGGCCGTGCCGCCAGCTGCGCCACAGCGGCAGGCCGACCCGGTAGACCAGGACCGCACCGGCCGAGACCGCGTACAGCGTCCACCAGTACGCCGTCGAGAGGGGCGAGCCGATGAAGTCCGCGCCGGTCCACAGCTGGTGCGGCAGGGCCAGGCCCACGCCCAGGTACGCGTACAGGTGCAGCAGGTGCCAGGACTCGTACCGCAGCCGCCGCCGGGCCGCCCGCATCGAGGTGACCACGACCATGACCAGCAGCGCGGTGCCCGCGGCGGCCAGCAGCATGCCCGGGTACGTGATCAGCATGTCCCACAGCTCGGCCCAGGCGCCGGTGTGCGCGGTGGCGGCGTAGCCGAGGGTGATCAGCACGATGTGGGCCACCATCAGGTGGAACGACGTGAAGCCGGTCCAGCGGTGCCACCGGGCGAGCCGGTCCTGGCCGAACGCCCGCTCCACGAGCGGGATCCGGGCCAGCAGCAGCACCTGGAGCAGCATCAGGTCGGACGCCCAGAGCCCGGCGAGCCGGCCGAACGCCTCCAGGTCGCCGCCCAGCGCCTGCTGCACGCCTCCGTTGCCCACCCAGAGCGCCGTGACGATCAGCAGGCTCAGCGCGGCGGCGGACCCGCCGACGTCCGGCCACCACCGCGGAGTCGCCCGCCGCACGGTTACGGGAGGGGGCTGCATGGTGCGCGGGCCGGCTGTCGTGGTCATGCTCCTAAGATCGGCGGCCCGGCTACGGGGACTCTTTGCCCCGGCTGTGAGAAACCTGTGCGTGTATGAAGCCGGCCCGATCGGGGCACCCTGGTGCCGACACCTGAATTCTGGAGGGCTCTGATGGCCAACACCTGGGCGCAGTCGGTGCGCGAACGGGCCCGCAACCGGCTCGCGGCGGCGGCCCGCCGCACCGATCCGCCGCCGTTCACCGTGGCGCCGGAGCTCCAGGACCCCGCCACGCCGGTCGTCGTGGTGCAGCGCCCGGCGAGCACCGACGACGTGCTGCCTCGCGGAGTGCGTACCGCCGGGGCGTGGGCCTGGCGGTTCATCCTGCTGGTCGCGGCCGCGTACCTGTTCCTGCGGGTCGTGTCCCTGCTGCGGATCGTGATCATCCCGGTGGTGGTCGCGATGCTGCTCGCCGCGCTCTTCCAGCCGGCGGCCGCCGCGCTGACCCGGCGAGGCATGAAGCGCTCGCTCGCCGCCGGGCTGGTGCTGCTCGCCGCGCTGCTGCTGGTCTTCGGCGGCCTCAGCCTGATCATCAGTACCATCGTCTCCCAGATCGACACCCTGTCCGCGCAGGTCAGCGACGGCATCAAGGAGGTGCAGACGTGGCTCTCCCAGGGCCCGCTGCACCTCACAGACGCCCAGCTCGACCAGTACGTGGACCGCCTCCGCCAGACCGTCACCGACAACCAGGGCGCGCTCACCTCCGGCGCCCTGAGCACCGCCACCACGCTGGGCGAGGTCCTCACCGGCTTCTTCCTGGTGCTGTTCACGCTCTTCTTCTTCCTGCGCGACGGCGGCCAGATCTGGTCCTTCCTGTGCCGGCTGCTGCCCCGGGAAGCGCGGGTGGCCACCGCCCGCGCGGGGCACTACTCCTGGCACACGCTCGTGTCGTACGTCCACGCCACCGTGCTGGTCGCCTTCGTGGACGCGGTGGGCATCGGCACCGGGCTGTTCATCCTCCGCGTGCCGCTGGCGCTGCCCCTGGCTGCGCTGGTCTTCCTGGGCGCGTTCATCCCGGTCGTCGGCGCCGCGCTGACCGGCACGGTGGCCGTCCTGGTCGCCCTGGTCGCCGACGGACCGGTCACCGCGCTGATCGTGCTGGGCGTCGTCATCGCGGTGCAGCAGCTCGAGGGGCACGTGCTGCAGCCTCTGATCATGGGCCGGGCGGTCGCGCTGCACCCGCTGGCGGTCATCCTGGCGATCGCGACCGGCATCGTCGTCGCGGGCATCGTCGGCGGCCTGATCGCCGTGCCGCTGCTCGCCGTGCTGAACACCGCCATCCGCTACCTCGTGCGGCACCCCGAGGGCGAGCCCACCCCGGACCGCGAACCGCCCGGCACCGAATCCGCCGACGACGACCGGCCCGAGGCGGACGATCAGCTCGAGGCCACCGAGCGCCGCACGGACCCCGCCGAGCCGCCGCCGCCCGGCACCTCGGTGGCCGAGCCGGCCGCCCGGAGCAGCTGAGCACGACCGCGTCGTGACGGTGCCGTGATCGGATGAATTTCCCGCCGGGCCATCGACCGGGACCCGGGCCGGGCTCTACTCTGACTGCCCGGAGAACAGCAGGTAACGGAAGGTTGCACGATGGCCGACGCCACGGTCGACATCGCCACCAGTCCCGACGGCAGTCTCGTCATCCAACCCCACGGCATCCTCGACGCCGACCACGCGGCCGAGTTGCGGCGTGCCCTCGTCAACGCCGTACGGCACGTGCGCCCGCTGCGGCTCATCCTGGACCTGCGGGACGTGCAGGGCCTGGATCCGATCAACCTCGGCGCCCTCGCCGCCGCCTGTCATCTGGGCGACGACCACCAGGTCGCGGTCTTCCTCGACAACTCCTCGGCCGTGGTGGCCGGCCAGCTCACCGCGGCCGGGGTCCCGCAGCACCGGCTGCGCAGCGTCGGCGTCACGTCCACGTCCCCTGTGGAGCTGTGACGCCGGCGCGCGCCATCTGCGTTCAGCGCAGGGCCGCGACCACCTTCTCGGCGAGCTCCGCCGAGGACCCGGGGTTCTGCCCGCTGAAGAGGGTGCGGTCGACGACCACGTGCGACGCCCACGCCTCCCCCGCCGAGAACTCCGCGCCGAGGCCGGCCAGCCGGTCCTCCAGCAGCCAGGGCATCTTGTCCGCCAGGCCGGCCGCGCGCTCCTCGACGTTGCTGAACGCGGTGAGCCGGTAGCCCGCGAACGGCCAGGCACCGTTCTCGTCGGCCGTGGCCAGCAGCGCGGCCACCCCGTGGCACACCACTGCGAGCGGCTTGCCGGCCGCCAGGGTGGCCCGGATGAGCTCCGCGGACGGGCGGCTCACGGCCAGGTCCTCCATCGGCCCGTGCCCGCCCGGGTAGTACACCGCGGCGTAGTCGGCGAGGCGCACGTCCTCCAGGAGTACCGGATCCTTGAGGGCGGCGACCGCCGCGAGCTCGGCCTCGACCGGCTCGGGGGCGAGGCTCGCCCGGTCGACGGGCGGCACGACCCCGCCCGGCGTGGCCACCACTACCTCGTGCCCCTCGGCGGTCAGCGCCCGGTAGGGCGCGAGGAACTCCTCGGCCCAGTAGCCGGTCGGGTGCGGGCTGCCGTCGGTGAGGGTCAGGCGGTCGGAGCCGGTCATCACGAACAGAATCTTGGACATGCTTCGACGGTACGGTCGCAGCACCGCGAACAACCAATAGGATTCCTGCAATGGCCGATCAGAAAATTGATGACCTTCCGGTACGGGCGTCCACCCGGCCGGTGGACCTGATGCAGTTGCGCACCTTCCTCGCGGTGCACCGGGCGGGCTCCCTCACCGCCGCCGCCCGACTGCTCGGCCTCTCCCAGCCGACCGTGACCAGCCAGCTCCGGGCCCTGGAACAGCACCTCGGCCGGCAGCTGTTCGAGCGCCTGCCGCACGGCGTCGCCCCCACGTCGGTGGCGCTGGCACTGGCGGCCCGGATCGCGGATCCGCTCGACCGGCTCGCGGCCGTCGCGGAGCCGTCGCCCGACGTGGCCGTCCCGGAGGAGCCGGTGCACCTGGCGGGTCCGGCCGAGCTCGTCGCCGTCCGAGCGATGCCCGCGCTGGCCCCGCTCGTCGGCCAGGGGGTACGCCTGCGCGTCACCCTCGGCCTCGCCGACGACCTCCTGGAGGGCCTGCGAGCCGGCCGCTTCGATCTCGTGCTGTCCGCCGTACGCCCGCGCAGCCGGGCCGTGGCCGCCGCGCCGCTGATGGACGAGGAGTTCGTGCTCGTCGCCGGCCCGGCCTGGGCGCAGCGGATCGGCACGGTGGATCCGGACGACTCGCGCGAGCTGGACGACCTGCCGCTGGTGAGCTACGCCGAGGACCTGCCCATCCTGCGCCGCTACTGGCGCCACGTGTTCCACCGCCGGCTGACGGCCCGCGCGGCTGTGGTCGTACCGGACCTGCGCGCCGTGCTCGCCGTGGTGGCCGCGGGTGCCGGCATCACCGTCCTGCCGCGCTACCTGTGCACCCGCGAGCTCGCCGCCGGCGACGTGCTGGCGCTGCTCGAACCCGCGGATCCGCCGATCAACACCGGCTACCTGGCGCACCGCGCGGGAGCCCCGGTCCTGCACCACGTCGACCTGGTCCGCCGCGAGCTCCTGCGCCGGGCCCGGGACTGGTGAGAGAGCTGGGCACGTGCGTCTGCTGACCTTCAACACGCTCATGCGGGGCGAGGTCCGGTCCCGGCTGCGGGTCCTCGCCGCGACCCTGGAGGGCGGCGACTACGACGTCGTGTGCCTGCAGGAGGTCATGTTCCGGGCGCACGCCGTCCTGCTCCGGCGGATCGCCCCGTCGTACGGGTTCCACGCCTGCACCGGCGCGGTGATGCTGAAGGGCGGCCTGCTCGTCCTGTCGCGCCTGCCGATCGTGGCGTCCCGGTTCGTCCGGTATCCGGTGACCCGGCCGATGCGGCGGGAGCTGGTCATGCGCAAGGGCGTCCAGGTGGCGACGGTGCAGACGAGGGCCGGCACCCTCGCCGTGGTCAACACCCATCTGTCGGCCAACCACGACGACGACTGGTCGGCCGGCAACCGCCACACCCCGATGCAGCGCACGGAGGCACGACGTCTCGCCGAAGTGGTTTCGGGCCTGGATCCGGCGCTACCGGTGGTGGTGGCCGGCGATCTCAACCTTCCGCGGTCGTCGCCGGTGCTCGCTGAGCTGCTCGCCGCGGCGGGGCTGCGGGATGCCCGGGCCGGCGACGAGGAGCCCACGTTCCGGCCGACATCGCGGTTCCCGGCGCCACCGGCGCTGGACCACGTCCTCTTGCGACCGGGGCTGACCGCGCGCACGCGGCTGGTGTTCAAGGCACCGGTGGATCTGTCCGGGGGTCGCCGGGCCCACCTCTCCGACCACTACGGCATCGAGGCCGACGTGACGGCCGCGTGAGCGGTCAGACGCGGAGGGTCTGCCGGTCGGCGTTCTCCAGCCACTCGATCAGCGCCTCGGCCGGGGCCGGGCGGCAGATGCCGTAGCCCTGGGCCTGGTCGCAGCCCTCACGGCGCAGGTGGCCGAGCGTGGTGTCGTCCTCGACGCCCTCGGCGACCATGCGCAGGCCGAGGCTGTGCGACAAGTGGATGGTGGACGCCACCAGGGCGGCCGCGTGGCGGTCCGTGCTGACCGGCGCGACGAACGAGCGGTCCAGCTTGAGCTCGTCCACCGGCAGGTCGCGCAGGTAGGCAAGGGAGCTGAAGCCCGTGCCGAAGTCGTCGATGGCGATCTGGACGCCGAGCGCGCGCAGGCGCGACAGGATCGCGGTGGCGTGCGTCCGGTCGCCCATGAGCGCGTCCTCGGTGATCTCGACCTGGACGGCGGAGCCGGGCAGGCCGCGCTCCCGGAGCTGGGTGGCGACCCGGTCCGGCAGGGTGGTGTCCTGCAGGCTGTGCGCCGACAGGTTCACCGCGACGGTGAGGTCGTGGCCGGCTTCCCGCCACTGGTACGCCTGGTCGAGCGCCAAGCGCAGCACCGTCTCGGTGAGCCGGTCCATGAGCCCGGCGTCGGCGGCGGCCGCCAGGAACGCGTCCGGGTAGAGCAGCCCGCGGGTCGGGTGCGCCCACCGGACGAGCGCCTCCACACCACGGACGGTGCCGTCGGTCAGATCGATCTTGGGCTGGTAGTGCAGCACCAGCTGGTCCTCGGCGAGCGCCTCGTGCAGCTCCTGGAGCAGGCGGAGCTGGTCGCCGGCGTCGTCCACCCCGTCGTCCACCGGCGCGGCGAGGCACTGGCCCCGGCGGGTGGTCTTCGCGCGGTACATCGCCACGTCGGCGCGGCGCAGCAGCAGGTGGATGTCGTGGCCGTGCTCCGGGTGCAGGGCGATGCCGATGCTCGCGTCGATGCGTACGGCGATGCCCTCGAGGTCGAACGGCGTCGCCAGCGCGGCCCGCAGCCGCTGGGCGAGCTGGGTGGCCGCTTCGGCGTCGGCGACGTCGGCGATCACGGCGAACTCGTCGCCGCCGAGCCGGGCCAGCACGTCGTCCGGCCGCAGCCGCTCGGCCAGCCGCTGCCCGGCCTGCACCAGCAGGCGGTCGCCGACGTGGTGGCCGAGACCGTCGTTGACCCCCTTGAACCGGTCCAGATCGATGAGCAAAAGCGCCGCGGTCGCGGCGGACGGCCGCCGGAGCCGCTCGGCGGCGAGGTCGTAGAGGGCCCGGCGGTTCGCCAGGCCGGTGAGGTCGTCGGTCCGCGCCTGCCGGATCAGCTCGGCCATCCGGCGCAGCTGGCGGTAGGCGACGTGGGTGCGGCCCGCCGCGGCCAGCCCGGTGACGGTGGCCAGCACCACCGCGAGGCGGGACATCATCCCGGCGGAGGCGGCCAGCAGGACGCCCAGCGCGGCGACGTTCGCCAGCGCCGGGACGATGAGGGCGGCCGCGTTGCGCGTCTCGGATTCCCGGGCGCGCGCCGGCCGCTGCGCCTGCAGCACCGCCCACGTGCTGACCATGGCCACCCCGACCGACCAGATCGCGTCCAGCGGGGTGTTGAGCTCGTAGCCGCCGGAGGACACCCGCAGGGAGTAGATGATGTCGCCGACGGCGAACATGGCCAACCCGGCCATCAGCGGCAGCCAGCGCCGGGGCAGCCGGCCGCCGTGCAGGCAGGCGATGCCGAGCAGCCCGGCGATCAGCACCGCGTCGCCGAGCGGGTACGCGACGGCCACGGCGATCTGCAGGGCGCTGCCGCCAACCTGCTCGATGGCGGGGCGCAGCACCACCGCCAGCAGGGTGCCGCCGCCGAGGGCGCCGACGGCGGTGTCCCACGCGACGGAGGCCCGGATCCGCCGGTGCTCGCGGCGCATGCCGATGAGCAGGGCGGCCATGACGGCCGGATAGAACAGCAGGTACGCGGCGTCGCTGAGGCTGGGGAAGGGCACGTACGCGTCGCTGGCGGTCAGCACGCTGAGCAGCAGGTTGCCGATCGAGTACGCCATGACGCCGCCGGCGACGAGGAACGCCTCACTGCGCCGCCCCCGGGCACCGGCCGCGGCGATGCAGCACGCGATCGCCGGCAGGAACTGGCTGAAGAAGTTGAGGGCACCGTTGACGAAGACGTCGACGTGGTCCCCGAAGACGATCAGCTGGACGAGGAAGACGGCGACCGTGCACCAGCCCGCGAGCAGCACGACTACCGACGCGCGCGACGCTGTACGCCCTGCCATGCTGCCCCTCCTCCCGGTGTCCGTGGGCCTCCTATCGGCAGGGCGGCGGGTGACCTGACCCGCGATTGTGGGTGATCACCACATGTCATGAAGCCATCACAATTCGTAACCTTTCCTCGACTCACATCGATGAAAGGAGGGCACGATGGGCACGTTCGGACGCCGCATCGCGACGGCACTGCTGGCGATTCCCACGGTCGTGGCGCACCCGGCACCGGCCTCGGCCTCCGGCGGCCTCGAGCCGGTGGCGTCGTTCGGCTCGAACCCCGGCAACCTGGCGATGTACACGTACCGGCCCGGGGGCCTGCCGGACGGCGCCGCCGCCGTGGTGTTGCTGCACGGCTGCACCCAGAACGCCGCGACCTACTTCGAGCATTCGGGCTGGCGGACGTTCGCCGACCGGTGGCACTTCGCGCTGATCCTCCCGGAGCAGCGGACCGCCAACAACGCGTCCTCCTGCTTCACGTGGTTCGAGGACGGGGACACCGGCCGGGACCGGGGCGAGGCTCTGTCCGTACGCCAGATGGTCGCCTACGCGGTGGCGGAGCAGCGGCTCGACCCTCGGCGGGTGTTCGTGTCCGGCCTCTCCGCCGGCGGCGCGATGAGCGCGGTGATGCTGGCCGCGTACCCCGACGTCTTCGCCGGCGGTTCCGTCGTGGCGGGGCTGCCGTACCGGTGCGCCCGTTCGCTGAGCCAGGCGAGCCTGTGTCAGTACGTACCCCCGGACCGCTCGCCCGGGCAGTGGGGTGACCTCGTGCGCGCCGCCTATCCCGGCTACGCCGGGCCCCGCCCCCGGGTCGCGATCTGGCACGGGCAGGCCGACTACACGGTCGTGCCGGCCAACGGCCGGGAGCTGCGCGATCAGTTCACCGACGTGGCGGGGGTCCCCGTGCAGCCGTCCGCCGTGTCGTCCCTGCCCGCCGGCACGCGCCTCGAGGTCTACGGCGCCGACCAGGTCCGCCTCTACCAGGTCGCCGGCATGGGACACGGCATCCCCGTCGATCCCGGGCCGCACGCCGATCAGTGTGGTTCCGCGGGCGCGTACTTCCTCGACACGATCTGCTCCGCGTACTACGACGCCGTCTTCTTCGGTGTGGACCTCCCCCATACATAACGGGACTTCCATGGGTCCGCCACACATAGCGGGAGCGCAGGCCCGGCCCATAGTGTTGCGCGTCACAGGGTGACGCACGACACCCGCTGGGAGGGCAGATGCAGCCGCCGATCCTTCAGGCCCGCGGCCTCGGCAAGCAGTTCCGGGGCTTCCGGGCCGTCGACCGGGTCGACCTCGACATTGCGCCGGGCAGCGTGCATGCGCTCGTCGGGCCCAACGGCGCGGGCAAGACCACGCTGTTCCACCTCCTGACCGGCTTCCTGCGCCCCTCGCAGGGGCGCATCACGCTCGACGGCCGGGACATCACCGGGCTGCCGAGCGACCGGGTGGCCCGGCTCGGGATGGCCCGGTCGTTCCAGATCACCACCCTCTTCCCGCAGGTGACCGCCCGGGAGCACGTGGAGCTGGGCCTCCAGGCGCGGACCGGACTCGGCTGGCGGTTCTGGCGCTCCGACCGGGGGCTCGACCGGTTCCGGGCGCGTGCCATGGAGCTGCTCGAGGCCGTGGGACTGGCCGACGCCGCGGAGGTGCCCGCGGGCGCGCTGGCGTACGGCCGCAAACGCGCCCTGGAGCTCGCCGTCGCGCTGGCCCTCGACCCGCGCGTGCTCCTGCTCGACGAACCCACCGCCGGAATGGGCGGCGAGGACGTCGAGCGCACGGTCGACCTGATCTCCCGGGTGCGCTCGGGACGCACGGTGGTGCTCGTCGAGCACAACATGACGGTCGTGGCGAGCCTCGCCGACCGGGTCACCGTCCTCCAGCACGGCAGCGTGCTGGTCGAGGGCGGGTACGCCGAGGTCCGCGCCGACCCGCGGGTGATCACCGCGTACCTGGGAGAGTCCCGTGCTGACCATTGAGGGCCTCAGCGCCTGGTACGGCGAGGCACAGGTGCTGCGGGACGTCGCTCTCCAGGTCGCCGAGGGCGAGATCGTCACGCTGGTGGGCCGCAACGGCGCCGGCAAGACCACGCTGCTGCGGTGCCTCATGGGACTGCACGCCCAGTGCACCGGCCGCATCACATTCCTCGGCGACAGCGCGTTCGCCGGCCGGCCCGCCCATCGGCGGGCCCGGGCCGGACTCGGCTACGTCCCCGACGACCGCGGCATCTTCGCCACGCTGAACGTCGAGGAGAACCTCCTGCTCCCCCCGGTCGTCGGCCGGGATCCCTGGCCGCTGGAACGGGTCTACGCCACGTTCCCCGTGCTGCGCGAGCGGCGCCGGTTCGCCGGCACCAACCTGTCCGGCGGCGAGCAGCAGATGCTCGCCCTCGCCCGGGTCCTGCGCAGCGGCGCCCGGCTGCTGCTCTGCGACGAGCCGACCGAGGGGCTGTCCCCGCTGCTCGTACGCCAGATCGGCGACATCCTGCTGGAGATCAAGGCGGCCGGCGTGACCGTGCTGCTCATCGAACAGAACCTGCATTTCGCCACCACCGTGGCCGACCGCCATCACCTGCTGGCCGAGGGCCGGGTGGTCGAGACGCTCGACAACGGCGCCGTCCGGCAGCGGGAACACGAGCTGCTCGCGTACCTCGGCATCTAGGAGATCCCCCATGCGAAGAACCACCAGAGCGCTCAGCGCTGCGCTGACCGCCGGCACCCTGCTCGTCGCCGGCTGCGGCCGCGGCGGCCCCGGCGGCGGCAGCGACGAGAAGGTGAGCGGCGACAAGATCGTGCTCGCCGTCCTCAATGACCAGTCCGGCGTCTACGCCGACCTGTCCGGCAAGAACAGCGTCGAGGCGGTGAAGATGGCGGTCGCCGACTTCAAGGCCAAATACGGCGACAAGGCCGTCAGCTCGGCCATCGAGGTGGTCACCGCGGACCACCAGAACAAGCCCGACATCGCCAATTCCAAGGCTCAGGAACTGTACGACCGGCAGCAGGCGGACGTCATCCTGGACGTCCCCACGTCCTCGGCCGCCCTCGCGGTGGCCGGCGTGGCCAAGGCGAAGAAGAAGCTCTACTTCAACATCGGCGCGGCCACCACCGAGCTGACCGGCAGGCAGTGCAACAAGTACACCTTCCACTACGCGTACGACACGTACATGCTGGCCAACGGCACCGGGTCGGCCGTGACCCAGCAGGGCGGCAAGAACTGGTACATCGTCTACCCGGACTACGCGTTCGGGCAGGACATGGAGAAGTCGTTCAGCGCCGCGATCGGCGCCTCGGGCGGCACGGTGATCGCCAGGGACCCCACGCCGTTCCCGAACGACAACTTCTCCACGTTCCTGCTCAAGGCGCCCGGCCTCAGCCCCAAGCCGGACGTGCTCGGCACCATGCAGGCCGGCGGCGACCTGGTCAACCTGGTCAAGCAGTACAACGAGTTCCGGCTGCGGGACAAGGGCATCAAGCTCTCCGTCGGCCTGATGTTCATCACCGACATCCACTCGCTGGGCCCGGACGCCTTCGCCGGCACCACCTTCACCGACGCCTGGTACTGGAACTTCGACGACCGCAACCGGCAGTGGGCCGACCGGTTCACCGCGCAGACGCAGACCCGGCCGTCGTTCGCCCACGCGGCCAACTACTCGGCCGCGATGCAGTACCTCGAGGCGGTCCAGCGGGCCGGCACCGACAAGTCCGACGACGTGGTGTCCGAACTGGAGGGCTACAAGTACGACGACGTGTTCGCCCGCAACGCCACCATCCGCGCCAAGGACCACCGGGTGATCCACGACGTGTACCTGGCCGAGGTCAAGCCCAAGAACCAGGTCACCACCGAGTGGGACTACGAGAAGATCCTGAGGACCATCCCGGCGGAGCAGGCGTTCCGGCCGGAGACCGCCGGCGGCTGCGCCCTCTGATGACGAGCTTCCTGCAGCAGTGCTTCAACGGGCTGGTCAGCGGCGGCTTCTACGCGCTGCTGGCGCTGGGCCTCGCGGTCATCTTCGGCATGCTGGGAGTGGTCAACTTCGCCCACGGCGCCTTCTTCATGCTGGGTGCCTTCGGCGCGTACGTGCTGCTGACCGAGGCGGGTGTGCCGTTCTGGGCGGCGCTGGCCGCCGTACCCGCGATGCTGTTCGTGGCCGGCGCCGTGCTGGAGCGCACGCTGATCCGCCACCTGGCGCCGCTCGACCCGCTGTACAACTTCCTGCTCACCTTCGGGCTCACGCTGGTGCTCCAGGACGCCGTCAAGCGCGAGTACGGCGTGCAGTCCCAGCCGTACCCGCGCCCGGCGGAGCTGTCCGGATCGGTGAACCTGGGCCTGTTCGACTACCCGGCCTACCAGGTGTTCGTGCTCGCCGCCGCCGTCGTGCTGTGCGCGGCGGTGTGGCTGGTGCTGACCCGTACCCGGGTCGGCATGGTGGTCCGGGCCGCGACCGAGCGGCCGGAGCTGAGCCGGGCCCTGGGCGTGAACGTGGGCCGCTGGGTGACCCCGGTCTTCGCCTTCGGGGTGGCGCTCGCCGGGCTGGCCGGGGTGCTGGCGGCGCCGATGCGGGCGGTCAACCCGCTGATGGGCGCCGACCTGATCATCGCGGTGTTCGCCGTGGTGGTGATCGGCGGCCTCGGCTCGGTGTTCGGGTCGGTGCTGGCCGGCTTCGCGATCGGCCTGGTCCAGGCGCTCGGCAACCTCTACGTACCGGCGCTGTCGCAGACCCTCATCTTCATCATCATGGCCGGCGTGCTGCTGTGGCGCCCCGCCGGACTCTTCGGCCGCGAGGAGGCCCCCGCGTGATCCGGCACCTGCTGCGGCACACCCCGGCGACCGGCCGCCGCCTGCTGCTCACCGCCGGCCTGCTGGTCGCGCTGGCGCTGCCGTGGCTGATCTACCCACCGGTGGCGATGGACATCATGACCTGGGCGCTGTTCGCGGCGGCGGTCGACCTGCTGCTCGGTTACACCGGCTTGCTGTCGTTCGGCCACGCCGCCTTCTGGGGCAGCGCCGCGTACGCCTCCGGTCTGATCGCGATCCACAGTGGCCTGCCGTTCCCGGTGGCGGTGCTGGGCGGCGGCGTCGTCGCGGCCGCGCTGGCGCTGCCGATCGGCTACCTGAGCGTCCGCAACACCGGCATCTACTTCGCGATGGTGACCCTGGCGTTCGCGCAGATGGTCTACTTCGTGGCCAACCAGTGGCGCGGCCTCACCGGCGGCGAGAACGGCCTGCAGGGCATCCCGCGCGCGCTGTTCGGCCTCGACCTCAGCGACCCGTTCGTCTTCTACTATGCCGGGCTGCCGATCGTCCTCGCCGGACTGTTCTGCCTGTGGCGCATCGTCCACTCGCCGTTCGGGCACGTGCTCGTCGCGATCCGCGACAACCCGGCCCGCGCGCGGGCCATCGGGTATCCCGTCGAGCGGTACAAGCTGCTGGCGTTCGTGCTGTCGGCGGCGCTGTCGGGCGTGGCCGGGGGCCTGTTCTCGATCAGTCACGGCTTCGCGTCGCTGCAGGAGGTCTACTGGACCACCTCCGGCAAGGCCGTGATGATGGTCGTCCTCGGCGGCATCGGGACCCTGTGGGGCAGCGCGCTCGGCGCCGCCCTCGTCGTGCAGCTCGAGGACTACCTGTCGACGTCCGGCTTCGACGGCATCGGCATCGTCACCGGCACCGTCTTCGTCCTGGTCGTGCTGCTGTTCCGCCAGGGCCTGTGGGGCGCCGCCCGCCGCCTGAAGCCCCCGATCCCGACCGCCCCGCGCCCGATCGACAACCTTGTGGAGGGTTCATGGACAGGGAAAAGGAGCTCGTCGGCCGGACAGCGCTCGTGACCGGCGGCGGCAGCGGGATCGGCCGGGCCTGCGCCGAGCGGCTCGCCCGTGCCGGGGCCTCGGTCGTCGTGCTCGACCGCGACGGCGACGCTGCCGCGCGGGTGGCCGAGGCGATCGGCGGTAGCGCCCGTACCGCCGACATGTCCGATCTGGACGCCGTCGACCGCCTGGACCCCGTCGTGGACATCGTCGTCAACAACGCCGGCTTCCAGCACGTCGCACCGCTGCACGAGTTCCCGCCCGAGACGTTCTCCCTCATGCTGCGGCTCATGCTGGAGGCGCCCTTCCGGCTGGTGCGCCGCTGCCTGCCGCACATGTACGCCCAAGGCTGGGGCCGCGTGGTCAACGTGTCGTCGGTGCACGGGCTGCGCGCGTCGCCGTACAAGGCGGCGTACGTGGCGGCCAAGCACGGGCTGGAGGGGCTGTCGAAGGTCATCGCGCTGGAGGGGGCCGAGCACGGGGTCACGTCCAACTGCGTGAACCCGGCGTACGTGCGTACCGCGCTGGTCGAGGCGCAGATCTCCGCGCAGGCGGCCAGCCACGGCCTGCCCGAGCAGGAGGTGGTCGAGCAGGTGATGCTCGCACCGGCGGCCATCAAGCGCCTCGTCGAGCCGGCCGAGGTGGCCGAGCTGGTCGCGTACCTGTGTTCACCGCACGCGTCCTTCGTCACCGGCGCGTCCCTCGTGATGGACGGCGGATGGACGGCACACTGACCGCGGCGGCGTTCCTCGAGCTGCTGCTGCGCGAGGCCGCGCCGATCGAGTTCGAGCGGCCGCTGCTGGACGCACGGGCCGAGGGCGCGCCGCCGGAGACGCTGGCCGAGCTCGAGCGGCTGAAGACGGCCGCCCTGCGGGTACGGGCACTGCTGGACCGCCGGCGCCGCCGGGAGGCCGAGCTCAGCGCGCTCGTGGACACCGTCGGGGACCTGGCCACCCTGCGCGACCTCGACGCCGTGCTGGCCGCGATCGTGCGCCGGGCCCGCGAGCTGCTCGACGCCGACGTTGCGTACATGACGCTCAACGACGAGGAGCGTGGCGACACGTACATGCGGGTGACGTACGGCTCGGTGTCCGCCCGTTTCCAGCAGCTGCGGCTGGCGCCCGGCGCGGGCCTCGGCGGGCTGGTCGCCCAGACCGCGGCACCCTACGTCACCGCCGACTACGCGGCCGACGCCCGGTTCCAGCACACCGGCGAGATCGACGACGCGGTCATCGAGGAGGGGCTGGTCGCCATCCTCGGCGTCCCGATGCGGCTGGGCACCCGGGCGCTCGGCGTGCTCTTCGCCGCCAACCGCAGCGCGCGGCCGTTCACCCGCGAGGAGGTGACGCTGCTGGGATCGCTGGCCGCGCACGCCTCGGTGGCGCTGGACAACACCCGCCTGCTCGGCGAGACCCGGGCCGCCCTGGAGGAACTGAGCGCGGTGAACACGGTCGTCCGCCGGCACAGCGAGTCCCTGGAGCGGGCCGCCGAGGCCCACGACCGGATGGCGGACGTGATCCTGCGCGGCGGCGACCTGGACGACCTCGCCGCCGTCGTCGCCGAGGTGCTCGGCGGCGAGCTGGCGATCCTCGACGCCGACGGGCACTGCCTGACCACGGTGGGCGTCATCGCCGACCTGGACTCACTCACCGGCGCCGCCGCCGGGGGCAGCCTGGGCCGGGCGACCCGCTCCGGCGACCACTGGGTGCTCGCCGCGGGCGCCGGCAGCGAGGCGCTGTGCACGCTGGTGCTGCACGCGCCCAAGGAGCTGAGCGAGACCGACACCCGGATCCTCGAACGCGCGGGTGTCGTCACCGCCCTGCTGCTGCTGTTCCGGCGCAGCCTCGCGCAGGCCGAGAGCCGCGTCCGCGGCGAGCTGCTGGAGGATCTGCTCAGCCGCCGGGTCGACGACCCGGTCCGGGTCCGGCAGCGGGCCCGCCGGCTCGGCGTCGACCTCGACGTCGCGCACGTGCTGGTGGTGCTGGCCTGCCCGCCCCGGCAGCGGGACCGGGCCGCCCAGTGGAGCGCCGCGCACGCGGCGGCCTGCGGCGGGCTGGCCGCCCAGCGCGACGGCAACGTGACCCTGCTCGTGGGCGGCGAGCATCCCGGCGACGCCGCCCGCCGGATGGTGCGCGAGCTCGGGGCATACCTGGGTTCGCCGGTGACGGGCGGTGGCGCCGGCCCGCTCACCGGACCGCAGGACGTGCCGTCGGCGTACGCGGAGGCGCAACGCTGCGCCTCGGCCCTCAGCGCGCTGGGCCGCACCGGCGACGGCGCCAGCGCGGCCGAGCTGGGCTTCGTGGGCCTGCTGGTCGGCGCGGACCGGGACGTCGGCGCGTTCGTCGGCGACACCCTCGGACCGCTGCTGGAGTACGACCGCAGGCGCGGCACGGCCCTCGTCCGCACCCTCGAGTCCTACTTCGAGTCCGGTGCCAGCGCCGTCCGGGCCGCAGAGGCGCTGCACGTCCACGTCAACACCGTCACCCAGCGCATCGCCCGGATCGGCCAGGTCCTCGGCGCCGACTGGCACCGCCCCGACCGCGGCCTCGAACTCCAGCTCGCCCTGCGCCTGCACCGCCTGCAGAACGGGCAACCCTGACACCTCTGGAAAGTGGAGGAACCGCCGTGCTCCCCGTCGCCATGGCCGTGGCCGCCGCCCTCGTCGCCGGCCCTGTCCCCGCCCCCGCCGCGCCGGCTTGTGCCCCCGCGCCTCTCGTCCCGGGTGCCGCGTACCAGATTGCGGCGTGCCTGACCGACCTCACCACCGCCGGAACGGTGGCGAGCGGTCACACCGACCCGGCCGACTGGGCCGGCCTCACCTCCACCGCGACCCGCAACCCCACCGGCATGCCGGGTGTGCAGATCGACGGCTACTTCCCGGACACCTCGACCACGAACGTCACGCACGGCTGGAACCACGACTCCCAGTTCGTGCTGCGGCTGCCCGACCGCTGGAACGGCGGCCTGGTGGTGGCGGGCTCCCCGGGCGTCCGCGAGCAGTACGCCAACGACGTCGCCATCTCCGACTGGGTGCTCGCACAGGGATACGCGTTCGCCGCCACCGACAAGGGCAACGTGGGCACCGCCTTCTACCGCGACGGGAAGCGCCCCGGCGACGCCATCGTCGAGTGGAACCACCGAGTCACCCAGCTGACCCGCGCAGCCCGGGCGACGGCGGCACGGCACTACGGGCGGCCGCCCCGGCGCACCTACGCGGCCGGCCTGTCCAACGGCGGCTACCTCGTGCGCTGGCAGCTGGAGAACCACCCCGAGCTGTACGACGGCGGCGTCGACTGGGAGGGCACGCTGTGGCATCCGGACCGGCCGAGCCTGCTGACGTTCCTGCCGCCGGTGCTGCGGGCGTACCCGGACCACGCGGCGATCCTGGCCGCCGGTTTCGCACCGGGCTCCGAGTTCCTCTGGGAGTACCACTACCAGGTCTACTGGGACCTCACCCAGCGCATCTACCGCGAGGAACTGGACCCGGGCTACGGCGCCACCGAGGCCGGCACGCCGTTCTGCGCCTCCGGCACGCCGGCCTGCGACGCCGACTACGACTACGACCTGCGGCCACCGTCGGTACGCGCGGCGATCGCGCGCATCGCCCTGACCGGGCGGATCCAGCGACCGATGATCACCCTGCACGGCACCCTCGACACGCTGCTGCCGATCACCCAGGACTCCGACGTGTACGCGGGAATGGTGCGTTCACGCCACCGGGACCGCATCTTCCGCTACTACCGCGTCGAAGACGGCAATCACGTCGACGGGCTCTACGACGCGTACCCGGACCAGCTGCGCCCGATCCTGCCGTGCTTCCGCGGCGCCTTCACCGCGCTGACCGGCTGGGTCGAGGGCGGTACGCCGCCACCGGCCTCGAGCACGCTGCCGCGCCCCGCCGCCGGTGACCTAGCGAACAGCTGTTCCCTCGGGTGACCGCGCCGGGCGGGTACGGCGAGGGGTACGGGCGCGGGTCGCCTTCTCGGCGTACAGCTCCGCGTCGGCGTGGAGGTACAGCGCCTCGAAGTCGGACCCGTCGCGGTCCAGCACCGCGGTGCCGAGGCTGGCTGGCGTGCGCTCGGCCAGCGCCTGGCGGAGCCGTTCCGCCACGGCGGGCACCTCGGCCGCCGAGCGCAGCACGACGACGAACTCGTCGCCGCCGAGCCGGCCGACGAGGTCCCCGGCGGGCAGGCCGGCCCGCAGCGTGCCGGACACCCAGCGGAGCAGCTCGTCGCCGGCCGCGTGCCCTGCCGTGTCGTTGAGGAGCTTGAACCCGTCCAGGTCGAAGATCAGCAGACCGAGCGCCCGCCCGTCGCGGCGCGCCTCCTCCAGCTCGGTGGCGCACCGCTCCTCGAAGCCACGCCGGTTGAGCACCTCGGTGAGCGGGTCGATCCTCGACAGCCGGGTCAGCAGCCGGCGCTGCCGGGCGGCCACGTGGCCCTGCACGGCACAGGCGGCGGCGACCGCGAGGATGCCGGCCAGGTGCATGACGACGTAAGCAGGGCTGGGCGCGCCGCAGAAGGCGGCCACGGCGGCGTAGGACCCGGCGCCCAGGGCGAGCACCGGCAGCGCGACCCGCATCGGCGCGCCGAGGGCGACCAGCGGCATCGGTGCCAGCATCCCCACCGCGGTCGGGGAGCCCGCGCCGCCGTTCAGCACGGGCACGGACACCGCCAGCGCGAACAGCAGAAGGGCGTTGATGAACATCAGCTGCCGGACGGCCGGGGACCGGCTCAGCCGATCCGCCGCCGCCAGCACGGCCAGGCCGTAGACCACCCCGAGGCCGCAGAAGACGCCCATGAGGACGCGGTGCGGCTCCCCGTGGGCGAACAGTGCCGCGTACAGCAGGCCGACCGCGCTGTCCGATGCCGTGAGCCGGCCCATGTCCGCGATCGAGCGCCGGTGCCGCTCGTGGTCGGACACCTTGGCGGTCGCCCGGCGGCCGGCCTCCCGCCGGGCCCGGGCGACGCCCTCCGGGCTGGGCGCACGGCTGTCGCGGCGGGCCTTGTCGGCGTACGCGCAGTCGTCGGCCATCCGGCGCAGCTCGTCCAGGTCCGCCGCCTCCGCCGGATACGACGCGCGGCCGAAGCTGGCCGGAGCCACCCCGTCGAGCGCCGCCCGCAGCCGCGCCACCACGGCGTCGGCCGCCTCGGGGCCCGAGCCGGCCAGCACCACCGCGAACTCGTCGCCGCCGAGGCGCCCGACGGCGTCCTCCTGGCGCAGCTCCGCGGCCATCGTGCTCGCCGTCCAGGCCAGCAGGTCGTCGCCGGCCTGGTGGCCGTACTCGTCGTTGACCTCCTTGAACCGGTCCAGGTCGACGACCACCACCGACACCGGCTCGCCGGTGCGGACGGCCTCGGCGTACGCGCGCTCCAGCCGCTCGTCGAAGCCGCGCCGGTTGAGGCAGCGGGTCAGCGGGTCGGACACGGACAGCCGGGCGAGCCGGCGCCGAAGGGACCGGAGCGCGGCGGCGTGCCGCATGCAGATGGCCGAGACGCCACCGATCCCGAGGGTGTACACCACGGCGTAGCCGTGCGGGACCGGGTCGCCCAGGACCACGATCGTCCAGTACGCCACGCCGATGACCACGCCGGCGATCAGGAACATCCGGGCCGGGAGGCGTACCGCGTAGAAGAGCAGGGCGTACGGCAGGACGGCGCCCAGCGGGCTGCCCACCCCGCCGTCGAGCAGGGTCAGCGTCGCCGAGCCGGCGACGGTGACGATCATGGCCGCGCCCCGGAGCAGGGCGGGGTACGCCGACCGGGCGATGACCGGCGCCTGCCACCAGTTCAGCCCGGAGACGGCGACCATCGCGACGGCCACCGCCAGCATGACCGGCCGGTTGCCCGCCCCCCAGGTGGCCGCCAGGTAGGGACCCCCCATCCCGGGAACGATCATGGCTCGCAGCGCACTCGACCGCACGGCCGGTACGCGACCGGACCGGGCGTGCGGCGTGCGAGCCGTCGTCTCAGCGGGCATGAACCCACCATCGCCCGCACGACGATGAGGTTGAGGAGTACCCCGGTGGCAGCGCGGTGGTAGTGCTGGCCCCACCACGGCCGGGCAGCGTCCTGGATCGATATGACTCCTCCGCGTTCCTAGCGTGGGAGGCATGAGGATCTCGAAGACTTTCCTGACCGTGACCACCGCCGTCGCCGCCGTCGCCGGCACCGTGCCGGCCACCCAGGCGGCCGCGCATCCCATCGGCATCCGGGCCACCCTGCAGCGGGACGCCGACGCCCTGCTGGCACAGGGAGCCCCCGGCGTGCTGGTCGGGCTGGACACCGCCCGGGGCGGCACGAAGGTCCGCAGCGGGTACGGCAACACCGCCAACCGGACACCCGTGCCGTGGGACGCCCGGTTCCGGATCGGCAGCTACACGAAGACCTTCGTCTCCGCCACCGTGCTGCAGCTCGTGGGCGAGGGGCGGCTCACGCTCGACGACACCGTCGAGGAGTGGCTGCCGGGGGTGGTCCGGGGCCACGGCAACGACGGCCGGAAGATCACCGTACGGCAGCTGTTGCAGCACACCAGCGGCCTTCCGGACTACCTGGCCGGCATGCCGGACCTCTTCACCGAGGAGGGGTTTCAGAAGAGCCGCTTCAGCACGGTCACGCCGCCCCAGGCGGTGGCCCTCGCCATGGCCTTCGAGCCCGAGTTCACCCCCGGCACCAGCTGGAACTACTCCAACACCAACTACATCCTGGCCGGCATGATCATCGAGCGGGTCACCGGGCACCGCTGGCAGCAGGAGGTGCAGCAGCGCATCGTGGAGCCGCTCGGGCTGCGCCACACGTACACCCCCGGCACGTACCCGCAGGTGCCGCGCCCCCACGCCGTCGGCTACGAGCGCTTCCCCGGCCCGGACGCGACGGAGGACGACCCGCGCTACGGCGAGCCGATCGACGCGACGCGGCTGAACCCCTCGTTCGGGGGCGCCGCGGGCGAGATGATCAGCACCACGGACGACGGCAACCGGTTCCTGCGGGCGCTGCTGCGCGGTGAGGTGCTGCGTCCCGCCCAGCTGGCCGAGATGCGGCGTACGGTGCCCACCAACGACTCGTTCCGGAAGAACTGGCCCGGCGCCCGCTACGGCCTCGGCCTGATGTGGATCCCCAACTCCTGCGGCGGCTCGTGGTCGCACGGCGGCGACATCATGGGCTTCATGACCCGCAACGGGGTCACCCCGGACGGCGGCCGCAGCGTCGTGGTGACGATCAACACGGATTCCCTGAAGCGCGAGCCGGGCGTGCCGGCACCGTCAGGCGACATCACCCGGACCCTCATCGACCACGCGTTGTGCGGATGAGCGTCCGGCGGCGCTGAGCGAGCTCGCGGGGGCCGCCGCGAACGTGACGATCATGCGGGCGCCGGGGTGGGCGGGCTCATAGCGCGCCTCGCCACCGTGCGCCCGCGCCAGCTCGCGCACGATCCACAGCCCCAGGCCCACGCCCCGGGCGTCGCCGACGCCGAAGCGGGTGAAGAGGCGCGGACGCAGCTCGTCGGGGACGCCGGGGCCGTGGTCGCGGACCTCCAGCCGGTCGACGCCCTCGTCGGAGGTGATCGTGACGGTGACCGGGGGGCGGCCGTAGCGCAGGGCGTTGCCGACCAGGTTGACGAGGATCTGCTCGAAGCGCTCCGGATCCACCCAGACGGCCAGGTCGTGCGCGATCTCGATCTGCACCTCCGCGGAGCTCACGTACGACAGCGCCTCGAGCACCGCCAGGCGGGCCGACGTCGGCCGACGGTCCAGGTGCAGGTGGCCGCTGGTGTCGATGCGGTTGAGGTCGAGCAGCCCGGTGGCCAGCCGGTCGATGCGCGAGGTCTGCCGCAGCGCCGCGGTGAGCATCCGCGCGGTGTGCCCGGTGGCCCCGTCCTGCAGCTCCTCCAGGGTCATCTGCACCGTAGCCAGCGGCGACCGTACGTCGTGGGCCAGCGTCCCGATCATGGCCACCCGCCACCGTTCGATCCGGGCCAGCCGCTCGCGGTCGTCGCGCAGGTGCCGGGCCTGGGCCTCGATGAGCAGGGCCACCGCAAGGGCGACCGGCAGCAGGATGAGGGCGCTGCCGAGCACGACCGGCGGCTGGTGCGTCACGACCAGCGGGGCGACGTAAGCGATCGCCGCGGGCGCGAGCAGGCCGAGCAGGACGCGCCGGGAGAAGTGCAGGGCGGCCCAGGTGTACAGCAGGACGAGGAAGGGTCCCGTACCGGTGGCGACCCCGCCGAAGGCCCAGGTGGAGAAGCCGAGCACGGCGAACCCCGGCAGGGCCAGGACGGCCGGCCGCTGCGGTGGCCACCGCCGCCATGGCAGCTGCCATCCGGCGAGGGCGAGGACGAAGTCCGCCAGGGCGATCAGCAGCAGGTCGCCGGCGCGGCTGGGGTCGTTCCCGATGGCCACCAGCGCCAGCACCCCGGCGAGCGCGAACAGCGCGGCGGCCTGCCGGGCCGCGATGCGCGGCCCGGCTCCGAAAAGGGGTAGAACCCGGGTCCGGCCGATACGGAAAGGTTATAGCGGACAAATATCGCGTAGGCCGCGTCCAGGGAACCCGGCCTCAGCCGTTCAGTTGGATTGCGCACGCGGCCGCAGCCAAAGACATCCAGGTCGTTGTATGGTCACCGACGATTTCCCGTCCAACCGCCCCGCCCACCACCCACAACCGGACTGAAGGCCGTCAGCTCCCGACGAACGAGGACGGACACGTGTCGAACCCCCGCCGCAGCCTCTTGGCAGCCGGCCTCACCGCAGCCGTGGTCGGTTCCCTCGGAGCCGCCTGGACCCTGAACGCCGGCGCCGCGGAGGTGCCCTCCGCTCCCGCCGTGGCCCTGCCCGCCGACCCGGTCGCAGCGGACCCGGCCGCAGCAGACCCGGCCGCAGCAGACCCGGCCGCCGCTGTGACTGCCCAGCGGAAGCCGCCGTCCCTGCTGCCCTGGGGTGAGCGCCCCTCGAGGCTGACGCGGGCCCGGGCCGGCGCCAGCAGCGCCGCGGTCGCCGCCGCCGGCGCGGACGCCGCATCGGCCGACGCGAGCGGCTCCCTCGTCCCGGTCCCGGTGTACGCGCCGAAGGGCCAGGCACCCGACGAGGACGACGCTGCCGCACCGGCTCCCCCGGGCGTCGCGACGGCGGCCAAGTCGGACGACTTCTACCACTACGCCGGCGGGCGCCAGGTCGGGGCGACCGACGGCACGTGGGCCAACCTCAGCATCGCCAAGCCCGAGCTCGCCACTGCGGACGCGCACACGCTCACCGAGATCGCCATGCAGTCCGCGGACAGCAAGCAGATCGTGGAGGTCGGCTGGAACGTGGACCGCAAGGTCAACGGCGACACCGATCCGCACCTCTTCGTCTACTACTGGAAAGACGGCAAGAAGACCTGCTACAACTCGTGCGGTTTCGAGATGTACGCGGACGCGACCATCAAGCCGGGCGACACCCTGCCGACCGCCACGCAGAAGCGGTTCGGCATCCGGCACTCGGGCGGCGCCTGGTGGGTCGCGTACGACTCGGAGTGGGTGGGCTCGTTCCCCGACAGCCTGTGGAACGGCAACTACACCCGGGGCGGGCTGAGCCAGTGGTTCGGCGAGGTGGCCTCCGCGACCGAGACGACCTGCACCGACATGGGCAAGGGCCTGCCGGTCTCGGACGGTTCCGCCTCGCGCCTCGGCACGATCTCGATGACCAACGGTCCCGAGGTCAACGCCGAGCGGCTGAGCACCGACCCGAGCCAGTACTACGACTCGAAGCTGCTGAGCGCGACCACGATCCGCTACGGCGGCCCCGGTAACGGCGACTGCTGAGCGGAACTCAGCCGCCGCAGCCGTCCAGCCCCTCGAGCACACCGTCGCGGTACGCGCCGATGCGGTCGAAGGCGCTGGTCCCGGAATCGTCGCCGGCCCGGCCGAAGGCGAGCAGGGCGGCCACCGCCTCGTCGAGGTCGCCCGGTGACAGCCGGAGGGCGGCGCCCTGGTCGCGGGTGAGCAGGTCGGAGGTCCAGGTGCCGGCGAGGCAGTCCACGGTCAGCTGGCCCGCCCGGTCCTGGGTGCCGGCGCCACGCCGGGACTGCGCCGCCCGGGCGAACAGGTCACCGAGCAGCATCCCGACGGCGTTGTCGCCGATCCGCTGGTACAGCGTCGGGGCGAGCTCGGCCGTGTCGAACGCGATGAAGTCCGCGCCGGGACAGTAGAAGGCCGCTCCCCCGGCGGAGGCGTCCGGCCGCGGGCACTCCGGCGGCGAACCGGCACGGAACGGCTCGATCCGCAGCGTCTGCCACGGCTGCCCGGTCAGCTCCGGGTACGCCTTGCCCCAGTACGTCTGCGCGTCCTGGGCGAGGGAGTTGACCGCCTGGTCGTACGGCAGGTCGCCTCCGCTCGCGGCCTCCTCCTCGGTGCTGAACGGCACCTCCGTCACCGGGACGTTGCCGGCCCGGTAGCCGGCGCAGGCCTTCGCCCCCTTCTCGACGCCGTCCTGCAGAGCGCGGACGCGGTCGAAGGCGTTGCCGTGCGCCTGCGGGTTCCGCGCGGACGTGCCGGGCTGGTCGCGCAGCTGCAGCAGGCCGGCGACCGTGTTGTCGAGCTGCTCGGGCGTCACCCCGGTGAAGGCGGTCGAGCGCCCCTCGAGCACGTCGGCCGTCCAGGCCCCGGCGAAGCAGTCGGCCTGCTGTTCCAGGACGACGGTGGGCTGCTCGGTCACGCCCAGCCGGCTCTGCACGGCGTGGCCGTACTCGTGGGCCATGACGACGCCGACGAGCAGCGGCCCGAAGGCGTCCTCGAGCTGCGGAATCAGCGTCTCGGCGTCCCAGGCGACGAAGTCGCCGGCCGGGCAGTAGAAGGCGTTCGGCTGGTAACCCGCCTCCTCCCCGCCGCAGGCCGGCGGGGGATCGTCGCGGGTGTACGGGTGGTAGCCGCCGCTCACGGGCTTGAAGTTCCGTCCACGGGCCAGTTCGGGATAGGTGGCCGTCCAGAAGCGCTCGACGTCCCGCAGCGCCTTGGTGACGACGTCGCCGGACGTGCCGCGCGGCGCCGGTGAGTCGTTCTCCGGCGACTTCCACCCCACCGCGCATCCCGCGATGATGAACACGAGGACGATCAGGACCCTGCTGACCCGGTACGCGGACACGCCCCAGTTCTACCCCTATCGGCGGCCCGCTACCTTCGCCGCCCCTTGGGCTTGAAGACGAGCTCGTCCACGGGCGCTTCCCGTAGAGAGTCCACCAGCGCCGACAGTTCGGGACGAAGCGGCTCTCCCTCTTGGGCGTAGTAGGCGCTGATAAATACCATCGTCTCCCCGATGACGGTGACCGCGAGGCTGTTGCCGCTCTGGTACACGGGTCGGCCCGCCGGTGTCCGCTGCGCTGCACCGAGATTGTCGTCGAGACTCACGAGCCCATAGGGCCCGAGTCTCGCCTCCACGAGCTCAAACGCGGAGGAGTCGAGCCGATAGGTCGCCACGATCGACGTCTGGCTCCGCAAGTAACTGCTGGCCACGTTCGTCTCGCCCGGATTGAGCTCCAAAAATCGCTGTGTGAATCCGCGCGGTGGCGGACCGGGCAGATACACCGTGAAGTCGATGCCGCTGGTATCGACCTCGGAGGCCGGGATGGTCACCGGAAAGTAGTTGTCGAGACAGAGGATCCGCTCGCACGGGTACGACGCCGGGTTCGACTCGTGCCTGCTGATGTAGCTGTACTGAACATAGACCGGAATGTCGACGAGCGTGATCAGCAGGAGCAGGGCGACGACCTTCCGCCACGTGACGAACCTGTGCGCCGCCTCCGGCCGGACAGCCCTTCGCATCAGAAAGAACAACCCGTACAGGAGCGTGATGGCCACGCCGGTGGCCACGCCCAAGGGGACCAGGATCAGGGCGAGGAAGAGCGGGCCCCAGTACCAGTCCGTGAAGATCGGCCCGGCGAGCAGAGAGCTCATGGTGCCAGCCTGACACGGAGACCGCCCCAGTCCCCGACGATTCGCCGGGTATTGCCGAGCACCACGCCTCAGGCCCGCGCGAACCGTGCGGTCACCGTCATGTTCTTCGTCGCGCTGACCCAGCGCAGCTTGACGTCGGGCAGGGGCACGGGGAAGTCCCGCGGTCGCGTGGCGTTGCAGCCGGTCCAGCGGACGAACCGGTATCCGCGTGCGGGCCTGGCGTGCAGCCACATCCTCGTCCCGGCCAGGACGGTCGTGAAGCACCTCGTGCCGCAGCTGAGACCCGTCGACGCATCCGCACGGAGCACCCCCGCGCCGAGAGCCGGCCCGGAGGCGATCGTCCCGCGGCCGCCGGCCCGCCGCACGCCCATCCGGTACGTGGTGGAGGTCATGACCGAGTATTCGGTGTACTCGTGCGAGGGCCCCGTGTCCGACCCGCCATGGCCGTGGAAGAGCAGCATGCGTCCGTTGAAGATCGCGGACGTCGGATCCGAGCCGTTGTTGCCGGCGGCGAAGGCCCCGAACCGGAGCAGCGAACTGAGCCGCTCAGAGCTCGGCGTCGCCGGCGGCGCGGGCCTCATTGACGGCGGCGGTCCGGCGCTCCGCGGCACGCTGGCCGGCGTCGTCGTCGCGGGTTGCGGTGTTGCCCCGCGCCGAGCGGGCCCGGGCCGTGGCGGCCGGTGCCTGTTCACCCACCACCCCGCCGCGGATGCGGTTGTTCGCCGCCACCCGGGCGGCCGGGTTGTTGGCGGACAGGGTCAGCTGTCCGTCGATGATGGTGTCGTCGACCGTCGCCGGGCCGGTGGTGTTCGAGATGCCGACGTCGCGGCCCCAGTAGCCGCCGGACGCGCAGCCGTCGAGGCTTCCGTTCGGTCCCAGCTGCACGCCGCCGAGGTTGCCGGCGAAGGTCCCCCGCCCGCGGACCGCGCTGCCGCACACCACGCTGCCGGTGGCGCTGTTGAGCACGGAGAGCGTGCCGTCGACGAACGAGTCGTGCACGTCGGTGTAGTACGTACCGGTGCTGCTGACGTTGCCGGTGACCTGCGTCGTGCGGTCGAGACGCACCTCGCCGGAGTTCGCGGTCACGGTGCCTTCGACCGTGCTGTGCTCCACGAACAGGAAGCTGTCGATCGTGGCCGAGCCCTTGGCGCGTACGGTCACCGCGCCGCTGCGGGCGTTCCTGAGGAAGATCCCGTAGCCGCCCGAGGCGAGGTCGATCCCGCCGCCCACGGTCGTGTCGGTGGCGTCGAGGTAGCCGTCGGCCGCGACCTGGATCTCGCCGCTGAGCCGGCCGCCGGTGACGACCAGGTTCGCCCCGGCCGCGACGCTGACGTTGCCGGTGACCGTGGTGCCGGTCAGGGCGCACGACTGGCCCGCCGGGACGTACAGGTCGTTGGGCACGGTGACCGGGCCGCCGGTGCCGACGCAGTGGGTGACCAGGTCGGCGCGGGCGCCCGGAGCGGCCGCCAGCGCCGAGACGGCGACGGCGGTGCTCACGAGGGCCAGCGTGGCGACGGTACGTCTCATCGCGCTACTCCTTGTCGAGGTGGGAAGGGGTTTCCGACGTCCGAGCGGGCGGCCGCCCGGACGATGACGCCCTGCTGGCGGGGGGTGAGCAGGCCGCCGGCGACCAGCGGAGCGGTGACCGTCTCGACGTGCCGGACGAAACTGCCGTGATCGGGGTACGCGGCGTGCTCGGCGATCAGGTCGTTGATCGTGCACCCGTTCCCGGTGTCCCCGTTGGCCACGCCGGTGTCCTCGGCGCCGATGACCACCGTGGCCCGGGTGTCGGAGCCGGGGCAGGCGTCGGTACCCGGCGGCACGACCGTGAAGGCGACGGACTTCTCCGCGGCTGTGTTGCCCGCGACGTCGGTGGCCCGGTAGCGGACGGTGTGCGCACCCGTCGACGACACGACCACCGGAGCCGGGTAGGTGGTCCACGCCCCCGCGTCGAGGGCGTATTGGATCGTGGCGACCCCTGAGCCGGTGTCGGTCGCGGTGATGGTGACGGTCGCGGCGCCCCGGTACGCGCCGGCCGGGTCCCGTTCGCCGCTCACCGCCGCCGAGGTCTGCGGCGGCGTCGTGTCCTCGGCGGGCGGCGCGACGACGGTGAAGCTCACCATCTGTTCCGCCGAGGTGTTGCCGGCAGCGTCGGTGGCGCGGAAGTGCACCATGTGCGTCCCGACCACGTTCACCACCACCGGCGCGGTGTACGCGGTGAACACCCCGCCGTCGAGGTTGTACTCCACTCGGGACACCCCGGCTCCGGCGTCGGTGGCGGTCAGCGTGACTGTGGCCGTACCGATGTAATTGCCGGACGGGTCGCGGGAGCCGGACACCTGGGCGGTAACCACCGGGGGTGTGGTGTCCTCGTCGCCGGGCTCCACGATCCGGAACGGCACCGAGCCGGTCGCACTGACGTTGCCGGCCTTGTCGGTGGCGCGGAACTGCACCGCGTGGTCGCCCAGCGCGGAAACGGTCACCGGCTTCGTGTACGGCGCGAAGCCGGTGTCGTCGACCTGGTATTCGACCCGGTCCACCCCGGACCCCGCGGCGTCGGAGGCGCTGAGCGTCACGGTGGCGGAACCGAGGTAGTCGCCGGCCGTGTTGCGCTCCCCCGTGACGGCGGCGGAGACGGTCGGCGGCGTCGTGTCCGGCCCGCCGCCACCGGTGACCACCAGCTCACCGACCATGGTGCTGTGCCCGGGGATCGAGCAGAAGTAGCGGTAGCGGCCCGGCGTCAGGGTCACCGCCTGCTCGTGCCGGCCGTTGTTCGTGTCGAACGGGCTCGCGAGGATGTTGACGGTGACGTCGTGGTTGTAGCCGTCGGCGGTGGTGTCGAAGGTGAGCGTGTGCGGCATCCCGGTGGTGTTGCCGGTCGCCGCGCTGTTCTCGAAGACGATCGTGGTCGCCCCGGCCCCGGCCCCGGTCTGCGCGGGCGCGGACTTGTAGCGCGTGATGTCGTCGTCCGCGGTCCAGGTGAGGGTCTGGGCGGCGACCGCCTGGGCCGGCGCCACGAGGCTCGCGGTCAGGACGACGGCGCTGAGCAGTGCTCGCAGGATCATGGCTGGAGCTCCCGGATCCGGATGTCGCGGAACTCCATGAGGTCGGTGTCGCTGTGGTTCTGCAGGCCGAGAAAGCCGCCGGCGAACTGCCGCATGTCGGTCGGCGGGTCACCGGCGCGTGAGGACTGCTTGCCCGGCGTGTTGTCGAACTCATTGATGACCAAGCCGTTGCGGACGATCGTGTAGTGCTGGCCGGTGACCCGGACCTCGTAGTCGTTCCACTGGTTCTTCGGCGTGGCCCCCGCGTTCGCGAACGGCACCGGGTCGAAGTTGTAGATCGAGCCGGTCTTCTGCGGCTCACCGGTCTCGCCGTCGTAGAGCTGGATCTCGTGGCCGCAGTAGATCGCCACCCAGGCCGGCGAGGTCCGCGCCGAGCCGACGGTTCCGCAGCTTCCCGGCGGGCGCTGGTCCAGCGGAATGCGCGGGTCGGGGAAGCGGGCGAAGACGCCGCTGTTGGCGCGGGCGGTGCCCGGTGCCACGTCGCGGAACTGCAGCTTCAGGGAGAAGTCGGCGAACGGGCGCTGGGCGTACCAGAGCATGCCCAGGCCGCCGCCGGTCCGCAGCGAGCCGTCCGGCTGGATGGTGAACGCTCCGGGCCCGGCCTGTTCCCAGGCCCGCAGCGACTCCGCGGTGCCGTCGTAGAGGGGTTCGTACCCGTGGTGGCCCGGGCGGCCGATCGGCGACCCGGCGGCCGTACGGGTCAGCGTCCCGGCCTCCCGCCCACTGAGCACGCCGTCGCGCTGGAGCGTGTCGGTGACCGTGGTGACGTGGCGGACGAAGCTGTCGTGGTCGGGCCAGGTGCTCTCGTCGTCGATGAGGTCGTTGATCGTGCAGCCGCCGCCGGCCTGCCGGTTGGGCACGCCGGTGTCCGCGTCGCCGATCCACACCGTGCCGCGGTCGTCGGGCACCGCGCAGCCGACCGTGACGGTGGTCTGCGTCGTCGCCGTCTCACCGTCGGCGTACGTAACCGTCAGCTTCGCCGTGTACGTGCCGGTCCGGGCGTACGCGTGCCGGGGGTTCGCCTCGGTCGACGTGGCACCGTCGCCGAACTCCCAGCGGTAGGACACCCCGCCGGAGCGGGAGCCGGTGAACGCGATGGTCAGCGGCTTGTTCTGCACCGCCACGGACGATGCCGCCGGCGCGGGGGTCGGGGCACCGCCCTGGTAGGTGATCCGGATCAGCTTCTGGTTGGCGTGCAGGCTGAAGAAGCCGCCGCCGTAGTCGAGCAGGTAGAGCGCCCCGTCCGGGCCGAACTTGGCGTCCATCCAGCTCTGCAGCCGGGTGTCGCCGTTGCCGCCCGGGATGACGGCGCGCAGCGACTCGCCGAAGACCGGCGGTGCCTGGCGCGGCACCCCGGCCGGGTCGACGGTGACGGCGACACGGTTCTGGGCGTTCGACTCGTCGCCGATGAACCACTTGTCGTCCCAGTATTCCGGCCACGCCACGCCGCTGCCCGTGTCCACCAGCTCCCGGTGATACGTCGGGCCGGACATGATCGCCTGTCCCCCGCCGCGCAGGTACGGCTGGGTGTAGGTGGCGTCGGCGGCGTTGTACGTGGGCACGCCGCTGCCGTCCGTACGGGCGGGGAAGACCGGGCCGCCACCACCGGGCGAGTACCAGATCATGTTGTCGCGGGCGGGCGGGATGCCGGTCAGCCCGGTGTTACGCGGCGAGGTGTTCCTCAGGTCGTCGCAGTCGTACCAGCCGGTGAGGACGGTGGGGTCGGTGTCGCTGCGGTCGCGGTACGGCTGCCGGTTGCCCATGCAGTAGGGCCAGCCCTGGTTGCCCGCGGACGTGAGGATCGTGGCGGTCTCGTACTTGGCCGGGCCCAGCGTGGGGCTGGGCGCCGAGGCGTCCGGCCCGACCCAGCCGGCGGTCAGCCACTTGTGCACCGGGTCGATCGCCAGCCGGGCGATGTTGCGGACGCCCATCACGTAGATCTCCGGCCGGGTCTTCTCGGTGCCGGGCGGGAAGAGATTCCCCTGCGGGATCGTGTACGTGCCGTCCGGCTCCGGGTGGATCCTGATGATCTTGCCGGCCAGGTCGTTCGTGTTGCCCGCCGTACGCCGCGCGTCCTGGAACGAGACGCCCTTGTACTCGGCGGTCCAGTTGTTGCCGGAGTAGCCGCTCGAGCCCTCGGAGGAGTTGTTGTCGCCCGAGCCGACGTACAGGTTGCCGCGGTCGTCGAACGCCATGCCGCCGCCCGCGTGGCAGCAGCTGTGGATCTGCACCGGGAACTGCAGCAGGTCCTTGCGGGTGGCCTGGTCGATCGTCGCGGTGGTCCGGTCGTAGGTGAACCGGGAGATGGTCCGTTGCCCGATCCGCCGGTCCCGGTCGATCGACTCGTGCGGCATCCAGTAGACGTAGAGCCATCCGTTGGTCGCGAAGGCCGGGTCGGGCACGATGCCGAGCAGCCCCTCCTCGTTCTTCACCAGCTCGGAGCCGCTGCCCCGGTTACCCATTACGCGCAGCGTGGTGAGCAGCTTGACCTGCTTGGTCCGTGGGTCGTACGTGTGGATCGTGCCGCAGCCCAGGCCTACGTCCGGATCGGCCCAGTCGACGACCGGGCCGGTCGGGCAGGCGGCCTTGCCGACGTAGAAGACCCTGCCGTCCGGCGCGATCGTGAGTCCGTGCGGTTCGCCGATCTGGTCGAGCTCACCGGCCTTGTTGGCCGCGGTGAGCCGCTCCGCCCGGTAGTTGGCGGCGATGGTGGCCTGGCAGTCGCCGCGCTGAATGCCGGTGGTCCAGCGCAGGGCGCCGGCCAGGTGCCGGCGGAACGCGTCCTCGGCGTAGCCGGCCTCGGTATGGCCCATCCCGGTGTAGAAGGAGCGGCCGCCGTCGTAGTCACGGCACCACGACACCGGGTGGAACGGGCCGTTGGCTCCGGGACCGGGGGCGTAGAAGCGCTCCTCGACCTGGGCGAGGGTGTGCACGGCGCCGACCGGGTTGGGGTCCCAGTTGAACCAGCGGTCGGAACGTTCCACCGTCATCGGCAGCGAACGGGTGGCCGGATGCTGCCGGTCGAGGACGTCGACGACCGCCCGGCTGACCGGCGGCGGCTGCGGCTGGGTGGTCGCGCCGGTGAACAGCCGCAGGTCGGCGAGCTGGGTCAGCGGTTCGCCGCCGTTCGCGGTGATCGACAGCCGGTAGAGCGGGAACTCGCGCGGGGTGGCCACCTCGAACCGGCGGGTCTGGTAGCGCTCCGGGAACGTCTGGGCGGTGCGCCGGTCGACGTCCGTCCACTCCGTACCGTCGGTGGAGCCCTGCAGGGTCCAGTCCTTCGGGTCGCGGCCGGGGGCGTCGTTGGCCGAGGTGAGGGCGTAGCCGGTGACGGTGGTGGGCTTGCTGAGCTCGTACGTGACCCAGCCGGTCGGCGTACGGGCGAGCCACTTGGTGCTCGCGTCGCCGTCGGTCAGCTTCTCCTTGGTCTCGTTGGGCGGGTTCTCCGCGCTGGCACCCACCTTGGCGACCGGCTCGGCCAGCGGGATCGCGCCCGCCGGCCGGCTGCCGATCAGCCCGGTGAACCAGGTGGAGTCCAGCTGGGCCCCGGCGGCATCGGCGATGCCGAGGAAGCCGCCCCCGGACCGGATGTAGCCCTGCAGCGCCGTCTCCTGGTCCCGGCTGAGCGCGGCGCCGGTCGCGGAGAGGAACACCACCGCGCGGTATCCCGCCAGCCCGGCCGCGGAGAACACCGCGGGATCGCTCGACGCGGTCACCGCGACGTCGTCGGCGCTGCCCAGTTCCTCCATGGTGCGCGCCGCGCGCTCGACCGGGTCCTGCTGGTCCGCCGCGGGCCCGTGGAAGACCAGCACCCGCAACGGTTCCGGCGCTGCGACGGCCGGCGCGGCCATCGGCACGGGGCTCACGAGCAGCGCGATCGCCGCCGCGGCGGCGAGACCGGATCGACGTCTCATCCCTGGACCCCCTCGTCGTGGTGCTGGGCGTGACCGTGGAACCGGTGGATGGCCTCCTCGGCGCCGGGCGGCATGCTGCCGTCGGCGTTGCGGACGAGGAAGAGCCCGGCCATGCCGCCGTCGGAGTGGAACTGGACGTGGCAGTGGTACATCCAGACGCCCGGGCCGACGCCGTCGCCGGCCAGCACCTGGAACCCGAACGAGCTGCCCGGGTTGAGGTCCTTGTTGTCGATGACCTGGCTCGGGTCGGCGGGCCCCTCGAGCATCCCGGTGCGGTTGTCGGCCCACCGGTGCGCGTGCAGGTGGAAGGTGTGGAACGTGCCGCCGTGGCCGATGGCGATCCACTCGACCCGCTGGCCCAGGTTCGCCTCGAACATCGGGGTGTCCGGCGCCATCAGGTTGTTGATCATCATGTCGTTGAAGACGACGGTGAACTGCTTCTCCGGCAGGATGTCGCCGCGGCGCCGGACGATCAGCGCGCCGTAGAGACCCTTGGCGAGGCCCGCGGTGCCGTGGTCCGTGCCCATCGCGTGGTCGTGGTAGTGCCAGTAGCCGGCGCTGCCGGGCATGAAGCGCCGCCCCTCGGCCGCGACCATCTCGTGCGAGCGCCAGACGTACGTCCGGGTCTCGCCCGGAGCGTTGAAGGAGGCGTTGAGCGGGCTGCCGTCCGAGTCGGTGCGGTAGTCCACCCCGTGCGGGTGGATGGACAGCCGCTGGTCGGTGCGGTTGACCAGGGTGATCTCGAGGGTGTCGCCCTCCCACATCTCCAGCACGGGGCCCGGCACGGTCGCCTGGCCCGGGGCGAGGCCGTAGCCGTACCGGCCGCCCGGGAGGGCCTCGGCGTAGATGGCGATCGTGCGGGTGGCGCCGGTTGCGGCACTCGCGGGGCGCGCGGCCGGCGCGATGCCGGCGGCCACGGCCGTGGGCGCGGCCAGCCCTACCGCCCCCGCGGTCAGCAGGGAACGGCGGGACACGGCCCGGCCGACAACGTTGTCGTCCAAAGCGATCTCCATCCGGATCGGGTGGGTAGGCGACCGGACTTTTGTGCGATTGACAGCAATCTATGCATGACATCGACGGAAGTAAAGGTATGACGCTCGAAAGTGCCGGTTGTTTTCCGCCGGTTCGGCAGCGGCGGCACGCTTCGCGCGCGCACGCTGTCAGGTATGCGGATCGGAGTCATCGGGGCGGACGCGATCAGCGACACGCTCGCCCTCTGGTGGAGACAGGCGGGTCACGAGGTGGCCCTGAGCTCGCCGGCGGCGTCCGTCGCCGAGGCCGCGGAGTTCGGCGAGGCGGTGCTGTTCGCGCCGGGCTGGACGTCTGCGCACGACGTCCTGGACCGGGTGGGACACGCCCTGGACGGCAAGCCCGTGCTCGATGCCACGAACCCGGCGCGCACCCGCGGCGGGCCGCCCGTACGCAGCGGGCTCGAGCAGCTGACGGAGTGGTGCCCGGAGGCGCACTGGGTGAAGGCGTTCAACACGCTGCCGGCGGAGGTCCTGGACATCCGGCGCGGGCACGACCCGCTGCTGACCGAGTTCCTCTGCACGGACCACGCCGACGCGCGCACCACCGCCGCCCGGCTGGTACGGGACATCGGGCTGGCACCGCTCTACGCCGGCGGCGCCGACCGGGCCTGGCTCACCGAGTCCGGCCCGCTGCGGATGCGTGAGGTGGACATCAACGACGCCACGGCCGTCCTCGGGCAGGTGCTCGGCTGAGCCTGGTCCGTCAGCCCTGATAGACGTCGGGGATGTCGTCACGGTCGGCGTCGACCTGCTCCGCCTCGTGGATCCGCCGGTAGGTGCGGTTGCGCACGCGCAGGACCACGGTCGCCAGCAGGGCGGCGGTCAGCGAACCGGTCAGGACGGCCACCTTCACGTGCTCGTCGCGCGCGCTGCCGGCACCGAACGCCAGCTCGCCGATCAGCAGCGACACGGTGAAGCCGATCCCGCCCAGCACCGCCAGGCCGACGACGTCGATCCAGGCCAGCCCGGGGTCGATCCGGGCCCGGGTGAACCGCGCCGTCAGCCAGGTCGCGAGCGTGATGCCGACCGGCTTGCCGAGGATCAGGCCCAGCATGATGCCCACGGCCACCGGGTCGGTCAGCGCCGACCGCAGCCCGTCCGGTCCGCCGACCGTCACCCCGGCCGACATCAGCGCGAAGACCGGCACCGCGACGCCGGCGGACAGCGGCCGGAAGCGGTGCTCGAAGTGCTCGGCGAGGCCGGGGCCGTCGGCCCGGTCGCGGCGCACCACCGGCACCGCGAAGCCGAGGAGCACCCCGGCGACGGTGGCGTGCACGCCCGACGCGTGGACCAGCGCCCACGTCGCGAACGCCAGCGGGAGCAGCAGCCAGAAGGACCGGACCCGGCGCTGCACCAGCACGATGAACAGGCCCAGCGGCAGCAGCGCGGCGAGCAGCGGCAGCACCGACAGCCCGGCGGTGTAGAAGATCGCGATGATGACGATGGCGAGCAGGTCATCCACGACCGCGAGGGTGAGCAGGAACGTCCGCAGCGCGGACGGCAGGCAGCGCCCGATGACCGCGAGGACCGCGAGGGCAAACGCGATGTCGGTGGCGGTCGGGACCGCCCAGCCCGCGAGCTCCCCGCCCAGGTTCACCCCGGCGTAGATCAGCGCCGGTACGGCCACCCCGCCGACCGCGGCCAGGACCGGGATCGCCGCCCGCCGCGGATCGCGCAGGTCACCGGCGACGAACTCGCGCTTGAGCTCCAGCCCGGCGACGAAGAAGAAGATCGCCAGCAGGCCGTCCGCCGCCCACGAAGCCAGTGACAGGTCCAGATGCAGCGCGGCCGGGCCGACGGAGTAGCCGAGCAGGGACCGGTAGCCGCCTGCCCACGGCGAGTTGGCCCAGACCAGCGCGATCATGGCGCCGGCGAGGAGCAGCGCGCCGCCGATCGTCTCCTTGCGCAGGATGTCGGCGATCCGCCGGGCCTCGGACCACGAACCGCGACTGAGGACGTTGTAGGGCACGCTTGCTCCGATTTCCGGGGTCCGTCGATCCACTTGCCGACCAGACTTCCCGGCGCACCGCTGTCCACCCTACCGGCAGCGGCCGCCCCGCGCCGCGATCAGGGCGACTATCGCCCGGTTCACCTACGCCGTAGGCCCGCACAACCCGCTTCCGTTGTCAAGGGTTGTTTTCGGTTACTCGATCGTGTGGGATAGCCCCCTTAGTCGCCGAAGTGTCCGTTGCTGCAACGGCATCTCGGCACAACCCTGGTAAGGAAGACAATTGAATCTACGAAGCAGGGTCTTCGCGACAATCGCGGTAGCGGCCACGACCATCGCCGGCAGCGCCATTGTCGCTTCGCCCGCCATGGCCGCCCAATCGGACTGCATGCCGTATCACGGCACAGTGTGCCTGACGGACACATCCAGCTGGGGCGGCCAAGTCTGGCGGCAGACTCCCAGCCAGATCTCCGGTTGCCGGCAGCTGAGCCCCGAAGGCTTCAACAACAAGGCGAGTCTCGCGTTCAACAACACCTTCGGCGACGGCGTCTTGTTCATCTACGACACCAGCAACTGCACCGGCCGGAGCATCGGTCTCGGGTCGCAGGTGGGCACCAAATTCACCGGTGTCGACGCCTGGCTGAACAACAAGGCCAGCTCCGTTAAATTCATTCAGGCCTAAGTACAGATAAACAATGTGGCGGTCTTCTTCGCGAAGAAGACCGCCACATTCGAAGGTCAAGGCAGCCTTGAGGTCCACAGCAGGCTGGCAGCCGCTGCCATAAGGCCGAACAGCAAGGCGAATCCGGCATACCACTGGGTGATTTCCTGACTCTGCACCCGATGGCCGATCGAGGTACCGATGTCCTCGTATACCCCACGCAGTTCGTCGAGGGATGCCGCCTCGTAGAAGTGGCCGTTGGTGGCCTTCGCCAGCTCCTGCAATGACAGTCGGTCGACCGGAACCGGCTTGAGGTCGCCGGCGATGTTGGCGATGCCGGCGTCCGTGCCGAACGCGATCGTCGACACCGGCACGTTCGCCGCCCCCGCCGCCGCTCCCGCGTCCTCCACCGAGCGGCCCGACGTCCGGTAGCCGTCCGACAGCAGCAGGATGCGGGCCGGCGGCGCGCCGTTCGCGCCGTCCGCCGGGACCGAGCGGATCGCGTCCAGGGACGTGAACACCGCCTCGCCCGTCGCCGTCGCCTCGGCCAGCGTCAGGCCGTCGATTCCCGCGATCACCGCCTCGCGGTCCTTCGTCGGTGAGACCAGGACGTTCGCCGACTTCGCGAAGCTCACCAGGCCCAGGTTGTAACTCGGCGGCAGCTCCTGCACGAACGCCTTCGCCGCCTCCTGAGCCGCCTCGATGCGGTTCGGCTGCACGTCGTCGGCCTCCATCGACAGCGACACGTCGATGGCGAGCATCACCGTCGCGCGCTCCAGCGGCTCCTCGCGGTCGATCGACGGGCGGGCCATGGCGAGCGCCAGCGCGACCAGGCTCAGCAGGAACGCGCCCGCCGCCGCGTGCCGCCGCCAGCCCAGGCCCTTCGGCGCCAGCGAGCGCAGCAGATCGACGTTGGTGAACTTCATCGCGTAATGGCGTCTGCGGAACTGGCGCCAGACGTAGACGCCCAGGACCAGCAGGACGGGGAGCACGGTGAGCAGCCACCACGGCTGCAGGAAACGGATCATCGGGTGGTCCCCCGGGTGCGAGCGTGTCGTTGGGCCGCCACGAAGCGAACGATGTCGAGCAGCCAGTCGGTGTCGGTACGCAGTCTCAGATGGGCGGCGCCGGCCGCGCGCAGTGCCCGGGCTATCTCGCCCCGCTGCTGCCCCGCCGCCTCCGCGTAGCGGGCCCGCAGCGCCGGGTCGGCCGTCTGCACCTCGTGCAGCACGCCGGTCTCCGGGTCGGCGAGGGTCAGCACACCGACGTCCGGCAGCTCCAGCTCCCGCGGGTCGACGACCTCGATGGCCAGCACGTCGTGGCGTACGCCGAGCTTGCGCACGGGTCGCGCCCAGGACTCCGCCGGGGCCAGGAAGTCGGAGATGACCACGGCCACACCCCGTCGGCGCGGCGGCCGGTTCAGCATGTCGATCAGCTCGCCCAGGTCGGTGCGGCCGGGGCGGATCTCCGTACGCGCGATCGCCCGCAGCAGCCCCTGCGCCTCCTTGCGGCCGGGGCGCGCCGGCATGCGTACCACCGGAGGCGTCCGGGGGACGGCGACCGGATCCGGCCGGCGGCGGCGCCACGGGAAGCCCCCACCGGTCTCCGCCGGCACCCGGCCCGGTCCGGTGCCGACCACCGCGCCGATCCGGTTGCCGCCCCGCACGGTCAGGTGGGCCATCGCCGTGGCGGCCGCCAGGACCAGGTCACGCTTGAGGTACCGGGCCGTGCCGAAGTCGAGGCTGGCCGACAGGTCGATCGCCATCCACGTCTCCAGCTCGCGGTCGGCGACCGTACGCCGCACGTGCGGCTGCGTGGTGCGGGCGGTGACCGGCCAGTCCATCCGGCGCACGTCGTCGCCCGGCCGGTACTCCCGGCTCTCCCCCGCCTCGCTGCCCGGTCCCGGCAGCAGGCCGGCGTAGTCGCCCTGCAGGAGCCCGTCGAGCTTGCGGGTGACGAGCAGCTGGAGGCGCGAAAGGACGGCCTCGGCCCGGGCCGTGCCGGGGCCGGCGGCCGGTGGCGGGAGCTCGGCGGTGGTCACGGACCGACCGTCACTGCTGTCCCGGCCAGGCCGGCTGCTGTGGATGGTGCGGCTGCGCGCCGTACGCGGGCCCGCCGCCGGCCGGCGCGTGTCCGCCGGTCGGCATGGGCGCGCCGAACGCCGGTACGCCGCTCGCCGGGACGCCGGCCGGGATTCCGGACGCCGGCGCGTTGTGGCCGTTCCCCGCGGCCGCGTCCTGGCGCGAGGCCACCGTCGGCATCGGCACGCTGCCCATGATCCGGGCGACGATGTGGTCCGCCGGGATGTCGTCGGCGAGCGCGTCGTAGCTGAGCACGAGCCGGTGCCGCAGGATGTCGGGCGCGATGTCCAGCACGTCCTGCGGCAGCGCGTAGTCCCGGCCGCGCAGCAGCGCGATGGCCCGGGTGGCGCGCACGATGCCCAGCGAGGCACGGGGGCTGGCGCCGTACTGGATCAGCTGCGCCACGTCCGGCATGCCGTGCTGGGCCGGGGCGCGCGTCGCGAGCACCAGTCGCACGGTGTAGTCGACCAGCGCGTTGTGGACGAACACCTGGTCGGCGCGGCGCTGGAGCGCGAGCAGGTCCTCCGGGGTGAAGATCGGCTTCGGCTCGGGCGCGCTGACCCCCATCCGGTACACGATCTCGCGCTCCTCGGCGTCGGTCGGGTAGCCCACGAGGATCTTCATCAGGAAGCGGTCACGCTGCGCCTCCGGCAGCGGGTAGACGCCCTCCTGCTCGATCGGGTTCTGGGTCGCCATGACCAGGAACGGATCAGGCACCGAGTGGGTCTCGCCGCCGATCGACACCTGGTGCTCGGCCATGACCTCGAGCAGGGCGGACTGCACCTTCGCCGGGGCCCGGTTGATCTCGTCGGCGAGCAGGAAGTTGACGAACACCGGGCCGAGCTCGACGTCGAACTTCTCGCTGGACTGCCGGTAGATCCGGGTGCCGACGATGTCGGCCGGGACCAGGTCCGGGGTGAACTGCACCCGGGAGAACGTACCGCCGACCACCCGGGCCAAGGTCTCGACCGCGAGCGTCTTGGCCACCCCGGGTACGCCCTCGAGCAGGCAGTGCCCCCGGGCCAGCAGCGCGACGAACATCCGCTCGACCATCCGGTCCTGCCCCACGATGACGCGCTTGACCTCGAACATCGCCCGTTCGAGCTGCGTCGCGTCCTGCGCGGGCGGCACCGGGTTGGCGGGCTCGGTCGCACTGATCGTGCCCTCGGGCGTGGTCGGGTCGGCCACCGGTCCTCCAACAGCGTTTCGCACTTCGCGGTCGCACCGGCACGGGTGCCGGCGCAGGGTCGGCGCGGATGCCGACGCTCAAGACTTACACGACCATGCTGGGAGCGGTCGGGCAGAGCCGGATTACGCGCCGACCGCAAGGGTACGAACATGTCGATCTTTCTGCGCGATCCGCACGGACGGGCACGCTCAGTGGATAGACAGCGGGCCGGACCAGGCGTGTAACATTCAGCTCGTCGCCGGGCGACTTCCCCCGTGGTCGCCCGGCGCTCAACTCCCCTCCGCCAACGCCAGTGGATAGCCAGTGGATAGGCTGCCGGAGTGGTCGAGGAGATTGCCCCCCAGTGTTCTGCGAAGGGCTGCCGCGCGGGCGCGGCATGGGCGTTGCTGTGGAACAACCCGAAGCTGCACGACCCGGCCTACCGCAAGACCTGGCTCGCCTGCGACGTGCACCGGGAGACCCTGAGCGAGTTCCTCGGCGCCCGTGGTTTTCTGCGCGAGGTGACCGGATTTCCCCCCACGGCCTAGGCTTTCATCCGTGACCGAGCCCAGCGCACCGGCGAGCCCGACCCCCGCTGCCGTCCCGGTGACGGCCGACGAGGTCAGTGCACTCGAGCCGTGGCCGGACACCGTCGCATGGCGGCCGGTCTCCCGGAGTCTGATCACAGTGGAGCTGATCAGCCGGACCATCCTGGTGGTCGTCCTGCTCGCCGGCTGCACGGTGGGCTGGATCCTCGCCACGCACTGGGCGTGGCCCGCCGCCATGGCCGCCATCGTGGTCTTCGCGATCTGGCGGTCCATCGTGACGGTCCGGGCCGTCAAGGCCTGGGGCTACGCCGAACGCGACAACGACCTCCTGGTCCGCCACGGCCTGCTGGTCCGCCGGCTCTCCATCGTCCCGTACGCCCGGATGCAGTTCGTCGACGTGACCGCCGGCCCGCTGGAGCGCGCGTTCCGCCTGGCGACCGTCCAGTTGCACACCGCCTCGGCCGCCAGCGACGCGAAGATCCCGGGCCTGCCCCCGGACGAGGCGGCCCGGCTGCGCGACCGGCTGACCGCGCTGGGCGAGGACCGGGCCGAGGGCCTGTGACCGCCGCCGACGCCCGGCCCCAGCCGGATCCCCCGCCCGGCTCCCTGGACACGCCCGGTCCCACGGACGAGCCTCCTGCCGGGGGGCCCCCGGCCGGCGAGCCGCGCCGGCGGCTGCATCCGCTCAGTCCCCTGCTGCACGGCGCCAAGTCGATCGCGGTCATCATCGCCGCGCTGAGCTGGCAGACGCTGTCGCAGGTCGGGGTCAAGCGGTTCGCCCTGGTGGTGGCCGTGCTCGCCGCCGCCGTCGTGGTGTTCTCCCTCGTCGGGTGGCTGAACACCGGCTACCACGTCGTCGGGCGGGAGCTCCGGATCCAGGACGGGCTGCTGTGGCGGCGCAACCGGGCGATCCCGCTGGACCGGCTACAGGCCGTCGAGCTGCGGCGGCCCCTGCTGGCCCAGCTCACCGGCCTCGCCGAGCTCCGCCTGGAGGTGGTCGGCGGCGGCAAGACGGAGGCGCCCCTGGCTTACCTCAGCGTGCGGGAGGCCTCCGCCCTGCGGGAGCGGCTGCTCGCGCTGGCCGGGCGTACACCCGGGGCTTCCGGCCGGGACGTCACCGAGCCGGCGGCGGCCGCGCCCCGCGTGCCGGCCGCCGAACGCCCGCTGCTCCGGGTCGGCAACCGGGACCTCCTGATCAGCCAGCTGCTCACCCCGCAGGCGTTCTTCCTGCCGGTCGGTGTCGCCTTCGTGGTCATGCAGTTCGTCGCCGAGGGTTCGTGGACCTTCGTCGGCATCGCCAGCACGGTGACCGCGATGGCCGGCGTGATCCTCCAGCCGGTGCGCCGCGTCCTGCAGGACTGGGACTTCCGGGTGGCCCGCGACCCCGACGGCCGGCTCGCGGTCCGCTTCGGGCTGGTGGAGACGCGCAGCCAGGTCGTACCGCTGCACCGGGTGCAGTCCGTCGGCGTCACGTGGCCCCTGCTGTGGCGCCTCCAGGGCTGGCTGCACCTGCGCCTGGACGTGGCCGGGTACGCGGGCCCGCAGAACGGCGACGCCCGGCGCTCGGACCGGCTGCTGCCCGTCGGCGTCTTCGAGGCCGGCCGGCTGCTGGTCTGGGAGGTGCTGCGCGGCGTCGACCTGGCCACCCTGGCCACCGTGCCGCCGCCCGCCCGGGCCCGCTGGCTGCACCCGTTCGCGCTGCGGGCCATGGGGGTCGGCCTGACCCCGGACGTGTTCGTGTCCCGCTCCGGGCTGCTCACCCGGGAGATGACCCTGGTCCCGTACGCGAGGCTGCAGAGCGTCCGCGTCGTCCAGGGGCCGATCCAGCGGTTGCTGCGGCTGGCGAGCGTCTACGCGGACACGGCCGGGGGGCGTTCCGGCGTGGCGGAGGACCGGGACGTCAACGAGGCGTGGTGGCTCGCCGAGCAGCTCTCGATCCGCGCCCGGGTGGCCCGTGGCCTCCCCCGGCCGGCACCGGCGGCCGCGGCGGCGGCGGCGGACGACGCGTTCTGGCGGCGGCCCCTAAGCTGAGGCTATGGAGATTCCGGAGTTCGCCCCCGGTCTCAGCGCCCGGGTCGAGTTGACCGTCACCGATGCCGACACCGCCCAGTCGCTCGGCTCCGGCGACGTGCCCGTGCTCGGCACGCCGCGGGTCCTCGCGCTCGCCGAGGCCGCCACTGTCGCCGCCACGGCCCGGCAGATTCCCGGCGGGGTGACGACGGTCGGCACCCGGGCCGAGGTGGAGCACCGGGCGCCCACTCCGGTCGGGCGCCGGGTCACCGCGCTCGCCACGCTCGCCAAGGTGGACGGGCGCAAGCTGCTGTTCGACATCGTCGTCCGCGACGGCGAGGAGCTGGTGGCCGAGGTCCGCGTCGAACGGGTCATCCTCGACCGCCAGCGCTTCATCGCCAAGGCGCTGGGCGAGGGCTGACGCCTCCGCTCAGACCAGGGCGCCCCAGCGGGCGGTCAGCTCCTCCTGGGTCGGCATCGCCACCGCCCCGCCGTGGCGCTCGCACACCAGGCCCGCCACCGCCAGCGCGAACGTCACGTACCGCTGCCAGCCGGCCAGATCCGCGGGCAGCCCGTCGGCGAGCAGCCGGCGCACCAGCGCACCCATGACCGAGTCCCCGGCGCCGGTCGCGTCGACCGCGGTGACCGACGGCGCGGGCAGCATCGCCGTGCCGTCCGCCGCCGCCACGAAGGCACCCTTGGCGCCGCAGGTGACGACCGCGGCACGCGCGCCGAGCTTGAGGATGCGCTCGGCGGCCGCCGCCGGCGTCGCGCCTTTCCACAGGACCTCGGCGTCCGCGGAGCTGAGCTTGACCATGTCGGCCGTGGCGAAGTAGCCCTCGACGAGATCCCGCAGCGCGGTCACCGCCGCGGCGTCGGGCAGCAGCTTCGGGCGTACGTTGGGATCGAATACCCGCAGGGGACCCGGCACCGACCACGCCGCGCGCGCCGCCGACTGGAAGGGCTCGCGCATCAGCGCGATGGAGCCGGCGTAGAGGACCGACGCGCCCGCCACCATCTCCCGGTCGATGTCGTCGGGGCGCACCAGCGAGTACGACGGGGGTTCGCCGTAAAACTCGAAGGTGGGTTCCGCGCCCTCGAAGGTGGTGACGGCGAGGGTGGTGGGCACCGGGACGCGGATCGTCGACGCCGTGCCGACGCCGGTCTGGCGCAGGAAGGCCGCGGTCCGGTCGCCGAGGGTGTCGTTGCCGAGCGAGCCCACGTATCGCACTTCGCCGCCGAGCATGGTGGCACCGACGGCGACGTTGAGGGGCGCGCCGCCGATCGCCTGGCGGTAGATCAGCTCGCCGTCACGCTCCGTCTCCAGAAGATCGACGAGCGCTTCTCCGAGCACCACCGCATAACTCATTGTTCGATCCCTCCACGTGCCGCCGCCGTTATTCGTCAGCCTTCCGCCCGCGGCCGGAGAAAGCTAGCACCTCGCCTATGCTCGCCGGTTATAGGTATTTTTGACATACTTCGTCCCATGCGTCGCTCCCTCCCCCTCTTGGCCGTCGCCGTGGCAGCACTCGCCGGTTGCGCCGGTTCGGGCGGCACCGGGGCGGCGCACACCAGCGTCAAGCCGCCGCCCGCCGGCACACCGTGGATCGTGTCCAGCGGCATCGCGGGGCCCGGCGCCTCCGCAACCGCCGCGGCGACCGGTTCCGGCCAGGCCCCGCTCACGGTCGGCACCGCCTCCGGCACCTTCCTGCCGGCACCCGACGGCAAGCAGGCCATCACCTACGACCCCGTAGTGGTCCCGCCGGGCTCGACCGCCCAGGTCACCGTCTCGACAACCGCTCAGGGGGTACGGGTACGGCTGGCAGTCACGGGAATGGTGCCGCGCCGGGCGTACGGGGCCCACCTGCACACCATGTCCTGCACCTCGGTGCCCGACGACGCCGGCCCGCACTACCAGCACCAGGCCGACCCGTCGAAGCCGTCGGTCGACCCGGCGTACGCCAACCCGCGCAACGAGGTGTGGCTGGACTTCACGACCGACTCCAAGGGCGCCGCCACCGTCGCCTCCGAGCAGGCATGGGTGCTGGATCCCGTACGCCCGCCGCGGTCGCTGGTGGTGCACTCGCAGCTGACCCGTACCGATGCGGGAAGGGCCGGCACCGCCGGGCCGCGAGTCGCGTGCATGACCCTGCGTGGCTGAGCGGCGGCGGCCCGGACGCGATTTCCGTCGGAGGGAGGCGGTAACGTCAGGGACGGCAGCGCGGTAGACGGGAGGGGCCCACCATGGCGGAGCAGGGTGACGGCACGGCGGCGAAGACGGAGTCGCACGACCCCGACTTCCCGGAGGCGTTTCTGAGCTTCATGCGCAGCGGCTGGCGGGAGGACGCGCTCGACGTCTCGGCCCGGCCCGAGGTGCCCAACTACGCCAAACGCCGCGCCGCGCTCTCCGACGCGTTCCCCGGCGAGACGCTGATCATCCCGACCGGCAACGAGAAGGTGCGCGCCAACGACACCGACTACCCGTTCCGGCCGGGCAGCGACTTCGTCTACCTGACCGGCGACAGCGACCCGGACGGCGTGCTGGTGCTGCGCCCGAGCGGTTCCGGTCACGACGCGGTGCTCTACACCCACGAACGCAACTCCAAGGACACCGACGCCTTCTTCCGCAGCCGCAACGGCGAGCTCTGGGTGGGCCGCCGGCACACCCTCGGCGAGAAGTCGACGGAGCTCGGCATCGAGACGGCGCCTTATGCGGAGCTCGGCCGCGCCCTGGCCGACTGCGCCCCGGCGCGGACCCGGGTGCTGCGCGGGCTGGACCTGAACGTCGACCGGGCCGTGCTGGCCTACGACCCCGACCCGGCCGTCCGCCGCGACCGCGCCCTGGCGAGCGCGATCTCCGAGCTCAAGCTCGTCAAGGACGAATGGGAGATCGCCCAGCTCCAGGAGGCGATCGACGCGACGGTGCGCGGTTTCGAGGACGTCGCCCGCATCCTGCCCGCGGACCGCGCCGTCAAGGAACGCCTGCTCGAGGGCGTCTTCGCGCTGCGCGCCCGCACGGACGGCAACGACGTCGGCTACGGCAGCATCGTCGGCGCCGGCGCGCACGCCACGATCCTGCACTGGGTGCGCAACACCGGCGTCACCAAGCCGGGCGAGCTGCTGCTCATGGACATGGGTGTCGAGGCCCGCTCCTTCTACACCGCCGACGTGACCCGCACGGTGCCGGTGTCGGGCAGCTTCACCCCGCTGCAGCGCCAGGTCTACGACGTCGTGCACGCCTCCCAGCAGGCCGGCATGGACGCGATCCGGCCCGGCGTGAAGTTCCACGACATCCACCTGACCTGCATGCGCGTGCTCGCCGAGGGCCTGCACGACCTGGACCTGCTGCCGGTGAGCGTCGACGAGGCGATGAGCGAGCGGTCCACCGTGTATCGCCGCTGGACCCTGCACGGCTTCGGCCACATGCTCGGCATCGACGTCCACGACTGCTCCGCGGCGCGCAAGCAGAACTACCGCGACGGGCAGCTCGAGGAGGGCTACGTGCTCACCGTGGAACCGGGACTGTACTTCCAGCCCGAGGACGACCTGGTCCCGGAGGAACTGCGCGGTGTCGGCGTACGCATCGAGGACGACGTCCTGGTGACCCCGGACGGCTGCCGGAACCTGTCGGCCGGCCTGCCTCGCTCGTCCGCCGAGGTCGAGGCATGGCTGGCATCCCAGCGCGAGGCCGGCCCCCGCCTCCCCGACTGACGACCCGCGCCCAGGCAGTGTCCCCGGAGGCCCCGCGCCCATGTCCACCGCGGAATGCGCCCGCCGAGCGACAGCGAAGGCCAGCCAACTCAGAAGTTTCTTCACTGACGGAAGAATTTACGAGTCTGCGGTATAGGTAATCGTCACTTAACGCTGCGTCGCGACACTCCCCCAGCGGCTGTGGGACCACCCCGGCTGGAAGAAATGGGGAGGATCGTGTCTGTCCACGGATGGCCGGGACGCGCGCTCAGCGCGGCGCTCGCCCTGGCACTGCTCACCGTCGCCACGCCCGCTCACGCGGCGCCCGGCGATCCCGGCGGCAAATTGGCGCCCGACCTGCGGGCGCAGCTGGCGTCCGGCCGTACCACCACGTTCTGGGCCGTGCTGCGCGACCGGGCCGACCTCGGTCCCGCCCGGCGCGCCGCCGGCAAGGAGCGCAGCGCCCGGGTCTACTCGGCTGCGACGGGACTCGCCGCGCGGAGCCAGAAAGGACTGCGCGCGATGCTCGAGGCGCGCAAGGCCAGCTTCACGCCGTACTGGATCGCCAACACCGTCCGCGTCACCGGCGATGCGGGCCTCGCCGCCGCCGTCGCCGCCCGTCCCGAGGTGAGCCGGGTGCTCGCCGACAAGACGGTGCCGTTGCCCAAGGTGTCCCCCGCGGCCACCCTGCCGGGCGTCCGCGACGGCGCCCAGACCCTGGAGTGGAATCTCGACCGCATCCGCGTGCCCCGGGTGTGGGACGAGTTCCGGGACCGCGGCGAGGGCATCGTCGTCGCCACCGTCGACACCGGGGTGCAGTGGGACCACCCGGCCCTCGCCGCCGCGTACCGGGGGCGGGCGGCGGACGGCTCGGTGAACCACGACTACAACTGGTTCGACCCGACCGGCCTGTGCACCGACGGGGTGCCCTGCGACAACGCCGGCCACGGCAGCCACACCACGGGCACGATGGTCGGCCTCGACGGCGACCACGCGTACGGCGTGGCGCCCGGTGCGAAGTGGATCGCCGCCAAGGGGTGCGAGTCCAACGGCTGCTCCACGGCCTCGCTGCTGGCCGCCGGGCAGTGGATCGTCGCGCCGACCGACCGGGCCGGGAACAATCCGCGGCCCGATCTCGCCCCGGACGTGGTGAACAACTCGTGGGGTGGCTGGGGCTTCGACCCCTGGTACGCGCAGATCGTCGACGCGTGGGTGGCGGCCGGCATCTTCCCGGCGTTCTCCAACGGCAACGCCGGCCCGGGCTGCGCCACCGCGGGCTCTCCCGGCAACTACACGCACGCGTACGCCAGCGGCGCCTACGACGCGGCCGGCCTGGTGGCATCCTTCTCCAGCCGCGGCTCCGGGCAGGACGGCTCCGTCAAGCCGAACATCTCGGCGCCGGGCGTCGACGTGGTCTCCAGCATCCCCGGCGGCTACGCCAGCTACAGCGGCACATCCATGGCCTCGCCGCACACCGCCGGGACGGTGGCGCTGCTCTGGTCGGCCGTCCCGGCCCTGCGGCGCGACGTCGCCGCCACGCGCCAGGTGCTCGACATCACCGCGGGGGACGCCGACGACGTCTCGTGCGGCGGGACACCGGCCGACAACAACGTGTACGGGGAGGGCCGGCTCGACGCGTACGCGGCGGTGTCCGGGGCGCGGCAGCCGTCAGGCACGCTCACCGGCACCGTGACGTCGGACGGCGCACCGGCCGCGGGCGCCACGGTGGACGTCTCGGGCCCGGTCAGCCGCCAGAGCACGACCGGCGCGGACGGCACGTACCGGCTGGCCCTGCTCCCCGAGGGCAGCTACCGGACCACGGTCACCAAGTACGGCTTCCGCACCGCCACCGGAACGGTGGAGGTGAAGGCCGGCGACACGGTCCGCTTCGACATCGCCCTCGAGGCGGCGCCCACGGGCACGATCTCCGGTACGGTCATCGGTTCGCAGGGGCCGATCGCCGAGGCCACCGTGGCGCTGACGGGCACCCCCGCCGCCGTCCACACCGACGGGTACGGCAAATTCCGGCTGACCGCGCCGCTCGGCCGGTACGAGCTGACGGTCACGCCGTCCGGCGGATGTGACGCCGCTCAGACCCGTACGGTCGACCTCACCGGCGACATGGAACTGGACATCCCCCTGGCCTCCCGATGGGACGCGTACGGGTACTCCTGCATACGCAGCACCAGCGGCTACGTAGAAGGCACCGAGCGCGTCGACCCGCCCAGCCCGGACGATGCGGCCGTCGAGGTCCAGCTGCCGTTCCCGGTGTGGTTCTACGGGCGGTACCAGCCCCACGCATGGGTCTCGACCAACGGCCAGATCGCCTTCGACAGCGGAGTCGACACGGCCTACAACAACGTCGCCATCCCGGACCCGCTGCCGCCGAACAACGCGATCTCGGCGTTCTGGGACGACCTCTACGTCGACGAGGAGGCCGGCATCTACACCGCCACCGTGAACGACCGCTTCATCGTCGAGTGGCGCAACGTCCGCTTCTACGCCGACACGACGCAACGCATCTCGGTCAGCGTCGAGATCGCCCGCGACGGCACGATCGCCACGCACTACCGCGGCCTGCAGGGCGTCCTCGCCTCCGGGGGCAGCGCCACGATCGGCATCGAGAACGCCGACGGCACGGACGGCCTGCAATTCTCGTTCGGCACGAGCCCGGTGACCGAGGGCAGCGGCGTGACGTTCCGTCCGCCGAGCGTCCCGGTCGCCCGGCGCTGACGGATCGGTCCGGGCCGGCCCTCGGGGGCCGGCTCGGGCTGCGAGAGGAGGCGGGTGGTGTCCGGCTTCAGTTCGCCGAATACTCGGAGATGCGGAAGCACGTGTTCTCGGCGTTGTCGCCCGTCTCCGAGACGTCGAAAGAGACCGAGACCGGGTGTCCGTCGGCCGGGTCGGCGCTGGTGGACATGCGCCCTCCGTCCTCGGCCGCGGTGCGGGCGAGCTTCAGCAGGCCGCCGAGGCTCGGCACCTCGATCTCCTCGCCGCCGGCCACCCGGCCGTCGACCCGGTCGGCGGAGGTCACCTCGCCGTTCTCGACGGTGACCCGGTAGACGCCGAGGGACGGCCGGCCCTCACAGCGGCGCTCCAGCACGAACCGGTACGAGGCCGGCTCGGTCCACGCCGGCGGGGAACCGGCGGTCGAGGGGCCGGGATGCTGCGCCGAGTCGTCAGGGGACGAGGTGCAGCCGCCGGCGAGCACCAGCACCACGAGGACGCCGACAAGGGGTAACCGTCGCACCGGCACATCCTTTCGGATGCCCTGCCGCTCACGGAAGCGGGGTGTCTCACGGAAGCGGGGCGACGAAGACCGCGACGGACCGGGCCGGAACGGTCAGCCTGCCGCCCTCGGCAGACGCCGTGCGCAGCACCGGGTCCGCCGACGCCACCAGCTCGGGGTGCAGCACGAGCTCCACGCCCGCCAGCTCCGGCACGTTCTCGCTCGCCTGCGACTCGGTGGCGTTGAAGACCGTCACCACCGTGCTCCAGCGGGGGTCGAGGCCCGTACCGTCGAGGCACATCACGATCACGCCCGGCGTCTCGTGCGGGCCGCCGAGCGGGAACGTCAGCCGGCGTTCCACCTCGTCGGCCGTCGGCAGGCCGAACACCGGGGACGAGCGGCGGATGCTGAGCAGCTCCGCGTACCGGGCCGCGGTCATGTCCATGATCTGCGCGGAGGGGACCAGCGAGGGGTCGGCGAGCAGCGGGCGCGCCCACGGCCATTTGTCCTCGTTGTCCTCGGCCGGGGGCAGGCCGACACCGAAGCCGTTGCCGTCGGCGCCGTTCCAGCGGATCTGGTTGAACCAGTCGCCCGAGTTGTACGAGTTGCGGTCGAGCGACTTGGACCGCAGCCGTTCGGTGCCCAGCGCCACGAAGCCCACACCCTGGCTGAGCACGACCAGCGACAGCGCGAGGACCTGCATCCGGGCGCGGTCGGCCATGGGCAGGTCCACCGGCAGCTTGAAGGCCATCGCGTCGTAGAGGATCTCGTTGTCGTGGGCGTCGACGTAGTTGACGCACTCCCCCGGCGAGGCTGCGTAACCGCTGGGCGAGCCGTTGTAGTCGATCTGGGCGCCGCTCTGCTCGGCCCCGGTGTGGGTGACGAACCTGTACGTGACCAGCGCGCCCGACAGCCCCACCTTGATCCGGTCGTGCAGGGCGAGCGGGGTCGCCGAGCCGAGCCCGGTGGCGAAGCCGCGCACGGACGGGTCGTCGCCGAACGAGCCGCCGCCGCGGACCGCGTCGCGCAGCCGGTCGTTGAAGGTGCCGATGCCGGTGCCGGCCAGGTTGACCTGGGTGGCCTGCGCGAACCGTGCGTCGTACGCGACCTCGCCGAAGTTCCAGCCCTCGCCGTACAGGTAGATGTCGGAACCGCCGTCGAGATGATCGAGGGTGACCCTGGTCTCCAGGATGTTGGCCCGCGGGTGGTGGCCCATGAGGTCGAAGCGGAAGCCGTCCATCTTGTAGTGCCGGGCCCAGGTCACGATGGAGTCGACGACGAGCCGGCCCATCATCGTGTGCTCGGGCGCGGTGTTGGCGCAGCAGGTGGACTCGGCGACCGTGCCGTCGTCGAGCAGCCGGTGGTAATACCCGGGCACGATCCGATCGAGGACGCTGAACGGCGCCAGGCCGTCGGCCATCGTGTGGTTGTAGACGACGTCCATGACCACGCGCAGCCCGGCGGCGTGCAGGGCGGCGACCATTCGGCGGAACTCCAGGATGCGCGCGCTGCCGCCGGGATCGGTCGAGTAGCTGCCCTCGGGCGCGGTGTAGTGCAGCGGGTCGTATCCCCAGTTGAAGCCGTCCCGGTCGGCGACCTCCGCGATCGCGCGCTGTTGCTCGGCCGAGTCCGGCGGGAACGACGCCAGGTCGCAGGCGGGCACGGCCTGATCGGCGCGCCGGTCGGGGACGGTGGCGAAGTCGAAGGCGGGCAGCAGGTGCACGTGGGTCAGCCCGGCGTCGGCCAGCATGCGCAGGTGCCGCATGCCCGCGCTCTCCTCGTCGGTGAAGGCGAGGTAGGTGCCCCGGTGCGCCGGCGGCACGGTGTCGTCGAAGATCGAGAAGTCGCGGACGTGCAGCTCCGAGACCTGCATCCGGGCCGGAGCCACGGCCGTCGGGCGGGCCACCGTGTCCCACCCCGGTGGCTTCAGCGCGGGGTCCTCGAGGTCGACGATCTGACTGTGGGTGGAGTCCGCCGACAGCGACACCGAATACGGATCGGTGACGCTCGTGGTGACCACCCGCTGCGCCGCCGGATGCCACACCTCCACGCGATAGCGGTAGTAGCGGCCGAGCCATTTGCGCTTGCCGGTGATGGTCCAGACGCCGGTCACCGGGTCGCGTTCCATGGGCAGGATCTTGGGCTCGTCGTCGGGGGTGTGCGACAGCTCGAGCGACACCGTGCGGGCGGTCGGCGCCCACACCGCCAGCGTCGGCTTCTCCTCGTCGATGATCACGCCCAGCTCGGCGTCGGCGGCGTCGGCGTACAGGTCGTCGAGCACCCCGGGCAGCTGCACGGCGGTCGTCGCGACGACGTGGCCGCCGTGGTCGCGGCCGACCACGAGCAGCTGCCCGCGCAGCAGGTGACCCAGGGCGGCGTCGCCCAGCTCCGGCACGGCGAACGCGCGGTAGGCGCGCAGATGCGGGAACCGCCGGCTCTGCGCCTGGAACAGCCCGCCGGGCCGGGGCGTCAGCGGCAGCATCGTGCGCTCGCCGGACAGTTCGTCGCCGTCGCGGCGCAGGCCGTCCGTGGTCGCGGCGACCAGGGCGAACGCGTCGGCGAGATCGGCCAGCCGGGCAGGCAGGGCCACGGTGGTGCGGTCGACGAAAACCGCCAGCGCCCGGGCCGGGTCCAGCTCCGGACCCAACGACCGAAGATCCGGATGTACGGGCGCGGGCTCCCCCGAAAGCAGCCACACCGCACGCCCCCGGGAGAAGTCGAGGCGCTGGTCGTCGGGCAGATCCTTGTGATCGCCGCGGTGGATGACGAAGCGCAGCCCCGCCGCGTCGTGCCGCACCGGCACCCGGAACACGGCACCGAAGTCGTCGAAGGACGACGGTGTCACCGGGTGGTGCCACACCGGCTTCCTCGGCGTGCCCTCCCAGGCGTGCACGCCCCATCCGGCGTAGTCGCCGTCAGCACGCCGGTAGTGGATGACGGCGAGGCCGTCGTCGGCCACGGGCGGCGCGGTGAAGCCCGCCGCCTCCGCGCTGGCATAGACCTCCGGGTCGCCGGGCCGCAGCCAGATCTCCGGGGTGACGGCCGGGTCGGCCTGCCGGTCCTCGGCGACGTCCTTGGCCCCCGACCGGTCGACGACCAGGAAGCCGACGTGCCGCGCCGCGTCGCCGAGCCGCACCCAGGCGAAGCGCCCGTACGCATCCTCACCGGCGAAGGGGTGACCGTCAGGGAAGCCGGTGACCGCGTCGGGGTCGATGTCTCCCCATGCATGCAGTGACCAGTCGCCGTAGCCCGCGTCGTCGCGCCGATAGTGCACGACCAGCCATTGCGGCCGGTGCGGCGCGGTCAGTGCCGGTCCGGCCTCGCTGTTGGGCGGAGCGATCTCGATCGTGGTCACCTGGCCATGATGGCACCGGGGTACGTCACTTTTTCAGTGCGTCGCGATGACCGTGGTGATCCGGGGCCCGCCGACGTCCGCCCGGATCAGATAGCGGTAGCGCTCGCCGGGAACCGCGTTGCCGAGGCTGTCGAGGTATTCCCACTCGACCGCGACCAGGGCCAGCACGTCGCTGAGCCGCTGGACGTCGTGCAGCTGGGCGTGCGCCGCGACGATCTGCTGCTCCCGGTACGCCGGGGCGGCACCGAGGAAGGAGAGCGCGACCGCCGCCGGCGACGTGAACGTGAAGCTGTACGAGTCGGCCACCACCATTCCCGGCAACGCGTAGCAGCCGGCGACCGCGGCGACGTCGCCCCGGGTCAGCGCCGAGCCGTAGCGGTCGAAGAAGTCGGTGAGGTCGTCGAGGTCAGTAGGCGCCTTCACGGAACACCGTGTTCCCCATGATCACCCGTGGTAAACCTCCGGGGCGGGTTGCGACGAATAACAAGACGGACGTACGGTTTACCAAAGACGTGAACCCAGAGTTAGGCAGGCCTAACTGGCGGGCGGCCGTCACCGGTGCGGAAGACTGATGAGGACTACTCACGGTCGCTGGGTGTGAAGGAGATGACGTGGCCAGCCTCGACACCTTTGGTGCGAAGAGCGAGCTGCGCGTCGATGACGCGAGCTACGAGATTTTCACGATCGACAAGGTGGAGGGCCATGAGCGACTGCCCTACTCCCTGAAGATCCTGCTGGAGAACCTGCTGCGCACGGAGGACGGCGCCAACATCACGGCCGACCACATCCGGGCCCTCGGCGGGTGGGACCCCACCGCCGACCCCAGCGTGGAGATCCAGTTCACCCCGGCGCGGGTCCTGATGCAGGACTTCACCGGCGTGCCCTGCGTCGTCGACCTGGCGACCATGCGCGAGGCCGTCAACGACCTCGGCGGCGACCCGACCAAGGTCAACCCGCTGGCCCCGGCCGAGCTGGTCATCGACCACTCGGTCATCGCCGACCTGTTCGGCCGCGAGGACGCCTTCGCCCGCAACGTCGAGCTGGAGTACCAGCGCAACCGCGAGCGCTACCAGTTCCTGCGCTGGGGCCAGACCGCGTTCAACGAGTTCAAGGTCGTCCCGCCCGGCACCGGCATCGTGCACCAGGTCAACATCGAGTACCTGGCTCGTACGATCATGGAGCGCAACGGCCAGGCGTATCCGGACACCGTCGTCGGCACCGACTCGCACACCACGATGGTCAACGGCCTGGGCGTGCTCGGCTGGGGCGTCGGCGGTATCGAGGCCGAGGCGGCCATGCTCGGCCAGCCGGTCAGCATGCTGATCCCGCGCGTCGTCGGCTTCAAGCTCTCCGGCGAGATGCCGGCCGGCACCACCGCCACCGACCTGGTGCTCACGATCACCGAGATGCTCCGCGAGCACGGCGTGGTCAGCAAGTTCGTCGAGTTCTACGGCCCCGGCGTCACCGCCGTGCCGCTGGCCAACCGGGCCACCATCGGCAACATGTCGCCGGAGTACGGCTCGACCGCCGCGATCTTCCCGATCGACGACGAGACCATCAAGTACCTCAAGCTCACCGGTCGCTCCGAGGCGCAGGTCAAGCTCGTCGAGGCGTACGCGAAGCGCCAGGGTCTGTGGCTCGACCCGAACGCCGAGCCGGACTTCTCCGAACGGCTCGAGCTCGACCTGTCGACGATCGTGCCCTCGCTGGCCGGCCCGAAGCGCCCGCAGGACCGCGTGCCGCTGGACCGCGCCAAGCCGATGTTCCGCGAGGCCCTGGTCAACTACGTGCAGCCGAAGGGCCACGCCGACGAGGCCAGCGCCGAGTCCTTCCCGGCCAGCGACCCGCCGGCGAACGCGGTGGACGACGAGGTCGACAAGCCGCACATCTTCAGCGCCGCGGCCCACGCGAACGGCCGCCCGTCGAAGCCGACCCGCGTGGTCGGCGAGGACGGCACCGAGTTCGAGTTGGACCACGGTTTCGTCGGCATCGCCGCCATCACGTCCTGCACCAACACCTCGAACCCGCAGGTCATGATCGGCGCGGCGCTGCTGGCCAAGAACGCCGTCGAGCGCGGCCTCACCCGCAAGCCGTGGGTCAAGACCACCCTGGCGCCGGGTTCCAAGGTCGTCATGGACTACTACGACCGGGCCGGCCTAACGCCGTACCTGGACAAGCTCGGCTTCAACCTGGTCGGCTACGGCTGCACCACCTGCATCGGCAACTCCGGGCCGCTGCCCGAGGCGATCTCGGCCGCGGTCAACGAGGCCGACCTCACCGCCGTCTCGGTGCTCTCCGGCAACCGCAACTTCGAGGGCCGGATCAACCCGGACATCAAGATGAACTACCTGGCGTCCCCGCCGCTGGTCGTCGCGTACGCGCTGGCCGGCTCGATGGACCTGGACATCACGACGGAGCCGCTGGGCACCGGCTCGGACGGCAAGCCGGTCTACCTGGCCGACATCTGGCCGAGCGCCAAGGAGATCGACGACGTCATCGCCCACGCGATCGGCGCCGAGGGCTTCAGCGCGGCGTACTCGGACGTCTTCGCCGGCGACGAGCAGTGGCAGTCGCTGCCCACGCCGGAGGGCAAGACCTTCGAGTGGGCCGAGGAGTCCACCTACGTCCGCAAGCCCCCGTACTTCGAGGGCATGGCGGCCACCCCGTCGCCGGTCACCGACATCTCGGGCGCGCGCGTGCTGGCGAAGCTCGGCGACTCGGTGACCACGGACCACATCTCCCCGGCCAGCTCGATCAAGCCGGACTCCCCCGCGGGCAAGTACCTCGCCGAGCACGGCGTACCCCGGCACGAGTTCAACTCGTACGGCTCCCGCCGCGGCAACCACGAGGTGATGATCCGCGGCACGTTCGCCAACATCCGGCTGCGCAACCAGCTGGTGCCGGGCGTCGAGGGCGGCTTCACGGTCAACCACCTGACCGGCGACCAGACCACCATCTACGACGCGTCGGTGGCCTACAAGGAGGCCGGCGTCCCGCTGGTCATCCTGGCCGGCAAGGAGTACGGCTCAGGCTCGTCGCGCGACTGGGCCGCCAAGGGCACGATGCTGCTGGGCGTCCGGGCGGTCATCGCCCAGTCGTACGAGCGCATCCACCGCTCCAACCTGATCGGCATGGGCGTCCTGCCGCTGCAGTTCCCGCCGAAGACCGACGCGGAGTCGCTGGGCCTGACCGGCACCGAGACGTTCTCCGTCACGGGCGTCACGGAGCTCAATGAGGGCGGCATCCCGTCCACGGTCAAGGTCCGCACCGACACGGGCGTGGAGTTCGACGCCGACGTTCGCATCGACACCCCCGGCGAGGCGGACTACTACCGCCACGGCGGCATCCTCCAGTACGTCCTGCGCAAGATGCTCACCAGCTGACGCGTACGACCCCAGAACGCCCCGCCATCCCCCGTGGACGGCGGGGCGTTCTCGCGATTCACTCACCCTGCGGAGTTGCGCCGCTACCTACACTCAGGCCATGACGTGGCCGATCAGGGCGGTACGGCTCCGGCGATCTGCGCGGCACTGCTGCACGACCTCATCGAGGACACGGCCGTTCCCCATCGCACCTGCACGACGAGTTCGGCCCGAGATCGTCACGGTGGTCGAGGCGATGACGGCCGGTGGCGTCCGCACCGAGCAGGCGGTGAGCCGGGAGCTCATGCCCGTCGCGGTCGCAGACCGCCTGCACAACCTTCGTACCCTGCGGCGGTTGCCGGCAGCGAGCCGCCGGCGCGCCTCCCTGGACACCCTCGTCTTCCATGTGCCGATGGCACACCAGTTGGACGCCCCGGCGATCGCGGCGGAGATGAGCGACCTGGCGTGTGCGGCGCTCGGCTCCCTCGACCGCCCGGACGCGAAGGAGAACTGGGACCGCGTGGTGAGCGCGGCACGCCGGACAGATCCTCGATGGGCGGCTGACGCGATCGCCACCCTCGGCGGGAGCGCCGCGATCGTGGGCAGTGACGTCGTTCCGGAGTGGGCGCTCGCTACCGGCGGAGGCGGCCTGCTGGCCCTCGTGGCGGCGCTTCTGTTCCGCCGCGATCCGCGGTCGGCCAAGCGGGTGGCCGAAGTTCTTGCGGCATGGCGCCGCGACTGACGTCTATCTGCGGCCTCGGCGCGGGCATCAGACCACCGAGAAGCCCGGTGCCAGACTCGCCCGCCCGGTGAGGGCGCGCAGCACCAGCGTCGCGTCGCCGCCCGTGGCCGCGACCCGCGCCGCCTGCATCGTCACCTCGGCGACCACCTCGGCGGCGTACTCGACCGGGATCCGCGCCGCGGCGGCCACGTCCAGGCCGTGGACGACCAGCTCGAAGGTGCGGGTCGGGATCCAGTCGCGTACCCGCATGCCGCCGACCGGGGTGGCGATCACGTCCGCGTCACCCACGGTGGACAGGACCCGGGTCGCCTCTCTCGCATGGTCGGTCACGACCGCGGACGGGTCGTCGCCCAGCGACACGCCGGTGCTGCGGGCATCGTCGGTGGACGCGGCGCGGGCGGCGGCGACCAGCTCCGGAGGCGCCGACCGGGCGAAGGCCCAGTACCCCTCCGGGGAGTCGACGGCCACGCCGCTGCCCGGGCTGCCCAGCACGACGGGCACCTGACGCAGCGCCGAACTGGTGGAGTGGCCCACGAGGTCGCGTAACGACCATTCACCCAGTCCCGCTCCGTCCCAGCCGTCCGGGGGCAGCCGGTGGACGAGATCGGAGAAGGAGGCGGCGGCCGACTTGTATGCCCAGCGGAAGTCCATGCGCTCAAATGTGCCCCCTGCCGGTGCCGGGCGACGAGCGATCTCGGCGCGTGCGGAAGGTTAGGCTCGGCCCATGGATGACAAGACTGTCCTGGGCCGGATCCACGGTCTGGTCGACGAGGAGCACCAGCTGCGCGAGCAGCTGCGCCGGGGCGAGATCAGCGGTGACGAGGAGCGCGCCCGGCTGGCGGAGCTCGAGGAGTCCCTGGACCAGTGCTGGGACCTGCTGCGCCGGCGCCGGGCCGCCCGGGACGCCGGACACGACCCGGACGCCGAGCAGACGCACAGCACCGGCGAGGTCGAGAACTACCTCCAGTGACGCCGTCCCCGGCCGCGGCCACCGGATGACCGGCGGCCGCGGACCGGACCGGGGGGCGGGGGATGCCTCAGAGCAGCCCCGCCTCGTAGGAGAGCCGTTCGATCAGCTCCTCGGTCTCCACCTCGAGCCCCCGCGACCCGAACCAGGCCGCCACGTTCCTGACGTCGCGGGCCATGAACTCGCCGCCCTGCGGGTTGGCGATCACGTCGACCACCTGCGGCAGGTCGATGAGCACCAGCCGCCCCTCGTGGACCAGCGTGTTGTACGGCGACAGGTCCCCGTGCGCGACCTGCGCCCGGGCGAGCACGCTGAGCGCCTCCACCATCTGGCGCCACAGGTCCTCGAGGCCGTCGCGGTCCGGGCGAACCTGGGCCAGCCTCGGCGCCGCCTCGCCGGTCTCCCAGTCGCCGATGAACTCGAGCATGAGCTCGGTGCCGATCAGCTGGACCGGGTACGGCACCGAGATGGTGCCGCCCTCCTGGCCGACCTGCCAGAGCCGGGACAGGGCCCCGAACTCGGCGGCCGCCCACTGGCCCGCGATGAGTTCCTTGCCGAACGAGGTGCGGTTGGTCATGGCCCGCATCTCGCGGGAGCGGCGTACCCGGCGGCCTTCCAGGTAGCCGGCGTCGCGGTGGAAGAGGCGGTGGTCGCCGTCGCGGTAGCGCTTGGCGGCCAGCATGCTGGTCTTGCCGGTGTCCGGGATCGCGCGCCGGACCAGGTAGACGTCGGCTTCCTTGCCGGTTTTGAGCATGCCCAGCTCGGTGTCGACCGCGCCGTACTCGGTGCGGACCCAGTCGGGGCGGGGTTGGGGGCCGTGCAGCGCGCCGTCCCAGGTCGACCAGCGGTCACCCGTCTCGGGCAGGTCGGGGTCCTCGGCGAGCTGCGGCTCTAGGCGGCCACGCTTGACGAAGCCGGGCTCGTCGTCGTCGAACTTGCGGCGGCCGCGGCGCATGGTTGCCGGGCCGAAAGAGTCGTGCTCTCGCACTGGAGGGTCTCCTCGGAGAAGAAATAAGGGAGTTTCTGAACCTGGGCACGGCGAATGACAACGACAGCCATGAGGTCCACCCCCTTCTTCTTCCGAGGAACAATCAGCTACGGGTGCACTCTCCCGGGGGACGCCCGGGCGTGCAAGCTATTTTCCTCCGGCCATGATCGCCGAGAGGCCCTGGATGACATTGCCCACGACGCGGGTCGGCGCGAAGCGGTTGTCGATCCACTCGCGGCCCCGGTGCAGCCACACGCTCGGTAATCCCATCGCGGCCGCCCCGCCGATGTCCGCCTCGGGGCTGTCGCCGACGATCCAGGCGCCGCTGAGCCGCATGCGGACCCGCTGGGCGGCGAGCGCGAAGATGCGGGGGTTCGGCTTGCTCACCCCGGCCTGCTCCGAGATGACCCAGTCGGCGATGTAGCGGTCCAGGCCGGTGCGCCGGATCCGGGATTCCTGCTGCTCATGGGGCCCGTTGGTGACCACGACGGGCACCCAGCCCGCATCGCCGGCGATCTGCAGCGCGCAGGCCACCAGGGGGTCGAGGCGCTCGTACGCCAGCGGCCCCTCGTGCAGTTCTTCCAGCAGATCGATGGAGGGAACGTCGAGCTGGTAGCGGTCGCGGATCAGATCGGCGAGATCCCACCGCGAAGTGAGCCCGTCAGCATCCACGGAGAGTAACCAGTCGAGATCTTCATGTGGTGCCGCGATCTCGTCGAGGAAGCCCTTCGCCCACAACCTGAACGCACCGCTGCGGTCGAGCAGGGTGTCGTCCAGGGCGAGGAAGACGAGAGGCACCCGCGCACTGTACGTGAGTGAATACGGGAGCGAACAGCCCAAGTCAGTTGACGAAGGCCCGGCCGGTCGGGTGTTTTCGCATCATCAGGAGTCCGGCGCCGGGAATGGCAAGCCGTACGTACGGATTGCAAGCGGCCACGGCGGCGTGACACCATCGCTTCCGTGCCCAGGGTAAGCCAGGACCAGCTAGAGGCCCGCCGTCACGAGATCCTCGCGGCGGCCCGCGGGTGCTTCGCGCGGTACGGCTACGAAGGTGCCACGGTGCGCCGCCTCGAGGAAGCCACGGGCCTGTCCCGGGGCGCAATTTTCCACCATTTTCGCGACAAGGATTCGCTCTTCCTCGCGGTGGCCGAGGACGACGCCGCCGCGATGGTCGAGACGGTGGCCCGCAACGGCCTGGTGCAGGTGATGCGCGACCTGCTCGAGCGGGCCGGGGCGAGCGGCGACACGGCCGGCTGGCTCGGCACCCAGCTGGAGGTGTCCCGGCGGCTGCGCACCGATCCCGAGTTCGCCAAGCGCTGGACCGAGCGGGCGGCGGCGGTCGAGGCGGCCACCCGGGACCGCCTCCAGCGCCAGCGCGACGCCGGGGTGCTGCGCGAGGACGTGCCGGTCGACGTGCTGACTCAGTTCCTCGAGCTCGCGTACGACGGGCTCGTGCTGCACCTGGCCACCGGCCGTCCACCGGGCGAACTGGGCCGCGTGCTCGACCTCGTGGAGGAAGCTGTCAGGCGGGCGTAATCGCACCGTTGCACGCGCCTGCACAATGAGGCCAGCAACCCTGCGAACACGGGAGGTCACGATGGCCCTCGCGGCACAAGGCGACACCTGGGGCGTACCCGGTCCGACCTTCCTCGTCTGGTATCTGGCCGCCGTCGTGGCGGTGGCCGTCATCGCGGCCGTGCACCGCCGCGCCCTGTTCGCCGGTACGCGCGGCGCCCACGTCGACACGCTCGGGCCGCAGCAGCTCGCGTACCTGAACGGCGGCGACCGGCTCGCGGTCTACGCCTCCCTCGGCGGGTTGCGCGGCGCCGGCGCCGTCGGCAGCGCGCCGGACAAGACGCTGTGGCAGAGCGGCCCGATGCCGAGCGGCGTCACCCCGCTCGACACTGCCGTCTACAACGCCGCCGGGCGCCGGATCCGGGCGCGCGAGGTCCTCACCGACCAGTGGGTACGGTCCGCGCTCGACCAGCTCCGCGCGGGCCTGGAGACCAACGGCCTGGCGATCACCGCGGGCAGACTCCGGACCGCCCGGCTGTGGATGATCGCCGGCCTGGCGCTGGTCCTGCTCGGCGTGGCCCGGCTGCTCGCCGGCCTCGCGAACGGCAAGCCCGTCACCTTCCTGGTCTTCGCCCTCGTCTTCGCCGTCATCGTGACCGTCAAGCTGTGGCGGTCGACGCGATGGGCGACCGCCGTGGCCCTCAAGGGCATGGCGGAGCTGCGACGCCGGCACGACTACCTGTCGCCCCGGCAGTCGCCGTCCTACGCCACCTACGGCGCTGCGGGCGCGGCGATGGGCGTGGCCCTGTTCGGGGCGGCGTCGCTCTACACGATGGACCCGGCCTTCGCCGCGGAGGCCGAGATCCAGCGCATCAACGCCACTGGCGTCGCGAGCAGCGCTGGGAGCAGCTGCAGCAGCGGCAGCTCGTGCAGCAGCGGGAGCTCGTGCAGCAGCGGAAGCTCCTGCGGAGGCGGCAGCTCGTGCGGCGGCGGTGGGTGCGGCGGATGACGGCGTACGGGGTGGGCATCGGCTGGCGTCCCGAGATCGCCGGCTTCGTCGCGCAGCTCCCCGGCCTGCGCTTCGCCGAGGTCGTCGCGGAGTCGGTGCACCCCCAGGGTGACCTGCCCACCGGCCTCACCGACCTGCGCGAGCGCGGCGTCGCGGTGGTGCCCCACGGCGTGAAGCTCTCCCTCGGTGGCGCGGAGCCGGTCGAGCCCGCCCGGGTCACCCACCTCGCGGCGGTCGCCCGGCGGCTCGCTGCTCCCCTGGTCAGCGAGCACATCGCGTTCGTCCGGGCGGGCGGGGTGGAGGCCGGGCACCTGCTGCCGGTCCCGCGCAGCCGGGAGGCGGTCGCCGCGGTGGTCGCCAACGTCCGCCGTACCCAAGAAGAGCTGGACGTCCCCCTCGCGCTGGAGCCGATCGCCGCCCTCTTCGACTGGCCCGACGACGAGCTCGACGAGGGCGCCTTCCTGACCGAGATCCTCGAGCGGACGGACGCCCTCCTGCTGCTCGACGTGGCCAACGTGTACGCCAACGCCCGCAACCGCGGCACCGACCCGGCGGCGCTGTTCGACCGGCTGCCGCTCGAGAGGATCGCGTACTGCCACGTGGCCGGCGGCTCCGCGCACGACGGCGTCTACCACGACACCCACACCGACGCGGTGCCGCGGGAGGTGCTGGACCTGGTGGCCGAGCTGTGCTCGCGGCACCGGCCGCCCGCGCTCATGCTCGAGCGTGACGGCGCGTACCCGCCGGCCGCCGAGCTGGAGACGGAGCTGGACGCGATCGCTGCCGCGTCCGGTTATCCGGCGATCACGTGACATCCCTGGCGGAGCGGCAGGCGGCGCTGGTGGCGGCGCTGACCTCGGGTGCGCCCGTACCCCCGGGTTTCGACGCCCGGCTGGTGGAGACCGCCCGGGTCGCGCTGCTGCGCAAGCGGGCCGGCGAGGTGGCCCGGCAGTGGCCCGAGCTGGCGGGTGCGCTCGGCCCGCGGTGGCTGCCGGAGTGGAGTGCGTGGGCCGCCGCCCGGCCCACGAACGGCTCCCTGCGCGACGGCTGGGACCTCGCCCGCGACCTCGCGAGACGCGGCGTCCTGCCGCGCGCGGCCGGAGCGGAGCTGGCCGCCCGCGAGGCGGCCATGCGCTACGACGGCAGGACTGCGCCGCGACCGCGCCGGCTGCCGGCCCTGCGGCGCGCGGGCGGCTCGATCACGGTGCAGGCGGGCGGACGGGTACGCGTCCTACGCCGTTAGGCGGTCCCTGAGCAGCTCGTCGGTGCTGACGAGATCCGCGCCCTCGATGACCAGGCGCTCGTCCCGCCCCGCCAGGCCCGCGAGTTCGGCGTGGGCGCCCATCTCGCGCAGAAGCTCGATCGCCGCCGCGATCCGCCGTCCGCGCTCGATCGCCCTCATCAGCACCGGCACCAGCTCACCGGCCGGCACACCGAGTCGCCACAGGGCGGCGGCCGCGCCGGCACCGGCCCACGGATCGCTGAGCAGCGCCCGCAGCTCCGGTTCCCAGACCCGCATCTCCCCGCGCCATCCGCCTGCTCCCCCGGCCAGCTCGGTCACCACCGCCGCCGCCAGGGCCGCGCGCGGCCCACCGGCGGTCAGCACGGCGTGCAGGGTGGGCAGCGCGGCGGTCGTGTCTCCGGTGGCCGCGATGACGACCTGGGCGGCCAGCAGCTGGGCGGCGCACTGCGGCTGGGTGGCGCCGGCCGCCCCGGTCAGGAGCAGTTCGAATTCCGGCACCAGCGGCTGCGCCAGCGGCCCGAGCAGCGCCACCACTTCCGGGGGGATCGGCGGCCGCGTGGTGAACAGGGCACGGAGGGCGGGCGCCGGGTCGCCGGTCAGCCGGAACAATGCGGTGGCGGCGAGCAGGCCGCCGGGCCGGGTGGCGGCCGCGCGCAGGCCGGGGATCATCGGCGCGCCGACATGGCCCACGGCGAGCAGGGCCCGCGTCGCCGCCGCGGGCGCCGACGGCAGAGCAGCGAGCAGTTCGGGTACGGCGTCCGCGGCACCCCTCCCCCACCGGGCGGCGATGTCGCAGAGCACCTCGATCGCCGCCGTGGCACCCGGCATCGCGACGAGTGCGGTGAGCTGCTCGCGTACCGCGTCCAGCACGGCGGGCGGGCACGGCAGCGGCATCAGGCTGTGGGGCGCCCGGGCAGCGCCGTCGAGGGCGGCCCGGACCAGCGGTGCTACCCAGCGCGGATCACCGATGATCATGAGTGTCTCGAGCGCCTCGCGTTCGGTGGTGACCGACGGCCGCGCCGCCACGGCGGGATAACCCGCGGCCACCTCGCTCAGGTCGTCGGCGTACCGGGCCGCGGCCCGCCCGCAGCGGCGCAGTGCCGTGACGGCCTCGTCGCGCACCTCCGGGTCGTGCAACGACGGCCCGAGCAACGGTACGAGCACAGCCGGCGCGGACCGGGCCACCTGGCACCGCAGGGTCAGCGCCCGGACCGCGGCCCGCCGGGTGTCCGCCGACGAGGCACCGAGCAGGCGCCTCACCAGCGCCGGATCGGCCAGCGCCGGTACGACGACGTCCAGCCAGTCCGCGCCCGCCCGGCGCAGCCACGGCACTTCGGCGCCCGCCTCCGCCGCGGTGGCCAGGCCCTCGATGACCGCCGGGTCGCGGGGCAACGGGTTGCCGTCGCGGACCAGGGTCACGGCGGCTGACGCGCGTACCGCCGGGGAGGGGTCGGTGATCGCGGCCGTGAGCCGCAGCGCCGGGACCAGCGACGCACGGACGCCGGCGTCGGTCTCCACGTCCCAGCGCGCCCGCAGGATCGTGGGGTCGACGTCGCACTGGGCCAGCGCGTAGGCGGCCGCCGCCCGCATGTCCGCGGCCGGGTGCGAGAGCAGCGGCACCAACCGGTCCGTCTCGGCCCGCACCGCCGCACGTACCAGCGCCGTCTCGCCGCGGGTCTGCGCGGGGTCGGCCAGCAGGCCGACCATCCACAGGAAGTCCGCGCGCCCGCCCGCGGCCAGCGACACCAGGAAGGGCACCGCCGCCGCGGTCGCGGAGTAGACCTCGCCCCGGGGGAAGATGCTGCCGTAGAGGTCGTCGAGCGCGGCCCCGCGCAGCATCCCCGGGACGTCGTGCGCAGGGCCGTACGCGTGGGTCAGCGCGTCCCAGTCCACCCGGTCCAGTTCGTCGAGCACCGGGGCACCCTACCGGGCTAGGCCGGCACCTGGTCGAGGAAACCCAGCACGGTACGGATCCGTCCGTCGGCGTCGAGCTCGACGACGTCGAAGCCGGCGACGTCCGGGCCCAGGTGCCAGGTGAACCGGCCCTGGTCGTGGTGTGCGTCGGCCACGCCACCGGGCGTGAACGTGAGCCCGGGGAACTGCTGCTGCACCGCCCCGATCAGCGTGTCCAGCGCCTCGTGACCCTCGACCGCGGCGAGCGGGTCGACGTAGCGGACGTCCGCGGCGAAGACCTCCTCGATCGTCGCGCGGCGCCCGGCCGGGTCGGTCTCGTTCCAGGCCTGGAGATAGCGGGTGACGACGGCGTCGAAGTCGCTCATGGCAAGAACCTCCGTGGTTGCTCGGTTGCTGACGGCGTCCACCGTCCCCCGGCAGGGGTAAGGCGGTCGATTACCTCACGGGTAATGGGAGCGGTGCGTGCCGCTCCCTACGATCGGGCCATGAGCGACGTGGGGGTGCTGCTGCGCGAGTGGCGGGGGAACCGGCGGCTGAGCCAGCTCCAGCTCGCCGGCCAGGCCGGGGTGTCGGCGCGGCATCTGTCCTTCGTGGAGACCGGGCGGTCCCGGCCGACCCGGGAGATGATCCTGCGGCTGGCCGAGGAGTTGGGCGTACCGTTGCGGGCCCGGAATGCGCTGCTGCTCGCCGGCGGTTTCGCACCGGCCTTTCCGGCGCACGAGCTCGGCGGCCCGGACCTGGCCGCCGTGCTCGCGTCGCTGCGTGACGTCCTCGCCGGGCACGACCCGTATCCGGCGGTGCTGATCGACCGGCACTGGACGATGGTGGACGGCAACGCCGCGGTCGCGCTGCTCATCGAGGGCGCGGCGGCGGAGTTGCTGGAGCCGCCGGTGAACGTGCTCCGGCTGTCGCTGCACCCCGACGGCATGGCGCCGCGGATCCGCAACCTGGCCCAGTGGCGTACGCACGTCCTGCACCGCCTCGACCGTCAGGCCCTCGCAACCGGCGACCCGGCGCTGCGCACCCTGCACGACGAGCTGCGCGAGCTGCCCGGCGGCCTGGCCGCGGGCACGCCGGGCGGCCTGGTCGTGCCGCTCCGCTTCGACGCCGGCTGCCGGGAGCTGTCCTTCTTCAGCGTGACGTCCGTGCTCGGCACCCCGCTGGACGTGACGCTGTCGGAGCTGGCCGTGGAGTCGTTCCTGCCGGCCGACGAGGAGACGGCGTCCTTCCTGAAGGCGCGGTAGTGGCAGGATCAACGGCATGGATCTGGGCCTCACCGACCGCGTCTACGTCCTCACCGGAGCCTCCCGGGGCCTCGGTTTCGCCACGGCGCGGGCCCTGGTGGCCGATGGCGCCCGGGTCGTCGTCTCCTCCCGCTCCCGGTCCGCGGTGGACGAGGCCACGGCCGCACTCGGGGAGACCACCGCTGGGATCGCGGCCGATCTCACCGATCCGGGCACGCCGGAGCTGCTGGTCCGCACCGCGACCGAGCGGTTCGGCCGCTTCGACGGCGCGCTGATCTCGGTGGGCGGACCGGGCCGCGGCACGGCGGCGGCGCAGACCGACGAGCAGTGGCGGGAGGCCTTCGAGACGGTCTTCCTGGGTTCGGTACGCGCGGCACGCACGTTCGCGGCGGCACTCCCGGACGGCGGCGCGATCGCCCTCGTCCTGTCCACGTCGTCGCGCACGCCGATCCCCGGCCTGGGCCTGTCCAACGGCCTGCGCCCCGGCCTGGCCGGCGTCGCCAAGGACATGGCAGACGAGTACGGTCCCCGCGGCGTCCGCGTGCTCAGCCTGCTGCCCGGCCGGATCATGACGGATCGCAACCGGGAGCTCTTCGCGGCGACCGGCGACGCCGAGCAGGCCGCGGCGGAGGCGGCGGCGTCGGTCCCGCTCGGCCGCCTGGGCGAACCGGAGGAGTTCGGCCGGGTGGCGGCGTTCCTGCTCTCCCCGGCGGCGAGCTACCTGACCGGCATCTCCGTGCCCGTCGACGGCGGGGCGCTGCGTACGCTCTGACCGATTCCCTCCACGAGCACCGACAGACCCAGGCTGTTCGAGGCCTTGACCAGCACCACGTCGCCCGGCTCGACCAGCTCCCGCAGCAGGTCGGCAGCGGCCTGCCGGTCGGGCACATGGGTGCCGCCGTAACCGGCCGCGTCCCGGTTGCCGACCCCCACGACGACGTCCACCCCGAGCCGTACGGCGGCCCGCCCGACCTCGGCATGCGCGGCCGCCGAACCGCCGCCCAGCTCGTTCATCTGCCCGAGCACGGCCACCGTCCGCCGGCGCCCGGCCGCCACTGCCACCAGCGTCCTCAGGCCGGCGACCATCGACTCCGGATTGGCGTTGTACGCGTCGTCCAGCACGGTGACACCGTCCGGGCACTCGGTGAGCCGCATCCGCCCCGCCGACCGCGGCGTCGCCACGCTCAGCGCGTCGGCGACGAGCCACACGTCGTGGGTGTGCTCCAGGGCCACCGCCGCCGCGGCGAGGGCGGCCGTCACGAAGTGCTCGCCGTGCAGCCGCAGGGCCACCTCCGCCGTACCGGCCGGGGTCCGCAGCACGAACCGGGCCCGGGCGGCACCGTCGAGCACGACCCGCTCGGCGCGGACCCGGGCCGCGGAATGCCGCCCGAACGTCACGACCCGCGCCGCCGTACGCCCGGCCATCGCCCCCACCACGGGATCGTCGGCGTTGAGCACCGCCAGACCGGTGGCCGGCAGCGCCTCGACGAGCTCGGCCTTGGCGCGCGCGATCGCCTCCCGGCCGCCGAACTCGCCGATGTGGGCGGACCCGACGCCCAGCACCACCCCGGTATGCGGCCGCACGACCGGCATCAGCGCGGCGATGTCACCGACATGCCGGGCGCCGAGCTCGGTGACGAGGAACCGGGTCTCGGCGGTGCTGAGCAGCACGGTCTCCGGGACGCCGAGCTCGTTGTTGCGGTTCCCCGGCGGTGCCACGGTCGGACCCAGCCGGCCGAGGACTTGACCGAGCAGGTCCTTGGTCGAGGTCTTTCCGGAGGACCCCGTCACCCCGATGCGATGCACGTGCGGCAGCCGGGTGACGACCTCGGCGGCGAGCAACTGGAAGGCGGCCCGCACGTCCTCGACTACCACCGCCGGAACGCCCACGGGCCGGGAGGCGAGCACCGCGGCCGCACCGTCCGCCACGACCTGCGCGGCGAAGTCGTGCCCGTCGCGGCGCTCACCGGCGAAGGCGGCGAACATCCCGCCCGGCTCGACCCGTCCGGTCTCATAACGCACCGGTGCGGTCACCGCCGTCGCCGGGTCACCGTCACAGACAGTTCCGCGTACGACCGCAGCAATCTCGGCGAGCGTCAGGGGAATCATGGCCTGGCACCCTAGCCACCCCGCGCACTGTTACTGATGGTGACTACACCGGCGCGTACGGTGCGTAGGAAGCCCGGGTGATCAGGGCCCAGTACCGGTCCCCGTACGACCAGTGCCACCACTCCGTCGGGTAGTTGACCAGCCCCACGGCGCTCAGCGCGTCGACGAGCAGACGCCGGTTCTCGACGGCCGCCGCGGAGATGTTGCGGGCCCCGGTGAAACAGGCGTCGTCGCACTCGACCGGGGTCGCGTCGATGGGCGTACCCATGTCCAGCTCGACGCCCTCCGGCGTGCAGAGCGTCAGATCGACCGCGCCGCCGGTGCTGTGCGGCGCCACCTCGACCGGCGAGACGAACTTGCTCGTCTCCACCAGTAGCCGCCCCGCCGGCCAGGAGGGGTGCAGCCGGCGCAGCTCGTCCCGGTAGCGGGTGAAGATCGCCTGCTGGGTCGCGTACGGCCGGTAGCCCTCGACGACCAGGAGCTGGAGTCCGTCCGGCAGCTTGCGCTGCGCATCGGCCAGCCGGGAGACCACCTCGGCCCGCAACCGGGCATAGGCACCGCCGGGATCGGCGGCGCGGGCGTCGAGGCGAAGCTCGGGGACGTCACGGACGTCGACGAGGGGGTCGCCGTCGTCCTCGGTGGGCACGGCGGCGACGCGCGGGTCGGACAGCAGGATCATCGCGGCGGCTCCAGCTCCGGACGGTGCTCGACCAGCCTTCCTGGTCGCGCCGCCGGGCGCCGGTTCCGCGCCCCGGACCACACGTATGGGTCCCTCACCCTGCCTCCTCGTTTCTCGCTGCCGGTCTTCTCGAGTCAAGCAGCGGGCGTCCAGTGCCGGCCTCGGCGGGCCTGCGACCTTCGATGGATAGGCTCGTCGGATGACCTCCCGGCCCGCCGCCGCCGATCTGTCCCATGGTCGCGCCTTCCGGCCGACACCCGCCGAGATCGCGGCGGCGGCCGGCCGGACGATTCCCGACCTGGTCGGCCCGGACCTGCGAGTCCTCTTCTCGGGCATCAACCCCAGCCTGTACTCGGCGGCGACCGGCCACCACTTCGCCCGCCCCGGCAACCGCTTCTGGCCGGCCCTGCACCGCTCCGGCTTCACGGCACGGCTCCTGCATCCGTCGGAGCAGGATGAACTGCCGGAGGCCGGCCTCGGCATCACGAACGTGGTGGCCCGCGCGACGGCCCGCGCCGACGAACTCTCCCCCGCCGAGCTGGTCGCCGGGGGCGAGCTCCTGACCGCGCTGGTCGACCGGTGGCGGCCCCGGTACCTGGCGGTGCTGGGCGTGACGGCGTACCGGACGGCTTTCAACCGCCCGAAAGCGACGATGGGCCCGCAGCCGGACCGGATCGCCGGCGTGCCCGTCTGGGTCCTGCCGAACCCCAGCGGCCTCAACGCCCACTACACGGCCGAGACACTCGCCGCGGCGTTCGCGGAGCTCGGGGCGACCGCGGGTTAGTTCTGGACCGTTTTGGACCTCAACGCAGGACCGGGAGCGGTGACCGGCCCGACCGGCCCGTGGCGGCCTCCACGAACTCCACCGGCGGCGCCATCTCGGCGAGGAGCCGGGCCGTGTCCCGAAGGGCCGCCTCCGGAACCTCCGGCGTCCGCCCCAGCGCGCGGAACGCGTCCAGCAGATGCACCACCGACTCCAGCAACACGATCCGCATGCCCTCGGCGAGGGTGGTCGGTCCGGCGGCCGGCCAGGGCACCACTATGGCCGGGTCGGCGGCACGCAGCCGCTCCACCGCCTGCCCTCCGGTCACAGCGAACCGCGTCACCAGATCCGCTGGCGCGCAGGAAGCCGCATCGCTGACCGCCCGGTCGGCTGTCATTCCGGCCATCGCGTACGCGACCCCGTCCGGCTGGTTGAACCCCCGGAGGATGTCCACCGCGGTCAGGAGGTCGCCGGTGGGCGGGGCCTGCATCCGCGAAGCCTCGGCGAGGATCACGGGAAAGATGGAGACGTGCGCGAACAGCGCCGCCACGTCCCAGCCCGGGCACCGGGTCGGGGTCGCCCACCCGTCCGTGTCCAGGCCGCCGCCCAGCACCGCCCACTCGTTCCAGGTCTGCGAGATTCCGGTGACTGTGGCCTCGTACTCGTCACGCATTGCGCCCTCCCTGGCATTTGCTCGGTACATACCGTCCTGCAGTACAGCGCGTGCCGGCTCGGGGGCCGGTGCGCCGTCGCGACGGGCCTCGGCCGACCGCTGCTCATGCCACCGTCGCGCAGGCGGCCGTCGCGGGTCGCGAGAACCGCCGCGGGTCGCGAGCACCGCCGCCGCGGATCGTCAGATGTCGACGTTCAGTCGTATCGTCACGGTGTCGCCGACGTCGAGTCCTTCCGCGCGGCGCACCACGGCCTTGACCGGCACGATGTAGCGCCCGTCCTTGGGCCACAGCGACGTCGCCCAGCCGGTCGCGCCGATGTGGGCGCTGACCGGGATCATCCCCCAGCCGTAGCTCACGAACGACGCGGTCGACTGCAACACCCGGCACTCGTCATCGGGCACGGTGACGAAGTACCAGGGCGCAGGGCCCTTCCAGAACCACATCTCGGCGCTGAACTCCAGGTTCATGGGGCCAGGATAGGAACCCCACTCACGTTGTCCATGGCTCAAGCCCGCACCACCGCACCAGACCGCCGCCCGCACCCGCACGCCGAGCCCCGGCCACGCCGCCGCGCTGAATCCATGCCGCCACCGCACGCCAAGCCTCGGCGCATGCTCCCCACCCGCAAGCGGGGATCCGGCCACGTTCGCGCGACAAGCCTCCAGCCCGTCCGGTTCCGTGCCCGGGGACCGAACCGGATCAGGGTTCGATGGGCGTCGGCACCTGGATGATGACCGGCTCCACGTCCGGGGCCAGGGGGGTGCTGTCCGCGAATTGGGTTCTGTACAGCTCTGCGTACAGGCCTCCGGCTGCGATTAGGTCGGCGTGGCGGCCGCGTTCCACGACGCGGCCCTCGTCGAGGACCAGGATCAGGTCCGCGTCGCGGACGGTGGACAGGCGGTGCGCGATGACCAGGGCGGTGCGGCCGGACAGGGCCGCCGACAAGGCTCGTTGGACCGCCGCCTCAGACTCGCTGTCGAGGTGCGCCGTTGCCTCGTCCAGGATGACGATCGACGGGTGTTTGAGCAGGAGGCGGGCGATCGCGATGCGCTGCTTCTCGCCGCCCGAGAAGCGGTAGCCGCGCTCGCCCACCACCGTGTCCAGGCCGTCCGGCAGGGAGCGGACGAGGTCGGCGACCTGGGCGCCGCGCAGGGCCTCCCACATCTGGTCCTCGGTGGCGCCGGGCTGGGCGTAGCGCAGGTTCTCCGCGATGGTCTCGTGGAAGAGGTGGGAGTCCTGGGTGACCACCCCGATGGTGTCGCGCAGCGAGTCGAGGGTGGCGTCCCGGACGTCGACTCCGCCCACGCGCACCGCGCCCTCGGTGACGTCGTAGACCCGGGAGACGAGCATCGAGGTGGTGGACTTGCCCGCGCCGGACGGGCCGACGAGCGCCACCATCTGGCCGGGTTCGACCGTGAAGTCGACGCCGCGCAGGACGGGGGCGTTCTCCGTACGGTCGAGGGCCGTGACGTCCTCCAGTGTGGCGAGCGAGACCTCGGCGGCGCTGGGGTAGCGGAAGTGCACGTCGCGGAACTCGAGCCGGCCGGCGCCGGGCGGGATGGCGACCGCGTCGGGCTTCTCCTCGATGCCGGGCTTGAGGTCGAGCACCTCGAAGACCCGGTCGAAGGAGACGAGCGCGCTCATCACGTCGACCCGTACGTTGCTCAGCGCGGTGAGCGGGCCGTAGAGGCGGGTGAGCAGCAGCGCCAGGGTGACCACGGTGCCGGCGGTGACGCTGCCGGTGACCGCGAGCCAGCCGCCCAGCCCGTACGTGAGGGCCTGGGCGAGGGAGGCGACCAGCAGCATGGCGACGAAGAACGTACGCGAGTACATGGCCTGCTGCACGCCGATGTCGCGGACGCGCTGGGCGCGCTCGCCGAACCGGGCGGCCTCGGCCTCGGGCCGGCCGAAGAGCTTGACCAGCAGCGCGCCGGAGACGTTGAAGCGCTCCGTCATCGTCGCGTTCATCTTGGCGTCGAGGTTGTACGACTCGCGGGTGATCTCGGCGAGGCGCTTGCCGACGCGCCGCGCCGGGATGATGAACAGCGGCAGCAGGATGAGCGACAGCACGGTGATCTGCCAGGAGAGGCTGAACATCACCGCGGCGGTCAGCACGAGCTGGATCACGTTGCTGACCACGCCGGACAACGTCGAGGTGAAGGCGCGCTGCGCCCCCGTGACGTCGTTGTTGAGCCGGCTGACCAGGGCGCCGGTCTGCGTACGGGTGAAGAACTGCAGCGGCATCCGCTGGACGTGGTCGTACACCCGGGTGCGCAGGTCGAGGATGATGCCCTCGCCGATGCGGGCCGAATACCATCGCTGGGCGAGTGACAGGAACGCGTCGACGACCGCGAGCGCGGCGATGGTCAGCGCGAGCCGGATGACGGCGGACGCGGCCCCGGATCCACCGCCGGTGATCGCGTTGACCACGTGGCCGGCCAGCACGGGGGTGGCGACGCCGATGACCGCGGCGAGCACGACGGTGACCAGGAAGACGGCGATGTCACCCCGGTACGGGCGGGCGAACCGGAGGATGCGCCCGGTCGTGCCGCGGCTGAGCCGATGCTGGGTGACCCGCTCGGAGTTCTGGATCGAGCGGAGCATGGTCCAGCTCGATCCGCCGGACATGGGTCCCACGCGTCACCTCCGGGTCGTCTCGACAGCAGGCCTAGTGTGCCCGCCGGGTATGACAACCTGAGAGGTAACCGGCTTGTTCCGCCGCGGCCCTTACTCCGACTGCTGCGTGAGGTCGCGCAGGCGGCGCGTCTGCGCCTCCCGCTCGGCGCGGTCCTGCTCCTCGTACGAGCGGCCCGTGGCGCCGGCCACCAGGGCCTTGATCTCCGCGACCGCGCCCTGCTCCGCGGCCAGGACGGCCGCGGCGAGGTCGGCGACCGTACCGTCCAGGTCGGCGCGCGGCACGACGGCGGTGGCCAGGCCGATCCGGTCCGCCTCGTCCGCCGCGATGCGCCGGCCGGTGACACAGATCTCCAGGGCCCGGGAGGGCCCGACGAGCTCGGTGAGCCGCTTCGTGCCCCCGAGGTCGGGAACCAGGCCGAGGGTCACCTCCGCCATGGAGAACCGGGCGTCGTCCGCGAGCACCCGCATGTCGCAGTTGAGTGCGAGCTGGAATCCGGCGCCGATGGCGTGTCCCTGCACCGCCGCGATGGTGAGCAGCGACGGTCGCCGTAACCATGTGAAGGCTTCCTGGAAGCCGGCAATCCGATCCGCGCACTCTTCCGGTGACAAGCGGGCCAGGACAGGCAACGAAGAATCGCCCTCGCCGCGCGCGACCGACAAGTCGAGTCCGGCGGAAAAAGCGCGTCCCGCGCCTCGGACAATGACGACTCGCACGTCGCCCGGCATTTTCCGGGAAATGTCGGCGAGCTCGGACCACATGGCCGGCGTCTGCGCATTGAGCACATCGGGCCGGTCCAACGTCACCGTCGCGACCGGCCCGTCCTGCTCATACCGAACACCGGCCTCGGATTCGGAGGCTGCGCTGGTCGTCACGCCTTCTTGCGACGACGGGCGCCGCCCCGCTGGCGCAGTTGCACGCCCGACTCGGTGAGTACCCGGTGCACGAATCCGTACGACCGTCCGGTGGATGCGGCGAGCGCGCGAATGCTCTCGCCCGAGGTGTAGCGCTTCACCAGGTCCTTGGCGAGCGTCTGTCGCTCGCTTCCGACGATTCGACGACCCTTCTCAGTGCTGGTGGCTGTGCCCGTGGCTGCCATGTTGAATCCTCACGTCCCAGACTGTGCGGTTCGATACGGTCCCACCTATTAGACCGCCTCCAACGATCATGCGCTAGGTATCTCGGCTCGCCGAGCGTGCCCATTTGTCAGTGTCAGGAACCCGACGGTCACCACGGACATCAATGTCAGACAGATGGGGTACGGGCCCGATCGGGCGCGACGGAACGGCCTCGGCGGCGCTATCCGGGGCGCCCGCCCGCAACCCCGCCGACTTCGCCCCCGCGTCGATCAAGGCTGGGTGACCTGCGTAAACATCATCTGACCCCGGGGCGGACAACGATGTCACGCAGCGTCTACCGGCCGTTCACCGTGGGGCGTGATCCGCTGCCCGAACGGGCAGGATCGACCGGTCAGGAGGGGCGTGGAGGGGTCGGCACCGCGCCCATCGCCCGGACGATGTCGCACTGTCTGTGTGGGCACCAGTTGACAACTGACGATGCCCATGATCCCCGATCACCCCGGTTCCCAGGCCGCCCCGGCTGCCCGGGGACGGTGGCGACACCGTCGGGCCCGGGAACGGGCGGCGACTGAGTCAGGCCGGGAACGGGCGGCGGGCAAGGCGACGCCGACGGCGACCGCCTCAAGAAGCGCCGGCAAGTCAAGGGGCCCAGGCAAAGGGCCCACGCAAACGGCCCAAGCCAGGCAACAAGGTCGGGCCACGCAACAACGTCGGGCCAGGCAACGAGGTCAGGCCGGGCAACGAAGTCAGGCGAGCAGGCGACCGGCCAACGAGGTCAAGCAACGACGCCAGCCGAGCAAGAGGAGCGTCACGCCAGCTCGACGAGCTCCAGCAGATCGTCACTCCACGCGTCCTCGTCACCGTCCGGCAGCAGGATTGCCCGGTCCGGCTTCAACGCCTGCACCGCCCCCGCATCATGCGTGACGAGCACGATCGCCCCGGGATAGTTGGCGATCGCGTCCAGGACCTGCTCCCGGCTGATCGGGTCGAGGTTGTTCGTAGGCTCGTCGAGCAGCAGCACGTTCGCGCCCGAGCAGACCAGCGTGGCCAGCGCCAGCCGGGTCTTCTCGCCGCCGGAGAGCACCCCCGCCGGCTTCTCGACGTCGTCGCCCGAGAAGAGGAACGCGCCGAGGATCTTCCGCAGCTCGGTGTCGGTCTGCTCGGCCGCGGCGCTGCGCATGTGCTCGAGGATGGTGCGGTCCACGTCCAGGGTCTCGTGCTCCTGGGCGTAGTAGCCGAGCCGCAGCCCGTGCCCGGGACGGACCTCGCCGGTGTCGGAGTCGAGCTGGCCGCCGAGGATCCGCAGCAGCGTGGTCTTGCCGGCACCGTTCAGGCCGAGGATGGCCACCCGGGAGCCGCGGTCGACCGCGACGTCCACGTCGGCGAAGATCTCCAGCGACCCGTACGACTTCGACAGGCCCACCGCCGTCAGCGGCGTCTTGCCGCACGGGGCCGGGCTGGGGAACCGCACCTTGGCGACCTTGTCCGAGACCCGCGTCTCCTCGAGGCCCCCGAGCAGCTTCTCGGCGCGGCGGGCCATGTTCTGCGCGGCGACCGTCTTGGTGGCCTTGGCGCGCATCTTGTCGGCCTGCGCCATCAGGGCGCCCGCCTTCTTCTCCGCGTTGGCGCGCTCGCGACGCCGGCGGCGCTCGTCGGTCTCGCGCTGCTCGAGGTACGTCTTCCAGCCCACGTTGTAGACGTCGATCACGGACCGGTTGGCGTCGAGATACCAGACCTTGTTGACGGCCGCCTCGAGCAGCGACACGTCGTGACTGATCACCACGAGGCCGCCCTTGTGCTGGGCCATGTAGCCGCGCAGCCAGGTGATGGAGTCCGCGTCGAGGTGGTTGGTCGGCTCGTCGAGCAGCAGGATGCCCTTGCCGTTCTGGCCGGAGTTGGCGAACAGGATGCGGGCGAGCTCGATGCGGCGGCGCTGACCGCCGGAGAGGGTGCCGATGGTCTGGGCCAGGGCGCGGTCGGGGAGGCCGAGGTTGGCGCAGATCCGGGCGGCCTCGGCCTCGGCCGCGTACCCGCCCAGGCCGGCGAACTGGTCCTCGAGCTGGCCGTACCGTCGGATGATCTTCTCGTCGGCGCTCTCCTCGAGCTCGACCTCGAGCTTCTGCATCTCGGAGAGGATGGCGTCCAGCCCGCGGGCCGACAGCACCCGGTCGCGCGCGGTGACGTTCAGGTCGCCGGTGCGGGGATCCTGGGGCAGATAGCCGACTTCACTCGTACGGGTGACCTCACCCGCGTACGGCTGGCCCTCGCCGGCCAGGACCTTGAGTGACGTGGTCTTGCCCGCGCCGTTCCGGCCGACGAGGCCGATCCGGTCGCCGGGCTGGACCCGCAGCGTGGTCGGGGACAGCAGGATCCGGGCGCCGGCGCGAAGCTCGAGTCCGGTGGCGGTAATCATGAGGAAGCGTCTCGCTCTCAGGGAAGGGCTGGCTCAGGCACACGGAGGCGCCGGCCGGTATATCACACGGTCGGCGCGGGGCAGATCAGCCTTCGCAGAGCAGCACCGGGCAATTGTACCCGGGCACCCCCAGCGACCTCCCACCCGATTAACCGGCAAGATCATCGGGTACACGGCCCTGCACACGTGCCGAGCGCGCGGGCCTCGTGCCCGGGAGGACAGATGGAACTCAACGAGAACGCCAGGATCGACACGAGCCAGATCGAAGACCAGCGTTCCAGCGGGGGCGGCGGTGGCGGCTTCGGCGGCCTGCCCATCGGTGGCGGCGGCCTGACCGGCATCGTCGTCACGGTGCTCATCGCGCTGGTGGGCGGCTATTTCGGCATCAACAACCTGAGCGGTGGCGGTGGAGCGCCCCAGAGCGGCGACAACACGTCGCTCCAGCAGGAGTGTTCGCAGTCGGACGCCGTCAAGCAGCTCGACTGCCGCAACGTGCTCTTCGTGAACTCGATCCAGGACTACTGGGTCGACGCGTACCCGCAGAACTTCGAGGGGGCGTACAAGTCTTCCAAGACGGTGTTCTTCGCCAACAACGTGCGGACCGGGTGTGGCGCCGCGGACTCCGGCACCGGCCCGTTCTACTGCCCCGCCGACGACCGCGTCTACATCGATGTGACCTTCTACCGCCTCCTGGCCGACCAGCTCGGCGCGCCGGGTGAGTTCGCCCAGCCGTACGTGCTGGCCCACGAGTACGGCCACCACATCCAGGATCTCGCCGGGACCGAGGCGGCGATGCGCCGTGAGCAGGAACGCAACCCGGGCGACGCGAACAAGCTCTCGGTGAAGCTGGAGCTGCAGGCGGACTGCTACGCGGGCGTGTGGGCGAAGAACGCGACCGGCACCGACGACGCCGGCGGCCAGAAGATCTTCAAGACCATCACCCAGCAGGACATCCAGGAGGGCCTGGACACCGCCAGCAAGATTGGTGACGACACCCTCCAGCAGCGCAGCGGCGGCTCCATCAACCCGGCCGAGTTCACCCACGGCACCAGCGCCCAGCGGCAGCACTGGTTCAGCCAGGGCTACGAGAGCGGCTCGCCCAAGAACTGCGACACGTTCGCCGCCGGCGCGGTCTCCTGACCCTCATCGGAGAAATTGTGTTGCCCGGCCGTGATGGCCCGCCCCACCATGGCCGGGTGACCGTAGCGAGCCTGCCGAAGACGACCGTTGCCGCCGCTCCCGTCCGGGGCGCGCGACAGCAGCGTGTCCCCGGCGGCCCTGCGGTCCCCGTACCCCTCTCATGACCGCCGCGTTTCTGGCCGGCGTGGTCGCCGGCTACGGAGTCGCCGTGCCCGTCGGCGCGATCGCCGTCCTCGTCGCGGGCCTCAGCGCCCGCACCTCGCTGCGGGTCGGCGCCGCCGCCGGACTCGGGGCGGCCACCGCGGACGGCGTCTACGCCCTGGTCGCCGTCCTCGGCGGGGCGGCCCTGACCGGGGTGATCGCCCCGATCGCCACTCCCCTGCGCTGGGCTGCGGCGGCCGTCCTGCTGGTCCTCGCCGCGCACACCGCCTGGTCGGCGTTGAGCAGGCCTGCGGCCGTGCGGGACACGGACCGGACCACCCCCGCGGCCGCCTACCTGGGCATCCTCGGCCTGACGCTGCTCAACCCGGCGACGGTCGTCTACTTCGCGGCGCTGGTGCTGGGCCGTGGCGGTGAGGGCGGCGGAACCTGGTTCGTCCTCGGCGCCTTCCTCGCCTCGGCGAGCTGGCAGCTGCTGATCGCCAGCAGCGGCTCCCTGGTGGGCCGCTTCCTGACCGGCCCCCGCGCCCGCGTCGTGACGGCGCTGGTGTCGAGCGCCGTGATCGCCGTCCTGGCCGTCGGTCTCGTGGTGTGAGGGAACTCGAGGTCAGAGGTGGTCCACGAGGTTGTAGCCGTCGAGGACCAGCTCACCGGAGGAACCGTCGAAGCGGGTGATCGAGGCGTTCCGGACCGCGCCGGCGCCGGCCACCGCGGCCACGCCGTCCAGGTCCAGGCCCTCGATCACGTACCGCGTCATCAGCACCACGGAATCGTGCGCGACCACGAGCACACGCTTACCGGCATGGTCACGGTTCACGTCGGCCAGGAACGACGACAGCCGTTCGGCGACATCCTCGAAGGTCTCCCCGTCCGGCGGCCGGTACCGATACTCCCCCGCCGCTGCCAGGCGCTCGGGCTCGTCCGGGAACCGCTGCGCGATGGCAGCCTTGGTGAGCATCTCCAGGTCACCGAGGAGCCGGTCGACCAGCCGGTCGTCGGTGACGGGAGCGGGCAGGTCCAGACCGGAGGCCTCCGCGGCGATCCGCCAGGTCTCCCGGGCCCGCAGGTACGGGGAGGTGATCACGACCTCGGGCACCTCGCCCGCCGCGCGCCCGGCCAGCCGGCGGCCCACCGCCCGCGCCTGCTCCGCACCCGGTCCGGTCAGCGCGACGTCGGCGTCGCGCCCGGTGAGCCCCGACTCCAGCCGTCCCGCCGCGTCCGCTTCGGGAAAAGCCACGTTGGAGGCACTCTGCCCGTGCCGGATCAGGATCAGCTCCGCGACGACACCCACGATCAAGAACCTTATCCGGTACGCCGGGAGCTCACGGATCACGAACCAGGATGCGTACGGCGCGAGCCTGGGCGACGGCCTCCTCCAGCACCGCCCGGCGCGGCTCGGGCACGTCGAGGAAGCGGTCGTGCCGCAGCCGCAGGAGCGGGGCCAGGGGCGGGGCGGCGAGGATCGCGTCCACCGCAGCACGGTCGCCACCGGTGACGAGGGTGCTCAGCGTGCGGGCCTCGGGAAGCAACAGGCGTTCCGCGATGGCCGCCCCGTCCGCGGCCGCGGCCCGGGCCTGGTTGTCCCGCCGCCGGGCGAACCGCTGCTGGGACCACCCGCCGGCCGCCGTACGGCCCTGGACGTAGTGAGTGTCGACCTTCGAGGTGACCAGCGTCAGGCCGTGAGCTACCCCGGCTGCCACAGCGCCCTTACGCGCTATCAGCAGCCCGATCCGGCGAGGCTTCCCCGCCTGGTCCCTCAGGGCGGTCAGGTCCTGCACCGGCGGGGCGCCCGGCGGCGGGAACAACTCGGCCGTGGCGCCGTCCGTACCGGTCAGCACCAGTCCCTGGACCGTGTGGCCACCGTGCCGGGACGCGAAGTTGTCCAACCAGCGGCCGAGCCGCTCCGGCGGCACGTCCACCCACCGTCCCCCACCGGCCGCCGGTCGTGCGCTCATGCCTCTCACCCTACGGTGGCATGATCCGCCCCATGACCCGACCGTTCGCCGACGAACTCCTCGACAGGCTGGTGCGCACCTACAGCGCCGCCCGGGAGCCTGAACGGGCCGTGCAGGCTGCCGCCTACATGCGCGACCAGTTCCCGTTCCTCGGCTTCTCGACCGCGACCCAGCGGGCCCTCGGCCGTACGGTGGTGGCCGGCCTGCCCGCCCCCACCGAGGACGAGCTGGGGACGGTGGCCCTGGCCTGCTGGGACCTGCCGGAGCGCGAATACCAGTACTTCGCTTGCGACTGGCTGCGCAAGCACTCGGCGGTGCCCGGGCCGGACTTCCTGGCGACGGCAGGCACCCTGATCACCACGAAGTCGTGGTGGGACACGGTGGACGCGCTGGCGACCCGGTTCGTCGGCGGGCTCGTCATGCGCCACCCCCGGCTGAGGACGGAGATGGACGCCTGGGCGGGGGACGACAACCTCTGGCTCGTGCGTACGGCGATCCTGCACCAGTTGCATTACGGGCGGGAGACCGACACGGACCGGCTGTTCGGATACTGCACGCGGCAGGCGGCCCATCGGGACTTCTTCGTGCGCAAGGCCATCGGGTGGGCGCTGCGGCACTACGCCCGCACGGACCCGGACGCTGTTCGCGGCTATCTGTCCCACCACCGCGACATCCTTTCCCCCTTGTCGCTCCGGGAGGCGAAGAAGCACCTCTGACCATCCAGCGTCTCTCAGTCGGCGACCGCCCATGTGAGCAGTTCGTCGACCACCGAGCGGTCCCCCGTCACGGTGATCCCCTCAGCGCCGATCCGGTGGAAGAGGAGCAACAGCAGATCGCTCGCCGAGGCCTGGATCGTGGCGACCGGATCGCCGCTCGGCGCGGGGTCTGCCTTCGCGCCGGCCGGGGTCAGGTCGACCAGCCAGGTCGGGCCCTCCACCGCGGACAGGGCGAGCCGCGCCGGCCGGTGCGGCCACGCCCCGAGGCTGCCCAGGCTCACCACCAGGAACTCCTCGACGGCGTCCACGGCGATCGCGGCCGGCACGGGCTCCGCCCTGCCGCCGGCCTTCTGAGCGTCGTACGTGTGCACGGCCGCCTCCTGCACCTGGTGGCGCGCAACCGTGCCTGCGGTCATCGGCGCCTCGGAGGCTCCCCACCACGTCCAGCACTCCTGGTCGGGCGGCCCGGCGCGCAGGGCGTCGAGCAGCAGGCCGGTCGATGCCGCGGACCACTCGAGCAGGTCGCCGTGCGGGGTTCGGTCACCGATCGCATCGGCGGGCGGCGGCGCCTCGGCGGATCCGGCCGCGACGGTCACCGCCCAGAAGCGGTGCACCGCGCCGAGGTGGGCAACGAGGTCCTGGACCGTCCATTCCGGGCAGCCGGGAACCTTCGCCCCGCGATCGGCCGCCGCGACGGCCGCCCGGAAGGCGGTCGCCCTTTCGTCGATCAGGTCCAGCAGGTCCCGGTACGGAGGAATCCGAGTCATACCCCGTTGTCTACCACCGACCCCCGACAGAAATGCGAAAGCCGCCAGGCGAGGGAACGACCTGGCGGCTCTGCGGTGACCGTACGGTCAGACGTTGAAGCCGAGCGCGCGCAGCTGCTCCCGGCCGTCATCCGTGATCTTGTCGGGGCCCCACGGCGGGAGCCACACCCAGTTGATGCGGAAGTCCTTGACCAGGCCGCCGCCCGGGCCCGTGGTCAGGGCCTGGCGGGTCTGGTCCTCGATCACGTCGGTCAGCGGGCAGGCCGCCGACGTCAGCGTCATGTCGAGCGTGGCCACGTTGTCGTCGTCGACGTGGGCGTCGTAGACGAGGCCGAGGTCGACCACGTTGATGCCGAGCTCGGGGTCGACGACATCCTTCATCGCCTCCTCGACGTCGGCCACACTGGCCTTCACGACCGCACCACCCGCCGCAGCAGCGTCCGCCCCGGCGTGGGCCGTCGAGGTCGACGCCGTCGCGTCGTCGGGTCCGGCGGTATCCGCCGCATCCGAGGCGATCTGTTCCACAGTTCTGTCGGTCATGCCTTCACCTCCGGAGTAAGGCCCACACCGGCACGTGCCGCGGCGTCCTTGAATGCCATCCACGGCAGCAGCGCGCATTTCACCCTGGCCGGATACTTCGCCACACCCGCGAACGCGATGCCGTCGCCGAGGACTTCCTCGTCCGGCTCGACCTGGCCGCGGCCCTGCATCAGTTCGAGGAACGCCTCGTGGATCGCGAGGGCCTCCGACGGCGGGCGGCCCTTCAGCAGTTCGTGCAGCACCGACGCCGACGCCTGGCTGATCGAGCAGCCCATGCCGTCGTACGAGATGTCCGAGAGGTCGCTGGTCACCCGGATGGTGATCTCGTCGCCGCAGGTGGGGTTCACGTGGTGCGCCTCGCCCTGGTACGGGTCGCGCAGGCCGCGCCCGTGGGGGTGCTTGTAGTGGTCCAGGATGATGTCCTGGTAGAGCTGGTCGATCATCAGGCGAACACCTTCCGCACCTGCTCCAGACCGCGCGCGAGAGCGTCGATCTCGTCGGTCGTCGTATACAGGTAGAACGAGGCACGGGTCATCGCCGGCACCCCGAACCGCGTGCAGACCGGGCGAGCGCAGTGGTGGCCCACCCGCACCTCGACGCCGAGGCTGTCGAGGATCTGCCCGACGTCGTGGGGATGTACCCCGTCGACCTCGAACGACACCGTACCGCCGCGGCCTTCCGGCGTGGCCGGCCCGAAAATGCGCACGCCGGGGACGTCCGCGAGCGCCTTCAACGCGTACGCGGTGATCTCCTGTTCGTGGCGGTGCACGTTCTCCATGCCCAGGGCGGTCAGGTAGTCGACGGCGGCGCCGAGGCCGATGGCCTCCGTGATCGGCGGCGTGCCGCCCTCGAAGCGCGCCGGCGGCGGCGCGAAGGTGGTGCCTGCCATGGTGACCGTCTCGATGGTCGAGCCGCCCGCGAGGAACGGTGGCATCGACGAGAGCAGCGCCGAGCGGCCCCAGAGCACGCCGATGCCGGTCGGGCCCAGCATCTTGTGGCCGGTGAAGGCGATGAAGTCGGCGCCGAGCTCCGTCACGTCGACCGGGAAGTGCGGCACCGACTGGGAGCAGTCGAGCATGACCAGCGCGCCGACCTCGTGCGCCCGCGCCACGATCCGCGACGGGTCGTTGATCGTGCCGAGGATGTTCGACATGTGGACGACCGAGACGAGCTTGGTGCGCTCGTTCACCAACTGGTCGAGCTGAGACTCGTCGAGACGGCCCTCGTCGGTGACGCCGAACCAGCGCAGGGTCGCGCCGGTGCGCTGGCACAGCAGCTGCCACGGCACGAGGTTGGAGTGGTGTTCCATCTCGGAGACGACGATCTCGTCGCCGGGGCCCAGCGCGAGGAAGTCCCCCGCCGTCCAGGCGACCAGGTTGATCGCCTCGGTGGAGTTCTTGGTGAAGACCACCTCGTCCGGCGACGGCGCGCCGATGAACGCGGCGACCTTCGCGCGGGCCTCCTCGTACGCGGTCGTGGACTCGGTGCCCAGGGTGTGCACCGAGCGCGACACGTTGCCGTTGTGCCGTTCCTGGTGGTCGCGCATGGCGTCGATCACCTGGCGCGGCTTCTGCGAGGTGTTGGCGCTGTCCAGGTAGACCAACGGGTGCCCGTTGATCTCCCGGCCCAGGATCGGGAAGTCGGCTCGGACCCGGGCCACGTCGAAGGTCATCTCGAACTCCTGAGAAAGGTGGATCAGGCCCGGGCGCCGGCCACGTACCGCTCGTAGCCCTCGGCCTCGAGCTGCTCGGCGAGCTCGGGGCCGCCCTCCTGAACGATCTTGCCGGCCACGAAGACGTGCACGAAGTCCGGCTTGATGTAGCGCAGGATGCGGGTGTAGTGGGTGATCAGCAGCAGGCCGGTCTCGCCGGTCTCGCGGACCCGGTTGACGCCCTCGCTGACGATGCGCAGCGCGTCGATGTCGAGGCCGGAGTCGGTCTCGTCGAGGATCGCGACCCTCGGCTTGAGCAGCTCGAGCTGCATGATCTCGTGCCGCTTCTTCTCGCCGCCGGAGAAGCCCTCGTTGACGTTGCGCTGCGCGAACGCCGGGTCCATCTGCAGCTTCTCCATGGCGCCGCGCAGCTCGCCGGCCCAGGTCCGCAGCTTCGGCGCCTCGCCGTCGATCGCGGTCTTGGCCGTACGCAGGAAGTTGGCCACCGAGACACCGGGGACCTCGACCGGGTACTGCATCGCCAGGAAGAGGCCGGCGCGGGCGCGCTCGTCCACGGTCATCGCCAGGACGTCCTCGCCGTCCAGGGTCACCGTGCCGCCGGTGATCTCGTACTTGGGGTGGCCGGCGATGGAGTACGCCAGCGTCGACTTGCCGGAGCCGTTCGGGCCCATGATGGCGTGGGTCTCGCCCGCCTTGACGGTGAGGTCGACCCCGGCCAGGATCGGCTTCAGCTCGCCCTCGGGCAGCTTGACCGACACCTGCAGGTCGTGGATCTCCAGGGTGCTCACGGCATTACTCCATTACTCGGTGTCGTCGAAACGTAGATGTCCCCGTCGCGGATCTCGACGGGGAAGGTCGCCACCGGCTCGGTGGCGGGCAGGCCGGAGGGTGCACCGGTACGCAGGTCGAAACGCGAGCCGTGCAGCCAGCACTCCAGGGTGCAGCCCTCGACCTCACCCTCGGAGAGGGCGACGGACGCGTGGCTGCACTCGTCGCGTACGGCGTAGATGTTGTCGTCGTCCGCGTGCACGACCGCTATGTCGACGCCGTCCAGCTCGACGGAGATCACCGCGCCCTTCGCCACGTCGGCGACCGGCCCGACAAGCTCGAACGCCATGGCTCAGGCCCCCGCCTTCGCCAGCCGGGCCTCGATGGCGTCGCCCAGGCGCTCGCGCAGCTCCTCGACCGGGATCTTGTTGACCAGCTCGGCGAAGAAGCCGCGGACCACCAGCTTGCGGGCCTCGAACTCGGGGATGCCGCGCGCCATCAGGTAGAACAGCTGCTCGTCGTCGAAGCGGCCGGTCGCGCTGGCGTGGCCCGCCCCGGCGACCTCGCCGGTCTCGATCTCCAGGTTCGGCACCGAGTCGGCCCGGGCGCCCTCGGTCAACACCAGGTTGCGGTTGATCTCGTACGTCTCCGTGCCGGTCGCCGCCGCGCGGATGAGCACGTCGCCGACCCAGACGGTGTGCGCCGAGGCGCCCTGCAGCGCGCCGCGGTAGCCGACGTAGCTGCGGCAGTCCGGCACGCCGTGGTCGACCAGCTGACGGTGCTCGAGGTGCTGGCCGGCGTCGGCGAAGTACAGGCCCCAGAGCTCGGCGTCGCCGCCGCGGCCCGCGTACTCGACGGAGGTGAACTGCCGGACCAGGTCGCCGCCGAGGGCGACCTGCACGTGCTGCGCCCGGGCGTCCTTCCCGACCTTGAACTTGACGTGCTGGGCCTGGACGGACCCGGCGTCCCACTCGGCGATCGTGACGAAGGTCAGCTGGGCGCTGTCGCCGAGCACGACCTCGATGTTGTCCGCGAGGGTCGCCGTGCCGGTCTGCTCCAGCACGATGGTGACCTTGGCGAAGTTGCCGACCTTGACGTACGTGCGCGCGGCCGCGGCCTCGCCGCCCTGCCCGACGACCCGGATCACGGCCGCGGTGTCGGACACGGTCTCCGCCGCGACGTCGATCAGCGTCACCGCCGCCGCCGACCCGTACGCGAGGGCGCTGATCCGGTCGAACGGGGTGAGCACCGGGTCGACCTTGCCCGCGTCGACCTGCGTCACCGAGACGCCCGCCGGCAGGTCTCCGGGGGCGTACCCGGGCGCGGCACCGGCCAGCGAGGTCGCCGTGATCAGCGCGCCGAGCCGCTTGATCGGGGTGAAGCGCCAATCCTCCTCCAGGCCGTTGACGGCCGGGAAGTCGGTGACGTCGAAGGAACGCAGCACCTGCGACTTGGTGCTCGGCGGGGCCATGGCCTCGGTAGTCATCTCGTCCTAGTTCTTAGTCGTTGCAGCTTGACCACAGGTGCGGCGAGTGGGCGCTAGCCCACCGCCCCCTCCATCTGCAGCTCGATCAGGCGGTTCAGCTCGAGGGCGTACTCCATCGGGAGCTCCTTGGCGATCGGCTCGATGAAGCCGCGCACGATCATCGCCATGGCCTCGTCCTCGGTCAGGCCCCGGCTCATCAGGTAGAAGAGCTGGTCGTCGCTGATCTTGGACACGGTCGCCTCGTGGCCCATGTTGACGTCGTCCTCGCGAATGTCGACGTACGGGTAGGTGTCCGAGCGCGAGATGGTGTCGACCAGCAGCGCGTCGCACTTGACCGTGCTCTTGCTGTGGTGCGAGCCGTCCATGACCTGCACGAGGCCGCGGTACGACGTGCGGCCGCCGCCCCGGGCGATGGACTTGCTGATGATCGTCGACGACGTGTGCGGCGCCGCGTGCACCATCTTGGCGCCGGCGTCCTGGTGCTGGCCCTCGCCGGCCATCGCGACGCTCAGCACCTCGCCCTTGGCGTGCGGGCCGGTCATGTAGACGGCCGGGTACTTCATCGTCACCTTGGAGCCGATGTTGCCGTCGATCCACTCCATGGTCGCGCCCTCCTCGCAGGTGGCGCGCTTGGTGACCAGGTTGTAGACGTTGTTCGACCAGTTCTGGATGGTCGTGTACCGGCAGCGGGCGTTCTTCTTGACGATGATCTCGACGACCGCGCTGTGCAGCGAGTCGGACGAGTAGATCGGGGCGGTGCAGCCCTCGACGTAGTGCACGTACGCGCCCTCGTCGACGATGATCAGCGTCCGCTCGAACTGGCCCATGTTCTCGGTGTTGATCCGGAAGTACGCCTGCAGCGGGATCTCCACCTGCACGCCCTTCGGCACGTAGATGAACGAGCCGCCGGACCACACGGAGGTGTTCAGCGCGGCGAACTTGTTGTCGCCGACCGGGATCACCGTGCCGAAGTACTCCTTGAAGACGTCCTCGTGCTCCTTGAGGGCCGTGTCGGTGTCGAGGAAGACGACACCCTGCTCCTCGAGGTCCTCACGGATCTTGTGGTAGACGACCTCGGACTCGTACTGCGCCGCGACGCCGGCCACGAGGCGCTGCTTCTCCGCCTCCGGGATGCCCAGGCGGTCGTAGGTCGCCTTGATGTCCTCGGGCAGCTCTTCCCAGCTCGTGGCCTGCTTCTCGGTCGAGCGCACGAAGTACTTGATGTTCTGGAAGTCGATGCCGGTGAGGTCGGCGCCCCAGTTCGGCATGGGCTTGCGGTCGAACAGGCGCAGGCCCTTGAGCCGCAGGTCCAGCATCCACTGCGGCTCGTTCTTCTTCGCGGAGATGTCGCGCACCACGGCCTCGGACAGGCCACGCTGGGCGGTCGAGCCCGCGACGTCGGCGTCGGCCCAGCCGTACTCGTACTTGCCAAGAGCGGCCAGGTGCTCTTCCTGAGTGACGATCTGGTCCGTCATCTATCCGTCCTAACCCTGGTTGCGATGCTTGCAGCGGGTGCGCAGTGAGGTGCCGGGATGTGCGTGGTGCACACTCCGTCGCCGTGCGCGATGGTGGCGAGGCGCTGCACGTGGGTGCCGATGAGCCGCGAGATGACCGCGGTCTCGGCGTCGCACAGCTGGGGGAACTCGGCGGCCACGTGGGCCACCGGGCAGTGGTGCTGGCACAGCTGCCCGCCGGACGCGATCGTGGTCGCGTTGGCAGCGTAGCCCTCGGCTGTCAGCGCCTCGGCGAGCGCCTCCGCCCGGGCGATCGGTTCGTCGCCGGCCTCGAGCATCGCCGTGCGGCAACGCTCCTCGAGCGCGGTCACCTGAGAGTTGGCGAAGGCCTCGACGGCCTCGGCCCCGCCGTGCTCGGCGATCCAGCGCAGGGCGGCGGTGGCGACGCCGTCGTAGAAGTGCGGGAAGCCCTCCCGGGCGGCGGCGGTGAGCACGAAGGCCTTGGCCGGACGTCCCCGGCCGCGCGGGCCGCGGTGCGGCGTCTCGCGCACCTCGACGAGGTTGTCGGCGAGCATCGCGTCGAGGTGCTTGCGGATCGCGGCGGGGCTCAGCCCGAGCTGCGCGCCGAGCTCGGCCGCGGTCGCGGCCCCGAGCTCGAGGAGCAATTGCGCCACCCGGTCACGGGTACGCCCGTCAGCGGCCTTACCGTCCGCGGGAGGCTTGCGGGGTCCGGAGGGTGCAGGGGAACCGGCGGCCGCACCGGCCACCTGGTTGCTCCTCGACAGCACTCCGTTTTTCACTACGGCAACGTTACGTAATTCGTCGCGCGCCTGCAAACCGCCGGTCCGGTGATCCAGGACACCGGGGCCACCCGGGCCTCGGATCCACGATCGAAATCGGGCGTACGATGCCGGAGGTGAGCAAGAGCACCCTGCTGAACCGCCTGGCCCTCGCCTCCCTGGTCGCCAACGTCGGCTTGGTCGTGACGGGTGCCGCGGTCCGGCTGACCGGCTCGGGCCTCGGCTGCCCCACCTGGCCCAGGTGCACCGACGCGTCCTACACGACGACGCGCGAGATGGGCGTCCACGGCGTCATCGAATTCGGCAACCGGCTGCTCGGCATCGCCCTCGGCCTGATCGCTCTCGCCACCTTCATCGCCGCGCTGCTGCAGAAGCCCCGCCGCCGCTCGCTGGTCCTGCTGTCGCTCGCGGCCGGGCTCGGCATCCCGGGCCAGGGCGTGCTCGGCGGCATCACGGTGCTGACCGACCTCAACCCCTGGGTGGTCGGACTGCACTTCCTGCTCTCGATGGCGCTCATCACGGCCACGTGGGCCCTCTGGCAGCGGACCCGGGAGGGCGACGCCCCGATCCGGCGGCTGGTCGCCCGCCCGCTGCGCCACCTCGCCGCCCTGACCGCACTGGCGAGCGCGGCGGTGATCGTGGTGGGCGTGATCGTGACCGGCAGCGGCCCGCACGCGGGCGACGAGGACGCCAAGCGCAACGGCCTCGACCCGGCGACCATCTCCCAGGCCCACGCCGACCTGGTCTTCCTGCTGATCGGCCTCTCGGTGGCGCTGTGGTTCGCCCTGCGCGCGGTGGGCGCCCCGGCTCCCGCGATCCGCGCGGCGGGAGTGTTCGTCGCCGTGGAGCTGTCTCAGGGCCTGATCGGCTTCGTCCAGTACTTCACCCACCTGCCGGTGGCCCTGGTGGCGGCCCACATGCTCGGCGCCTGCCTGGTCTGGGTCGGCACGCTCAACGTCCTGTGGCGCCTGCGCGACCGCCCGGTGCGCGTGCCGGACCAGCCGGCCGCGACCGCGCGTACCGCCGAGAAGGCCATCGCCTGACCACTGACCGCCTGACCACTGTCGATCCGGCGGCGGACCGCGGGTCGCCGGGCCGGGCACAAGAAGGCGGCCCGGAGAAGATCCGGGCCGCACCGACGAAGACTTCGGCTATCGCGCCATGCTGCGGCGGGCCATGGACCGCCAGAGGTCGTTGCTGGGCCGCATCTGCTCCATGAGCTCGCGCTCCCACTCGTTCTCCACTTCGACGCCCGCGGTCTCGCAGGCCTTGCGGGCCACGTCGGTGCCGTCGGCGGCGAACTGGTCCGTCCACTCGCCGTCCTCGCCCACCAGGACGATGCGGGCGCCACGCTTGCCGACGTACTCGATGACCGCCTTCGCCCCGCCGTGGCCGACGGCGAACGATCGGATGTCGGCGGTCAGTGTCGTATCGGAACCTTCTGCCATGAGGGGAAGCCTAGGCAGACTTTCCCCGGGAGCAAGTAACTACGGGCCGTTTTTGTGATGCCAATTACCTGCGGGTTTAGCGATACGACCCATTGGTATGTCCCGATTGCGTCCGTTTTATACCCGGCTACGTGTTCCGTCTATCGGGTGACCGTCCGTCACTTTAGAGGCTCGGGAAACGGGCATTGTGTGCGACGCAGCGCAATGGCGTTACTCAATGCGGTCGCACTCTGTGTGCGCGCTGTATGTCAGATGAGTGCGTCGATGGCGACGGCAATGAAGAGGATCGTCAGGTACGTGATCGACCAGTGGAACAGCCGCATCGCCTTCAGCGGCTCGCCCCGGCGCGACCGGCCGACCATCCGCACCGCCTCGGTGAGGAACAGCGCGCCCGTCACGAGGGCCGTGACGCCGTAGATGGGCCCCATTCCCAGCGGCCAGGCCGCCAGCGAGGCGGCGACGGTCAGGACGGTGAAGATCAGGATCTCGTTGTTGACCCGGCGCGCGGAGCGGACCACGGGCAGCATCGGGATGCCGGCGCGGGCGTAGTCGTCCTTGTACTTGATCGCGAGCGGGTAGAAGTGCGGCATCTGCCAAAAGAACACAACCGCAAAAAGTGCCCAGCCGATCGGGGCCACCGTGCCGGTGACCGCCGCCCAGGCGATCAGCACCGGCGCCGCCCCGCAGATGCCGCCCCAGAACGTGTTCTGCGGCGTACGCCGCTTGAGCCACAGGGTGTAGACGACGTCGTAGTAGACGATCGCGGCGGCGGTCATGGCGGTCGCGAGCCAGTTGGTGAAGGCCGCCATGAGCACGAGCGAGACGACGGCCAGGCCCAGCCCGAACACCAGGACCGAGCGCGGGGTGAGGCTGTGCGACGGCAGCGGTCGGCGCTTGGTGCGGCGCATCAGCTGATCGATGTCGCGGTCGATGTAGCAGTTCAGGGCGCTGGCCGCTCCCGCCGCGAGCGAGCCGCCGACCAGCACGACAGCCATCAGGCCCAGGTCCGGCCAGCCGCCGGCCGCGAACATCATCGCCGGGATGGTGGTCACCAGGAGGAGCTCGACGATCTGCGGCTTGGTCAGCGAGACGTACGCCCTCAGGACGGCGCGGACGTCGCGACGGGCACCGGCAGGGGCCGCCACCGTCGGCGCCGCCTCCGGAAGACCCGGCGACCGCCCCTGGGCGGGACGCTCGGTGATCATGCTCACGGACAGCCACCTTCCGGCATCGGCGAGGGTGTGGATCGGCACCGACACCGGAGTGGACCGGGCTGGCACGTCCGGACAGCCTACGCGCAGCCCGGGGCGCTGCTCGGTCGACCCGGCGGGGGTGCAGGGCGTCACAGCCCACGCCCCCATGTCCGCTCTCAGCGTATGGGCCTGCGGCGTTCCCGGGGCGGGGGTTTACCGCGACTGGATAGGGTCAACTCACAAGGGTCCCCACATCATGCCCCGAGGAGAACGACCGACGTGGCTGCCAAAGACGATTTGAACTGGTCCGACCTCGACCGGCGAGCGGTCGACACCGTCCGGGTGCTGGCCATGGACGCGGTCGAGAAATCCGGCAACGGCCACCCCGGCACGGCGATGAGTCTCGCGCCAGCCGCCTATCTGCTGTTCAACCGGATCATGCGGCACGACCCCACCGATCCGCTGTGGGCCGGCCGCGACCGGTTCGTGCTCTCCTGTGGCCACTCCAGCCTCACCCTCTACATCCAGCTCTACCTCTCCGGCTACGGCCTGGCGCTGGACGACCTGGCTGCGCTGCGTCAGTGGGGTTCGCTCACCCCGGGTCACCCCGAGCTCGGGCACACCCCCGGCGTGGAGGTCACCACCGGCCCGCTCGGACAGGGCATCGGCAACGCGGTCGGCATGGCGATGGCGGCCCGCCGTGAGCGGGGCCTGTTCGACCCGGACGCTGCCGACGGCACCTCGGTCTTCGACCACAACGTGTACGCGCTCTGCTCCGACGGGGACATCGAGGAGGGCGTCAGCCACGAGTCGAGCGCGGTCGCGGCCGTGCAGAAGCTCGGCAACCTCACGCTGATCTACGACGACAACGAGATCTCCATCGAGGACGACACCCGGATCGCCAAGAACGAGGACGTCGGTGCGCGCTACGCGGCGTACGGCTGGCACGTCCAGACCGTCGACTGGCGCAAGGGCGACCCTGACAAGGGCGACTACAACGAGGACGTCGAGGCCCTGTACGCGGCGATCCAGGCCGCCAAGGAGGTCACCGACAAGCCGTCGTTCATCGTGCTCCGGACGATCATCGGCTGGCCGGCCCCGAACAAGCAGAACACCGGCAAGATCCACGGCTCCGCGCTGGGCGCCGACGAGGTCGCGGCCACCAAGGAGGTCCTCGGCCTCGATCCCAACGAGACGTTCGCCGTCGCCGACGAGGTCCTCGAGCACACCCGCCAGGTCTCGGCCCGCGGTCGCGAGGCGCACGCCGAGTGGGACAAGGCCTTCGCGGCCTGGGCCGCCAGCAACGAAGAGGGCAAGAAGCTGTACGACCGGCTGGCCACCCGCACGCTGCCCGAGGGCTGGACCGACGCCCTGCCCGAGTTCCCCGCCGACGAGAAAGGCCTGGCCACCCGCGCCGCCTCCGGCAAGGTGCTCGACGCGCTCGCTCCGGTGCTGCCCGAGCTGTGGGGCGGCTCGGCCGACCTGGCCGAGAGCAACAACACCACGATGAAGGGCGAGCCCTCGTTCATCCCGAGCGAGTACGCGACCAAGGCGTTCCCGGGTCACGAGTACGGCCGCACCCTGCACTTCGGCATCCGCGAGCACGGCATGGGCTCGATCCTCAACGGCATCGTGGCGCACGGCGGCACCCGCGCGTACGGCGGCACGTTCCTGGTCTTCAGCGACTACATGCGCGGCGCGGTCCGGCTGTCGGCGCTGATGAAGCTGCCCGTCGTGTACGTGTGGACGCACGACTCCATCGGCCTCGGCGAGGACGGCCCGACGCACCAGCCGATCGAGACGCTGTCCGCGCTGCGCGCCATCGTGGGCCTCGACGTGGTCCGCCCGGCCGACGCCAACGAGACCGCCTGGGCCTGGCGCGGCGCGCTGGAGCACACCGACCGCCCGACCGCCCTGGCGCTCTCCCGGCAGAACCTGCCGACCATCGACCGCAGCAAGTACGCGTCGGCGGAGGGCGTCCTCAAGGGCGGCTACATCCTCTCCGAGGCGTCGAACGGCGAGCCCAAGGTGATCCTCATCGGCACCGGTTCCGAGGTGCAGCACTGCCTCGTCGCCCAGGAGCGTCTCGAGGCGGAGGGCACCCCGACCCGGGTCGTGTCGATGCCGTGCCAGGAGTGGTTCTTCGAGCAGGACACCGCGTACCAGCAGCAGGTCCTCCCCCGCGGCGTCAAGGCACGCGTCACCGTCGAGGCCGGCATCCGGATGAGCTGGGACCGCCTGCTGGGCGAGGCCGGCGAGGCGGTCAGCATCGAGCACTACGGCGCCAGCGCCCCGGCGAAGATCCTGTTCGAACAGTTCGGCTTCACCGCGGACAACGTGGTGGCCAAGGCCAACGCCGCCCTCGCCAAGGTCGGCGAAATCACCGGTCACAAGACCGGAAACTGAGGGAGTTGCGATGACCGACAGACTGGCAGACCTGTCCGCCCGAGGCGTGGCGGTGTGGCTCGACGACCTCTCCCGCGTACGCCTGCAGAGCGGCTCGCTCGACAAGATGCGCCGCGAGCAGCACGTGGCCGGCGTGACGACGAACCCGACGATCTTCGCCAAGGCGCTCGCCGACGCCGACGCGTACGACGAGCAGCTCAAGGACCTGGCCGCGCAGCAGGTCACCGTCGAGGAGGCGGTGCGGCTGCTCACCTCGTACGACGTGCGCTGGGCGTGCGACGTCATGAAGCCGGCGTACGACGCGTCGAACGGCGTCGACGGCCGGGTGTCCATCGAAGTCGACCCGCGCAGCGCGCACGAGACGGCGAAGACCGCGTCCGAGGCTAAGACGCTGTGGTGGCTCGTCGACCGCCCGAACCTCTTCATCAAGATCCCGGCGACCCAGGCGGGTCTGCCGGCGATCACCGCCACGCTGGCCGAGGGCATCAGCGTCAACGTCACGCTGATCTTCTCGCTGGAGCGCTACCGGGCCGTCATGGACGCGTTCCTGGCGGGCATGGAGCAGGCCAAGGCCAACGGCCACGACCTCAGCAAGATGGGCTCGGTCGCCTCGTTCTTCGTGTCCCGGGTGGACACCGAGATCGACAAGCGGCTCGACAAGATCGGCAGCGACGAGGCCAAGGCCCTCAAGGGCAAGGCCGCCGTCGCGAACGCCCAGCTCGCCTACCAGGCGTACGAGGAAGTGTTCTCCTCGGACCGCTGGAAGGCGCTGGCCGACGCGGGCGCGCTCCCGCAGCGGCCGCTGTGGGCGTCGACGGGGACCAAGAACCCCGACTACAAGGACACCATCTACGTCGAGGAGCTGATCGCGTTCGGCACGGTCAACACCATGCCGGAGTCGGTCATCAAGGCGTACGAGGACCACGGCGACACCCGGGGCGACACCGTCACGGGCTCGTACGCGACCGCCCAGAAGGTGATGGACGACGTCGCCGCGGTGGGCGTGGACCTCGACGACGTCTTCAAGGTCCTGGAGGACGAGGGCGTCGAGAAGTTCGAGGCCAGCTGGGCCGAGCTGCTCGAGGACGTGAAGAAGTCCCTGGCCGCCGCGGCCGACGGCGCCGACAACCCGAGCGACGCCGCCGCGCGGTGACCGCCGACCCACTCGCGGCCGTGGAGGTCGTCGCCGGGCCCGCCGCTCCGGCGCCCCGGCGACGACCTCCCGGCGCGGGCGGGTAGCACCACGGCTCGAACTGCGCGGAGATCTTCACCACTGCACCCCCGTCCAGCGCTCCGGCAATGCCTGCGCGGACATCCAGGATCATCTCTTCCTCGTGGCCGCTCCGAGCCGGAGGTCCGTCGCCCGCGTACCACACGGGAGACCTGCGCCACGGCTCGTTTCTGCAGATCATCGACGCCGGCGCCGTAGCGTGCCGGCCGTACACGGTGGGCGGTGCCCGGGCAGGCGCTGATCCGGGCATGGCCGGGCGCTTCCGAGCGGCCGGGAGCAGGGTCTCCGGCATTTGATTGCCGCAGTGCACATGTTGCGAGCCTGACCCTCCTGGTAACCCTGCGGACCGGCGAAAAGCTGGCAGGATGGGTCACGTGGGTAATCCGCTGCGCACCGCACAGGACCGACGGCTCCCCAGGATCCCGGAGCCGTGCGCTCTGGTGATCTTCGGCGTCACCGGTGACCTGTCGCGAAAGAAACTGATCCCGGCCGTCTACGACCTCGCCAACCGGGGTCTGCTGCCGCCCGGCTTCGTGGTCCTCGGCTTCGCCCGGCGCGACTGGGGCGACGGTGACTTCGAGTCGCTGGCGTACGAGGCGGCGAAGAAGGGCGCCCGGACGCCGTGGCGCGAGGACGTCTGGAAGCGGCTGGCCAGCCAGTTCCAGTTCGTCCCCGGCTCCTTCGACGACGACGCCGCCTTCGACCACCTGGCGAGCACGCTCGACGAGCTGCGCGAGCGCAACGGCATCGCCGGCAACGCCGCCTTCTACTTCTCCATCCCGCCGGCCGCGTTCCCGCTGGTGCTCAACCAGCTGAACCGCACCGGCATGGCCGACAACGCCAAGTCCGGCGGCTGGCGCCGGGTCGTCGTCGAGAAGCCGTTCGGCAACGACCTGAAGACCGCCATGGCGCTCAACAAGCTGGTCGACGAGGTCTTCACCCCCGAGGACGTCTTCCGCATCGACCACTACCTGGGCAAGGAGACGGTCCAGAACATCCTGGCGCTGCGCTTCGCCAACAGCCTCTTCGAGCCGGTGTGGAACTCCAAGTACGTCGACTCCGTGCAGATCACGATGGCCGAGGACGTCGGCATCGGCACCCGGGCCGCGTTCTACGACTCCGCCGGCGCCGCGCGCGACGTGCTCCAGAACCACCTCCTCCAGTTGCTCGCCCTGGTGGGCATGGAGGAGCCGACGAGCTTCGACCCCAACGAGATCCGCGCCGAGAAGCTCAAGGTGCTCAAGGCGATCAGCCTGCCCAAGGACATCGCCGCCGGCTCGGTGCGCGGGCAGTATCTGCAGGGCTGGGTGGCCGGCGAGCGGGCGGTGGGCTACCGGGAGGAGAAGGGCGTACCCGAGGACTCCAAGACGGAGACCTATGTGGCCGTACGCCTCGGCATCCAGAACCGGCGCTGGGCGGGCGTGCCGTTCTTCGTACGCGTGGGCAAACGGATGCCGCGCCGGGTGACGGAGATCGCCATCCTCTTCAAGCGCGCGCCGCACCTGCCGTTCGACCCGGCCGACGTGGAGATGCTCGGCCACAACCAGCTCGTCATCCGCGTGCAGCCGGACGAGGGCGTGGTGCTCAAGTTCGGCTCGAAGGTCCCCGGCACCACCATGGAGGTCCGGGACATCGCCATGGACTTCCAGTACGGCGAGGCGTTCACCGAATCCAGCCCGGAGGCGTACGAGCGGCTCGTGCTCGACGTGCTCGTGGGCGACCGGACGCTGTTCCCGGACGCGGCCGAGGTGGAGCAGAGCTGGCGCGTGATCGACCCCCTCGAGGAGGCCTGGACGGGCACCGAGCCGGAGCCGTACCGGGCCGGCGAGTGGGGCCCGCGGGCCTCGGACGAGATGCTGGCCCGTGAGGGCCGTTCCTGGAGGCGTGCATGATCGGCTTGTGGGACACCACCGGCAACGAGGTCGTCAAGGCGCTCGCGGCCGAGCGGCGCAGCGCGGGCGGGGTGGCCTCCGGGCTCGCCCTGACCCTGGTCGCCGTCGTGGAGGAGAAGAAGGTCCGCGAGGCCGAGGCGGCGGCGACCATCGCGGCGGCCGCGCACCCCTGCCGCCTGCTCATCGTGGTCCGCTCCGACCTGGAGGGCCGCAGCCGGCTCGACGCCGAGATCGTCGTGGGCGGCCGGCTGGGCCCGGCCGAGGCGGTCGTGATGCGCATGTACGGCCGCCTCGCGCTGCACGCCGAGTCGGTGGTCATGCCGCTGCTGGCCCCGGACGTACCGGTGGTGACGTGGTGGCACGGCGAGCCGCCGGACGTCATCGCCAACGACTTCCTCGGCGTCGTCGCGGACCGGCGGATCACCGACAGCAAGCTCGCCCCGGACCCGGTGGCCGCGCTCAAGCAGCGAGCCCTCGACTACGCCCCCGGCGACACAGACCTGACCTGGACCCGCATCACCTTGTGGCGCACCCTCGTCGCCGGCGCGTTCGACACCACCGAGGAGCGGGTCACCGGCGCCACGGTGAGCGCCCCCGAGAAGGACCCGACCGCCGCGCTGATGTGCGGCTGGCTCAAGTCGCGGCTCGGCATCGAGCCCCGGTGGGAGGTCACCGACCGCTCCCCGCGCATGCATTCGGTGCAGCTCGAGTGCGCCAACGGCGACTGCGTCTCGGTCACCCGCGAGGAGGGCACGGCCCTGTTCAGCCGCACCGGGCAGGAGCCGCGCTACATGCCGCTGCCCAAGCGGCCGGTCGGCGACGAGCTGGCCGAGGAACTGCGCCGCCTCGACCCCGACCAGATCTACGGCGAGGCGCTCGGCGCTATGGCCGGCATGCCCGGCCTCGACGAGAAGCCGGCCATGCGCGTACACGTGTGGAAGGACCCGTCCCAGGCCGCCCGCGCGGGCGTCGAGACCGGTGCCATGGCGGGCCCGGGCGGCTCCGCGGCCTGACCGGCTGAGATCATGGGGGCCGCCCGCCGTCCGGCGGGCGGCCCCTGGCTTTCCCTGACGAGGAGTCCGATGAGCGAGACCGTTGTGGTGGTGGTTCCGGACGCCGACGTCCTGGCGTCGGCGGTGGCGGCCCGGCTGGTCACCACGATCATCGAGGCTCAGGCCGTCCGCGGCCGGGCGGACGTGGTGCTGACCGGCGGCCGGGTCGCCGCGAAGGTGCTGCGCGCGGTCCGCGACCTGCCGGCGACCGCGGCCATCGACTGGTCCCGGGTCGACCTCTGGTGGGGCGACGAGCGGTTCCTGCCGGCCGGCGACCCGGACCGCAACGAGACGCAGGCGCGCGAGGCGCTGCTGGACGCCCTCGGCCTGGACCCGGCCCGCGTGCACCCGATGCCCGCCTCGGACGGCCCGGACGGCGACGACGCCGCGGCCGCGGCCGCCCGATACCGCGACGAGCTGGCGTCCGGCGACGGCACGCTCCCCCGCTTCGACGTGCTCATGCTCGGCGTCGGCGAGGACGGGCACGTAGCCTCGCTGTTCCCGGGACACCCCGACGCGACCGCCGAGGGTACGGCCACCGCCGTCCACGACAGCCCGAAGCCGCCGCCCACCCGCATCTCGCTCACCATGTCGGCGATCCGGTCGGCCGCGGAGGTGTGGCTGGTAGCCGCCGGGCCGGACAAGGCGGAGTCGGTCGGCGCGGCCCTCGGCGGCGACACCTCGCTGCCGGCGGCCCGGGCGACCGGCGCGGCCAAGACGGTCTGGCTGCTGGACACGGCGGCCGCCGCAAAACGCTGAAGGCCGCCCCTCATAGAGGGACGGCCTTCGCACAAAGTCCGGGGATCAGCCGAGCAGCGTCGGGATCTTCTCGAACAGCTGCGTCGTGTACGTGATCATCTCGTGCAGCATCCAGTTACCCGAGAACAGGATCGCCGCAC
>NZ_JBFAZZ010000010.1:0-328357 GCF_040689425.1 Actinoplanes sp. NPDC051475
GCGACCTTCTGAAGGAAGGCATGCAGCTGAGGACTGGTCTCCATGTCCAGCTCACCGCCGACCCGCACCACAGTGCAGGCCCGACCGGCCCGGGCCGACAACTGCAGATCCACCGCTGCCTCCGAAACCCGAGCACCTCAATCGGCCGCCAGCGGGCGACCTCGTCACATTAATATCCACGACGGCGTCCGCAAATCGCGCACGCCTGGACCAATTACCGCATCGATTGAGGCAGCTCGATCAGAATGCGCACGCCATTACTTCGACATGGCGGTGCGGACGGGACCCGGCGGCGACACCGGCGACTCTGGCCGCTCGGGGCTCACCGCCGGTTTCCGCGATGCCGGCGCACCACGACGACCGCCATGGCGGCCGCGCCGAGGATCAGCATCACCACGGCGCTAAGCCAGCCCAACATTTAGAGGGGCCAGAAGGGGCGAAGACCGGGGGGCTAGAGATCCGTCAGGTGCAGGACCAGCAAGTCCAGGTGGTCGATGAGCGGCCCGCCGGGATCGGTGCGAGCCGCCGCCCGCAGCCGGGCCAGCCCCGCGGCGTATTCCCCGTCGGCGATGAGCTGCAGCGGCGTGTGAGCCTCTCGCCGAAACCCGTCGGCCGCGGCGCGCAACGACGGCGCCGACAGTTGCGGCACCGCTTCGACCGGCTCGGCGTGGAAACCGGCGAACGCCTCCTGGACGTCCGCGACACCGGGGAAGGTGTCGAGCACCCGGATGGCCTCGGGCCACCAGCGGAACAGGGAGATGCCGTGGTGGCGGCCCGCGAACGCCGAGCGGATCAGCACCTTGCCGCCCGGCCGGAGCACCCGGCGCAGGGAGCGGGCGAGACCGGCCAGGTCCGGAATGTGGTGGATCACCGTGGAGAGCCAGATGGCGTCCACCGACCGCGCCTGTAGCGGCAGGGCCAGCGCGTCCCCCGCGATCATCGGGGAGAAGCCGGACCGGGCGCGCATGCTTGCCGACGGTTCGACGGCCACGATCCGCAGAGTCGGGAACCATGACGCGAACAAGCCTGACCACATGCCCGTACCGGCGCCGACGTCCAGCAGGGTTCCGTGGGGCGGGACGTGCCGGGCGACCGCCGTGCGCCACTCGGTCAGGCCGGCAGCCTGGAGGTGGCGGGTGGCGGCGAAGGCGGCCGCGTCCCTGTCGTCGTACGCGATGCGGGCCATGGGGTGATTGCACCACTAAGGTGTCGCCATGCGTATCGAGCGGATCACTGATGCCGCCGTCGTGCACCGCGCCGCCGAATTGTTCGATGGGCCGCCGCTGTCGGACGCGACCGAGAAGTTCCTCGACTCTCCCGGGCATCATCTGCTGATGGCCTTCGATGGGGAGCGGGCGGTCGGCATGGTCACCGGGGTGGAGATGACCCATCCCGACAAGGGTACGGAGATGTTCCTCTACGAGCTCGGCGTCGCGCCCCACGCCCGGCTCAGGGGCGTCGGCACCGCCCTCGTGGAGGCGCTGGCCAGGATCGCCCGGGAGCGGGGCTGCTACGGGATGTGGGTCGGTACCGAGCAGGACAACGAGGCCGCGCAGAAGACGTACCGCCGGGCCGGCGCGAACGAGGAGGAGCCGTTCCTCCTGTTGTCGTGGGACGTGACTCAGGACCGGTCGGAACCCGGCCAAACGTAGGGCAGGTCCTCCGGGATGTCGCCGAACAGCGGCCGGTAGAAGTCGGGGGCCTTGCGGACCAGCGCCGAGCGGTGGCTCAGGTGCAGGGCGTCGTCGCCGAGCCATGGGGGCAGCTCGCCGGCGGCGTCGAGGTCGTCCTGCGTACGGATCACGGTGAGGCCCCGGGCCGCGGCGGCGTCGGCGCGCATGGTGTCCGCCGTGGTGTCCGCCCGGCCCGTGGCCACCCACACGCCGCACATGTCGAGCCCGTACCGGACCAGGGCCTCCTCGTAACCCGTCCACATCTTGACCGCCGGGTGGTGGCGCCAGCCGTACCCGGGCTGCACGAGCCCGCGCAGCACCTGGATCGTCTCCACCCGCTGTTTGCCGAGCCGCTTCTGGTCCAGCGCGTGCGCGCTGGCTATGAAGTCCGGGTACGGCAAAAAGGTCTGCACGGGGCAATGATGCTAGAAGTCGCGATCCCGGCCGGCGACCGGGCGACCGCCCGCGGAGAAGGTGCGCTGCGGCGTGGCCTCGTCGTCGGCCGGCTCCTCGTGGGCCCGCGGGTCGTCGGCGGGGTCGTCGCCGGCGGTGTGGGTGAGGGCGGACGGCGTCACGTCGGTGCCGCCGGCCGGCAGGCCGCTCACCGCCGGGAGGGCTCCGGCGCCGGCGGGGATCTCGTTCGCCGGCAGCAGTCCGCCGAGCCCGCCGAGTAGCGGCAGGCCGCCGGTGAAGAGCCCGGACTCCTGCGGCGTGCCGGTCGGGATGCGGCCGTCGGGGGTGAGTCCGCCGAGCCCGCCGAGCAGTGGCAGCTGGCCGAGCGCCTGACCGCCGAGCAGGTTGGACGGGAGGACGCCGGAGGCCTGCGGGAGGGCGCCGCCGACCACGTCGGCCGCCGGCAGGTCCTCGGCCGGCAGCGCGGTCGCCGCGGTCCGGTCGGTGGGTTCGGCGGCGGGCGCCACGGCGCTTCGCGGTACGTCCACGCCGTTCAGGTCCGCGTTGTTAGTACCCGGCTTGACGTCGACCAGCGGGCCGTCGCCGAGCGGGTTGGGCAGGCTCAGGCCGCCCGCGGGGTCGAGGCCGGCACCCTGCGCCGGCAGCAGGCCGGTGAGGCCGCCCGCCGGGGCCGGGATCACGTCGTCGGCGTGCGCGGGTGCCGCGCCGAACAGCAGGAAGCCGCCGACCACCGCCCCGGCGTAGAACCACTTGCGCATTCGATCTTCCTCCTGCGAGAAGGGGACAAAAGACTCGGAAGGGGCAACGAGTGGCCCCGGGGGAGGGTTCCGGCTGACTACCATGCGCCCATGGCCGTCGATCCCCTTCGTGAACCGATCCGGCGATCGCTGGTCTCCCGGCTGCGCGAGGGACTCCCGCGCAACGGGGACACCCGGCCGCACTTCGTCGTCTGCGGTGCGGACGCGCTCGTCTACACGGTCGCCGAGGAGCTGGCGAACGCCGGTCACCGGATCCGGCTGACCGTGATCGTGCCGCCGAAGTTGCGGTCCGACGTGCCCGATCTGAGCGAGCTGCGCGGCGTACGGATCGTGCGCGCCGGCCGTCTCGACGAGCGCACGTTCCGCTCGGCCGGGCTGGCGGGCGCCGCGGCGCTGGCCCTGGTCATGCCGGACGACGTGGTGAACCTGCACGCCGCCCTCTGCGCCCAGGCGGTCGAGCCGGACCTGCGGCTGGTGATCCGGATGTTCAACTCCGGCCTCGGCTACGGCGTCCGCCGCCTCTTCGCCGACTGCGCCGTCCTCTCCGACGCGGCGATGGCGGCGCCCGCGTTCGTGGCGGCGTCGCTGGGCGAGGTTGCGCCGACGCACGTACGCCTCCCGGGTCGCACGGTCTTCGTCGCGCGGCGTGCGGACGTACGCCCGGAGCACGTCATCTGTGCCCTCACCGCCGCGGACGGCGCCGGCCGGGTCGACGTCCTGCCCGCGACGCCCGCGCCGGAGGGCGAGCGGCCGACGGATCTCGTCCTCGCGGAAGCCACCGGGCGCCCGGCCGGGCAGACGCTCGCCGCCCAGCGGCTGGTACGGGCCCGCAAGCGGCGCCGGCACCCGCTCGCCACGTTCGGCCGGGCGCTGCGGGCGGCGGTGAGCCGCAAGCTCGGCATGGCGGTCGTGATCACGCTGGCCGTGACCGTGATCTCCGGGACCGTGCTGGCCCAGGCCGACAATGTGGACGGTCTCTGGAAGTCCGTCTACGTCACGCTGCTCACCGCGGTCGGCTCGTCCGATGTGGAGGAGAAGCGCAATGCCCTGGCTCAGGCGGCCCAGCTGATCCTCACCCTCGCGGGGCTGGCGCTGCTGCCGCTGATCACCGCGGCGGTGGTCGAGGGCATGGTCAACGCGCGGCTGGCGCTGGCCCGCGGCACGGTCACGAACGACCGCGAGGGCCACATCGTGGTGGTCGGGCTCGGCAACGTCGGCACCCGCGTTCTGCGGCAACTGGTCGATCTGGGGCTGGAGGTCGTCGCGATCGACCGCCGGCCGGACGCCCGCGGCGCGAAGGTGGCCGAGCAGCTCGGCGTGCCCCTGATCGTCGGCGACGCGGCGCTCGAGGAGACCCTGCGCTCGGCGTCCGTGGCCACCAGCAAGGCGCTGGTCGTGGTCTCGACCGACGACGTCACCAACCTGCAGGCCGCGCTGAACGCACGGGCCGCCCGCCCCGACTTGCGGGTGGTGCTGCGGCTCTTCGACGACGACTTCGCCCGCCGCGTGCAGACCGCCTTCAGCATCGACATCTCGCGCAGCGTCTCCCGGCTGGCCGCGCCGGCCTTCGCGGCGGCGATGCTGGAGCGCGAGGTCCTCGCGACGATTCCCGTCGACCGGCACGCGCTGCTGGTCGCCGCCGTCCAGGTGCTCGCCGGGTCCCCGCTGGACGGTGCGCCGCTGAGCCAGGCCGACCGGGAGCTGAGCGTACGGGTGATCGGGCTCTCCGCCGCCGGCTCGGAATGGGTGGACTGGGCGCCGGATCCACGGCGGGTGCTGGCCGCCGGGGACCGCGTCTTCGTGGTCGCCCGGCGCGCGGGCCTGCGCGCGCTCGTCGAGCAGGCGACCCCGCCCCCCGAGCCGCTTATGCTGGAGCAGGCGTAGGGCCCAGCACGGCCTGCTCGTCGGGCTTGTGGGCGAGCACGTCGGTCAGGTACGACTGCACGGCCGGTCCCATGCCGACGTCCCGGCCGGAGCGCTCGGACAGCAGCCACTTGTGCTGGATGATCTGCGAGAAGATCTCCTGGGCCTCGAGCTTGCGGCGCAAGTGGGCGGGCACCGCGCGGACGACCGGCTCGAAGACCTCGGTCAGCCAGCGGTGGGCGGCCTGCTGCTCGTCGATCAGGTCGCTCTCGGCGCGGTACGCGTCCAGGTCGTTGAGCAACTGCCGGGCCTGGTTCTCCTCGGCGTCGAGCCCGGTCAGGCGCAGCAGCCGCCGGGTGTGGTAGCCGGCGTCCACGACCTTGGGGCGCACCCGGTAGCCGCCGTCCACCGTGGACATGGCCACCTCGGCGACGTCGAAGCCCATGTCGTTGAGGCGGCGGATGCGGCCCTCGATGTCGTGGCGGGCGTCCCGGGCAACCTCCTGCTCGTACGTGACCTCGTGCCACAGCCGCTCGTAGCGCGCCACGATGTCGTCGACGACGGTCTCGGGGTCGATCGCCTCGTGCAGGAGCTCGGCGGCCTCCAGGTCGAGGCACTCGCCGAAGATGTTGAGCCGCAGGATCTCGATGTCCTCGCTGCGCTGCCCCTCCGAGAGCTTGGGGTAGAGGTTGCCGGTCTCGGCGTCGACGAGGTACGCCGCGAAGGCTCCCGCGTCGCGGCGGAACAGTGTGTTGGACAGCGAGCAGTCGCCCCACGAGAAGCCGGTGAGGTGCATCCGGACGATCAGCGCGGCGAGCGCGTCGAGCAACCGGTTCATCGTCTCCGGGCGCAGCACGTGCGAGAACAGCGCCCGGTACGGCAGGGAGAACTGCAGGTGCCGGGTGATCAGCACGGTCTCCAGCGGTTCGCCGTGCTCGTCCACGCGGTCCGTGACGATCGCGACGGCCTCGACCGCCGGGAAGTCGATCCGCTCGAGGGCGCGCAGCAGGTCGTACTCCTTTTCGGCGATCCGCTCCCGGGTCTCCTTCAAGGCGTACACCGTGTCGTTGAGCTTGACGAACCGGACGATGTGCCGGGAGATGCCCTGCGGCAGCGCGACCAGGTGGTCCGCCGGCCATTCCTCCAGCGGTACGTGCCACGGCAGATCCAGCAGTGCCGGGTCGACGAGGGCTGAGGTGATGCGCACGAACCCAGTGTGCACGCTCGGCCCGGCGCGTCGCCGCCGCACGTGGCTCGTTACACAGAAGCGAGATCGCCTGATTGTTACCTATGTCGGCGATGTGACTTTGGGGACGGGAGTGAATGTGCGACGCGCGGTGAGCATCGTCGCCGGGGCGTGTTCCGCCCTGGCACTGGTCGGTTCGGCCGGTGCGGTGGCCTGGACACAGCTGATGGAAGAGGGCCGGAAGGTCGGCACCTGGCACGAGCCCGCGATCGCCGCTCCTACGCCCGTCGCGGTGCAGCAGCCCGCCGCCGCGTCCGGAACCGCCGCAGGCACCGGCACGGCGGAAGCAGGCCCCCGGAAGGCAGCGCCGGCGGCCTCCGCCAAGGGCGAGAGTGGTGTGCACGAGTCCGCCACGCAGCCGGCCGAGGACGGCCGGCAGAAGGTCGGCACGCTGCTGAACGTCGACAAGCTCCTCGGGTACGGCGCCCCGAAGCGTGAGGTCCTCCGCTACCCGGGCGCCTCGTACGTGAAAGTGCACTTCAGCCGCCTGACGATGCTGCCGGGCGACTACGTGACCGTCGCGGACGCCGCCGGCAAGGAGTCGTACCGCTACGACGCGCCGAAGCTGCTGGACACCGCCGCGCCGACCGCCCGGTGGGCGATGTCGATCACCGGTGACACCGCGGTCCTGGAGGTGCACCGCGGCGGCGGCAACCTGGTGAGCTCGGTGCTCGGCAGCCTGGGCGTACGGGTCGACCAGGTCGCCAAGGGCTTCACCAGGAAGGAGCAGGAGGCGGCCCCCGAGGAGCAGCTGCGCAACCCGAACCGTACGGGCCGCGAGGAGTCCGTCTGCGGCAACGACGAGAGCCGGGACGCGGTCTGCTACCGGTCGGTGGATCCGGTCGCGTACACCCGGTCCAAGTCCATCGCGCGGCTGCTGATCAACGGCACCGAGCTCTGCACCGGATGGCGGATCGGCGCGAAGAACCGGATGCTGACGAACAACCACTGCTTCGACAACTCGGACGACGCGTACGAGACCGAGGTGTGGTTCAACTATCAGTGCGCGAAGTGCGGCGGCTACGACGTCTTCCGGCCCACCAAGGTCTGGGGTGGCAAGGTCGTCGCCACCAACCACGTGTACGACTACACCCTCTTCACCGTCGAGAACTTCGGCGCAGTGCAGAAATTCGGCTACCTGACGCTGGACACCGCGCGCCCGGTCCGCGGCCAGGAGCTGTACGTGCCGCAGCACCCGGCCGGCGAGCCCACCCGCATCGCCGGGCGGCTGGGGGAGAAGGCGGGCACCTGCGCGGTCGCCGACAACGCGTTCGACGGCTACGCCCGGGACTCGGACGTGTCGTACTACTGCGACACCGAGGGCGGCTCCAGCGGCAGCCCGGTGCTGTCCCGCAAGACCGACAAGGTCGTCGCGCTGCACCACTTCGGCGGCTGCCCGAACTCCGGCGTCCGCGCCGACCTGCTCTACGCCAGGATCAAGAACAACCTCTGAGAAGCCGCACCCTGCTCGGCAGGGTGCGGCCTCACATCGCACGGAGCTTCGCGGCTCAGTTCGGTGAGCCGACGCCGGTGAGGATCCGGCTGCGGATGTAGCGGCCCGCCTCGGTCAGGACGCCCGTGCCCGCGAACCGGGTGCCGGCACAGGTGCCCTGTTTGAACACCGAGTTGCTCTCCCGGCCGTCCGAGAGGCTCCACATCCCGTACCCGATCTTCAGGCTCTTCAGGAGGTCGAGCCACGCCGTCGTGCCGGCGAAGTCGTTGGTGCCGTCACCGGTGAAGGTCTGGCTGCCGAACTCGGTGACGAACAGCGGCAGCTTCTTCGCGGCCCGCGCCACGACCGCCCGCCGGTCCTCCCGGTGCGACGCCGCGTAGAAGTGGAACGTGTACATGATGTTGTCGAGCTTCACCGGGTCGTTGACGATCTCGTTCTCGTCGCTGCCGTCGGAGAGCCCCAGGGAAGAGAAGCCCCTGGTGCCGACGATGACCACGCTGTCGGGCTTGTTCCTGCGGATGACCGGAACGACCTTCTCGGCGTAGGTCCTGATGCCGTCCCAGCTCACGCCGTTCGGTTCGTTCGCGATTTCGTAGATCACGTTGTCCTGCGCGGCGTGGGCGGCGGAGACGTTCTGGAAGAAGGTCTTGGCCAGGTTCAGGTTCGCGTTGGGGTCGCCCGGGGTGAGGATGTGGAAGTCCACGATCGCGTACAACCCGAGCTTGGTCGCCTGATCGACGAGGCCGTTCACCTTCGCCGTGAAGCGCGCCGGGTCGGTCTCGAGGCCGCCCTCCTGGACGTACATGGACAGCCGGATGAAGTCGGCGTTCCAGTCGTTGCGCAGCGCGGCCAGCGAGCCGGCGTTGACGCAGTTCGGGAAGAACTGCAGGCCATGGCTGCTCATGCCGCGAAGCTGCACCGGCGTGTTGTTCTTGTTGCACAGGTGCGTGCCGCACACCTTCAACCGGCCGTTGATCGCCACCGGCGTCCCGCTCGGAGCCGGGGGTGCCGCCGGAACGGTGCTGGTCGCGGGCGCGGTGGTCGGCTTGGCCGGTGCTGTCGTGGTGGGAGCGGCGGTCGGCTTGGCCGGCGCGGTGGTGGTGGGAGCGGCAGTGGGCCGGGCCGGTGGTGCACCCCCGCCGGCCTGGTTGAGCTTGCACGCCGACAGTCCGTCGGCATTCAGGTCGGGTTTCGCCGCGTTGCGCCCGATCGCCGTCTCGATCCGGTTGATCGTGGCGAACCGCTTGTCCCTCAGCGGGCCGAGGACGGCGTTCTGGATGAAGTTCGGGCCGCCCTGGCCGACCGTGGTGCGCAGGCGCTCGTTCGCCTCGGCGGCCTGCTCGTCGAGCAGCGCCAGGTTCCGCTGGACGTCGGCCTGCTGCTGCGCGGGCACCGCCACGCCGATTGTGACCTTCGGGCAGGTGACGGTGGGAACGGCGGGCCCGGCGGGCTTCCTCTCGTCGGCCGCCGCGACGCCCAGCCCGACGCCGACGCCGACCACCGCGACCCCGGCGACGATGCCGGCCTGCCACCGGCGCGCGCGGCTGCCGGGTCTGGTGAATCGGGATCCGACCATGAGAATCTGCACCTCCGCGGGAGAGAACCGTGTCGCACGGCACTACGGGAGCGCTCCCATGGTGGATCAACACTTAATAGCGATTTCAGGTCGGCAGGGGCTGGTTGGCGCGACTGGGTAGCGTGGTCGGCATGCAGGAAACGGCCGTCGACTCCCTTCCCGACCAGCGGGTGCGCAGCTGGTGGCCGGACGTCGTGCTGCTCGCCGGGTTCGTCCTGCTGACCTTCGCGCTCGCCCGCGGCCACCTGCTCGCCCTGGACGTCCAGGTGGCCGACTGGGTGTCGGAGCACCGGCCGACACCGCTGTACTGGACGCTGCGGGTGCTCAACTACCTCGGCCAGGGCGGGCAGGTGCTCATGCCGGTGGCGATCCTGCTGGCCGGCCTGGCGGCCTGGCGCCTGCGGTCCGTGCGGCCGCTGCTGCTCTTCGCCGGGGCCTTCGTGCTGACGTACGTGACGATCGGCCCGCTGAAGATCTGGCTCGACCGGGCGGCGCCGGCCTTCAAGGGGCCCGATCGCGAGATCCTGTTCAACCCGGCCGCCTCCGGCAAAGACGCGATGAGCTATCCCTCCGGGCACGTCGCCAACGCGCTGGCCTGGTATTTCGTCATCGCCGTGCTGCTCGGCGTGCTGCTGGCGAGGCCGCTGTCGAAGCGCGCCCACCTCGCCCTGCGTGTCGCCCCGCCGGTGATCGTGTTCATCACGACGACCTACCTGGCGTTCCACTGGATCACCGATTCGGTGGCCGGGCTGCTGCTCGGGCTGATCCTGGCGCGCCTGCTGGCCCGCGTACCGTGGAATCTCGAATCTAGATCCACGCCCCGGACCGCATCACCCGCTTGACCCGCAGGTCGGCGGAAAGCACCACGAGATCCGCGCGGAGGCCCGCCTCCAGCGCCCCGACCTGGTCGCCGAGGCCCAGCGCGCGGGCCGGGGTGGTGGAGGCCATCTCCGTGGCCGTCGGCAGGTCCAGGCCCGCGCCCACCGCCTGCCGGAACGCCGCGTCCATGGTCAGCGTGCTGCCCGCGATCGAGCCGTCGCGGGTCAGGCGGGCCACGCGGCCGGCCACCGTGACCTCCTGACCGCCCAGCTCGTAGGTGCCGTCGGGCATGCCCGCGGCGTCCATGGCGTCGGTGACCAGCGCGGACCGGTACGGCGTCGCGTGCGCCGCGAAGCGCAGCATCCCGTCGTGCAGGTGGATGCCGTCCGCGACCAGCTCGCAGACGATCGAGGGGGAGTCGAGCAGGGCCACGACCGGGCCCGGCTCGCGGTGGTGCGGCGGGCGCATGCCGTTGAAGACGTGAGTGCCGACGGTCGCGCCGGCCGCCACCCCGGCCACGGTCTGCTCGTACGTCGCATCGCTGTGCCCCAGCGCCGCCACCACGCCGTGCTCGACGAGATAGCGGACCGCGTCCAGGGCGCCGGGCAGCTCGGGGGCGATCGTCACCATCCGGATCGCGCCCGCGCCCAGCTTCACCAGGGCGCTGAGCTCCTCCAGTGCGGGGTCGCGCAGGAACTCGGGGTTCTGCGCGCCGCACCGGACCGCGCTCAGGTACGGCCCCTCGAAGTGAATACCGGCGATCGCGCCCTCGGCCACCAGCGGCAGGTACGCGGCGGTCGCGTCGCGCATCAGCTCGTACGGCGAGCTGACCAGGCTGGCCAGCATCGTGGTGGTGCCGTGCCGCAGGTGGAAAGCGGCGGCCTGCGCCGCGTCCTGCGCATCGCCCCGGGTGAACGTGTGACCCCCGCCGCCGTGGCAGTGCAGGTCCACGAAGCCGGGCACGATGATGTCGTCGCCGGCCCGGGAGTCCTCCGCGACGGACAGGATCGTGGGGCCGTCCACGTCCACGACGCCGGGCACCACGGCGCCCGGCCGGACCACCCGGCCGCGGATCTTCTCCGTCACTTGTCGGTCTCCAGGGAGTCGAGGGCGAGCAGGGCGGCGCCGAGGCAGCCGGCGGTGTCACCGAGCGCCGCCCGGACGATCCGCGGCATCCGGTGGAACGTGATCCGGGCGTCGAGCGCGACCCGCAGCGGGGCGAGCAGCGCCTCCCCGGCCTCGGCGAGCCCGCCGCCCAGCACGACGATGCCCGCGTCGTAGAGCGCCTGGGCGGTGAGCAGCCCGTCCGCGAACGCCTCGACCGCCTCGGTCCATACCCGGTTGGCCAGCTCCTCCCCGGCCGCCGCCCGGGTCGCCACGTCGTACGCGGTGACCCCCTCGTCGCCGGAGAGCTCGACGTACCGGCGGCCGACCGCGGAGGCCGAGGCGATCGACTCCAGGCAGCCGCGGGCCCCGCAGCCGCAGGACGGACCGCCCGGCCGCACGATGATGTGTCCCACCTCGCCGGCCGCGCCGTGGGCGCCCGAGAGGGCGTTGCCGTCGACGACGTGGGCGGCCGCGATCCCGGTGCCGATCGCAATGAAGAGCACGTGCCGCTGGTCCCGGCCGGCGCCGACTCGGGCCTCGGCCATCCCGCCCACGCGCACGTCGTGGCCCAGCGCCGCGGGCAGCTCCAGCCGGCGCGCCACCAGGTCCCGCAGCGGTACGTCCCGGAAGCCGACGTTGCTGGACCACACGGCGGTGCCGGTCTCCTCGTCGACGACGCCCGGCACGGCCACGCCGGCGGCCACCGGGTTCAGCCCGTCCGCCCGCCCCCGGTCGGCCAGGTCGGCGGCGATGTCGAGGATGTTCGCGGTGACGGCCTCGGGGCCGCGCTGGGCCAGGGTCGGGTGCCGTTCGGCGTGGTGCACCGTGCCGTCCGGGCGGACCAGGGCGCACTTCATGCCGGTGCCGCCGACATCCAGCGCCACCACGACGTCGTCGGGGCCGCCGCCGCTCCGCGGATCGGCGCTCGTCCGCCGTCCTGGTTCGGGCCGTAGCCTCACCGCTCCACTCACGGCCGGGTCAGGGGAGGACGACGGAGCGGGTGAGGTTGCGGGGATGATCCGGGTCCAGGCCCTGGCTGGTGGCGAGCAGCACCGCGACGCGCTGCGCCACGACGAGGTCCGCCATCGGGTCGAGGCCGGTCCGCCCGCCGCCGCGCCAGCTGCCGAGGGCCGCGTACCCGCCGTTGTAGCGGCTGTGCACGAAGGCGGCGCCGGTGTGCTCGACCTCCTCGCAGAGGCCGTCCGGGATCTCGCCGAACGCCCAGACCACGCGGCCGGGCTTGGCGATCGAGATCGGGCCGTGCCGGTAGTCCATTGCCGGGTACGCCTCGGTCCACCAGCCGGCCGCCTCCCGGCACTTGAGCGCGGCCTCCTCGGCCAGGCCCACGGTCCAGCCCCGGCCCAGGAAGGTGATCTGCTCGGCGAGTGCCGGGTGCACCGGGAGCGGGAGCCGGACCGCGACCTCGGCGTCCGCCGCCACCGGCTCGATGTCGTAGTTCAGGTGCGCCCGCAGCAGCGCGAGCGAGCTGGTGGCGAAGCGGGTCTGCACGACCGACAGCTCGTCGGCGAAGTCCAGGACCACGGTCTCGCCGGCGACCGCGGCGGCCGGCGTCGCCCCGTCCGCGGTGATCACGGTGGTACGGGTACGGCCCCGCAGCGCCTCCAGCAGGGCGACGACCTCGGTGGTGGTGCCGGAGCGGGTGATCGCGATGACCCGGTCGTAGCGGCGGCCGAGCGGGAACTCGGAGGCCTGGAACGCGTCCGTGTCGCCGTGGCCCTCGGCCTCCCGCAGCGCCGCGTACGCCTTGGCCATGAACCAGGACGTGCCGCACCCGGTGACGGCGACCCGCTCGCCGGGCAGGGGCAGCCCGGGCGAGTCCGCCATCTTGGCGGCTTGCCGCCAGCAGTCGGGCTGGCTGGCGATCTCCACCTTGACGTGACTCATGGGCAGTTCCCTATCAGGCCGTTGTGCTGCGCATAAGCGCTCGGTTCTCCGCTCTTTCGAGCGTCATTCTGCGTGGAACATCGGCGGGGACGCAACCTCCGGACCGTGATCGCGCAGGTACTCTCTTTGCTGGGGGACGTTTCGCGCACTAATGTGCACACTCTTATCACGAAACGAGCAGCAGGGAGATCGGGTGGACCGGTACGCGCGCTGGAATGCCCTGCTGGAGTTACTGGCGGAGAGCGGCCGCGTCACGGTGGAGGACGCGGCCGAGCGCCTGGACGTGTCCCAGGCCACGATCCGCCGCGACTTCGACCAGCTGGCCCAGCAGCAGATGATCACCCGTACCCGTGGCGGCGCGGTGGCCAACGGCGTCTCCTACGACCTGCCGCTGCGCTACAAGAGCGCCAAGCACTCGGCCGAGAAGCAGCGCATCGGCGAGGCGGCGGCGAACCTCGTCGTCCCGGGCACGGTGGTGGGCCTCAACGGCGGCACCACGATGACCGAGGTGGCCCGGGCCCTGGCGGTCCGCCCCGACCTCAACGCCAGCGGCGACGGCGCCCAGCTGACGATCGTGACCAACGCCCTCAACATCGCCAACGAGCTGCTGGTCCGCTCCCGCATGAAGATCGTGGTGGCGGGCGGCGTGGTCCGCCCGCAGTCCTTCGAGCTCGTCGGCCCGCTCGGCGGCGCGCTGCTCAAGGAGGTCACGCTCGACATCGTGCTGCTCGGGGTGGACGCCCTCGACGTCGAACTGGGCGCGGCGGCCCACCACGAGGGCGAGGCGGCGATGAACAGCCTCATGGTGGCCCGGGCCAAACGGGTCGTGGTGATCGCCGACTCGTCGAAGCTCGGCGGTCACGCTTTCGCCCGGATCTGCCCGATCGGCAAGGTGGAGACCCTGGTGACCGACTCGGGCGCCCCGCCGGCGGTGCTCGAGGCGTTCCGGGAGGCGGGCGTCCAGGTCGTCTGCGCCTGATCGGCTTGTCCGAAGACGCAACTGTCGGCTTTCCTGCATCACGCGAACAGAGCGGCGCTCATACTGCTGTCCACCAGCCGCAATAGTCCTTGGAGGCAGTCATGCGGCGACTTCGTATTCTCAGCGTTTTCATCATGCTGCTGGCCCTCGCCGGGGCCGGTTCAGCGAGCGCGACGGCCGCCCAGAAAGCGGCCGCGGCGCCCTACTGCGGCATCACGTGGGGAAGCCTGCCGAAGGCGGGCGGCAACCTCAGCACCAATTCCCTGCTCAAGGTCACCACGAGCAGGCAGTCCTGCTACGACCGCACCGTCTTCGAATTCACGGGCGCGGTGTCCGGCTACCGCGTCGAATACACCGACCATGTCATCACCGACGGCGAAGGGCTCGACGTCACGCCGTACACGGCCGGCGGCGCGCACCTCGACGTGGTGTTGCTCGCGCCCGTCTACAAGACCGACGGCACGGTGACCTACAACCGCAAGCTCGGCGACCACGCCGTCAACGTCGTGCGCTACCAGACGCTGCGCGACATCCTCTATGCCGGGAGCTTCGAGGGATACACCCAGTTCGACCAGGGCGTACGCGCCAAGTTGCCGTTCCGGGTCACGGTCGCGACGGGCAGCGACGGGCACGGCCGGATCACCATCGACGTGGCGCACTTCTGGGAATAGTGACTAGGCGGTCAATACGCGGAGTTCCTCGATCACCGCAGGCCAGAGGGCGCGTGGCAGATCATGACCCATTCCCGGGTACGTGACCAGCCGCGCGCCCGGAATCGCGGCGGCCGTCGCGCGCCCGGCCTTGGGCCGCATCATCACGTCCTCGTCCCCGTGGATCACGAGGGCCGGCATCCGCAGCGCCGCCAGGGCCTTGCGCCGGTCCCCCGAGGCGGCGACCGCGGCCCGCTGACGTCGGCCGCTCAGCGGGTCCGTCGAGTGGCGTTCGTACGACTCCCGCCCGATCTCGCGGACCATGGCCTCGTCCAACGGGTAACCCGGCGACCCCATGAGCCGGTAGATCGCCACCTCGCGCTCGGCAGCCTCCTCCGCCGAATGCAGCGGCTTCGCCAGCAGCTTCGACATCGCCCGAAGAACCTTCAGCGGCGGCCGGGTGCCGATGCGGATCGACGGCGTCGAGGAGATCGAGGTGAGGCTGCGCACCCGCGCCGGGTACGCGACCGCGACGGCCTGTGCGATCATCCCGCCCATCGACGAGCCCACGACATGCGCGGACTCCCAGCCCAGCGCGTCCAGCACCGCCACCGCATCGGCGGCCATGTCGGTCAGCAGGTACGGCGCCGTCGACGGGCGCAGCGCCGCCACGAATGGGGCGGGCGCGGGCCGGCCTTCGAGGTGCGTGGACAACCCGGAGTCGCGGTTGTCGAAACGGACGACCTGAATGCCCGCGCCGACCAGCGCCTCACACAGCTCCCGCGGATACATCACCATCTGCGCGTCGGTGGCGCTGACCAACAGCAGCGGCCGGCCCTCCGGCGGACCGAACACCTCGTACGCGATCGCAACGTCCCCGTTGTGGGCGACCGTCATGACGTGACGTCCTTGCGGGTGAACCGGTAGAACGCGAACGACCAGAACAGCGTCGCGTAACAGATCGCTGAGATCGAGCCTTTGACCACATCGTCGGTCTGCATCGGTGTCGACAGTAGACCGAGCCAGGCGTCGCTGAAATGGGTCGGCAGGAAGTTGCGCAGCGAGCCAAGGGCGGTGATCTGGTCCAGGATGCTGGACAGGATCCACAGCAGCACCGCCCCGCCGACCGCACCCAGCGCCGCGTCCGTCAGCACCGAGAGCAGGAACGCCAGGCCGGCCACGCCGAGCAGGGTCACCGCGAGGTAGCCCAGGATCGCCAGCAGCCGCAGCACGCCCTCGCCGGCCGGGATCTCGGCGGCCACGGTGCTGCCCAACGGATGCCAGCCGTACCGGAGGGTGCCGACCAGCAGGGCCGTGCCGGCCAGCGTGAGCAGCGCGGTCAGCGAGTAGGCGAGGGCCACCACGAGCTTGACGCCCAGCAGGCGGGCGCGCGGGACCGGGATGGCCAGCAGGTAGCGCAGGCTGCCCCAGCTCGCTTCGGAGGCCACCGTGTCGCCGCAGAACAGGGCCACGACCACGACCAGCAGGAAGCCCGCCGAGACGAAGATGGCGAAGAGCGCGAAGTTCAGCCCGCCCGAGGTGGCCAGGTCGACCAGCGAGGAGAAGGCGCCGCCGCCGTTGTCGTCGTCGTCGCCACCGCCGAACTCGAAGGCCAGCAGGATGATCAACGGCAGCAGGACCATGAAGCCCAGGGCCAATTGGGTACGCCGCCTTGACGCTTGCCGCCGGATCTCGGCACGCAGCGGCAGGGTGGCGGACGGCCGGTAGCCGGTGGCTGCGCTGCTCATCGGTCCCCACTTCCCCGGGAGTTGTCGCCCACCAGGGCGAGGAAGGCGTCCTCGAGGCGGCGCCGCGGCACCACCCGGTCGACGCCGACGCCGGCGCGGACCAGGGAGGCCACCACCTCCTCGCGTGGCGTGCCGTTCATGTCGACGATGAGCCCGGAGGCGCCGTCCTGCTGCACCGAGCGCACGTTGAGCCCCTCCAGCACGGTCGACGCGGTGGCGACGTCGGTGACGGACAGCTGCACCGACGGCGACTCGCCCACGATGTCGTCGACCGGCCCGGCCGCCACGATCCGGCCCTTGTTGACCACCACGGCGTGGGTGCAGGTCTGCTCGACCTCGGCCAGCAGGTGGCTGGAGACGAGGACCGCGCGCCCGTCGGTGGCGTAGCGGCGCAGGACCCGGCGCATCTCGGCGATCTGCGGTGGGTCGAGGCCGTCCGTGGGTTCGTCCAGTACGAGCAGGTCGGGCAGGCCCAGCATCGCCTGGGCGATCGCGAGCCGCTGACGCATGCCGTGGCTGTAGTTCTTCGTACGCCGGTGCACCGAGTCGCCCAGGCCGGCGATCTCCAGTGCCTCCTCGAAGTGCGCGTCCTCCAGCGGCCGCCCGGTCGCCTGCCAGTACGCCCGCAGGTTCTCGTAGCCGCTGAGGTGCGGCAGGAAGCCCGGACCCTCGACGAGCGCACCGACCCGCGACAGGATCGGGGCGCCCGGCACCAGCGGGCGCCCGAACACCAGGGCGTCCCCCGAGGTCGGCATGGTCAGGCCCATGAGCACCCGCAGCGTCGTCGTCTTGCCCGCGCCGTTCGGCCCGAGCAGGCCCACGACCTGGCCCCGCTCGACCCGGAAGTCGACCTGCTCCACGGCCACGAACCCGTCGTCGTACGCCTTGCGCAGGCCCCGGACCACCAGCGGCGTGTCCTCGAACTCGGCAACCGGCCGGTCGTGGCGGCGACGCCGCAGCACCAGCACCGCGGCGAGACCCAGGAGGATCGCGGCCAGCACGCCGAGCAGGACCCAGCGCCAGACGACCTGCGGGTTGGCGATCGGCGTGCCGGCCAGCGTCGGCAGGGTCACCGCCGGTTCCACGGCCACGGTGTAGACCGCCGGGTCGGCCGGGGTGAGGAACGCCTGGTCCGAGGACGCGACGACCACCCGTACCGTATGGCCGGGGTCGATGCGCCGCACCACACCCGGCAGCGTGACGGTGACCGGCCGGGCCGCGGTGATGTCCCGGGCCAGGCCGGTGAGCCGGACCGGGGCGATCAGGCCGCCGCTCAGGGTCGCCGTGCCGTTCGGGTCGACGTCGTAGAGCTTCACGAAGACCGTCGCCGAGCCGGTCGGCGAGGCGACGCGCAGCGTGACCGTGGGGGCGCCGGCGACGTCGACGCCGCTGCCGAGCGGTGCCGACTCGAAGGTGGCGTGCTGGCCCTCCAGGTCGCCGGCGACGCCGCCGAGCAGGGAGCTGAGCCGGCCGCCGACGCCGGGCAGGGACGACAGGGCACCGGGGTTGCCGTTCGGCGGGTTGGCGATCGGCTGCGCCGGGCCGCTGACGGTTACCTCGGCGCGGCCGGTCCCGCCCAGGCCCGGGTACGCCGGATCCGAGTAGCCGTTGGTGACCAGCCCCCGGTCCAGGGCGCTGAAGCCGGCGACCCGCGAGAAGGTGAAGCTGTTCTCCGGCGCCTTGCCCTCGCCCTTGACGTAGTGGTCGAGCCACTGCGCGGTGAGGAACTTCGTCCGGTCCTGGTCGGTCTGCGGGCCCGAGCCGCCGTCGTGGCCGCCGGTGAACCAGGCGACGCGTACCGGGGTGCCGGTCCCCGCGATGCCACGGGCGTTGGCGTCGGCCTCGGAGAGCGGGAACAGCGTGTCCACCGCGCCCTGCACGAGCAGCGTCGGCGCCTTGATCCGGTCGAGCACGGTGGCCGGGCTGGAGCGCCGCAGCAGTGCGGTGGTGGCCGCGTCCGGCGTACCGGTGGTGGCCATCTTCAGGTACGCGGCGCAGACGTCCGCCGCGAACCGCCCGCAGGCTGGATCACCCGATGCGCCCGGTGCGGCCCGCTCCAGGGGCGAGGTGGACCCGCTGCCGAAGAACAGCCCCGCCCAGCTCTTCTTGAAGACGCCGGGAACCGTCACGCCGGCCGCCGATTGGGGGAAGAAGGCCGTGCCCAGGTCGTTCCAGGTGATCAGCGGCACGATCGCGTCGACGCGCGGATCGGTGCCGGCCAGCAGCAGGGCGAGCGCGCCGCCGTACGAGCCGCCGACCACACCGACCCGGGGGTCGCCCGCCGCGTCGGTGCGCACCTCGGGCCGCCGGGCGAGCCAGTCGAGCAGCCGCTGGGCGTCCCGGACCTCGTAGTCGGGGCTGTCCAGGTGGATCTCGCCGCCGCTGGCCCCGAAGCCGCGGGCGGTCCAGGTCAGCACGGCGTAGCCCCGGTCGGCGAGCGACTCCGCGTCGTCGCTGACGGAGTTCTTCGTACCCCCGAAGCCGTGCGCCAGCAGCACCGCCGGCACCCTGCCGCCGGCGTCCTTCGGCAGGTAGAACCGGGTGTCGAGGGCGACGGGCTCGGTCCCGGAGGGGCCGGACAGCACGGTGAGGCGCTGGTCGGTGGCCGTCCAGGAGTGACGCTCGGGCAGGACCGCCCAGGTCACCAGGGCGGCCACGAGCACGAGCACCGCGGCGCCCGCCACGACCCGGCGCCGCGTCGGGCGGGGCAGGGCGCGGCGCAGCTTCAGGGCAGGCATGCGGCCAACGCTATCGGCGGGCCGCTGAGCCCGAGCTGTGAACCGGCTCAGCAGCCCTGGTTGTCGGTGTGGTGGAACTGCAGCGCCTGGGCCGGGCCGGCCTGCATCGAGGCGACCCGGTCGTCCTTGATCACGAAGAGCAGTGCGTTGCCGCCGTCGAGGGTGAACCAGGCCTTCGCGCCCACCCAGTCGTCCAGCTGCTTGCCGCTCGGGTACATCGCCTTCACCTTGGCGTAGGTCGTACCGACCTCGGCGCCGGTGGCGGTGCTGATGTCCCGGCTGGTGACGGAGATCCGCTCCAGCTTGCCGTCGCTGAACGCCAGGCCCGGGCTCGCGTAGTCGCTCAGCCCCTTGGCGGTGGCACAGTCGTGCTTGGTGGAGACGGCGCCGATCAGCTGGGCCGACTTCAGATCGGGCTGCGCCACGCCGATCGCGTACGGCCCCAGCCCCGCCGCCGACAGCACGTCCGGCTCCACGGCGCCCTTGCCGGCCGGGCGCTGGTTGGCCCCGCCGCCCTTCTTCGGGGGCTGCTGGGACGCCGTACCCTCGGTCGGGACCGCGCCGGGTGCGGCCGGCGTGCCACCGGGTGCGACCGACTCGCCACCGGGTGCGGCCGGCGAACCGCCGGAAGCCGCCGGAGCGGAGGCGCCGGGCGGCACGGCGGCCGGCGTGCCCTTGTCGTCGGAGTCGTCACCACAGGCGGCGACGCCGAGCAGAGCGAACGCGGCAACGGCGACTGCGACGCGGCGGTGCCTCATGGTGCTGTGCCTCCCCAGGGCGACTGACGGCGATAGCGTGTCAACCTAGTCCCCTCGTCCAAACGGAAGGCCCCGCGGTGCCAGACGATCTCACGCTGACCGTTACCCAGCGGCCGGCGGCCCTCGACGCGCGCCGCGGCATCGTGCGGTTGCACCCGGAGGTGATGGCGGCGCTGGCCGTCAACCCGGGCGATCCGCTGCGGCTGACCGGCCGCCGCGCCACCGCGGGCATCGCCGCGCGGGCCGAGCCGGGCGCCAGCCGGGCCCTGCTCTACGCCGACGATCTGACCATCGGCAACCTCGGCCTGCGCGACGGTGGTCAGGTGACCGTGACGCCGGTGCCGGTGGTCGCGGCGCGCCGGGTGACGCTGACCGGGCCGGCGGAGATCGTCGCGGTGGTCTCGCCGGAGATGCTGCGCCTGGCATTGCTGGGCAAGGTGGTCAGCACGGGCGACGACGTCTCCCTGCTGCCCCAGGACGTCCTGCCGGAGGCCGGCCACAAGCCGCTCGTGGAGGCGGCACGGCGCAGCCTCGCCAACCGGGTGGGCTACGCCTGGACCAGCACCCTGCTCCAGGTGGTCGAGGTCGAGGAGGCCGACGCCGCGCTGGTCACGATGGACACCGTGGTGGGGTGGCAGGACGGTCAGTTCTCGTCCGTACGCCCGGCGGTCGAGCCCGTGCCGTCCCGCGCCGACCCGGCGTCCACCGACCCGGACACCCCACCGCCCAGCGTGGACGACCTGCCGGGGCTGCGCGCCCAGGCCCAGGAGCTCACCGAGCTGCTCGACCTCGGCTTCCACCACCGGGAGGTGCTGGGCCGCCTGGGCACCACCGTGTCGCTCGGTCTGCTGGTGTCCGGGCCGGCCGGCTCCGGCAAGTCGGCGCTGGTCCGCGCGGTCGCCGCGAGCCTCGGGGCCACCGTGCTGCCGGTCTGGGCGCCGGAGCTGGCGGCGCTGACCAACGACGCCGCCGCGACCCGGCTGCGCGCCCTGGCCCGGGACGTCCGCGCCGGCGGGCCCGCCGTGCTGCTGGTCGCCGACGTCGAGGCCCTGGCGCCGCGCGACGAGCCGGGCCCGCTCGCCACGGTGTTCCGGCAGGTGCTGGCTGACCTGGTCGCCTCCGGGGCGGCGGTGATCTGCACGACCAGCCGGCCGGAGTCCGTCGACCCGGCGCTGCGCTCGCCGGACCTGCTCGCGGTGCAGCTGGCAGTGCCGTTGCCGGATGCGGCCATGCGTCGTGACCAGCTGCGCGTGCTGACCCGCGGGATGCCGCTGGCCGAGGACGTGCGCCTGGACGACGTCGCCGGGCGTACCCCCGGGTTCGTCGCCGCCGACCTCGGCGCGCTGGCCCGGGAGGCCGGCGTCCGGGCCGCACTGCGACAGAAGGAGGCGGAATCGCCGACCGTCACCATGGCCGACTTCGAGGCGGCCCTCGACGTGGTCCGCCCGACCTCGATGGCCGACTCGACGCTGGAGGTCGCCCAGGTGACCCTCGACGACGTCGGCGACATGGCCGAGGTCAAGCAGGTGCTCACCGAGTCGGTGCTGTGGCCGCTGACCTACCCGGACACCTTCGCGCGGCTGGGCGTGCAACCCCCGCGCGGCGTCCTGCTCTACGGGCCGCCCGGGTGCGGCAAGACCTATCTGGTCAAGGCCATCGCGGGTACGGGCAAAGCCAACGTCCTGTCGGTCAAGGGCGCCGAGCTGCTGAGCAAGTGGGTCGGCGACAGTGAACGCGCCGTCCGGGAGCTGTTCCGCCGCGCCCGCGAGGCCGCTCCCACGCTCGTGTTCCTGGACGAGGTGGACGCGCTCGCCCCGACCCGCGGCCAGGCCACCGACGGCGGTACGACCGACCGCGTCGTCGCCGCCCTGCTGACCGAGCTGGACGGCGTCGAGTCCCTGCGCAACGTCGTGGTGATCGGCGCAACGAACCGGCCGGACCTGATCGACCCGGCGCTGCTGCGACCGGGCCGGCTGGAGCGGCTGGTCTTCGTGCCGCCGCCGGACGCCGAGGCCCGGGTGGCGATCCTGCGCGCCTCGTCGAAGTCGGTGCCACTGGACGAGGCGGTGGACCTGGACGCGCTCGGCGCGGAGCTCGAGGGCTTCTCGGCGGCCGACTGCGCGGCGCTGATCCGGGAGGCGGCGCTGGCGGCGATGCGCGAGTCCCTGGACGCGACGACGGTGACCGCCGAGCACGTGGCGACCGCCCGCAAGAGGGTTCGGGCGTCGCTCGACCCGGTCCAGGTGGCGTGGCTGGAGGCGTATGCGTCCAGCCACGCGCCCGGCTAGCGGCGGCGGGTGCGCGCGCGGGTCGACCGGAGCCGGCGTAGGCGGCCGATCAGCACCGGGTCGTGGGCGAGCGCGGCCGGGTTGTCCAGCAGCCCGTTGAGGAGCTGGTAGTAGCGCGTCGAGGAGAGCTCGAAGGCGTCGCGGATCGCCTGTTCCTTGGAGCCGGCGTGCTTCCACCACTTCTGCTCGAAGGCGAGGATCTGCTGCTCGCGGTCGGTGAGCACGGTCTGCTCGGTACTCTCGGGGCCGGTCTCGGCCGCGCCGGCGTCGCGGGGTGCCGGGATCTGCTGCTGCTCGTTGAGGGCGGCATCGGGTTGCATGGTTACCTCGGGGTGGTGGGAGGGCCGCGCGAAGGGGACGGCCACCATAGTGGCAGCCGGCGATCCCCGCCGCGCGCCTTCCGCCGAAGTTACCTCAGGTGATGTCGCGCTTACGCATAGTCCACATTGCCAATCCGACCACGAGGATCAGCACGGCGGTCAGAACGCCGCCGGCCATCGGCCAGGTGAGCGTCAGGGTCGGTTGCTCGCAGGAGTTCCCGGCGCCGATGCAGGGGGCGTTGTAGTCCACCAGCTCGACCGACTTGTCCATCCAGGCGATGCCCCAGACCGGGATCAGGTACGCCTCCATGTACTTGACCTGGGCCATGGACAGCACCGTTCCGAGGCCGAACTGGAACAGCACGATCACGCCGATCGCGACACCCATCGCCACGGCGGTGTGCCGGCCCAATGACGCCAGCGCGAAGCCGAGCGCCCCGGCGAAGAGCACCAGCACCAGGCCGCGCAGCTCCATGAGCAGGATGGACTGCCACGCGCCCGAGGTCATGCCGCCGAGCGTGCCGCGCAGGTTCGCGGTGAGCGCGAAGATGCCCGTCCACACCGCCGACAGCACCACCGTAACGCCGGTGAGCACCACCAGCAACGCGCTCAGCTTGGTGTTCAGCACCTTGAGCCGCTGCGGCCGCCAGAGCAGCAGATTCATCATGCCGCCGCTGCTCCACTCGGCGCCCACGTAGGACGCGCCGATCACGAATGCCGCCAATGCCAGGATCGCGGCGAGCGTCGTCTCCATCTCGCCGAACTGCTTGCGGAAGTTGAAGGTCGGCGGCATGTACCACTCGGCCTGGAAGTCCTCGCGGGTCGGCGTCCACATCTGCGTGCAGTCGGCGCCCGGCTGCGTCGCGCACGCCTTGCGCTCGGCCTCCGCCTGCACCGTCGCCTGCTGGAACTCGCTGTCGGCCTTCGCCTGCGCGGCCGCGACCACCTCGGGGGTGTTCTTCTCGTGGGTGAGGAACATGCCGACCGCGATCGCGGCCAGCACGACGACCACCCCGATGACGAAGAATCGGGTGAAGCGGCGCTTCGTGAGCCGCCGGGTCTCCGCTGTGTACAGGCTCACTGTCCCCACCCACCCTGCGCCGGGCCCGCCTGGGCCATGACGGTCTGGTCCACCTGCCGGTGCTCGCCCTCGACCGGCGCGGTGCCGGTGAGCTCCAGGAAGACGCTCTCCAGGTCCACCGAGACCGGGGCCAGCTCGGAGACGAAGACGCCCCGTCCGGCGAGGGTTCGGGTGATCACGCTGGGCTGGGCCATCCCGCTGACCATCAGGTGGTCGCTCTCGACGACCACCTGGGCGCCGACCTCCCGCAGCGCGGCGGCCGAGCCGGTGAGGTCGGCGACCGATTCGAGGCGTACCCGCACCGAGGAGCTGGCGTGCTGGGCCAGGACCTCGGCCACGCCGCCCGCGGCGACCCGTCGTCCGGCCGCGATGATCGTCACCGAGTCGCAGATCAGCTGGATCTCGCCGAGGATGTGGCTGGAGAGGACCACGGTCATGCCGGACTCGGCGAGGTTGCGCATGAGCGTGCGCATCTCGCGGATGCCGCCGGGGTCGAGGCCGTTGGCGGGCTCGTCGAGAATCAGCAGCCTCGGGTTCTTGAGCAGCGCGGACGCGACCGCCAGCCGCTGCTTCATGCCGAGCGAGTACGTCTTGACCCGGTCCGTCGCCCGGTCCCGGAGCCCGACCAGCTCGAGCACCTCGAACACCCGCGCCCGCGCGACACCGCCCGCGTCGGCGAGCAGCAGGAGCGTGTCCTGGGCGGAGAAGTTGCCGAAGAACTGGGGACTCTCGACGATCGCGCCGACCAGACCGGCAACCTCGGGCAGGGCGTCGGGCACCTCGCGGCCGAGGATCGCCATCCGGCCGGCGTTGGGCCGGATCAGGCCGAGCAGGGTACGCAGCGTGGTCGTCTTCCCGGAGCCGTTGGGGCCTAGGAAGCCATGCACCTGGCCGGCCTCCACGACCATGTCGAAGCCGTCGAGCGCCCTGCGTACCCCCTTCCGGCTGCGGTAGGTCTTCTGCAGACCCTGGATTTCAAGGACGGCGCTCACGCCGCACCTCCCGGCGTAGTGGATATGACGAGCGTCACCCTATGCACCCGCCGCCACCCCGGGTGACTCATACCTCGGGACAGTGGACTTGGCATCCGCGGATGACCACGTAAGGTGTTGGTAACACAACTGAATACCTCATCCAGAGGGGCTGAGGGATACGGCCCGACGACGCCCCGGCAACCACCGCGCTTGACTCGATGACGAGGCCAGCGCGCGGCAGGTGCTAATTCCGTCCCGGATTCGCGGCTGTCCGCGCCCGGGGAAGATGAGAAGGAGCCTCGTATGACGTCGACGGTCGACGCCCCCAGCCAGTCCACCAGCCCCGCCCGCGCCCTCGTCTGTCGCGGCTGCGGCACCGAGTTCCCCCTCGCCGCGCAGCACGCGTGCTACGAGTGTTTCGGCCCGCTGGAAGTCGCGTACGACACCGCCGCCCTCGCCACGGTCACCCGCGAGCAGATCGAAGCCGGCCCGCAGAACATCTGGCGCTACGCCGCGCTGCTCCCCGCCGGCCAGGACCCGGCCACCCGGGTCACCCTCGACCCCGGCCTCACCCCGCTGGTCAGCGCCGCTGCCCTGGCCGCCGAGCTCGGCCTGCGCGCGCCGCTCTGGGTCAAGGACGACTCCGCGAACCCGACCCACTCCTTCAAGGACCGGGTCGTCTCCGTCGCCCTGACCGCCGCCCGGGAGCTGGGCTTCACCCGCTTCGCCTGCGCCTCCACCGGCAACCTGGCCAACTCCGTGGCCGCACACGCCGCCCGCGCCGGGGTTCCCAGCATCGTCTTCATCCCCAGCGACCTCGAGGCCGGCAAGATCATTACCTCCGCGGTGTACGGCGGCGGCCTGGTCGCCATCGAGGGCTCGTACGACGACGTGAACCGGCTCTGCGGCGAGCTTGTGGAGACCGACGAGTTCGAGGACACCGCGTTCGTCAACGTCAACGTGCGCCCGTTCTACGCCGAGGGCTCCAAGACCCTGGGCTACGAGGTGGCCGAGCAGCTCGGCTGGCGCATCCCCGCCCAGGTCGTCATCCCGATGGCGTCCGGCGAGCTGCTCACCAAGGTCGACAAGGCGTTCAGCGAGCTGGTCGAGATCGGCCTGGTCGGGGCCCCCGAGGGCGGCTGGACCGTCTTCGGCGCCCAGTCGGCCGGGTGCAACCCCATCGCGGTGGCCCTGCACAACGGCACCGACCAGATCGTCCCGGTCAAGCCGACCGGCATCGCCAAGTCGCTGAACATCGGCGACCCGGCAGCGGGCGCGTACGCGATCGAGGCCGTCCAGCGGACCGGAGGCTGGATGGACTACGCCGACGACGACGAGATCCGCGAGGGCATCCGCCTGCTCGCCAGGACCACCGGCATCTTCGCCGAGACGGCCGGCGGCACGACGGTGGCCGTACTGAAGAAGCTCGTGGCGAGCGGCAAGCTCGACCCCGACAAAGAGACCGTCGTCCTCAACACGGGCGAGGGCCTGAAGACGATCGACGCGGTCGCCGGCCTCGTCGGCCCGACCCACCACATCAAGCCGTCCCTGAAGGGCGCTCGCGAAGCGGGCCTGCTGGGATAACTCTCCGTGGTCGACCTCCTGCCCAACGTCGAGAATTCCTCCGCCTGAGGACTTGCGCGAGGATCTCGGGATCGGCAGGATGCTCTACGCGGGAGGACGCGACGCCGTACGAGTTCCTAATTTTGGAGCATGGCCCCACCTTCGAGCTTGGCGACAATCTCTCCGGGGCCCAACGACCCAGTGCCGGAGGCGCTGTGCGCGTGTCCTCCCGACCAACTTCCCGGGCCTGGTCCGGGCCGGTTCGCCGGTCCGCGCCGGGCCCGGCTCAGTTCTCGCCGGTTTGCGTCCCGTCGCCCGGGCCGCGTCGGAACCTGCGCGCCCAGCGGCGCAGCGGTGCCACGGCGTAGCCGCCCTTGTCGAGGCCCGCGTGCCGCTCGAAGACGTTGCGGCTGCCGAACGAGCCGGTCATCAGCCACGAATAGCCGGAGGCCGCCCAGTAGGCCGGCCAGAACAGCGGGCCGAGGACGGCGTACTGGCCCGCGTGCCGGCTCTCGTGCGCCAGCAGGTCCGCGCGCGACTCGTGGAGCAGCCACTCAGCCGATCGCCGGGTGATGATGACGGAACCGACCGTGAAGCAGGTCGCCGGCGGCACCTTCCGGCGGTAGCCCTCCGCGACGAGGATGCCGTGCCGGCCGCGGCGGAGCTTCGCGCCGGTGAGGACGGCGACCCCCAGGCCGACCAGCGTCGTGCCGTTGGCCGCGGTCAGCACGGACCGGGCCAGCGGCCACCGCCGCAACGGCGGCCTCGTCTCCCCCGGATCGGTCGTCATGCGCGGCGGCGCATCTGGAGCTCTTGGAGTCCCGGCAGGACCGGGTGGGGGACCCGCACCCCGGTGTCCTCGAAACCCAGCCGCTCGTAGGCGCGGACCGCCCGATCGTTGCCGACGACGACCTCCAGCATCAGCTCGCGTCGGCTCAGCGACAGCGACCACTCGGCGACGGCGTCCATCAGCGACGCGAGAACGCCCCGGCCGCGGTGCGCCGGCGTGATGTAGACCGCGAAGACCACGGTGGCGGCGGACTCCTCGGGCAGCACCGTGCCGCCCGCATGACCGATCAGCCGACCGCCCCGGCCCGGTCCGCCCGGTCCGCCTCCCGGGTCGGCCACGAACTGGGCGAGCTGGCCGCCCGCCGATGCCTGCACGATCCGGCGCCGGTAGTCCGCGTGCGGGCGAGCCGCGGCCTGCGCCAGCGTCTCCAGGAAGGCGAGGGGGCTGTCGGCCAGCATCTCGAGCCGCAACGCGCGCATCCTCGCGGCGTCCTCCGGCGTCACCCGATGCACGGTGAGGGTGGGCGCCAACGTGCTGGTCATGCTGCCTGCCTACCCGCTGGTGGCGGGCGAGGCAACCCGGATGCCGCTTTTGGGACCGGCGGCCCCGCCCGGGGGAACCGGTCAGGCCCGGAGGCCGGTCAGCTCCGGGCGCCGAGCTCCAGCATCCGGTCGACGACCCGCTTCGTCGCGGTGCCGTCGTCCAGGTCGCAGAAGCGCGCCTGGAATGCCCGGCGCTGGTCGGCATACAGGTTCGGGTCCGCCGCGAGCTCGGCCAGCGACTTGATCAACTCCTCCGACGTCATCAGCAGCGGGCTCGGGCCCTCCTTCTCGAAGTCGAAGTAGAAGCCGCGGAGCTTGTCGCGGTAGTGCTCCAGGTCGTACGTGAACAGCAGGATCGGGCGCCCGGTGTTGGCGAAGTCGACCATCGCCGAGGAGTAGTCCGTGACCAGCACGTCGGCGACCGAGAGCAGGTCGGCCATGTCCGGGTACGTCGACACGTCCCGGACGAAGCCCGAGCCGTCGTCCGGAACGGGGTCGACGACGGTGGGGTGGCGGCGTACCAGCAGCACGTGGTCGTCGCCGAGCAGGCGCCGGGCGGCCGCCACGTCGAGCTGCATCGACATCTTGTAGCGGCCCTGACCGTAGAACTCGTCGTCGCGCCACGTGGGGGCGTACAGGACGACCCGCTTGCCGTCGGGCAGGCCCAGGCGCCGCCGGATGGCCGCGGTGGCTGCAGGGTCGGAGCGGAACAGGACGTCGTTGCGGGGGTAACCGGACTCCAGCATTTCGCCCTCGTACCGGAAGGCCCGCTGGAGGATCGGCGTGCTGAAGCGGTTGGGCGACACCAGGAACGACCAGTGGGGTGCCTCCTTCTCGATCCGCCGCAGATACTTGCGGTCCGCGTGCCGGATGTCGGTCGCGTCGAATCCGATGCGCTTGAGCGGGGTGCCGTGCCAGGTCTGCACCACGACCTGGCCCGGGCGGCGCTCGAACCAGTCCGGCAGGTGCGAGTTGGTGACGATGTAGCGGCAGGTCGCGAGCGCGTCGTACCACTCGGTGCCGCCGAGGCGGGCGGTGGTCAGCGTCTCCGGCGTGGCCGCCTGGCCGTCGCGGACCGTCAGGTACTGCGCCTCGAACGGCAGGCCGCGGCGGATCAGTTCCTCGTGGATCGCCCGGGGGCTGTCCGAGAACTGCCGGCCGCCGAAGCTCTCGAAGAGCACGGCCTCTCGCAGCGGGGAGCGGCGCAGCGCGGCGGTGCGCTTTACTCGCAGGTGGGTGCGGGCGTACGCGCCGCGCTCGTCCACCTGCAGCACCGGTCCCGCCCGCAGCGCGACGAAGTCGCCCTCGGCCAGCTCCAGCGCGTACTCGCGGCGCTGGTCGGGGGACTGCGCCGGGCAGATCGCGCGGACGTCGTCGGCCACGACGAGGTTGGTCACCCGGCCACTCGCGCGGTGGCCGGCCAGGATGTCCCACAGGCCCGGGCGCAGCTCGACGAAGCCGCCCCAGGAGTCGACCCTGCTGGGGTTGAGCCGCGCGGTCCAGCGGTCGCCGTCGGTGGTCACCGCGAGCGCCTGCTCCTCGGCGGCGGTCTGCATCCGCAGCGTGATCTCCGGTACGCCCTCGGCCGGGTCGAAGTCGCCGGTGAGCACGAGGGTGCCGTCCGGGCGCCACTCCGCGGAGTCGGCCACCGGTCCGGGGGCGCGGGAGCACAGCCACAGGAAACCGGCCGCCGTACGCCGGACGAAGACGTGCCGCCCGAACATGCCGGACCGGGCCGCGGGCAGGTCGTCGCTGATCAGGTGCACCGACTGCCGGCCGCCGCTGTGGAACCCCAGCTGGATGCGCCAGCGGTCCATCGTGCCGCCGGGCGGCGGCATGACGGCCGGGCCGGCGTGCTCGAACAGGGGCTTCAACGACACCGTCGCGCGGAAGGGCGTCGTGTCGTTGCGGGTCTCGCCGAACTCGACGGCCGTGGACGCCTCCGCCACGTCGGGGACCCGGCACAGGCGCAGCCGGCCGGCGCTGGGCTCCGGGCCGGTGACGACACCGTCGATGACCAGCTTGTCGTCCTCGAACGCGATGGCCGTCGTCCTGGCGGTCACCTTGTCGACGCGCAGAAGGATGTACAGCCCCTCGGCCACGGGAGTGAGCTGCGTGGTGGCGTCGAGGTGCTGCGGTGCGAGGCGCAACCGGGTGGGGTCCGGGCCTACCTTGAGCCGGCCCTTGCGCAGCTTGGTGCCCGCGATGATGCCGACGGCGATCTGCCAGCGGCTCTTCTCCCACCGGCCGCCGGACCGCAGCGTCGCCGGGTCGATCGTGACCTCGAAGCCGGACCAGTCGTACGACTTGTCGCCGTGGCTGGACGTGGCGGTCGCCTCCGGCTCGCGGCGCGGGACGGCGGGCATGGTGATGGTGCGGCCCGTCGTGAGCTCGCGGAGCCGGACGATGCGGGCGGAGGTCCAGCGGGACTTGGCGGCGGTGCCGTCGATGTACGCGTACCCGCGGATCACGAGCTTGCCGTCGCGCCAGCCGAGCTCGGTGATCTGGCTGCGGACCGCCGGCTTGCCCATGGCGTACAGCCCGCGCGGGACGCCCACCGCCGGGTCGTCGAGGAAGGGCAGTTCGGCGTACCGCTTGCTGCCCTCGTTCCGGCTGGCGATCGGCATGCCGGGCCGGCTGGCGAGCAGCACTTCGATGGCCTCGGGAAGCTTGTTCTGGCGGACGAGGTGCCACACGACCGCGTACTTGGGGGGCAGGCTCTCGACCGTGCCGGGCCGGACGCCGGCGAGGAAGAGGTTGACCTCACGCAGGAACGACGCCTGGAACTCGGGGTCGGCGTCGGGCAGCGCACGGAGCACGAGGGCGAAGTCGTCGACCAGCACGTTCTCGTCGTACGACCGCTTGACCTCGCCCTGCTGGTGCTCGGCGAGGAACCGGCTGACCCGGTTGACCGCGCTGAGCCGGTCGGCCGTGGTCTTCCAGTCGGTCCTCCGCTGGGTGATCGACTTCTGGCCGCCCTCCCGCTTGCGCCAGTAGTAGACCGGTACGTCCACCACGTCGACCGACTTGGCCATCGCGTGGGCGATCAGCGCGACCGGGACGTCCTCGAAGACGACGCCCTCGGGGAAGGTCAGGCCGTGCTGGTCCCAGAACCGGCGACGGTAGATCTTGTTCCAGACCGTACGGTCCTTGAGCAGGGTGTGCTGCTTGCTGACGTGGGTGCGCAGCACGGTCTTGGTGAAGACCGACGCGTGCAGCCGCGAGGCCTTCGCGCCCTTGGAGGTCAGCGCCCGTACCGCGCCGCAGGCGAAGTCGGAGCCGGTCTGCTCCAGGGTGGTCAGCAACATCTCGTACGCGTACGGCGGGACGACGTCGTCGCCGTCGGCGAACGCCAGGAAGGTGCCGCGGGCGATCGCGATGCCGGCGTTGCGAGCCTGGCCGGGGCCGCCCTCGCTCTGGTGGAGGACCCGGAAGCGGGAGTCCTTGCGAGCCCAGTCGTCGGCGATCGCCCCGGTGGCGTCCTGCGATCCGTCGTTCACGACGACGACCTCGATGGCGGGGTACGTCTGCCCGGCGAGTGACGCGAGGCACTCTCCGAGGTACGCCTCGACGTCGTGGGCCGGGACGATGACGCTGATCAGGGGCTTGGTGCCGGCAGCCGGGCGCCTCGGGGAGTCCGTTGCGGGAACGGTGACGCTGGGTGATCGTTGCGCCGGTATCTGCTGGCAGTCCGGCTCCCGCACCTGTGCGCGCTCGGGCGCTACGACGATACGGTTGTTCACTGCGCTCACTCCTCCATCCGGTCAGCACCGGATCGCCTGTAGTCGTGCGGCGCGAGCCGCTCCCGCATATCTCAGGCGGCGCCAACCTGCTGCAATGCGAAATCCAGCATCGATCTGTCCGGATGGATCAGGTCAAAGAACGCATCGCGGACGTGTTCACCGAACCTTGACCATGCGTACTACGTGGCTCCCGGCCCCATCGGTTCAGCACGGGGCGAGGTGATCGCGGCCGGAGCGCGGAACGCCTTCCTGCTGAGACCGGGAATGGTTCACCCATCGTGATCAACGAGGCGTTTGCGCACGCCCCCGGGACATGACCGTTGTCCTTGCACTCGACCCACCAGAGTGCTAAACAAGTCATTGGCACTCGCGAGGCGTGAGTGCCAGCTACAAACAGGTCGGGACGGTGGGGTCGCGGCCACGGTGCCGCCATCGGCGCCGGGGCACGGGACCGGTCGTCGCGGGCTATCCGGCTCGACCTGAGGACGTCACATCGCCAGGTGGTGACGTCCGCAGTGTTCCGCACCGTGCGGAGGGCGGGGCCGAGGAGGCCCGGCACCGCGAATGTCCAGGAGGACACAGCCGTATGGCCAAGATCATCGCATTCGACGAGGAAGCTCGTCGCGGCCTCGAGCGGGGCATGAACCAGCTCGCCGACGCCGTCAAGGTGACGCTCGGCCCCAAGGGCCGCAACGTCGTGCTCGAGAAGAAGTGGGGCGCTCCCACCATCACCAACGATGGTGTGTCGATCGCCAAGGAGATCGAGCTCGAGGACCCCTACGAGAAGATCGGCGCCGAGCTGGTCAAGGAGGTCGCCAAGAAGACCGACGACGTCGCCGGTGACGGCACGACGACGGCGACCGTCCTCGCCCAGGCGCTGGTCCGTGAGGGTCTGCGCAACGTCGCGGCCGGTGCGAACCCGATGGCCCTGAAGCGGGGCATCGAGGCCGCCGTCGCGAGCGTCTCCGAGGGCCTCTCGCAGCTCGCCAAGGACGTGGAGACCAAGGAGCAGATCGCCTCCACCGCCTCCATCTCGGCCGGTGACTCCACGGTCGGCGAGATCATCGCCGAGGCCATGGACAAGGTCGGCAAGGAAGGCGTCATCACCGTCGAGGAGAGCAACACCTTCGGTCTCGAGCTGGAGCTCACCGAGGGTATGCGCTTCGACAAGGGCTACATCTCGGCGTACTTCATGACCGACGCCGAGCGCATGGAGGCCGTCTTCGACGACCCCTACATCCTCATCGCGAACAGCAAGATCTCCGCGGTCAAGGACCTGCTGCCGGTCCTCGAGAAGGTCATGCAGGGCGGCAAGCCGCTCATCATCATCGCCGAGGACGTCGAGGGCGAGGCCCTGGCGACCCTGGTCGTCAACAAGGTCCGTGGCACCTTCAAGTCCGTCGCCGTCAAGGCCCCGGGCTTCGGTGACCGCCGCAAGGCCATGCTGGACGACATCGCCATCCTCACCGGCGGCACGGTCATCAGCGAGGAGGTCGGCCTCAAGCTCGACGCCGCCGACCTGAGCCTGCTGGGCCAGGCCCGCAAGGTCGTCATCACCAAGGACGAGACGACGATCGTCGACGGTGCCGGCGACGCCGAGCAGATCCAGGGCCGGGTCAACCAGATCCGCGCCGAGATCGAGAAGTCGGACTCCGACTACGACCGCGAGAAGCTGCAGGAGCGCCTGGCCAAGCTGGCCGGCGGCGTGGCGGTCATCAAGGTCGGCGCGGCCACCGAGGTCGAGCTCAAGGAGCGCAAGCACCGCATCGAGGACGCCGTTCGCAACGCGAAGGCGGCCGTCGAGGAGGGCATCGTGCCCGGCGGTGGCGTGGCGCTCGTGCAGGCCGGCAAGACCGCGTTCGACAAGCTCGACCTGGCCGGCGACGAGGCCACCGGTGCCAACATCGTCAAGGTCGCGCTCGACGCCCCGCTGCGTCAGATCGCCGTGAACGCCGGCCTCGAGGGCGGCGTCGTGGTGGAGAAGGTCCGCAACCTCGAGTCCGGTTGGGGCCTCAACGCCGCGAACGGCGAGTACGTCGACCTGCTGGCCGCGGGCATCATCGACCCGGCCAAGGTCACCCGCTCGGCGCTGCAGAACGCCGCGTCGATCGCCGCGCTGTTCCTCACGACCGAGGCGGTCGTGGCGGACAAGCCCGAGAAGTCCCCGGCCCCGGCCGGTGGCCCGGGCGGCGGAGACATGGACTTCTGAGTCCACAGCTGCACAGGTAAGCGGGCCGGTCCCCTCGGGGGCGGCCCGCTTTCTCATGGGCGGGGTGCTACCGAACCGCCGCCTCCCGTTCCGGTACGGCCACATCGACGAGGTCGCGCTGTCCGCGCACCGGTGAAAGCAGCCAGGCCAACGGCGCGCAGACGGTCACCGCGCCGAGCACCACCAGGGTCGCCCGTGCCCCGAAGGGGCCGGCCAGCGTGCCCGCCACCAGGCCGCCGACCGGGATCGCGCCCCAGGAGACGAACCGGACCGTGGCCATGACGCGGCTCAGCAACTCCGGCGGGCTGGCAGTCTGGCGGTACGTGCGGGTGGTCACGCTCAGCACCACCACCCCCGCCGCGAAGGCCAGATTCCCGAGCACGAAGGTCGCGTACGCCGTGTGCCCGGCACCCCACGGCACCACGAGGGCGCCGGCCGCCGCGACGAAGCCGCTGACGATCAGGCCGCGTGCGGTGCCGACGGCGTCCGTGAAACGGGTGGTCAGCGCGGCGCCGATGAGCGTGCCGACACCGTCCGCGGCGAGCAGCACGCCGACGAGTCCCGGAGCCGCGTGCAGGTCCCGGACGAGGTAGAGCGGGTACAGGGCGAGCTGGGCGCCGCAGACGAAGTTGACCGCGGTGGCCGCCCACATGCCGGGTCCCATCGCGGGGTGGCGGACGACGTACGCGAAGCCCTCGCGGATCATCTCGCCCATCGGCGCTCCCCGGGCCGGTTCGGCCGCCCGGCGGGCCGGGAGCGTCCTCAGCAGGGCGGCGGAGAGCAGGTAGCTGACGGCGTCGACGAGCAACGTCGGTACGGCGCCGAGCACCTGCACGATGACGCCGCCGACGGACGGGCCGCCCAGCTCGGTGGCGGCGTGCGTACCGGAGGTCAGGCTGTTGCGGGACTGGAGCTGGTCGCGGCCCACGATCTCCGGCAGGAAGGTCGCGTTGGCCACGTCGAAGAGCACGTTGGCGAAGCTGATCACGAGCGCGGTGACCACCAGGTGGGCGACCGTGAGCCGCCCGGCCCACCAGGCCAGCGGGATCGAGGCCACCGCGGCCGCCCGGGCCAGATCCGCGCCGACCTGCGTGCCCCGCAACGGCAGGCGCTGGACGATCACCCCGGCCGGGAGCCCGATGACGATCCACGCGGCGTAGCGGGCGGCGGCGATCAGGCCCATCTCGAACGGGGTCGCATCGAGGACCGCGAGCGCCGTCAGCGGCAGGGCCACGCCACCGACGGCCGAACCGAGGCCGCTGGTCGTGCCGGCCGACCACCACCGCCAGAAGACGCTCATGGTCCTCGCCCCCGTTCGAGTCAGTTCCAATCTGAAACGGACTATAGTGAAGAGCGTGCGACGCGTCGAACTGGTTGATGCCGACTGCGGCATCGCGCAGGCGCTCGGCGTGCTCGCCGACTGGTGGACCTTCCTGCTCGTGCGCGACATCGCCGGCGGCCTGACCCGCTTCGACGCGCTGCAGCGGGAGCTGGGCATGAGCCGCCGCGCCCTCACTGAGCGCCTCGGCAGCCTCGTCGAGCACGGCGTGCTCCGGCGGGAGGCTTATTCGCAGCGCCCGCCCCGCTACGACTACCTGCTGACCGCCAAGGGCGAGGGCCTGCTGCCGGTGCTCATCGCGCTGCAGGACTGGGGCACCCGCCACGTGATGGGCGACGGCTCGCTGACCGCGACCTCGGCCGCCACCTCCGCCGAGGCGCACCGGGTGCACGGTCTGGTCGGCCACCGTATTCCGCGCTTCACGGTCGAAACCCCCACGGTCCTGTACTTCTTTCCCGGCGCTTTCGCCCCTGGGACCCAGGGCCATCCGCCCGGCTGGGCAGACATCCCCGGCGCCGGCGGTTGCACCCTGGAATCGGCCACCTATGCCGCGCGGGCCGGGGATTTCGCTGCTCATGGCGTACGCATCACGGGCGTCAGCACCCAGCGCCCCGACCAGCTCGACGCCTTCGCCGCGTACGCGAAACTGCCGTTCCCCCTGGTGTCGGACCAGGACGGCAAGCTGGCGGCGAGCCTGCGGCTGCCGACCTTCCGGGCCGGCGGCACGGACCGCTTCAAGCGGCTCACGCTGCTGGTCGACGCGACCGCCACGATCCGGGCGGTCCAGTTCCCCGTCACCGACCCGGCGGGCTCCGTGAGCGAGATGCTGGAGCTCGTCAAGGGCGTGGCCTGAGAAACATCCCTCTCCGGAGTGACCCCCGACGGCGCTACGGTGGGAGCGTGCGCTCTCCCACCGTGTCCCGGTATTCGGCCGGGCGGCTCTCCCCGGTCCGCCGCGTCGCCGATCTCAGACGGCTCCGCGACGAGCAGTTCGACGTGCTCGTCATCGGCGGCGGGGTCACCGGCGCCGGCGCCGCCCTGGACGCCGCCTCCCGCGGCCTGAGCGTCGCCCTCGTGGAGGCGCGCGACTTCGCCGCGGGCACGTCCAGCCGGTCCAGCAAGCTCATCCACGGCGGCCTGCGCTACCTGGAGCAGCTCGAGCTGCACCTGGTGCACGAGGCCCTCACCGAGCGCGGCCTGCTGACCAGCCGCCTCGCGCCGCACCTGGTCCGGCCGGTGCCGATCCTCGTGCCGCTGGAGTCCGCGTCGCCGCCCGCCCGCGTGTGGCACCGCCTCTACTTCGGTCTCGGCGTGGCCGCGTACGACGTGTTCGCCGGGGTGTTCGGCCAGGGCCGCGGCATGCCACTGCACCGGCACCTGACCCGCGACGGCGCCCGCCACATGTTCCCCAGCCTGCGGGCCGACCGGATCACCGGCGCCATCCGCTACTACGACGGGCAGGTCGACGACGCCCGGCTCGTGGTCAACCTCGCCCGCACCGCCGCCAGCCTGGGCGCGGCCGTGGTGACCAGCGCCCGGGTGACCGGCTTCATCCGGGAGGCCCGCGAGGTCGTCGGCGTCAAGGTGCGCGACCTCGAGGCACCCGACTCGCCCGAGTTCGAGGTGCGCGCCCGCACCGTCGTCGCCGCCACCGGCGTGTGGAGCGACGACATGTCCCAGATGCTCAACGACGTCGGCGTCCGCCCCGGCTTCCGGGTGCGGGCCTCCAAGGGCGTCCACCTCGTGGTGCCCCGCTCGGCGATCACCGGCGACGCCGGCCTGATCCTGCGGACCCCGACCTCGGTGCTGTTCGTCATCCCGTGGGGCGGGCACTGGATCATCGGCACCACCGACACCGACTGGCGGCTCGACCGCTCCCATCCGGCCGCGTCGGCGCGCGACATCAGCTACCTGCTCGACCAGGTCAACACGGTGCTGGAACGGCCGCTCACCACCGACGACATCGAAGGCGTGTACGCGGGCCTGCGCCCCCTGCTCTCCGGCGAGGCCGACTCGACCTCGAAGCTGTCCCGCGAGCACGCCGTGATCGAGCCGATGCTCGGGCTCCTGCTCGTGGCCGGCGGCAAGTACACGACGTACCGGGTCATGGCCGCCGACGTCATCGACCGGGCCGTCCGGCGGCTCGGCGTGGACCGGCCCTCGCGCACCGATCAGCTGCCGCTGCTGGGCGCGGACGGGTTCGCGGCGGCCTGGCGCGACCGGCAGGACATCGCCCGCCGGCACGGCGTCACGGCCGGCGTGATCGAGCACCTGCTGGAGCGGTACGGCACCCTCTCGGTGCACCTGCTCGCCATGATCGCGGCGGAGCCGGAGCTGGCCACGCCGCTGGCCGGCGCCCCCGAATACCTCGCCGCCGAGATCGCGTACGCGGCCACCGCCGAAGGCGCCCTGCACCTCGACGACGTGCTCACCCGGCGTACCCGTATCTCGATCGAGACCGCGCACCGGGGCGCGGAGACCGCGCGGCACGCAGCCGCCGTCATGGGTGACGCGCTGGGCTGGGACGACGCCGTGCGGGCCCGCGAGGTCGAGCACTACCTCGCGCGGGTCGAGGCCGAGCGGCAGTCGCAGAAGATGCCGGACGACCTCACCGCGGACGCGGCCCGCCTCGGCGTCGCGGACGTGCGAGGATACGCGGCCGACCGCGGGACGGACCTGCTCCACGTCGACCTTTGATCCTCGTCGACGAGCCGCGCTGGCCGGCCCGGGGACGCCTCTGGTCCCACCTCGTCAGCGACGTGGCGTACGAGGAACTGCACGTGTTCGCGGAGATGCTCGGCGTACCCCGGCGGGGGTTCGACCGCGACCACTACGACATCCCGGAGTCCCGCTTCGCGATGGCGCTGTGGCTCGGGGCGGCCCTGGTCCCCTCCCGGGACCTGCCGGTGCGGCTGCGGGCGGCCGGGCTCCGCCGCCCCAAGCACCTCAACCGGCGAGCGTCCTGAGCTCCTTCTCGAGGTTCTTCCTGGCCTTCTCTTCCCACGCCTCGTGCAGCGGCGCGTGGCGGTAGATCGCCGGCAGCTCCAGCAGCGACACGAGGACCTGGGCCCGGGCCGCCCGGAACGTGTCCTCCGGTACGTGCGCGTACTCCCGGCGGATCGCCTCGGTGTAAAGGGTGTAGCGCTCCGGCTCGGCGGCCAGGATCGCGAGGTCGGCGTCGCACAGCAGCTCGCCGTCCGGGTCGGTCTCCTCGGTGGCGTGCCCCGCGGTCAGCCCCACCAGCCGGGCCACCTCGGCCGCGATCCCGGGCGGGGCGCCGAGGGTGGTGAGCAGCCCCTCGGCGAACGCGGCGCTGTCCCGCTCGTTGGCGTCACCCAGCGCCCGGGGGTCGTAGATCGCGTCGTGCATCCAGGCGGCGAGGCGTACCCGGTCGGCGTGTGCCGCCAGCGCGGCATGGTCGTCCACCACGTCCAGCACCGCGGTCAGATGGCTCACGTCGTGGTACTGCCGCTGCGGCTCCGACCAGCGCCCGAGCAGGTAGGCGCCGGCCGCCTCGAGGTCCGGCTCGGCGGCGGTCGCCCCGGCGCCCCGCGCCGCGGCGACCCAACGGTCGACAAGAGAGGTCACGGCCGCCATCCTGGCATGCCGGCCGGTTAGGGTCGGAAACCATGACAGATGCCGGGTCCCAGCGCGGGCTGGCCGCCGTCCTGGCCGAGCTCCGCGGCCGGTCCCGCTCCGGGGCCCGCGCGGGCTGGGCCCGGGTACGCGGCGGCTTCGGGCTCGCGATGCAGGCCGGTGCCGGCGCGGGCATCGCCTGGTACCTCGCCCACGACGTCATCGGGCGGCAGAGTCCGTTCTTCGCACCCATCTCGGCCGTGATCACCCTCGCCTCGTCGGTCGGGCAGCGGGCCCGGCGCACGGCCGAACTGGTCCTGGGCGTGGCCATCGGCATCGGCGTCGGCGACGCGATCATCGAGCTCATCGGCTCCGGCCCGTGGCAGATCGGGCTGGTCGTGGTCCTCGCCATCCTGGTCGCCGCCGCCGTCGGGGGCGGAACGCCGCTGGTTGTCCAGTCGGCCTCCTCGGCGGTGCTGGTCGCTACGCTCACGTCGGCCACCGGGCTGCCGTACACCCGCTTCTTCGACGCCCTGGTCGGCGGCGCGGTCGGCCTGGTGGTGATGACCCTGCTGCTCCCGCTCAACCCGCTGACCGTCGTACGCCGCTCCGCGGACCCGGCGCTCGAGGCGATGGCGGAAGGGCTGCACGCCGTGGCTCAGGGCATGGAGCAGGCCGACGCCGACGAGGTCCGGGCCGCGCTCGCCCGCCTGCGCGCCGCCGAGGGGAACTTCGCCGCGTTCGTCCAGGCGGCCGCGGCGGCCAGCGAGAACGTCGCCTTCGCGCCGGCCCGGTGGCGCTCCCGCGGTGCGCTGAGCCAGTACGTCGAGGGCGCGCCCCACCTCACGTACGCCCTGCGCAATGTCCGCGTACTGACCCGGCGGGTGATCACGGCGATCGACGACGAGGAGCGCATCCCGCGGTGCCTGCCGACCTCCGTCGCCCTCCTCGGCGACGCCGTCGACCTGCTGCGGCACGAATGGGCCCGCGGCGCCGAGCCGGAGGCGACCCGGGAGCGGGCGCTGCGGGCGGCGGCGGAGTCCGGGAAGGCCTACGACGACGGGGTCGGGTTCTCCGGCGGGGTGGTGGTGGCCCAGGTCCGGACGACGGTCACGGATCTGCTGCGGGCCACCGGCATCGAGTACGCCGAGGCGCCCCGGCTGGTGCGGCGGGCCGTCGGGTGGCACGGGCGGGGGCGTATGCCCCGTCGCCGCGGCCCGGGCCCCCCGGCGCGCGAGGCATCCTGATCCTCGTCATCACCGGGCTCTGATCGCTTGCCTCGCTGCGCTTTGATCGTTTGCCTCGCCGCGCGGACGCCGGGGCTCGGCCGGGTGGCTACGCTGGCGGCATGGCCGACGAAGCTCCGGGCGGACCGCCCGCCCCGGCACCGCACCCGGGATCCGGGCCGCCCGCCCCCGCCACCCCGGCGGAGGCCGCGTTCCCGCCTCCGGCGCCGGCCGCGTTCCCGCCCCCGGGCCCGGTCTCCGCCGCCCCGGCCGCTTTCTCGGCTCCCGAGCCGGCTTACGCCGCCCCGGCGGCGTTCCCGGGCCCCCTGCCGGAGGCCTCGGGCCCGGCGGTCGTGGCGCCCCCGTCCGACCACGCGGTGCCGTTCGACGAGGCCGCCCAGCCGCCCTCGAAGCTGCCGCCGATGCCGGGCCGCCGCGCAGGCTGGCGCCGCTGGTTACCGCTCGTAGGCATCATCGGGTTCATCGCGGCCTGCGCGGTCGCGATGCTGATCATCCTCGGCGTCAGCAACGGCCCGGTCGGCCTGGTGGTCGGTCTCACCGCCGCCATCCTGCCGGTCCCCGTGCTGGTCAGCTGCTTCCTCTGGCTCGACCGCTACGAGCCCGAGCCGAGTCGCTACCTGGTGTTCTGCTTCGCCTGGGGCTCGGCCGTAGCCACCCTCGTGGCGATCGGCGTGAACAGCCTCGCCGCCTGGGGCTTCGACAAGCTCGGGCTGCCGGACGCGCTCGTCGCGGTGCTCGTGGCGCCCTTCATCGAGGAGTCGATGAAGGCCCTCGGCCCGATCCTGCTGTTCTGGCGCCGGCGCCGCGAGTGGTCCGGCATCACCGACGGCATCGTCTACTGTGGCCTCTCCGCGCTCGGCTTCGCCATGGTGGAGAACGTGCTCTACCTGGGCGGGCACGGCTACGCGGCGGGCGCCGACCAGTACGGCCCGGCGACCGGCATCCAGAACCTCTTCCTCATCTTCATCGTGCGCATCCTCTTCACCGGCTTCGCGCACCCGCTGTTCACCTCGATGACGGGCATCGGCCTCGGCATCGCGGCGCGTTCGGCGGACCGCCGGGTGCGCTGGCTCGCCCCGATCGCCGGCCTGCTGCTCGCGATGATCCTGCACGGCACCTTCAACCTGCTGCCGACGCTCTCCGTGGCCACCGGCGAGACCCTGATCATGCTGTACGGCTACCTCGGCTTCATGGTCCCGTTCTTCTTCGCGGCGCTGGGCTTCGCCATCGCGTTGCGCGGCTACGAGGGTCGTCTGAGCGAGCGCACCCTGCCGCACTACGTCCGCTCGGGCTGGCTCTCCCCGCCGGAAGTGGCGACGCTGGGCAGCCTCGGCCGGCGCCACTCCGCCCGCCAATGGGCCAAGCGGGTCGCGGGCGACGCGGGCCTGCGGGCGATGCGCGGCTTCCAGGCGGCGGCGACACAGCTCGCCCTGCTGCGCGACGGGATGCAGCGCGGCCTCCACCGGGGGCCCGAGGAGCTGCACCGGGCTCAGGAGGAGGAGCAGAAGCTGCTGACGGACATCACGGGCTACCGCTCGGTCTTCATCGGCCGCGACCCGCAGATGCCGCTCGCGTTCTGGGACGGCTTGAACTACCAGATCGCGTTCCCGGACGGCGTTACCCGCACGGTGCCGCCGCCGCAGGAGCCGGTGGTGCCGGTCCCGGTGCGCATGGCACCCCAGATTCCCGTGTACGCGGGTTACGGCCGCCCCCCGGCCTACGGCCCGCCCCCCGGCTACGGTCCGCCCTCGAACTACGGCCCGCCCTCGAACTACGGCCCGCCCTCGAACTACGGCCCGCCCCCCGGCTACGGCCCGCCCCCCGGCTACGGCCCGCCCCCGAACTACGGCCCGCCTCCGAGCTACGGACAGCCGCCGGGCTATGGGCAGCCGCCTGCCTACGGTCAGCAGCCGCCCCCGAACTACGGCCCGCCGCCGGGGTACTAGAGGTAGAGGCCGGTCCCGTCGGACTCGACCCGGCTCGCCGCGACCGCGTGCACGTCCCGCTCCCGGAGCAGCACGTACTCCCTGCCGTGCAGCTCCACCTCGGCCCGCTCCTCCGGGTCGAACAGGACCCGGTCGCCGACCACGATGGAACGGACGTTCGGCCCCACGCCGACGGCCTTCGCCCAGGAGAGGCGGCGGCCCATCGAGGCGGTGGCGGGGATGACGATGCCGGCGCTCGATCGGCGTTCCCCTTCGCCGCCGTCGAGCCGGACGAGGACTCGGTCGTGCAGCATGCGGATGGGCAGCCCGGCCTCGGTCTGGGTGTCGGTGCTCACGCTAGGACGGTACGCCCCACTCCTGACGTGCACGTGTGCCGGTCTGCACTACGGTGAAGACCGCGTGTCGACGGCGAGGGGGTTGGCGGTTGAGCCGCTTGCAGCGTGTCCGGGCGAATCTGCGCCGGGCGTACGAGTCAGGCCGCGAGTCGGTGCGGACGGCTCGGGCCGAGACCGAGCGCCCGGCCGACGACGCCGAGGTCGAATTCGAGCCGCCGGAGTTCTCACCGTCGTTCGAGCACCACTCGATCGCCAGCCGGGACGACGCCGAGGTGCCGCACTCGCTGCGGATCGCCGCCGCGTGGTCGTGGCGGCTCATCGTCGTGGGGGTCGTGGGCTGGGTGCTGCTGCGTTTCATCGGCACCGTCAGCATCGTGGTGATCCCGCTGGCGATCGCCCTGCTGCTGTCCGCGCTGCTGGCGCCCGCGGTCGGCTGGCTGCTGAAGCTGCGCCTGCCGCCGTCGCTCGCCACGTTCCTGGTGCTGATCTGCGGCATCGGCGCGGTGGCCGGGACGCTGACCCTGGTGGTCAACCAGTTCGTCGACGGGCTGCCGCAACTGACCGACAAGGCCAGCGCGGGTATCCGCCAGATCCAGGACTGGGCCCGGACCGGCCCGCTGCACCTCAAGCAGGACCAGGTCGACCAGGCCATCGACTCGGCACAGAGCTGGATCAACCTGAACACCTCCCAGCTCACGGAGACCGGCTTCGCCACCGCCGCCACCCTGGCCGAGGTGCTGACCGGCCTGCTCCTGGTGCTCTTCGCGACGTTCTTCTTCCTGCGCGACGGCCGCAAGATCTGGCGTTTCCTGGTACGCCTGTTCCCGGTCAACGCCCGCTGGAGCCTCTCCGACGCCGGTGACGCCTCGTGGGCGACGCTCGGCTCGTACGTGCGGGCCACGGTCCTGGTGGCCTTCATCGACGCCGCGGGCATCGGGCTGGCCCTGGTGATCCTCCACATCCCGTTCCCTTTCCCGCTGGCCGCACTGGTCTTCCTGGGAGCCTTCATCCCGATCGTCGGCGCCAGCGTCTCCGGCGCGGTGGCCGTCCTGGTGGCCCTGGTCGACCAGGGCTGGATCGTCGCGCTGATCCTGCTGGGCGCGGTGATCCTCATCCAGCAGATCGAGGGCCACGTCCTGCAGCCCCTGATCATGGGCCGGGCGGTGGCCATCCACCCGCTCGTGGTGATCATCGGCATCGCCTCGGGCGTGGTGCTGGCCGGCATCATCGGGGCGCTGGTGGCGGTTCCGCTGATCGCGGTCCTGAACACGGGCATCCGCCGCCTTGCCCGCCGCCGCCCGGAAGTCCCCCCGGACGCGGTGGTGGTCACGGCCAGCGCGACGACGTAAGCGCTCCCCGGAGGTCCGTTACTGCTTGGCGAGGCGCTGCAGGGCGCCGAGCGCGACGTCCGGGCGGGTCGTGTACCAGAACGGCGGCAGGGACTTGCGGAGGAAGGCGCCGTAGCCCCGGGCCGTCTCCAGGCGTGAATCCAGGACCGCGACGACTCCCTTGTCGCCGGTGGAGCGGATCAGGCGGCCGACGCCCTGGGCGAGGCGGATCGCCGCGATGGGCACGCTGACCGAGGCGAAACCGGAACCACCCGTCGCGTCGACCGCGGCGGCGCGGGCGGCGGCGAGGGGCTCGTCGGGGCGGGGGAAGGGCAGGCGGTCGATCACCACGAGCTGGCAGGCTTCGCCGGGGACGTCGACGCCCTGCCACAGGGACATCACGCCGAAGAGGCAGCTCTCCTTCTGCTCCTTGAACTTGCGGACCAGGATCGGCAGGGTCTCCTCGCCCTGGAGCAGGACCGGCAGGTCGGTCTTGGCGCGCAGCAGCTCCGCGGCCTGGGTCGCCGCGCGGCGCGACGAGAACAGGCCGAGGGTACGGCCACCGAGCGCCTCCACCAGCTTCAGCAACTCCTCGCCCGCGGCGTCCGGCAGGCCCGAGGCGGCGGGGCGGGGGAGGTGCGCTGCCACGTACAGGATGCCCTGCTTGGGGTAGTCGAAGGGGGAGCCGACGTCGAGGGAGGTCCAGCCCTCCCCGGACACCGGCGGCGCATCGGGGCTCAGGCCCGAACCGGAACGCGCGGCCGGCACCGGTGCGGCGGGAGTAGCAGAGCCCGGGGACGCGCCGGGCAGGCCGAGCGACCGCGCCACGGTGTCGAAGCGGCCGCCGAGCGTCAGCGTCGCCGAGGTGGCTACGACTGTGCGCTCGTCGTACAGGTTGGAGGCGAGCGTGCCCGCCACCGACAGCGGCGCGACCACCACGGCCCGGCGGCCGGTGCCCAGGTCGCTCTTCTCCACCCAGGCCACGTCGAAGTCCGACTCCTCGAGGAGCCGCTGGGCGGTCGTGGACACGTCGTCGAGGGTCGCCTTGGCCTGTTGCTTGCGGACCGGGTCGGGGTCGTCCGCCTTGATGTCGCCGATCGCCTCGAGGGCCGCGCGGGTCGCCGCGTCGGTCAGGAGCACGGCCTGGTGCAGCAGCGGGGGCAGGCCGGTGGTCAGCCGGCCCGCGGGCAGGTCGGCCAGGCCCACCGTGAGAGCGTCGGCCGCCCCGGCGAGGGAATCCGCCACGGCCGGTGGGATGAGCGGGCGGGCGCGTTTCGCAGCGCGTTCCACCGCATCCGGGGTGAGCTCCGCCTGCGCGGCCGAGGAGACCCGGTCGGCCAGCTCGTGGGCCTCGTCGACGATCAGGAGCTTGTGCGGGGGCACGATGTTGCGTTCGGCCAGCATGTCGACCGCGAGCAGGCTGTGGTTGGTCACCACGATGTCCGCCTCGCGGGCGCGGGCCCGGGACGCCTCGGCGAAGCATTCCGCACCGTACGGGCAGCGGGCCGCGCCGACGCAGTCGCGGGCCGGCATGGATACCTGGCGCCACGCCGTGTCGTCGACGCCGGGGTCGAGCTCGTCGCGGTCGCCGGTCTTCGTCTTCTCCGCCCACTCCTGGACCCGGAGGATCTGCTTGCCGAGCCGCCCGGCCTCGCCCAGCCACTGGGTGGCCCGGGGCGGTGCGTCGTCGAAGAGCGTGTCGGCGGGCTCCTCCTCGTCGGCGTGCTCGAGCTTGGCGACGCAGAGGTAGTGGTGCCGGCCCTTGAGAACCGCGTAGGTGGGGCGGCGGCCCAGCACCGGCTCGACGGCCTCGGCCAGCCGCGGCAGGTCGTGCTCGACGAGCTGGTTCTGCAGGGCGAGCGTCGCGGTGGAGACCACCACCGGGCCGTCGACCAGCAGGGCCGGCGTCAGGTAGGCGAGGCTCTTGCCGGTGCCCGTACCGGCCTGGACGAGCAGGTGCTCCTTCTGCCGTACGGCCCGTTCGATCGCCGTCGCCATCTGCTCCTGACCTGGGCGGGAGGCGCCTCCGGGAACCGCGCCGACCGCGGCGGCGAGCAGGTCCTTGGCGGCGGCGGTGGTGCGGCGGGACTTGGCGGGGGCAGTCACGTCGAAGACCGTACCCGCCACCACCGACGAAACCGGCGCACCGTTAGGGTCTTGTCATGCCGAGTGAGATGGTCCGGGTGGTCTACACCAAGTACGACGGATCGGCTCACCGCGACTATCCCGCCCGCCGTCTCAATGAGGACGACCTGGGCGTCTGGGTGGGTGTGACGCGCGGCACGGCGTCCGTATACCACGGCCAGCCCTCGGTCGAGCAGATCCCGTTCGTGCTGCTCATCCCGCACAACGCGTGGTGGACCGGCATGTTCAACCCTCCGCCGCGCACGAGCGAGGTCTACTGCGACATCACCACCCCGGCGCGCTGGGACGGCGACACCGTCCACATCGTCGACCTCGACCTGGACGTGTCCCGCCGGCGTGACTCGGGGCTGGTCGAGCTGCGGGACGAGGACGAGTTCGAGGAGCACCGGGTGGCGTTCGGCTACCCGGACGACGTGGTGGGCGAGGCGCGCGCGGCGGCCCGCCGGCTCGTGGTCGCGCTCGGCGACGGCACCGAGCCGTTCGCTTCCGCGTACCGGAAATGGTTGTCAACGGTCCGCGACTGAGCCGAGCTTCGCCGGGTTGAGCTGGTTGTAGACGGCCGTGACGCGGCCGTCGGCGACCGCCACCGACAGCACGGACAGCAGCTCGCGCCCGTCGGCGTAGCGTCCGCTGACGAGGACGCCGGCGTCGCCGTTGACGAGGACCGGCTCCACCGACATGGCGGCCACCTCGCGTTCGATGCGGCCGAAGACGCCGACCCAGAAGCGTGCCACCTTGTCGGCGCCGAAGACCGGGTTGCGGCCCGCGCTGACCACGCCGCCGCCGTCGCCGATGGTCACGACGTCGGGGGCGAGCACCGCCGCCAGCGCCCGCAGGTCCCCGTCGGCCGCCGCGGTGAGGAACGCCTCCAGGACCCGGCTCTGTTCGGCGCGGTCGGCGGTGTTGCGGGCCTGCCCGTCGGCGATCGCCTTGCGGCCTCGCGAGGCGTGCTGGCGGGCCGCCGCCACGCTGGTGTGAAGGACCTCCGCGATCTCCTCGAACGGCACCGCGAAGGCGTCGTGCAGGACCACGGCGACGCGCTGTTCGGGGGCCAGCTTCTCGAGCACCACCAGCAGGGCGAGGCTCACCTCCTGGCGCTGCGTGACGCGTTCGGCCGGGTCGTCCAGGCGCGACACCACCGGCTCCGGCAACCACTGGCCGGGGTAGGCCTCACGGCGTACCCGGGCGGACTTGAGCACGTCGAGGCAGATCCGTCCGGTGACAGTGGTCAGCCAGCCGCGCAGGTCCTGGATGTCGTCGCCCGCGTCGCGGGCCCGGTGGTAGCGAAGCCACGCCTCCTGCACGGCGTCCTCGGCCTCGGCGTGGCTGCCGAGCATGCGGTAGGCGACTGACAGCAGGTGCGGGCGCTCGGTCTCGAACTCGTCCACGGCCAAAGACGGCATGGAGGAATTCTGCGCGACATTGCCCGGTCCTCGGTGTCACGTGTGACACAGTGGTGAACGCTATAGGGGCTTTTCGCCCGATTCGCGGCGGGGGGAAACGGGGGGTAGGACGGTGGCGGACGACATGGCGACGCTCCTTGGTGGCCTGGCCGGGCTCGCCGGAGTCACCGGCGTGACGACCCTCGGCATCGCGGTGGCTCGCAGGCCGCGCCCGTACTTGCCGGCGGCGCATGCGCTGGTCGGCGAGGAGGACCTGGACCCGCTGCCCGACGTGCTGCGGCGCGGGCTCGCCGGCCTGACCGTCCCGGTCCGGCCCGGCCCGCACGGCGAGCTCTATCTCGGACCGGGTGCGCCGCGTCCCGGGCGTACGCTGCGCCGGCTCGTGCTCGGCCCGCTCTTCTCCCGGGCCCACGCCCGGGGCGGCCGGTTGTGCCGGGACCAGCGGGTGCCGTTCCGGCTCGTCGTGGAGTTCACCGGTCCGGTACGCGACGCCGAGGCGCTGCTGCGGGCGTACCGGATGCTCGACCAGCAGTTGCGCGACCACGCGCCGCTGCTGAGCCGCTGCGTCGACGGCACGCTGCACGCCGGCGCGGTCACCGTGTCGATCGCCGGCATCGTCGACGCCCGCGACCTGCTGGCGGCCCAGCAGGAGCGGTACGCGTTCGCCGACGGCTCCTTCGACGACATCGGCTCGGCGACCGCCCCGCCGGACCTGGTGCCGATGATCAGCGAGCACTGGACCCGGCGCTTCGGCTGGGACGGCTGCGAGCCCATCCCGGCCGAGGAGCGACACCTGCTGCACGCGCTGGTGCGTTCCGCGCACGAGGACGGGCGGACGCTGCGGATCTGCGGGCTCCCGTCCGGTACGCGCAAGGCGCGGCAGGCGGTCTGGACCGAGCTGGGGGAGGCGGGCGTGGACGTCATCGCCGACGCCGACCAGGCCGGGCTCGCCCGCCACCTGCGGCGCAATCCGGTACGCCGGGTTCTTCCGCCGCCCGTCATGCGGCGGCCGTCGCCCACTCCGCGGCGGACCGACATGGCGCAGACGGTCTGAAAGATCCCATAAGCGACCGTTCAAGGTTAACGCCAAGTGAACGCACCCTGAACTGCTGCTGAGCAGGGGTAGGCGGGCTCCGCAACGGGAGACCTGTTACTTAGCATTCCCCGGGAATCCGCCAGACCCGTCCACCCGCCAAACGAGGTTCGCGCCGTGAAGTTCTCCTTCCGCCCCACCGAGGGCGCCTTCTACGAGCTGTTCACCCGAGCCGCTCAGAACCTCGTCCGGGGAACGGAGCTGCTCAACGAGCTGGCCCTGCCCGGCGTCGACGTGCAGTCCGTCAGCGACCGGCTGACCGACGTCGAGCACGACAGCGACCAGATCACCCACGATCTGTACAAGAAGATCAACTCCACCTTCATCACGCCGTTCGACCGCGCGGACATCTACTCGCTCGGCTCGCAGCTCGACGACGTCATGGACCACCTGGAGGCGGTCGGCAACCTGCTTTACCTGTACGGCCTGACCGAGCTGCCGTCGCTGCCGCGCGAGATGCACGAGCTGGTCAACGTACTCGACCAGCAGGCCAAGCTCACGGCCGACTCGATGCCGAGGCTGAAGAGCATGAAGGGCCTCGAGGAGTACTGGATCGAGATCAACCGGCTCGAGAACGACGGCGACCGGGCGTACCGGATGCTGCTCGTGCGGCTCTTCTCGGGCGAGTACGACGCCCTGACGGTCCTGAAGATGAAGGAGGTCGCCGACGAGCTCGAGGCCGCCTGCGACGCCTTCGAGCACGTGGCCAACACCGTCGAGACCATCACGGTCAAGGAGTCCTAGGCCTTGTCCGCTGAGCTGATAGCGGTCCTCGCGGTGATCATCGCCGCGATGGCCTTCGACTACACCAACGGCTTCCACGACGCGGCGAACGCCATCGCCACCAGCGTCAGCACCCGGGCCCTCACCCCGCGCGTGGCCCTGGCGATGGCCGCGGTCGGCAACTTCATCGGCACCCACTTCGGCGCCGGCGTCGCCAAGACGGTCGGGGACGGCCTGGTCAAGCTCCCGGTCGGCATCCCGAGCCTGGGCGTGGTTTTCGCCGGCGTGGCCGGCGCGATCGCCTGGAACCTGATCACGTGGTACTTCGGCCTGCCGTCGTCCTCGTCGCACGCGCTGTTCGGCGGCCTGGTGGGCGCGACGCTCTTCGCTCACGACGGCACCATCCAGTGGGACACCATCCTCGAGAAGGTCATCATCCCGATGGTGGCCTCGCCGTTCGTCGGCTTCCTGCTGGGCTTCCTCGTCATGGTGGCGATCATGTGGTCCTTCCGGCGCGGCCAGCCGGGCAAGCTGAACCGCGGCTTCCGGACCGCCCAGACCATCTCGGCGGCGTTCATGTCCGTCGGGCACGGCATGCAGGACGCGGCCAAGACGATGGGCATCATCGTGCTCGCGCTCTACACCGGCGGCTTCCAGGACAGCGCCACGGAGATCCCGTGGTGGGTGTTCTGGACCTCGGCGTCGGTGCTCGCGGCCGGCACGTACGCCGGTGGCTGGCGCATCATCCGTACCCTCGGCCGCAAGATCATCGACCTCGGCCCGGCGGAGGGCTTCGCGGCCGAGATGGTGGCCAGCTCGGTGCTGTTCTTCAACGCCCTCGTGCTGAAGGCCCCGATCTCCACGACCCACACGATCACCTCTGCGATCATGGGCGTGGGCTCGACGAAGCGGCTGTCCGCCGTCCGCTGGAACGTGGCCGGCAACATCGTCATCGCCTGGCTGACGACCTTCCCAGCGGCGGCGGGCATCGCCTGCATCGTCTACTTCTGCGTACGGCCGCTTTTCGGCTGACCGGTCTTGCACGGGCCCCGTTCTCCCTCCGGAGGGCGGGGCTCGTCATGTCTCGGCCTAGAGGTCGAACTCGCCGTCCTGCACGCCGCCGACGAACGCGGTCCATTCGGCCTGGCTGAACACCAGGACCGGTCCAGCCAGATCCTTACTGTCGCGCACTGCGACGATCTCGGCGAGATTCGTGGCGACCTCGACGCAGCCGTTGTCACCGGACAGCCGTGATTTCTTGAATACCGCTGAGGTGAGATCAACGCTCACGATCGTTCAACTCCTTCAAACACTCTTTCAACAACTCGATGGTGTCGTGCTTCGGTAGGGCGGCATCGGAGATCGCCTCCCAGGCTCCGGCATATTCTGCAATCTCGGAAGTCTTGTCCAGGTAGAGGGCGCCGGTCAGGTTCTCGCTGTAGACCGTGGGTGGGGGTGCGCTGCCGTTCTGCTCCGGGAAGCTCAATAATCTGAATGCACCGGCGAGGGAGGCTCGATGCGGCCCGACCCGCCGGTCGAGAACGCGGATCGACACGTTCGGCAGTTCCGTCGCCTTCAGTAAGTGCCAGACCTGCCTGCGCATGATTCCCTCCGGCTTTGGTTCGGCCATGAGCACCGTCTCGCCGATGATCACGTCGACTGAGGGTGGAGCCGGGAAGGAGCGAGTCAGCAACTGTTGCCGGGACTGCTTCAACTCGATCGTCTTTTCGATGTCGCCTTCCGACCAGCCGGGGCGCTCGACCCTGATGAAGGCCCCGGTGTACTCCCGGTGCTGCAGAAGGCCCGGGATCATGGCCGGGTCGAAGATCCGTATGCGCTGGGCTGCCTGCTCCAGTCCTACGTATGCCTCGAACCAGGTGGGGAGGACGTCCCCGTAGGCGTGCCACCACCCCCGCGATCGAGTCTCGCGGGCGAGTCCGACGAACACCTCGCGCATCCCGTCATGCACCCCGTATGCGTCGCAGAGAGCTTGGACGTACGGCGGCTTGGTCGAGGTGGTGCCCTGCTCGATCCGCCAGATCGTCTGCTCGCTCACGCCGAGCAGAGCGGCCGCGTCCTTGAGCTTGACACCCGCCTTCTCCCTGGCGGCACGAAGGCCGATGCCGAGAGTGCGGCGGGGCACCGTCGAGCCACTGCCTTCGACCACCATACTCCGACCGCCTTCCGTTCTGACCGCCGAAACCTTCCATCTTGGAGTCCTCCACAGTGCGCTCTGGTAGGTCTACGCGGGCAATGCTCCATCGTCAATGGTCAACATGAGATATCGCCTTTTGGAACCTTGCACGGAGCCTGCCCGCGCGTGACGATCGACGGCATCGCTAGAGTCATCGGAGGAGACAATGACCGTGCAAGTAACCGTCGGCGATGCCTCGCCGGAAGATGGCGCCGAAAATGCGCGAGGCGCGGTCACGGTGGCGCTGGCACGCGATTCGATCGCCGGCGGCCGCCAGGTGATGATCGATTTGGTGACGGCTTCTGGCTCCCGTCATTGCGCCGCACGACTCACGATCAGTGAGGCCGAGATACTCCAGGCGGCTCTCGATTCCATCATCTTCGACGCGGCGATCCGGAGTGGCGAGGCGGACCTGACGCGGAGGAATCGGCGCCGCCGAGCTCAGGCGCCTGGCATCGCCGGCCCGGCCGACGGTGCGGCCGGGGAAAGGGCTACGCGTAGGCAACGCCGATCTCTGCCCGGATCGCGTCCATCAGTTCCATGATGTCGAGCGTCGTCGCGTGCGGAACAAGCGGGCTTTCCCGCAACCCTTCGGCCAGACAGCGCTGCACCTCGACCGCCTCGAAGTGGAAGCCGTGGCCCTCGAAGGGGAAGTCGAAGGTCTCCGCCTCACCGTCCTTGCGGCGCAGGACGAACGAGTGCGGCGCGTAGAAGCCCTCCGGCAGGTCGATCCGGCCCAGCGTGCCGGTGATCGACGCCGCGTTGCGCGACGCCCCCGAGATGCTGCACGTCAGCGCGGCCACCGCGCCGGACTCGTAGCCGAGCAGCAGGCCGGTGGTCTCGTCGACCCCTTCCGGGGTGAGGTGGGCCCAGCTCCGCACGGTGGCCGGGGTGCCGAGGAGCAGGTGGGCCAGGTGGATCGGGTAGACGCCGAGGTCGAGCAGGGCGCCGCCGCCGAGGGCGGGGTCGCGGAGCCGGTGGGTCGGCTCGAACGGGCCCTGGAGTCCGAGGTCGGCGTGGACCGTGGCCACGTCACCGATGACGCCGTCGCGGGTCAGCTCCCGGATCTTGCGGATCGCGGGGTTGCAGCGCATCCACATGGCCTCCATGAGGAACAGGCCGCGGTTCTGCGCCTCCTGGACGAGCTCGGCCGCCGCGGCCCGGTCCAGGGTCAGCGGCTTCTCGCAGAGCACCGGCTTGCCGCCGGCGAGGCACGCCATCGCCGCGGCGTGGTGGTGGGCGTGCGGTGTCGCCACGTAGATCACGTCGATGTCGGGGTCGGCCGCCAGCTCCGCCCACGAGCCGTGCGAGCGGGCGGCGCCGTGCCGCTGCGCGAAGGCCGCGGCCGCCTCGGGGGTGCGGGAGCCGACCGCGGCCAGCTCGGCGCCGGGCACGAGAGGGAGATCGGATGCGAACGTGGCGGCGATGCCGCCGGTGCCCAGAATGCCCCAGCGCGTGGTCGTCATGGTCGCCACCGTAACGCCGGAAGGACAGCGGCCTTCAGCCCGGTCATGGGTGGTGGGTGGGGTGGTCGGATGGGGATGGGGGAGGATCGGGTGGTGACCCGAGTGATGCCGTTGCCGCCCGCCATGGTCCAGAAAGCCCGCGAGTTCCGGGGCGTCCCGGCGACGCCGCGCGCCGCGGCCACCGTCGTGCTTCTCGACCCCGAAACCCTTGACGTGTACGTCCTCAGGCGCGCGACGACGATGGTCTTCGGCGGGGTGCATGCCTTCCCGGGTGGCCGGGTCGACCCGGACGACCGCCCCGAGACGATCCGGCAGGACTGGGCCGAGAAGCTCGGTGTGCCGGACGATCAGGCGCGAGCGGTGGTGGGCGCGGCAGCGCGCGAGCTCTTCGAGGAGGCGGGCGTGCTGCTGGCCGGTCCCGTCGACCAGCCGGACCGCACTGTGGGCGACGTGAGCGGTGAGGACTGGGAGGCGGACCGGCGGGCCGTGGCCGGTCGGGAGCTCACCATGACCGACCTGCTGGCCCGGCGCGGGCTGCGCCTGCGCGACGACCTGCTGCTGCCGTGGGCTCGCTGGATCACGCCGGTGTTCGAGCCGAAGCGGTTCGACACCTGGTTCTTCGTTGCGCTGCTGCCGGACGGGCAGATGGCGCGTGACGTGTCCGGGGAGGCTGACGCGACCACCTGGATCAGCCCGGCGGCCGCCGACGGCCTGGCCATGCTGCCGCCTACGCGGGTGACACTGGACGAGCTGTCCCCGTACCGAAAGATGGAAGATCTCGTGGCAGCGAGCGCGCAGCGGAACGCCGCCGTGCCGATCATCCCCGAGGTGGAGCTGACCGGCGACGGCGGCGCGGTTGTGCGCCTGCCTAGCCGAAGCGGCCCGTGATGTAGTCCTCGGTCTTCTTCTCGCTCGGGTTGCTGAAGATCTTCTGGGTGTCGGCGTACTCGATGAGGCGGCCCGGCTCGCCGGTCTTGTCGATCGAGAAGAAGCCGGTCTTGTCGCTGACCCGGGCGGCCTGCTGCATGTTGTGCGTGACGATGATGATCGTGAAGCGGTCCTTCAGCTTGAACATCAGGTCCTCGATCGCCAGCGTCGAGATCGGGTCGAGCGCCGAGCAGGGCTCGTCCATCAGTACGACCTGCGGCTCGACCGCGATGGTACGGGCGATGCACAGCCGCTGCTGCTGACCGCCGGACAGGCCCGCGCCGGGGCGGTTGAGCCGGTCCTTGACCTCGTCCCAGAGGTTCGCGGACCGCAGCGACTTCTCGGCCGCCTCGTCCAGCGCCGACTTCTTCCGGAGGCCGTTGAGCTTGAGGCCGGCGACCACGTTCTCGTAGATGGACATCGTCGGGAACGGGTTGGGGCGCTGGAAGACCATGCCGATCATCCGGCGTACGGCGGTGACGTCGACGTCCGCGTCGTAGATGTTCTGGTCGTCGATGGTGAGCCGGCCCTCGATGCGGGCACCCGGCAGCACCTCGTGCATGCGGTTGATGGACCGCAGGAACGTGGACTTGCCGCAGCCGGACGGGCCGATCAGGGCGGTGATCGTCTTGGGCTCGACGGTCATCGAGATGTTGTCGATCGCTTTGAACGAGCCGTAGTAGGACGAGACGTTGCTCGCCTCGATGCGCTTGGCCATGGGGGACACCTTTACCTCAGGACAGCCGGTTGCGGCGGGCGAGCAGCTTCGCTGCGATGGTCAGAAGCAGGACCAGGGCGACGAGCGTCAGTGCCGCCGTCCAGGCGCGGGCCGGTGCGTACTTCGAGGCATCGCTGGCCTGCTGGTAGACGAAGAGCGACAGCGACGACTGGTTGCCGCCGAACGGGTCCATGTTGATCGCCGCGGCCCCGCCCGCGACGAGGAGCACCGGTGCCGTCTCGCCGGCGGCGCGGGCCACGGCGAGCATGATGCCGGTGACGATGCCGGGCAGGGCGGTGGGGAGGACGACCTTCAAAATCGTCTTCCACTGCGGTACGCCCAGCGCATAAGCACCCTCGCGCAGCGGCCCGGGCACGAGCCGCAGCATCTCCTCGGTGGACCGCACGATCGTGGGCAGCATCAGTACGGTCAGCGCCAGTGAGGCGGCGAACCCGGAGAAGCGGGGCGTGCCGTCGTTGAACCACGGGCTGACGATGAGCACCCAGAACGCCAGCACGAACAGGCCGGCGACGATCGAGGGGATGCCGGTCATGACGTCGACGAAGAAGCGGACCGTCAGGGCGAACTTGCCGCGCCCGTACTCGACCAGGTAGATCGCGCCGAGCACGCCGAGCGGTACGGCCATCAGGGTGGCGATGCCGACCTGTTCCAGCGTGCCGATGATCGCGTGGTACGCGCCGCCGTTCGGGTCCCGCGCGCCGATGTTGTTCATCGACGTGCCGAAGAAGTCGCCGTCGAGCCGGGCGGCGCCCTTGGCGACGAGCGTCCACACCACCGAGGCGAGCGGCAGGATCGCGAGCACGCAGGCGACGTAGATGGCCGCGCGCCACATGCGGTTGCGCGCGGAGCGCTTGCCCTCGACCCGGCTCGCCCCGAAGTAGAGGCCGAGCAGGTAGAGGACGATGCCGAGGACGACGACGAGCACCCAGTTGCCGATGCCGAGGCCGAGGACGACCGCCGCGGAGAGCAGCAGGGCGACGGCCGCGATGCCGAGGTCGGCGGCGACCGGCAGCTTCCGCGACCGGATGTGGTCCGGCGTCATGACGACGCCGGAGGTTTCACGCTCGAGGAGGCTCATGCGGCACTGTCCCGGAACTCGCGGCGGCGGTAGATGATCGCCCGGGCGGCCATGTTGACCACCAGGGTGATGGCGAAGAGCACCAGGCCGGACGCGATCAGCGCGCCGCGGCCGGTCGGCGTCGCCTCGCCGAAGGTGTTGGCGATGTTCGCGGCGATGGAGTTGCCGCCGCTCTGGATCAGGTTGAACGAGATGGAGAAGCTCGTGCTGAGGACGAGCGCGAGGGCGATGGTCTCGCCGAGCGCCCGGCCGAGCCCCAGCATCACCGCAGCGATGACTCCGGGCTTGCCGTACGGCAGCACCGCCGTGCGGACCATCTCCCACTTGGTCGCGCCCAGGGCGAGCGCGGCTTCCTCGTTCATGGCGGGCGTCTGCTGGAAGACCTCTCTCGACAGGGAGGTGACGATCGGCAGAACCATGATCGCCAGTACCAGTGAGCCCAGCAGGATCGAGCGGCCGAAGGGGCCGTCGCCGCCGAAGATCGGCAGCCAGCCGAAGTACTTGTTCAGCCAGACCGAAAAATCGGCGACCGGCTGGGAGAAGACGTCGCGGCCCCAGAGGCCGAAGACCACGCTGGGTACGGCGGCGAGCAGGTCGATGATGAACCCGAGCGGCGTCGCCAGCCGCTTCGGCGCGTAGTGCGACAGGAACAGCGCGATGCCCAGTGCGACCGGTACGGCGATGAGCAGCGCGATGACGGACGTCAGCAGGGTGCCGAACGCCAACGCGGCGATGCCGAAGCGGGGCGGCGTCTCGTTGGGGAACCACTCCTTGGAGAACAGGAAGCTCTCGGTGTCCGCGTCGAGCGCCGGCACCGCCTTGCTGACCAGGAAGATCGCGATGGCGATGATGATGACGAGCACCATCGCGCCGGCGGCCGTGCTGAGGCCCCGGAAGCCGGTCTCCATGGAGAACCGGGCCTTCCTGGGCAGTGCGCCCCCGCCGCCCAGCGGCGGGCGGTCGTCGGGAGGGATCGGCGATACGCCGGTGCCGGCGGACCCGGCGTGACGTGCTGTCACACCTGGTCCGCCGGCGCTGGGGTTCGCCGAGCGGGAGGGATAGTCACCCATTCGCTCGCTCGCTGTCGTCTAGTCGGGGGGTTCGTGCTCTGTGGTGCGGTGGCTCAGGAGATCTTCGCGACCGAGGCCTCGACCTTGCTGCGGACCGACTCCGGCAGCGGGGCGTAGCCCAGGTCGCCGAGCGCCGACTGGCCGCCGGTGCTGGAGGTGTAGCTCAGGAAGCCCTTGATGGCCGCGGCCTTCGGGCTGCCCTTGCTGCAGGCGATCTCGTAGGTGACCAGGACGATCGGGTACGCGCCCGCCTCCTTGGTGGCGTAGTCGATGTCGAGCTTCAGGTCGTCACCGGTGCCCGCGACCTTGGCGCCCGCGATGGTCTTGCCCGCGCTCTCGCCGGTCAGCTCGACGTACTCGCCCGCGCCGTTCTTGATCTTCGCCTGCTGCAGGTCGCTGTTCTCGGCGTAGGAGAGCTCGACGTAGGAGATGGTGCCCGCGGTGCCCTTGACCAGCGACGCGACGCCGTCGGACTTGTTGGCGCCGGTGCCGCCCGGGGCCTTCCAGGCCTTGGCGTTGCCGAACGTCCAGTCCGCCTCGGCGGTCTTGCTCAGGTACTTGGTGAAGTTGTCGGTGGTGCCCGACTCGTCCGAGCGGTGCACGGCCTGGATCGTGGAGGCCGGCAGCTTGGCGCCGCTGTTCTCGGCGGCGATGGCCGGGTCGTTCCACTTGGTGATCTTGTTGCTGAAGATCTTGGCGATGGTCGGGGCGGACAGCTGGAGGCCCTCGACGCCGTCGACGTTGTAGACGACCGCGATCGGGCCGGTCACCATCGGCAGGTTGAGCGCCTGGCCACCCGGGCACTTGGCGTCGGCCTGCGGCTGCTCCTCCGGCTTGAGGGCGGAGTCCGAGCCGGCGAAGTCGGCGGTGCCGGCGATGAACGCCTGGATGCCGGCGCCGGAACCGGTGCCCTCGTAACCGATCTTCGCCTCGGCGCACTGACCCTGGTAGGTCTTGATCCACTCGTCCATCGCGTTCTTCTGCGCGGACGAGCCCTGGGCTGTCAGCTGTCCCCCGGCACAGTTGCTCGAGGCCGCGGAGGCGCCGGCCGCCGGGCTGTCGGTGTTGTCAGAGCCGCACGCGGCGAGCGCGAGCGCGGTCGTCAAGGCAATGCCGGCAACGTAGTACCGCTGGAGCTTCACGGTTTTCCCTTCGGATGGAGATACATCTCCGGGCTCCCTGGTCCCGGCCGGCCGAGGTCTCATCGGCACACCCGGAAAGTTAGGAGGGCCAGGTGACCGGCTTCCCGGGCCTAAATGAACGAAGGGTGAACGGTTCGACCCTTGTTCGTTGCCTTTGGCTGAGGCGCGGTTGTCCGTTACGTGAACCGGGGGGCCGGTGTCCGGGTTGTCCAACCATTTCCGTTAACCTGGCCGGCCCTGGAGTGGCGTGCGACACGATGCCGGCGGCGTCAAAATAGCTGCATAATACAGATATGACAGTGCCTCACCAGCCGGCTACGAATCCGTTCAAGCAGCCCCGTGCCGTGTGGGCGGTCGCCTTCGCCTGCGTCATCTCGTTCATGGGCATCGGTCTCGTCGACCCGATCCTGCCCGCGCTCGCCGATGACCTGCACGCCTCGCCGAGCCAGGTCTCGCTGCTGTTCACCAGCTACCTGGTGGTCACCGCGGTGGCGATGCTCGTGGTCGGCGCGGTCGCCAGCCGGATCGGCCCCAAGCGCACCCTGGTCGTCGGCCTGGCGATCATCGTCGTCTTCGCGGCCCTGGCCGGTACGTCCGACACCGTCGGGCAGATCGTCGGTTTCCGGGCCGGGTGGGGGCTGGGCAACGCCCTGTTCATCGCCACCAGCCTCGCTGTCATCGTCGCCTCCGCGACCAGCGGTTTCGCCTGGGCGATCATCCTGTACGAGACCGCGCTGGGCCTCGGGATCGCGGTCGGCCCGCTGCTCGGCGGCGAGCTCGGCAGCATCAGCTGGCGCGGCCCGTTCTACGGGGTCGCCGTGCTGATGGCCATCGCCATGATCGCGACTCTGCTCTTCGTGCCCGCACTGCCCCGGCCCGAGCGCCCCACCTCGCTGGGGGCGCCGCTGCGGGCCCTGCGGCATCGCGGGCTGCTGACCATGGGCATCATGGCGCTGCTCTACAACTGGGGCTTCTTCACGATGCTGGGCTACGCGCCGTACCCGATGGAGCTGCACGCGCACGAGCTGGGACTCGTCTTCACCGGCTGGGGCCTGCTGGTCGCGATCTTCAGTGTCTTCGTCGCGCCGCGCCTGCAGGCCCGCTTCGGCACCGCACCGGTCCTGTATGTGAACTTGGCGGCCCTCGCGGTCGTCATGGTCGTCATCGCCGCCGGGGTCACGACGCCGTCCACCGTCATCGTCGCCGTGATCGTCAGTGGGGCCTTCATCGGCATCAACAACACGCTCACCACCCAGGCGGTCATGCTGGTGGCGCCGGTCGAGCGGTCGGTCGCCTCGTCCGCGTACGGCTTCGTCCGCTTCATCGGCGGCGGCTTGGCCCCGTTGGCCGCCGGCAAGCTGGCCGACGCCACCGACCTCGGCGTGCCGTTCTACGTGGGCGGCGTCGCGTTCCTGCTGGCTATCCCCGTGCTGGCGACCGGGCATCGGCTGGTGGCCGCCGCCGAGTCCGGGGCGGTCGAGCCGGTCGGATCGGCCCTGGAACCGGTCGGCGCCGCGGCGTCCCCGGAATCCCGTCCGGTCCTGGTGGCCGTCGGCGCGACGCCGGACGCGGCGGAGATCGTCGACGCTGCCGCCGCTCTGGCGCGGGACCAGGGCTGCGCGCTGCAAGTGGTCCGGATCCGCGAGACCGTGATCGTGGAGGAGCTCGCCATCGAGCCCGAGGACGCGGAGCACGCCCGCGCGGCGGTCCGCGAGCACCTGGAGCGGCTGGCCGGGCACGGCGTCGCCGCGACCGGGCAGATCCTGACCAGCGTGGGCGACCATGCGGCGGCCGGGCGGGTGCTGGCCCAGCACGCTGCGGTCCTGCGGGCGCGGGCCGTCGCGGTGGGCCGCTCGGCTCATACGCCCGCGGTCCAGTTCGCCGAAGGCAGCTTCACCACGGCCCTCACCGACGCAGCTGACTGCCCGGTGTTCCTGCTGGGCGCGGACGAGAAGCTGGCGTCTAGCTAGCCCTCGTGTACTGCACGTCGGTGGAGTGGATCTCGAAGCCGAGGCGGCGGTAGAGCGCCACCGCCGCGGTGTTCGACTCGTCCACGTAGAGCAGCGCGTGGCTCAGGCCCCGGCCGCCGAGGTGGCGCAGGCCGGCCACGCTCAACGCGGCGCCGAGGCCGCGGCGGTGGCCACCCGGGTCGACGCCGAGCACGTAGATCTCGCCGATCGCCGGCTCGCCGCCCTCCGCCGGGTGCACCTTCGTCCAGTGGAAGCCGAGCAGGTGGTCGTCGGCGGGATCGACCGCGAGCAGGAAGCCGGCCGGGTCGAACCACGGCTCGGCGAAGCGGAGCCGTAGATCCCCCTCGGCCCACCGGCCCTGCTCGGGGTGGTGGGCGAAGGCCCGCGAATTGACCCCCAGCCAGGCGGCGTCGTCCTGGCCGGGCACGAAGGCCCGCACCCGTACGTCCGCAGGCAGGGGCACGTCGGGCAGGTCGGCGAGCGGGCGGCGCATCTGCCACAGCACCCGCGAGCGGGTGAAGCCGGCCTTCTCCGCGAACGCGCGTGCGGCCGGCTCGTCGCCGTGCGCCCAGAACTGGAGCCCCCCGTCGCCCCCGAGCAGGGCGCCCGCCGCGGCGAGCAGGGCGGTGCCGTGCCCGCGCAGCCGGTGCTTCGGGTGCACGACCAGCTCACCGGACGTGCCGGACAGATAGGCGTAGCCCGCGAGGTCGCCGTCGTCGGCGGTGGACAGCAGATGCCGGTGCGCGTCGCCGCGCAGGCCGAGCACGCCGTCCTCGGACAGGGGCTGGACGCCGTCGGCCTCGTCGGCCGCCGCGGCCAACGCGAGCACGGCGGCCGCCTCGGCGGGGGTGAGCCGGTCCGTGGACCGGACGTCCGTCATGGTGGCCGGGCTCAGACCGGGATCGAGACGGGCTCGTTGTCGGGCAGCTGGCGGCCGGTCGGGGGCAGCACGAACTTGTAGCCGACCTGGCGCACGGTGCCGATCATCGACTCGTACTCCGAGCCCAGCTTGGCGCGCAGCCGCCGCACGTGCACGTCGACCGTACGGGTGCCGCCGAAGTAGTCGTAGCCCCAGACCTCGCGCAGCAGCTGGTCGCGGGTGAAGACCCGGCCCGGGTGCTGCGCCAGGAACTTGAGCAGCTCGAACTCCTTGTACGTGAGGTCGAGCGGCCGGCCCTTGAGCTTGGCCGCGTACGTGTCGGGGTCGATGGTCAGTTCGCCGGCCCGGACGGAACCGCCGGCGCCCGCGGTGGCGTTGTTCAGGCGGCCGACGCCCAGGCGCAGGCGGGCCTCCACCTCGGCCGGTCCGGCGGTGGCGAGGATGACGTCGTCGACACCCCAGTCGGCGTTGAGGGCGATCAGTCCCGCCTCGGTGACCACTGCCATCAGCGGCACACCGATGCCGGTCGCGTGCAGCATGCGGCAGGTGGCGCGAGCCTCGGAGAGCTCCGAGCGGGCGTCGACGAGCACGGCGTCGGGGCTCGGTCCGGAGACGAGGGTGCGAACGTCGCGCGGCGCCGTGCGCACCGAGTGGGGCAGCAGGTCCAGCGCGGGAAGCACGGCGGAGGTCTCTCCCGCACGCGCGGTGACCAACAGGAGGATTTCCACACTCACCTCGATCCTCGCGGCGTGGAGCCGCCTTCGGGTGACCCGGTCTGCGCAGCTCAGGGCGCACGCAACCGGAGGGTCTCGTCCCGGCGTCACCGACGGGTGGCTGGGTTCACCTTAACCGAAGCATGTGCTCGATCACCCCGCCAGCATCGCCGGGTGATGTGTTGAACACTCCCCGGGTGGCCGAACGGCCCCATTGTCATCAACCTTTTACCCGACCGTTTCCGCGGCCGTTCGGCACGCGATGGGGACGCGGGCGCCCGGGTCTGGCACCATCGCAGGCGTGTTCCCCTCCACCCCGCGTGACAGCGAAGCCTGGGACGACGACGTCTCCCGGGAGATCGCCCGGTCCGCGCCGGGACGGTCGTCGTCCGGTTTCTACGCGGGTGCCCCGGAGAAGGACCCCGGCCCGCCGCGCCGGGAGGCGTCCGAGGACGAGGAGCCCGATGAGGAGATCCCGGTCGCCCCGGTGCGCCGGGAGTTGTCGGTGGCTGTCGCCGGCTTCGCGGCCCTGCTCGGGGTCGGCCTGATCCTCGGCGCGCAGACGTCGGGGCCGGACGCGCGGCTGCCGTACGCGATCGTGATCTTCGGGGTGCAGCTCCTCTACGTCCTGGCCTTCACCATGGCGATCCGGCCGCCCGCGGCCGGGATCGTGGCGGGCGTGTGTGCGGTGGCCGGCGGTTACGCCGACCGGCTGGCGGTGACCACCGAGCCGGTGAGCGTGCTGCCGCTGGTCTTCGTGACCGCGGGCGCCTTCGTGGCGGCCCTGGCCGGCCAGGCGATCCGTGCCGGGGACCGGTCGCGCCTGCGGGACGGCCTCGGTGGCACCTTCCTGATCGTCCTCGGCGTGGTGTCGTTCGCGCTGCTGATCGTGCTCACCCGCGAGCCGGTCGGCACCCAGGCCATCCTGGTGTGCCTGACCGCGGTGGCCCTGTCGCTGCTCGTCGCGCACCTCACCGACGCGGCCTGGCCCAAGCCGCGCATCGCCGCGCAGGTGCCGCGCGGCGCCGCCGGCATCGTCCTCGGCGCGATGCTCGGCACACTCGCCGCGGCCGGGCTGGGCAGCGTGCTGGTGCTGCCCTTCACCCCCGCCAAGGGTGCGCTGCTGGGCTTCGCCGTCGCGGGGATCGCCGGGCTCGTCGACCTCGCGGTGAACTACTCGGAGGCCGGCCGGAGCATGGCGGGTGACGCGCCGACGTTCTGGGTGGCGCGGCACATGCAGGGTCCGCTCGGGGCGTTCTCGCTGACCCTGCCGGCCACGTACGCGCTGACCGTCCTGTTCCTGGGGTAGGGCGTAGGGCGCGCTGGCACTGGGCATATACCGTGCCCCACCGTCGAGGGTCGGACTAGGAGGAACGGGTGACTGAGGCTCACGGATCGGCACGCCCCCGCAAGCGCCGGGGCCGGCGGCTGCTGATCACGTTCCTGGTCCTGCTGCTCCTGATCGCCGGGGCGCTCCTGGTCGCGGACCGGTTCGCCGCGTCGTACGCGGAGCGGGAGATCGGCGACCGGGTGGCCCAGCAGGTCGCCGACCAGAAGGCGACCTCGGATCAGCCCGACGTGACGGTCGAGGGAGTGCCGTTCCTGACCCAGGTGGCCCGCGGGAAGTACCAGGAGATCAAGATCCTGCTCCGGAACTTCGCCGGGCCGGCGGGCAACGGCGAGACCATCAAGATGCCGGTGCTCGACATCCGGGCGAAGGACGTGACCGCGCCGCTGGACACCATCCGCTCCGGCAACGGCGACATCGTGGCGGGCACGGTCACCGGGACCGGGACGATCGCGTACGCCGACCTGGTGGACCTGATCAATCAGGACGGGCTGAAGCTCAGCGAGCGGGACGGCAAGCTGATCGGCACGTCGCCGGTCAAGGCGCTCGGCCAGACCTGGAACGTCTCCGGTACGGCCACGCTCGCGGTCAAGGGCGGCGTGGTGCAGGTGCGCTTCGCCGACGTCACCGCCGACGGCCTGCCGAACGTGCCGCTGGTGCGCGGCCTCATCGACAACTACGTGAAGAGCCTGGCCCTCGACCTCAAGGTGCCGGCGCTGCCGCTGGGCCTGAAGGTGCAGAAGGTCGAGCCCCGGCCCGACGGCCTGGTGGTGACCGCGGGCGCCAGCGACGTGTCGCTCAGCTCCGGCGGGCTGTGACGGCCGGGCTGTGACGGCTGACTCGTTCCCGGATGGTGGTCGGTGGTGTTCCGGGCTGTGGAACCGCTGGTAGGGTCGGATCCCATGAGCCTGTTGCTCACCAAGAGGCGCGCGGTCGACCTGTGCCGCGTGGCCGCCTGCCTGTGTCGCCCTGTCATCTGACGGGGCCATCCGGCTTTTCCTTCGCCCGGCAGTGGCGCCGTACGCAAAGCGTGATCCGTTCCATCGGGTCGGCGCGCGTGCGACCTCTTTTCCTCCCGCGCGTCGACTCACCCCCATCTCTCACCTGACAAGGGAGTAACGCGATGAGTCGCGACACCGCACTCGTCTCTGCCGACTGGGCCGAGAAGAACCTGGATAGCCCGGGTGTCGTCTTCGTCGAGGTCGACGAGGACACCACCGCCTACGACGGCGGGCACATCCCGGGCGCCATCAAGATCGACTGGAAGAAGGACCTGCAGGACCCGGTCCGCCGTGACTTCGTGAACCAGGAGCAGTTCTCCGCGCTCCTCTCCGAGCGGGGCATCAGCAACGACGACACCGTCATCCTGTACGGCGGCAACAACAACTGGTTCGCGGCGTACGCGTACTGGTACTTCAAGCTGTACGGCCACGGCGACGTGAAGCTGCTCGACGGTGGCCGTAAGAAGTGGGAGCTGGACGCCCGGCCGTACACGAAGGACCTGCCGCAGCGTGCCGCGACGCAGTACCAGGCGTCGGCGCCGGACCTGACGATCCGCGCCTTCCGCGACGAGGTCGTGCAGGCCATCGGCGTGCAGAACCTGGTCGACGTGCGCAGCCCCGACGAGTTCGCCGGCCGCCTGCTCGCGCCGGCGCACCTGCCGCAGGAGCAGTCGCAGCGCGCCGGCCACATCCCCACGGCGATCAGCGTGCCGTGGAGCAAGGCCGCGAACGAGGACGGCACGTTCAAGTCGGACGCGGATCTCGCCAAGATCTACGGCGAGGCCGGTCTCGACGGCAGCAAGGACACGATCGCCTACTGCCGCATCGGCGAGCGCTCCTCGCACACGTGGTTCGTGCTCAAGGAGCTGCTCGGGCAGGAGAACGTCAAGAACTACGACGGTTCGTGGACCGAGTACGGCTCGCTCATCGGCGTGCCGATCGCGCTCGGCGACGAGCCCGGAAAGGCGTGACTTCGATGACGACTCCCCACATCGCGGACGGTTGCGCCGCGCCCGACCAGTCGGCTCCCATCCCGGCCAGTGTCGATCTCGAGAAGGAAACCGTCATCACCGGCGTCGTCACCAACGCCGAAGGCGAGAAGGTGGGTGGCGCGTACGTCCGCCTGCTCGACTCGACCGGTGAGTTCACCGCGGAGGTGGTGACGTCCCCCGAGGGAGTCTTCCGCTTCTTCGCGGCCCCGGGCTCGTGGACGCTGCGCGCCCTGTCCCGCCACGGCAACGGCGACCTCGCCGTGGACGCGGCCCGCGGGGTTAACGAGGTCGGCCTCAGCGTCGCCGCCTGACCCACGCTCTGTCGACGGAGGGCGGGATCCGAGAGGGTCCCGCCCTTCGTGCTGTCCCTGGTCGGGCCGTGCGAGCATGGCGCCGTGAAGAAGCGGTGGTGGCTGGTCGCGGTCGTGGCGGCCTGGGCGGTCTTGCTCGCCGGGCTGGCCGTCTGGTCGGTGCGCCACGATCCGCCGACGGTCCCCGAGCAACGGGACATCGCCGACGCCCTGCCCGTGTTCCATCAGGCCGCCGGGGCCGTCATCGCCGCGGCGGACGGCCCGGACCGTGCGGTCGAGATCGGCGCGCTGCGCTTCGACCGGGACTGCGCGTTGACGCCGGTGCGGGACGGGGTCGAAGCGAGCCAGGAGGTCACCGTCCGGGTCCGCGCGGACCAGGCGCCCACCGTGCTGGACTCGATCGCCCGCGCCCTGCCGAAGACGTACGCGCCGGCGATCCGGCACAACGCCGAGAACACCCGGCACGTGCTGCGCGCCGATGCCGGCGAGTTCGTCGGGGTGGACGCCACGGCCGACGACGACTCGACCGTGTTCGCCCTGCGGGTGTCGACCGGATGCCGCCCGCTCGCGGACGGGGCGGACCTGGCTCCGGCGCCCCGGTCGGCGACCGCGCCCCCGGCGGCGTTCACCACGGCGATGAAAGCTCTGGGCGCGAGCGCTCCCGCTACGAGCGTGGAGGTCGCCTGCCCGAACGGGAAGACGGCTGCGACGGTGGTGGCCACCGGCCTGGCCGCGCCGGCGAACCTGGGCGGGACGCTGCGTGACGCCGTGGCGGGCGGGCTGGTGGTGCAGGCGGACCCGCATGCGTGGGCGTACCGGTCCGGCGAGGTGTCGGTGATGGTCAGCGACAGTGCGGGTGTCGCGCGGGTCAGCGCCACCACTTCATGCCGCTGAGAGGCCGCTGGAAAGACCGCTGAGATTGACGAGCGCCGATCCATTTACTTGCGTGAATCAGTGATTTACGATCCTGTAACGCAAGCAATCGCACATATTCCACCATGAGCGCACGCCCTGGCGTCACCCGGAGGCCGCTGTGGATCGTCGTACCTTCCTGGCCGGAACCGTCGCCGCACCCGCCGTCGCGGCCGTCACGAACCTGCTCACCGCGACCGCGGCCGGCGCCGCCGCACCGGGTTACGTGGTCAACCGCGCCCCGCTGCGTCCGGACGCGTTCATCCGGCTGGCACCCGGTCGCACGAAGGCCGCGGGATGGCTCGCCACCCAGCTGCGCTACCAGCTCGGCGGGATCAACGGGCGGATGACCGAGATCTCGCACTTCCTCCGCTACGACAGCACCGGCTGGACCAACCCGGACCTCGGCGGGTGGGAGGAGCTGCCGTACTGGCTCAAGGGCTTCAGCAGCCTCGGCTACGTCACCGGCGACACCCGGGTGATCGCCGAGACGAAGCGCTGGATCGACGGGGTGCTCGGCACCCAGGCCGCCGACGGCTTCTTCGGCCCGCGCGGGCTGCGGACCAGCCTCGGCGGCGGCCCCGACTTCTGGCCGCACATGCCGATGCTGCACGCCGTACGGACGTACCAGGAGTTCACCGGCGACGGCCGGATCCTGCCGTTCCTGACACGCTTCTTCCGCTTCGTCGACGCGCAGAACACCAGCGTCTTCTCGCAGAGCTGGGGCAGCTTCCGGTGGGCGGACACCCTCGAGGTGGTGTTCTGGACCTACAACCGTACGGGCGAGGCGTTCCTGCTCGACCTCGCGCGCAAGATCCACGCGCACTCCGCGAACTACGTGAACAACCTCCCGACGCCGCACAACGTCAACCTCGCGCAGGGCTTCCGGGAGCCCGCGGTCTACTCGGTGCTGTCCGGCGACGCGGCGCACCGGCAGGCCAGCTACCAGGACTACGACGCGATCATGAACGCGTACGGGCAGTTCCCGGGCGGCGGGTTCGCCGGCGACGAGAACGTCCGGCCCGGCTTCGGCGACCCCCGGCAGGGCTTCGAGACGTGCGGGATCGTCGAGTTCATGGCGAGCCACGAGATGCTCGGCCGGATCACCGGCGACCCCGTCTGGGCCGACCGCGTCGAGGACCTCGCGTTCAACTCGCTGCCCGCGGCGCTCGACCAGAAGCACACCGGCATCCACTACATCACCAGCGCGAACAGCATCGCGCTGCTGGACCGCCCCGGCAGCCAGGGGCAGTTCCAGAACGGCTTCGCGATGCAGGCGTACATGCTGGGCATCGACAACTACCGGTGCTGCCCGCACAACTACGGCATGGGCTGGCCGTACTACGTCGAGGAGATGTGGGCGGCGACCCCGGACGCGGGCCTGGTCGCGAACCTGCACGGCCCGTCGCTGGTCACAGCCGAGGTCGCCGACGGTACGGGGATCAGCATCGCCGCCGACACCAGGTATCCGTTCGGCGACACGATCACGTACACGCTCACCACGCCCAAGTCCCTGACCTTCCCGCTGTACCTGCGCATCCCGGCGTGGTGCTCGGCGCCCACGGTCACCGTCAACGGCAACGTGGTGGCGGTCGCGGCCGGCCCGGCGTACGCGAAGATCAGCCGGACCTGGGCGAACGGTGACCGGGTCGTCCTGCGCCTGCCCATGCAGGCGCGTGCCCGGTCCTGGCCCGCGAATCACAACGCGGTGTCGGTGCATCTCGGCCCGCTGACGTTCGCGCCGGCCATCACCGAGAACTGGTCCCGTACGGGCGGCACGGACGCCTGGCCGACCCAGGAGGTGCGCCCGGGCTCGCCGTGGAACTACGGCCTGGACGGCGCGACGGCCTTCGCGGTCACCACCGGGCTGGGCAACGCCGACGACCCGTTCACGCCCGCGAACGCCCCGATCCGGATCACCACGCCGGCGCGGAAGGTGCCGGCGTGGAACGCCGACTCCGACCAGATCGTCACCCCGCTGCAGGACAGCCCGACCCCCTCCACCGAGCCGGTCGAGAACGTCACCCTGATCCCGATGGGCGCGGCCCGGCTGAGGATCACGTCATTCCCGCGGATCGGGGCCGGCAAGCCGTGGGTGCCGCTCGGTGCCGCCTTCCGGATCCAGAACCAGAACAGTGGCAAGGTGCTCGGCGTCGACCAGATGTCCCAGGCGAACAGCGCGCGGGTGGTGCAGTACGCGGACAACGGCACCGCGGACCACCTATGGCAGATCGTCGACAACGGCGACGGGTACGTCCGCATCCGCTGCGTCAACTCCGGCAAGGTCCTCGGCGTCGATCTCATGTCGACGGCCGACTCGGCGCAGGTCGTGCAGTTCGACGACAACGGCACCGCGGACCACCTGTGGCAGATCGTCGACAACGGCACCGGATACGCCCGGATCAGGAACAAGAACTCCGGCAAGGTGCTGGGCGTGGCCGGCATGTCGACCGCGGATTCGGCGAACGTGGTCCAGTTCGGCGACAACGGCACCGCCGACCACAACTGGCGACTGATCCCGGACGGCCGGGTACGGCTGCAGGTCACCCATACGAACAAGGTCCTCGCGATCCAGGACATGTCGCAGGCCGACGGCGCTCAGCTGACCCAGTGGCCGGCCACCGGCACGGCCGACCACGTCTGGCGGTTCGAGGACGCCGGCGACGGCCACTTCCGGATCGTCAGCAACCTCACGGGCAAGTGCGTCGACGTCAGTGGTGTCTCGACGGCCGACGGCGCCCGCGTCGTCCAGTGGAGCTACGCCGGGGGCGCCAACCAGCAGTGGCGGCTCGCGTGGGCCGGGGCGGGCGTGTTCAAGGTGATCGCCCGGCACAGCGGGAAGCTGCTCGAGGTCTCCGGCGGGTCCACGGCGGACGGGGCGATCGTCACCCAGTGGGGCGACCTGAACCTCGCCAACCAGAAGTGGCGGATCATCCCTCAGTAGACGACCGCCTGGGCGCCCTCGCCCGTGATCTCCTCGACGAAGACCGCGGCCCCGGCGATCCGGATCTTCGGCAGCACGTCGTCCGGGCCGATGCCGCGGCGGGCCGCGCACTGCGTGCACAGCGTGACCGTGCCCGCCTCCAGCAGCAGTTCCAGCAGGTCGGGCAGGGGAGCGGCGTGCGGCAGCTCGAACTCGGCCGCCCGGCCGGGCAGGGCGAACCACGCCGACTCGCCGGTGAGCCAGAAGGACACCGGCACGCCGGCGGAGGCCGCCGTGCTCGCCACCGTGAACGCCTGCGAGCAGCGCTCCGGGGCGTCGGCGCCGGCGGTGGTCTTGACGACGAGAAGGCGGGCCATGCCGGTCAGCATAGGATGGCTTGGTCATGGTTACGGAGATCGGGTACGTGAGCCTGCTGGTCGCCGGTATGGGCGGACTGGCCGGCGGTTTGGGCTATCTGGCGATGCGCATTGCAAGGGGACGCTGGTGAGCAGTGAGACGGAGAATCCGCTGGGCCCACCGCCCTGGCTGAACGCCCCGCCGGTCGAGGACTACCCGTACGAGGACACGCACGATCTGCGCCAGGGCCCGGACCTGCACCCGTCGCTGCTCGGGCTGCTGCCGTTCATCGGGTTGTGGCGGGGCCGTGGCCAGGGCGGGTTCCCGCAGCCGGAGGACTACAACTTCGCGCAGGAGCTCCGGATCAGCCACGACGGGCGGCCGTTCCTGGCGTACGAGTCGCGCATCTGGCTGCTCGACGACGACTCGAAGCCGATCGGCATGGGCGACCGCGAGGTGGGCTTCTGGCGCCCGGTGCTCAACGCCGACGGCCGGCCCACCGACGAGATGGAAGCCACGCTGACCACCCAGCACGGCGTCATCGAGCTGTACGAGGGCGAGGCCACCGGCACCCGGCTGGAGATGGCGACGGCCGGCGTCGGGCACACCGCCTCGGGCCTCGCGGTCACCGGCAGCCACCGGCTCTTCGGCATCGTCGAGGGTGCCCTGCTGTACGCCCACGAGATGTCCGCGAGCGGCGAGAAGCTCAAGCCCCACCTGTCGGCCCGGCTCATGCGGGTGGGCGGCTGAAGCCCAGCAGTGCGAGCAGGCGCGGCGTCCACGGCGACGCCGCGCGCGGCCGCCCGTCGAGCGACCGCGCCTCGGCGAGGCCGCGTAACGAGCTGGCCAGCCAGATCGCGTCGACGCCCGGCAGGTCAGCCGCGGTGATCATGCGTTCCTCGGCGCGCAGGCCCACCTCGGCGGCCCGCTCGAGCAGGTGCGCGGCCGTCGTGCCGGGCAAAATGCCCGTCGTGCCGGCCGGGACGGTGCACAGCGTGTCGCCCGCGAGCCAGACCACGTTCGCCGTCGGGCCCTCCAGCGCCCACCCGCCGGCCAGCCACAGCAGGTCGTCGGCCCCCTGCCGGGCCGCCCAGCGCTTGGCCGCCAGGTTCTCGGCGTAGGAGAGGGTCTTGGCCGCCGACAGTGACCACGGCGGCCGCTCGGTGCCCACCTCGTGCGTGATGAGCCTGATCCCCTCCCGGCGTTCCCGCCGGATCGACTCCGGGACCGGCGACAGCGTGGCGAACGAGGTCGAAGGCGTCACCACCAGCCGCAGGGCGCCGTCGTCGTGGGTGACGCCGTCCGCCAGCCGCGCCACCTCCGGCGGGACATCGATGCCCAGCGCCGCGGCGGAGCGATCCAGGCGCGCCAGATGGGCGTCGAGCAGCCAGGGGCCGGTGGGGCGGACGTGCACGGTCTCGAAGACGCCCTCGCCGTAGAGGAGCCCACGGTCGGTGGGGGTCAGCTGCCCTGAGCCCGGAATCACGATGATCGGCACGTTCACGACGCGGAGGGTATCGCCGCGCGAACTATGCTCATACCGTGTCCGCCACATCCCTCGCCGAGATGCTCCGGGAGCGCGGCCTGCGACTGACCCCGCAGCGCCAGCTCATCCTGGAGGCGGTCCACGAGCTCGGCCACGCCACGCCGGAGCAGATTCATCAGACCGTGCGTGAGCGCGCCGCCGGCGTCAACATCACCACCGTCTACCGCACCCTCGAGCTGCTCGAGGACCTGAGCCTCGTCAGCCACACCCACCTGTCGCACGGCTCGCCGACGTACCACCGGGCCGGTGAGGACCAGCACGTCCACCTCGTGTGCCGGACCTGCGGCTCGATCGACGAGGTCGACCCCTCGATCATGGAACCCGTGACGGCCCGGCTGCGCGACGAGCGCGACTTCCGGGTGGACGTCGGCCACGTGTCCCTCTTCGGCGTCTGCGGCGACTGCAAGGAGCCTTCATGACCACGGTCCTCGTCGAGGATCTCCAGCCGGACTCGGCCGACGCCGGCGTGCCGGCCCACCTCGGTGACCCGATGCGGGAGCAGCGCACCCTCGAGACCGCCGTCGGCCTCGTCGACCGGTCTCACCGGGACGTGATCGCCGTGCCGGGCGAGGAGCGGGCGAGCTGGCTGCACACCCTCACCACCCAGCACCTCAGCGACCTGCGCGCCGGCCAGGGCACCGAGCTGCTGGTGCTCTCCCCGCACGGGCACGTCGAGCAGCACGCGCTCGTCGCCGAGGACGGCGGCACCGCCTGGCTGGACACCGAGCCCGGGGCGGGCGAGGGCCTGCTCAAATACCTGGAGTCGATGCGGTTCTTCACCCGCGTCGAGCCCCGGGACGCCTCCGCCGAGGTCGCCGTGCTGTCGCTGGTGGGCCCGGACGCCCCCGCCGCCGTCGCGCGGCTGCTGGACATCGATCTGGCGGCACCCCGCGTCTTCGACGTGCCGGGGCCGAAGTTCGCCGCCGGTTCCGTGCCCGCCGAGCCGACCGCGCTGTACGACGTGCGGCGGTTCGAGGGCGGACTGGCTCGGCGCGGGCGGCTCGGCGTCGACCTGCTCGTGCCCCGCGGCAATCTGTCCGGGGTGCTCGAGCGGCTCGCCGACGTGCCCCGGGCGGGGCTGTGGGCGTACGAGGCGGTGCGGGTGGCTCACCGGATCCCGCGGCTCGGCTGGGAGACCGATCACCGGACCATCCCGTCGGAGGCCGAGTTCGTGGCCCCGGCCGTCCACCTCGACAAGGGCTGCTACCGCGGTCAGGAGACCATCGCCCGGGTGCACCACCTGGGCCGCCCGCCGCGCCGGCTCGTGCTGCTGCACCTGGACGGGGTGGCGACCGACCAGCCGCCGGCCAAGGGGACCCCGGTCACCCTGGACGGGCGGCAGGTGGGCTTCGTCGGCACCGCGGTGCGCCACCACGAGCTCGGCATGGTCGCGCTCGCGGTGCTCAAGCGCAACGTTCCCGACGACGCGCGGCTGACGGTCGCCGAGTCCGCCGCCGCCATCGACGTGGGCTGATCCTCCCCGGGCGGCGGTCCCTGAACGATTCCTCATGGCAGGATCACGGTTATGACCGGGACCCTGATCACCGTCGCGCCCACCGGCGCGGAGAACAACAAGGCGGCCGTACCCGCGCTGCCCGTGACGATCGATGAGCTCGTGGCCACCGCCAAGGAGTGCGAGGCGCTCGGCGCCGCGATCATCCACGTCCACATCCGCGACGACGCGGCCGAGCCGACCCTGGACCAGGGCCGGCTGCGTGAGACGGTCGCCGCCCTGCGGCAGTCCACGGACCTGATCGTCCAGCTCTCCTCGGGCGGCTCGGTCACCGACCCGGAGTCGGACCGGCTCGCCGTGCTCGACGCCGGGCCGGAGATGGCCTCCTGCACGATGGGTACGGTCAACTTCGGCGACAGCGTGTTCATGAACCGCTGGGACTTCATCGTCGACCTGCACACACGGATGCAGGAGCGCGGCATCGTCCCCGAGTACGAGATCTTCGACCTTGGTCAGCTCGCCACGCTGCAACGGCTCCTCGCCCAGCACGGGCTGCCCGCCGGCGGCCATGTCCACGTGGACCTGGTGATGGGCGTGCCGGGCGGGATGCCGGGCACCGCTGAGGCGCTGGTGGCGTGCCACCGCGCGATCCGGGACCTGCCCGAGGGCACCACGTTCTCCGCGACCGGCATCGGCCGCAGCACGATCCCGGTCATGCTGGCGTCGCTGTCGGCGGGCGGGCACCTGCGGGTCGGCATGGAGGACACCACCACGTACGCGAGAGGCCGCGCCGTCGAGTCGAACATGCAGCTCGTGGCCCGGGCGGTCGGGTTCGCGCAGCTCGCCCAGCGCCCGCCGCTGACCACCGCCGAGGCCCGCGAGCTGCTCGGGGTGCCGGCCCGATGATCCTCGCCGAGGTCGTCCGCTCGGGCTTCGTCGAGTGCGTGCACCACGGCTCCGTGGTGGTGCTGGACGCCGCCGGGGCCGTGGTCGCCGCGGCGGGGGACGTGACCGGCCCGGTCTTCCCCCGCTCGTCGAACAAGCCGCTGCAGACCGTGGGCATGCTGCGCTCCGGGCTGCCGGTCGCGGACCCGGCCGACCTCGCGCTGATCAGCGGAAGTCACTTCGGTGAGCCGTTCCACGTCGATCGGGCCCGCTCGATCCTGCGGGCGGCCGGGGTGGGCGAGGAGCACCTGCTCTGCCCCGTCGACCTTCCGCTCTCCGAGAAGGAACGCGACGCCGTGCTCCGCGCCGGCGGCGGCGCCGAGCGCATCTACATGAACTGCTCCGGCAAGCACGCCGGGATGCTGGCCACCTGTGTCGCCAACGGCTGGCCGCTCGACGACTACCGCGACGCCAAGCACCCGCTCCAGGTGGCCGTCGCCGCCGCGGTGACCGACCTGGTCGGCGAGCCGATCGCCGCGACCGGGGTGGACGGCTGCGGCGCGCCGGTCTTCGCCTTCTCGCTGACCGCCCTGGCTCGCGGCTTCCACCGGCTGGTCTCCGCCCCGGACGGGTACGAGCGCCAGGTGGCCGACGCCATCCGGGCGACTCCGGAGCTGGTCGCCGGCACCGGACAGGACGACACCCTGCTCATGCACGGCGTGCCCGGGCTGCTCGCCAAGGGAGGTGCCGAGGGGGTCGTTGCGGTGGCCGTCCCCGGGGTGGGCGCGGTGGCGATCAAGGTGGCCGACGGCGCGATGCGGGCGCGGATGCCCGTACTGGTCTCGGCCCTGCGCCGCCTGGGCGCGGACGCGCCGGTGCTGGACGAGCTGGCCATGGTGCCGGTGCTGGGCGGCGGCGCCCGCGTCGGCGAGGTACGCGCGGTCTGGTGACCCGGTTCACGCTAACTATTGCTAGCGTTTTGCTTGCAACAGCTAGCACCCCCGGCTAGGGTCGTGTCATGGCCACCCCCAAGGACCTGCCGCAGGACATCGGCTCTTTCATCCGAGACCTGCGACAGACCGCGAAGATCTCGCTCCGGCAGCTCGCCGACCGGGCGGGTGTGAGCAACCCGTACCTGAGCCAGATCGAGCGTGGCCTGCGCAAGCCCAGCGCCGAGGTGCTGCAGCAACTCGCCAGCGCGCTGCGGGTGTCGACGCCCGCGATGTACCTGCGCGCCGGCCTGCTCGACGGTGAAGGCCAGCAGGGCGTGCTGGCCGCCATCGCGGTGGACCCCGATCTGACGATCGCGCAGAAGCAGTCGCTGACGCAGATCTACGAGACGTTCCGCAACGAGAACGCACGTCACGCCCCGAAGCCCGAAGCGGCCGCCGACGCCGAGCCCGACCCCGTCCTGGAGGTCGAGGTTCCGGACGAGGACGAGGCGCTCAGGGCCATGATGCGTGACGTCGCCGTCGCCGAGGACGGTGGGGCTCCGCCGCCCGCCACCAAGCCCGAACAGTGACTTGAGGAGAAGACATGCCCGAGCAGACCAAGACCCGTATCCCCGCCCCGCTGTACGCCGCCGCCGGCGCCGGTGACCTGGCCTGGCGGGAGCTGCGCAAGCTGCCCGCCGTGGTGAGCGAGCTCAGCGACCGCGCCGTCGCCTCGCTGAAGATCGCGAACGACGCCGCCGGCACCACCGCCACGTCGCTGAAGGACAAGGCCTCCACGACGGACTTCGACAAGCTCCGCAACGAGGCCACCTCCGGCGCCCTCGCCTTCGCGCAGGTGGCGCAGGAGCGCGCCCTCGCGGTCTACACCTCGCTCGTCGCTCGTGGTGAGCGCGTCGTCGGCACCGGCGTCATCGAGGCCGCCGACGTGGTCAACGCCGACATGGTCACCACCGAGGAGCCGAAGGCCGTCGAGGCCGCCGAGGCCGCGACGCCGGCCCCGAAGCCGCGCAAGCGCGCCTCCCGCCCGATCGCCTCCTGACCCGGTCGACACGGCTGTGATGATCCGCGGGCCCCGGTGCAAGCCGGGGCCCGCGGCATAGACTCTCTGCCATGGTCTCCAGCGCGCCGCTGTTCTTCCACGAAGTCAGGTTCTACATCGACGTGCTCGTGGTCATCGCCTCGATGATCGTGCAAGCGGTGGCCTTCATTCACTGCGTCACTCAGCGAGGAGACGGCTTCCAGGCGATCGGCACGCTGCCGAAGGGCGCCTGGCTCGCCATCCTCGCAGTCTGCATGGCACTGACGCTGCTGTTCGGCGCCACCGGCCTGTTCGGCCTGATCGGCGTCGCGGCCGCCCTGATCTACCTGCTCGACGTCCGTCCCGGCCTGCGTGACCTCTCGGACGGCAAGGGCTTCTGGTGAGACTCCGCCGGCCGCCCCCTCCCGCCGGCGGCCCGCGGACCCCGGGCCCGGGCCCGACCGGCCCCCGAGCCGGGCGGCCCACCCTGCCGGCCCCGCCCACCGAGCTCATCGACACCCCGCACGGCGTACGCCTCGAGCAGCTCGTCACCGGCGTCGGCGACCCGGTGACCGTCTTCGCCCACGGCCTCGCCGGCGACCTGGCCGGCACCCGGCCGCTGGGCAGCGCGGTGTCCGGCCGGCGGGTGTTCTTCCACTTCCGGGGCCACGGCCGCTCCGACGCGCCCTCAGCGCCGTGGACCTTCGCCGACCTGGCCGCGGACCTGCGCGCCGTCGCCGACCACGCCGGCGCCACCCGGGCGCTCGGGGTCAGCATGGGCGCCGGTGCCCTCTGCCGGCTGCTCGCCGACGACCCGGGCCGGTTCGAGCGCATCGTGTGCTACCTGCCCGCGCCGCTGGACGGCGTACGGCCCCGGGCGGCCGAGGAGCGGCTCGACCGCCTCATCGCCGCGGTCGAGTCCGGCGAGGCGGCCGCGGTGGCGGCGGCGGTCGAGCCCGAGCTGCCCCCGTCGGTGCGCAACACGCCCGCCGGCTGGAGCTTCCTGCGGCAGCGCGTCGAGCAGCTGCTGCGCGACGGGCTTGCGCCGCAGCTGGAGACGTTGTGGCGGACTCCCGCCGTTGCGGATGTCGGCGTGCTCCGGGCGTACCGTGGAAAAGCGCTGGTGATCGGCTGCGTGGGCGACGAGCTGCATCCGGCAGCGTGGGCGGAGCGCCTGGCCGGGCTGCTGCCCGGCGCGCAGCTGCACGTCTACGACCGGCCGGCGGTGCTCTGGACGCAGCGCGGCGAGCTGCGCGCGCGGATCTCCTCGTTCCTGAACGAGAAATAGCCTGCCGCGTCAGCTCGTGAGGTTCTGCACCCGGTACTTCCGGTCACTACCGACGCCGGCCTTGTCGTAGGCGAAGTAGTCGACCTCGAGGTGGTAGCCCTTCGCGAGACCCGCCACGCCGGTGACCTTCCACTTGCCGGCCGAGTCCGCCTTGACGTACTTCACGGCGGCCTGCGGGATGTTCGGGTTGTCGAAGTTGTACTTGACCCACTTGTTGGTCGAGAAGTTGTAGTACCAGTCCGTCGTGCTGTTCCACTTGAAGAGCTGCACGCCGACCACGTCCAGGCCGCTCTGCGCGTCCTTGGCGGTGCCCTGGATCGTCTTCCACGAGGAAGCCTTCGACGGGCTGGCCGGCACCGTCAGTGTGGCGGTGGGCTTGAACGTGTCGGCCTTCAGCGTGTACGTGCCCGCCGGCTTCGTGACCTTGCCCTGCGGGCTCTCCAGCGTGACTGTGGCGGAGTGCACGCCGGAGGCGCCCCACGTGTAGTAGTGCTGGACCACCGTGTTGGCCCGGTTCACCAAGCTGGTCTCGCCGTCGCCCCAGTTGACCCACACCCGGGTCGTGTTGCGCGGGACACCGGCGAGCTGGAGCGTGGCCTCGTGGCCGCCGGCCGTCCAGGTCCAGTTCCAGGTGGGGTTGAACGCGAACGTCGTGGCCGCCACCGTGACGCTCGCGCCGGTGAGGGTGCCGGCGGTGGAGGCGCCGTCGTCGGCGATCGTCACGGCGACCGTGAACGTGCCGCTGGCCGAGTACGTGTGCTGCACGCTGTCCGAGCCGCTCTCCAGCGTCGACGAGCTGCCGTCGCCCCAGGTCACCGTGACGGTGGGGGCGGTGTCGGGGGTGCTGTCCTCGAACGCCGTCTGGGTCAGCGTGACCTGCTGGCCGGGCGCGATCGCCGTGGTGTCGAGGCTGTAGGTGCCCGTACCCGCGGCCCAGGCCGGCGAGCCGAGCAGGGCGGCCCCGGCCACCGTGCCGGCTCCGAGGGCGAGGGTCAGCATCGCGGCGAGACCGCGCGATCGTCCGGTGTTCATTGGTCTCCCCGTGAAAGTGGTCGCAGTGAATGCGAGCCGGTGGACAGTACCGGGTCCGGACTCGGCTGATCAAGCCGGTGAGCGGCGGATTCCCCGATGTATCGGCGTACGCCGTAACCTTTTGGCCGCTCGACCGGTGTTCAGGGCGTGCGGCTATCCCCCAGATCAGTCTTTTTCGGCATCGTGGCCTTCGGTCTCCCGTTCGCCGTCGCCGCCGGCTGGACGCTCGGTACGCCCGGCACCGCACCGCCGCCGGTGAGCGCGCCGGACGGGGCGGGGGCCTTCGGCACCGCACCCCTCAGGGCGACCACCCCGGCGTCCGGTTCCATCACCGACTGGGTACCCCGCGCCACCGAGCCGGTCTCCGTGGTGGAGTCCGTCGCCCCGAGCGCGCCGAGTGTCGCGCCGAGTTCCGGCGTACCGTCGTCATCCGCCTCCGGGTCCGCGACGCCGACACTGACCATGCCGCCGGTGCCGACGCCCACGTCGATCGTCGATCCGCCGTCGAGCCCCGCCGCGACGGAGACCTCGGACGCCGGCCCGGAACCCTCCGGCCTCGCGGGTGACGGGCTTTTCCGCAGGCCCTAAGCTCGCGAACCGTGGGAGAGACTCAGCACGGTCCAGGCGGAGCGGTCCGCGATTTCCTCACCGGTGCGGGACTGCTCGGCCGCGGGCTCGGCCTCGTGCTGAGCAGCCCCCGGCTGCTCGCCCTGGGCCTGGTGCCCGCGATCATCGCCGGCCTGCTGTACTGCGCCGCGGTGTTCACCCTCGTCGCCTTGGTCGGCGACCTGGCGTCGGCGGTCACCTGGTTCGCCGACGACTGGTCCACGCTGTGGCGCGACCTCATCCGGCTGCTGGCCGGCGCCGCCGTGCTCGGGCTCGGCGGCCTGCTCCTGGTGCTGACGTTCACCGCGGTGACGCTGCTGATCGGCGACCCGTTCTACGAGAAGATCTCCGGCCTGGTCGAGCGGCGCTACGGCGGCGTACCGGACGAGGTGGAGGTGCCGCTGCTCGCCTCGCTCGGCCGCAGCCTGCGCGACTCGCTGCGGCTGATCGGCCTGTCGATCCTGCTCGGCATCCCGCTCTTCGTGGCCGGCTTCATCCCGGTCGTGGGCCAGACGGTGGTGCCGGTGGTCGGCGGTGCGGTCGGCGGCTGGCTGCTCGCCGTGGAACTGACCGGGGTGCCGTTCCAGCGGCGCGGCAAGCGGCTGCGGGACCGGCGGGCGGCGCTGCGCGCGCGGCGGCCACTCGCGCTGGGCTTCGGCGTGGCGGTGTTCGCGTGCTTCCTCATCCCGCTGGGCGCCGTACTGCTCATGCCGGCGGCGGTGGCGGGCGGCGCTCTGCTGTCGCGCAAGGTGCTCGGCCTGCCCACGGAAGTCATCACGACCGCCTCGCTGTAGCGGTCAGGCGGAGGCGCGGACCACCAGCTCGGTCGGCAGGACCACGACGGAGGGGACGTCCGTACGCTCGTCGACCAGCCCCAGCATCTGGCGGGCCATGGTCCGGCCCATGTCGACGATCGGCTGGCGGACGGTGGTCAGCGGCGGGTCGCTGAGCCGGCTGATCTCGAAGTCGTCGAAGCCGATCACCGACACGTCCTCCGGCACGCGCCGCCCCGCGTCCTTGAGGGCCTGCAGCGCCCCGTGGGCCATCATGTCCGAGGCCACGAAGACCGCGTCCAGCTGCGGGTCGTCGGCGAGCAGGCGGCGCATCGCCTGGATGCCGGAGTCGCGGGTGAAGTCGCCCACCGCCACGTGTTCGGCCAGCCCGGCCTCGTCCAGCGCGGTCCGGTAGCCGGTCAGCCGGTCGATGCCCGCCACCATGTCCTGCGGCCCGGCGATCGTGGCGATCCGGCGGCGTCCGAGGGCGAGCAGGCGGCGTACGGCCACCGCCACCCCGCCGATGTGGTCCACGTCGACGTAGGGCACCGGCAGCTCGGCCGGCGTCATCGGGCGGCCGCTGCACACCACCGGGATGCCCAGCCGGGCCAGCGTGCCGGGCAGCGGGTCGGCGCCGTGCATGGAGGCGAACATGACGCCGTCCACGTGCCCGGCCATCGCGTAGCGCTCGACCCGGTCGTGGCTGGCCGTCGAGCCCGCCATCATCAGGACGAGCTGCTTGTCGGCGGCCTCCAGCTCCATGCTGACGCCGCGGATGATGGCCGGGAAGAACATGTCGTCCGAGAAGACCCGGCTGGCCGTCTCCGGCAGGATCAGCGCTATCGACTCGGTGCGCTGGGTCACCAGGCTGCGCGCCGCCTGGTTGGGTACGTACCCGAGTTCATCGACGGCCTGGTTGACGGCGTCGCGGATCGCGACCGCGACCGTGGTCGAGCCGTTCACGACGCGAGAAACGGTCGCGCGCGAGACACCGGCTCGTCTGGCCACCGCCTCGAGTGTCGGCCGCTCCCGCGTCACCATCAGCTCACTCCCCGATCCGGGCCCGGTCGGTCAGACCGTTGCGCCGGATCACCTCCCGATACCATTCGGCGCTGTCCTTCAGGACCCGCTGCTGCGTGGTGTAGTCCACGTGCACGATCCCGAAGCGCATCTTGTAGCCCTCGGCCCATTCGAAATTGTCCATCAACGACCATGCGAAGTATCCCCGAAGGTCAACGCCGTGGGAAATGGCCTCCAGGCACGCGCGCAGATGACCGTCGAGATAGTCGATCCGGTCGCTGTCGTGGACCGCGCCGGTGCCGTCCGACGGGCCGTCCGGGTAGGCCGCGCCGTTCTCCGTGATCATCATCGGTACGCCGTAGTCGGCGTGGATGCGGTCCAGCAGCCTGGTCAGGGCCGCCGGCTCGATCTGCCAGCCGATGTCGGTGATCGGGCCGACCGGCGCCCGGAAGGCGATGCCCTCGGTTCCCGGGTTCTCCGGCGAGGCGGGCTGGCCGGGCTTCGCCGACACGTACGTGGGGGTGTAGAAGTTGATCCCCAGCACGTCGATCGGGGCGTTGATGATCGCCTCGTCGCCCTCGCGGATGTGGCTCAGGTCGGTGAAGCGCGCCATGTGCTCGCGCATGTCCTCCGGGTACGCCCCGCGCAGCAGCGGGTCGAGGAAGATCCGGTTGTGCAGCCCGTCGACGATCCGCGCGGCGGCGGCGTCGGCCGGGTTCTGCGGGTCGAGGGGCGACACGGCGGCCGGGTTCAGCGTGATGCTGACGCTCTGCGCGCCGGCCGAGCGCAGCGCCCGCGCGGCCAGCCCGTGCCCGAGCAGCAGGTGGTGGACGACCCGGAACGCCGCGGCCGGGTCCTGGACGCCGGGGGCGTGCCGGCCGCTGCCGTAGCCGAGGTATGCCGAGCACCACGGCTCGTTGAGGGTGGTCCAGGTGCGGACCCGGTCGCCGAGGCGGGCGTGCACGATGGCCGCGTACTCGGCGAAGGCCTCGGCGGTCTCCCGGACGGTCCAGCCGCCGCGGTCCTGCAGCGTCTGCGGCAGGTCCCAGTGGTACAGCGTGACGACCGGGTTGATGCCCTTGCCGATGAGCTCGTCGGTGAGCCGGTCGTAGAAGTCCAGGCCGCGGGTGTTGACCGGGCCGGTGCCGTCGGGCTGGATGCGCGGCCAGGCGACCGAGTACCGGTACGACCCCAGCCCCAGGTCCGCCATCATCGCCACGTCCTCGACGTAGCGGTGGTAGTGGTCGCAGGCGACGTCGCCGGTGTGGCCGGAGTACACGCGTCCCGGCGTACGGGAGAAGGTGTCCCAGATGGACGGGCCCCGGCCGTCCTCGCGGACCGCTCCCTCGATCTGGTACGACGCCGTCGCGGCTCCCCAGATGAAGCCGTCCGGGAAGTGGACCCCCGATGCCAGTGGTTCGCCGCTCGATTCCACCTCGACGGTTGCCGTCATGCCCTCACCGCTCCCTGCGTGAATGCTGTCGGGACGACCGCGGCCGCCCGAACTTAACCGGTACAGCGTAAGGCCATTCACTATCTCGGGAAGCGGCTGGAAGTTGCGGAACCACGCCCGTACCGTGGGACGCTTCAGCCCGCACGAAGCGCGCTGATCAGGCGTGGGTCGCCGGTCGTGACCAGCTTGTCCTGTTTCACGCGTCCCATAAGTGCCAGGAGCAGGTCACTCGCCATGCCCCGCGTCTCGGCGCGCGCGTGGTGATCGTGCGTGTCGAGGATCGTGCCGGTGTCCAGCAGTGCCAGGCCCGCGCCGCGCAGCCGGACGAACCACTCGTAACTTGCGTCGGTGGCGACGAGGTGTACGACGCCGTGCAGGTCGGTGGGGCCCTTGCGGCGGCCGGCCGGCAACCAGGTGTCGAGCACCTCGTTGACGCCGTCCGCGGCCAGCTTCGTCTCGATGGGCGTCGCGCGGCCGGCGGCCGTCTCGGCGTCCCAGCGGTGCACGGAGATCTCGTGGGCCATGCGGCGTTGCCAGAAGCCGGCCTTCTTCGCCTGCGCGGGCCAGGTCCAGGCCGGGAAGTCGGGATCGAGCGCGTCGAGCGTCTCGATCGTGCCGGTCAGCTCGCGCCGCAGCCCGTCCAGCGCGTCCGGCCAGGCGGGCCGGGGCTCCGGGGTGACCCGCTCGGCAGGCTTGTCGATCACGCCGCGCGGAACCGTCTCACGCACCCAGCGCAGCAGCACGGTGAGGTGCTCGGTGAGGTCGGCGACGGTCCAGCCCGGGCACGAGGGCACGGCGGCGTCGGGGCCGGTCTCGGCGACGGCGTCCTGGAGCGCCGGGCCGTCGGCGCGCAGCGCCGCCAGCCAGAAGTCCTTCGTCGCGTTGAGCCTGTTCATCAGCTTCTCCCGCTCAAGGAGGACCACCTGTGCGTACCCCTGGGCCCGTCGGCCTAGGGTGAACGTCGTGCCTGACGTTAGTGCTCATCCACCCGCCACCGCATCTGCTGCGCATGCCAGTTCGCTGGGGGCGTACACGACGCTACGCCTCGGCGGCCCGGCGGGCACGCTGACGGCGGTGTCCGAAACGGACGAAGCGGTAGCAATGATGCGCGCGGCCGCCCGCAGGGGGGACCGGACGCTGGTCCTCGCGGGGGGCAGCAACGTCGTGATCGGTGACGAGGGGTTCCCGGGTCCGGTGCTGCTGCTGCGCTCCCGCGGGGTTCGCGTCATCGAGCGTGACTCCCGGGGTGCGCTCGTCCGGGTCGCGGCGGGCGAGCCGTGGGACGAGTTCGTCGCCCGGACGCTGGCCGAGGGCCTCTCCGGGCTGGAAGCGCTGTCCGGCATCCCCGGCTCGGCCGGTGCGACGCCGATCCAGAACGTCGGCGCCTACGGCCAGGAGGTGGCCCAGACCGTCGAGGCGGTGCACGTCTACGACCGGATCGACGACGAGGTCAAGGTGCTGTCGCTGCCGGAGTGCCGGTTCGCGTACAGGTCCAGCGTGTTCAAGCACAACGACCGGTGGCTCGTCCTGGAGGTCGACTTCCGGCTCGAGGTCTCCGCCGAGTCGGCCCCCATCCGGTACGCGGAACTGGCCCGGCACCTCGGCGTCGAAGCCGGCGACCGGGTGGCCGCGGAGCGGGTCCGCGAGACCGTCCTCAAGCTGCGGGCGAGCAAGGGCATGGTGCTCGACCCCGAGGACCCGGACACCCGCTCGGTCGGCTCCTTCTTCACCAACCCGGTGCTCTCCGCGCAGGAGTGGGCCGCGGTGCAGGACCGGCTGGTCGACGCCGGCGAGCCGCCGAGCTGGCCGGCGCCGAACGGCACGGTCAAGGTGCCGGCAGCCTGGCTGATCGAGAAGGCCGGCTTCGCCAAGGGGTACGGCCGCGACGGGGTCGCCATCTCGTCCAAGCACACGCTCGCACTGACCCACCGCGGTGGGGCGACGACGGCGGCGCTGCTGGACCTGGCCCGCGAGATCCGCGACGGCGTACGGGACCGGTTCGGCGTCGTCCTGCACCCCGAACCGGTCCTGGTGAACTGCTCGCTGTAGCTCAGCGCCAGCCGAAGACCTGGGTCCAGTAGAGGGTGCCGTCGGCCGCCCGCTGTACGCCGGCCCCGAAGACCCGCGCGTCGCAGTTGAGGATGTTCTCGCGGTGCGCCGGGCTGGCCAGCCAGGCCTCCATCACCTCGTCGGCGCTGGAGAAGCCCCAGGCGATGTTCTCGGCGGCGACGTCGTCGTAGCCCGCCGCCCGGGACCTGGTCTCGAACGTCGAGCCGCGCCAGCCGATGTGCCCGAAGTCGCCGGTGGCGGCCATGTAGTGGCTCTGCCGTACGGACGCGACCACGAGCTCGTCCTCCACCGAGAGCGGGTCGCAGCCCGCGCTGACCCGCACCTCGTTGGTGCGTGCGACCACGTCGTCCATGAGGATCCCGATGGTCGCCGGGCCCAGCCGGGACGCCCCCGGAACGGTGGTGCCGGCGTGCGCGGGTGCCGCGGTCAGTGCGAGCAGTGCCGCGGGTGCGGCCGCGGCGAGCGCGATACGGCGTACGGATTCGAACACGGTGCTTGCCTCCCGGTCCACGGCCGGGTCCCTGTGCGCCCGGCACCATACATCGGACCGTTCATCTGCCGTTACGTCCCTTCTTTGGGCGTTTACGGTGGCCTGCCGGGCGGTTCGTGTCAGTCTGGGGGGATGGTCGGCGGAAGCCGGATCTCGGCTCCCGCACCCGTCTCGGGGTCGAACGTCAGCTCCACCGACCCGCCGTGCCGGGTCGCGATGGCCTCGGCGAGCAGCATCCACAGGGCCGTGCTGCGGCGCCGGTTCGGCGGGTCCGGGTCCGCCAGCATGCCGGCCATCAGGTGCTCGTTGGTGAGCCGCTCGGCCTGCCGGGCGGTCACCGTGATCCGCCAGCCGGTGTCACTGCCCTCCGCCTCCACGGTGGCGGACCGGTCGGCCGCGCCGCTCGCGACCGTGCCCACCACGGCATAGAAGAGGTCGCGCAGCAGCGGGGCGTCCGCGGACAGCGGCGGTCCGGGCTCGGCGCGGACGGTCGCCGCCGTGAACGGCTCCCGGCTCGCCAGCAGTTCGGCGACCTCGCGGATCACCTCGGCGGGGTCCACGGCCGTGGGCCAGAGCTCGAGATCGCCGGTCTGCAGCCGGCTCACGACCATCAGGTCCTCGACGAGCGCGAGCATCCGCTCGGTGTTGCGCCGTACGGCGGCCAGCGCCACCGAGCGTTCGGCGGGCGCGAGGTCGTCGGTGTCGAGGCTCTCGGTGAAGGACGCGATCGTGGTCAGCGGCGTCCGCAGCTCGTGGGAGATGACCGCGAGGAAGCGAGCCTGCAGCGCGAAGAGGTTCGTGGGGGTTCGCACGCTGAACTATAACTTTCCGTATATGAACAGACACGTCACGCTATCGTGGTTTTGGACATTTCATCTTCGCCGTCCGCAGTCGCGGGGGGCGTGAGCAAGACGCTGACCAGGGACCGGTGCGTGCCGCGCCGGCCGGGCAGCCGCGTCTGGCGACGCGCGGGGGCGGAGGCGGAGGGCATGGTGACGAGCTCATGAGCAGGCTGCTCGTGGTCGAGGACGACCCGGACATCGCACTGGCCCTTCGGCTGCTCTTCAGCCGGGCCGGCTACGAGGTGGCACACGCCGGTGACGGGCGTACCGGCCTCAAGGAGGCGTACGCCGAGCACCCGGACCTGGTCGTGCTCGACGTCGGCCTGCCCGAGATGGACGGCTGGCAGGTGCTCGAGCGGCTGCGGGACGTGTCCGACGTACCCGTGCTGGTGCTGACCGCGCACGGCCAGGAGGCCGAGAAGGTCCGCGGGCTGCGCGGCGGGGCGGACGACTACCTGACCAAGCCGTTCGCCAACAACGAGCTGCTGGCCCGGGTCGAGGCGTTGCTGCGCCGCTCCTCCGGCGGCCAGAACAGCTGGGCCAGCCAGATCTACGACGACGGCCTGGTCCACCTGGACCCGACGAAGCGCCGGGTCTACGTCAAGGGTGACGAGAAGCGCCTCACCCCGACCGAGTTCCGATTGCTCAATGCCCTGGTCCGGCACGCCGGCGCGGTGCTGAGCCCCAACCAGCTGCTGACCCAGGCGTGGGACGACCCCACGGGCATCGGTCAGGAGCGCGTCAAGTTCGCCGTGCTGCGGTTGCGCCGCAAGCTCGGATGGTCGGATCCCGACGAATCCCCGATCGAGTCCGTACGCGGATTCGGCTACCGCTATCGGCGTCCGGGCGGTGACAGCTGAGCCGCAACCGGTAGCACTTCGGGTGTCCTCAGGTGATGACCCGGTGGGTCGATGAGGGATTTGGGAAACGAGCAGGAGGTAGGGCGTTGGAAGACCTTGGCGAGATCGTCGGCGAGTTCCTCATGGAGAGCCACGAGAACCTGGACCAGATCGACCGGGATCTCGTCGCACTGGAGCAGAGTCCGGCTTCGCGTGACCTGATCTCCCGAATCTTCCGGGCGATCCACACGATCAAGGGCACCAGTGGCTTCCTGGCCTTCACCCGGCTGGAGACCCTCGCGCACGCGGGCGAGTCGCTGCTGTCGCGGCTGCGCGACGGCGTCCAGCCGGTCACGCCGACCACGATCACCACGCTGCTGGCCACGATCGACGGCGTCCGGGCCCTGCTGGAGTCCATCGAGCAGAACGGCGTCGAGGGCGAGGTCGATGTCGAGACCATCATCACGGCCGTCCACGCGCAGATGAACGCCCCGGGCGACGCCCCCGCGGCCGCCGCTGCCGCCCCTTCCGCCGCACCCGCCGCCGCCCCCGCCGCACCGGCCGCACCGGCGCCGAGCGCGGCGAAGCCGGCCGAGGCACCCGAACCGATCGAGGAGAGGCCGGCCCGTCCGGCCCCCGAGCCGATCGAGAACCAGCGGCGCCCGCTCGGCGAGATCCTCGTCGAGACCGGCGCGGCGAACCCCGCGGACGTCGGCTCGGCGCTGCAGTCGCAGCTCGAGGGCGACGAGCGCAAGCTCGGCACGATCCTGCTCGAGGAGGGCAAGACCCAGCCGGCCGCCGTCAGCGATGCGCTGCAGGCGCAGACGCCGAAGCGCAGCGTCGCCGACAGTGCGATCCGGGTGGACGTCGACCTGCTCGACAGCCTGATGAACATGGTCGGCGAGCTGGTGCTCGCCCGTAATCAGCTGGTCCGCGGCGTGATGGACACCGGCGACTCCGGCCTCGTGCGGAGCGCCCAGCGCCTCGGCATGATCACCTCCGAGCTGCAGGAGGGGATCATGAAGACCCGCATGCAGCCGATCGAGCACATCTGGTCGAAGCTTCCCCGGGTCATCCGCGACCTCTCCAACTCGCTCGGTAAGAAGGTCGAGCTGGTCATGGAGGGCAAGGAGACGGAGCTCGACCGCAGCCTGCTCGAGGCGGTCAAGGACCCGCTGACCCACCTGGTGCGCAACGCCGTCGACCACGGCATCGAGGACCCCGACAGGCGGATCGCGGCCGGCAAGAACCCCGAGGGCACGCTGACGCTGCGGGCTTACCACGAGGGTGGGCACGTCGCTGTCGATGTGGCCGACGACGGCGCCGGCATGGACGTGAACCGCATCGCGCAGAAGGCCGTGGAGAAGGGGCTGCTCCGGGCGGAGCAGATCCCGAACATGGACAAGCGCGAGATCATGGCGATGGTCTTCCAGCCCGGGTTCTCCACCGCGGCGAAGGTGACCAACGTGTCCGGCCGCGGCGTCGGCATGGACGTCGTCAAGACCAACATCGAGCGCATCGGCGGCGCGGTGAGCGTCGACTCGACGCTGGGCCAGGGTACGGTCTGGCGCCTCACGATCCCGCTGACGCTGGCCATCATCCAGGCGCTGACCGTCGACTGCGGCGACCAGCGTTACGTGGTGCCCCAGGTCGCCGTGCTCGAGCTGGTCTTCATCGACGGCCAGTCCACGAAGATCGAGTACGCCTCGGGCGCGCCCGTCTACCGGCTGCGCGGCAAGCTCCTGCCCCTGGTCCGCCTGGACCGCACCCTCGGCCTCGAGCCCAGCGGCGACCAGGGCGTCTACATCATGGTTCTGCAGGCCGACGGCCGCCGCTTCGGCCTGGTCGTGGACCGCGTCCTGAACACCGAAGAGGTCGTGGTCAAGGCGCTGAACAGCAGGTTCAAGGACATCGGCCTGTACGCCGGCGCCACCATCCTGGGCGACGGCAAGGTGGGTCTCATCCTCGACGCCTCCTCGCTGGCGCGGCGTTCCCACCTGACGGCCGACGCGGACCGCGAGAACCTGGTCGGCACGTCGCGCGCCGCCACCACCGCCGGCACCGGGGAGCGACTGCTCATCACCGCGGTCGGGGAGCGCCGGGTGGCGATTCCGCTCGACACGGTCACCCGGCTCGAGGAGTTCCCGCGGGACCGCATCGAGCACGCCGGTTCGCGTGAGGTCGTGCAGTACCGCGGTCACATTCTTCCGCTGGTACGGCTGTCGCACCTGCTGGGGGCGTACAGCGAGGTGGAGGAGAGCGACACCGTCTCGGTGGTCGTCTACAGCGAGGGAGGGCGCAGCGTGGCGCTGGTCGTGGACCGCATCGTCGACATCGCCGAGAACGAGAGCTCGGCGCCGCGTCGTGACGCCGAAGAGGACGGCCTGGTCGGTACGGCGGTCATCCAGCAGCGCGTCACCGAGCTGCTCGACGTGCGCCGCGCGATCCTCGCCGCCGACCCGAACTTCTACGCCGACATGAACACCGACGAGCTGGTGGAGGCCTGAGATGGCGAGCCGCCAGTTCGCCACCTTCGAGGTGGCCGGCCAGCTCTTCGGAGTCGAGGTCCACACGGTCCAGGAGGTGCTGTCCTACAACGAGTACACCCCGGTGCCGCTGGCGCCCCCGGCCGTGGGCGGCCTGTTCAACCTGCGCGGTCAGGTGATCGCCGCCGTCGACCTGCGGGTGCAGCTGGGCCTCGCCCGGCAGGCGCTGGAGGGCCCGGTCATGAACGTGATCCTGCGCGGTGACGGCGAGCCGGTGAGCCTGCTCGTCGACCGCATCGGCGAGGTCGTCGATCTCGACGACGACGCGTTCGAGCCGCCGCCGGACACGCTCAGCGGGCCGACTCGCGAGCTGGTGGTGGGCACGTTCAAGCTGGACGAGCGGCTGATGCTTGCCCTCGACGTCACCCAGGCGGTCGACACGTATCGAGTCACCACCTGATGTACAGCCTGGTCAGCGCCCCCGTTCTCGGCTTCGATCTGACCCGCCTGGGAGGCGGGTCGGCCACTGCCGAGGTGCTGCTGCGCGCCCTGCGCCTCAGCGTCGGGGACCTGCCCATCCTCGCCCAGCGGTTGCCGGACGAGGGGGTTCGCGGCCCGCTCTGGGTCGAGGTGGAGAGCGCGGCGCGCAAGCTGCCGTCGCTCAAGGGCATGAAGGCGGACGACCCGGCGAGCTCGCTCGCCCTGATCGAGCGGGCGCCGATCGGATCGGTCGACTCGCTGCTCACCTGCCTGCGCTACGACGTGATGTCCTGGACCTGGCACGGGGCCGGCCGCGACGCCAAGCAGTCCGAGACGGCCGCCGCGGCGACCGCCCTGCTCTGCGACGCCGCGGTCGCCAGCTACCTGCGTGAGGTCCTCGACGAGACGACCCGCCGGATGCTCGGCGCCGGGTGGGTCGCGGCGGTGCGCAAGCTGCCCGTCGGCAAGCCGATCGACCTGGGCCCGCACCACTACGCGGTGTCGGCCCTGCTGGACCGGCTGCGCTCGATCACGCCCAAGGACCTGGGGCGGCTGGCGCAGTCGGCGGAGGACGCGCGCCGGAACGCCGGCGGCTGGTCGCCGGCGGTGCACTCGGCCTCGTGGGCGGCGTACCTGTCGGACCGCGTACGCACCGCCGCGGCGGCGCAGATGCTGCTCGTGCAGGCGATCGACACGGCCGCCATTCCGCTGGCCGAGCGGGCCGGCGGGGTGTGGAACATGCTCAGCGGCGCGGTCCAGGCGCTCGTCGTCCGGGACCTGCTGGACACCGCCACGGCGCACCGGCTCCTGGCGCCGGTCGTTGCGGCGCTCGGCCCGGCCTGGCTCGGATGAGGGACGGAGGACAGCGATGATCAGAGTGCTCGTCGTCGACGACTCCGTGGTCGTCCGTCGCCTCATCGTGGACTCGCTGACCGGCGCGCCGAACATCGAGGTGGTCGGCACGGCCGCGAACGGCCTGCTGGCCCAGGCGAAGATCGACCAGCTCAAGCCGGACGCCATCACGATGGACATCGAGATGCCGCAGATGGACGGCATCGCGGCGGTCCGCGAGCTGCGCAAGCGGCACAAGCGCGTGCCAGTGATCATGTTCAGCACGCTCTCCGCGGCCGGCGCGAGCGCCACGCTGGAGGCGCTGGCCGCCGGCGCCACGGACTACGTGACCAAGCCGAGCAACGTCGGATCCGTGGCCGAGTCCATCGCCGCCGTACGCGAACAGCTCGTGCCGAAGATCCACGCATTGGCCGGACGCCGGCCGGGTACGCCGACGCGGCCGGCCCTCGGCCCGGCGAAGCGGCCGGGGCTCGCCCCGCCGCCGGGCTACCGCCCCGGCCTGCCGGGACGACCCGGCGTGGCGGCCGGCCGAGGCGCCCAGGCGCCGGCTGTCCCCGCGCGGCCCGTCCGGCGCACCTCGCCCGGGCGCGTGGACATCCTCGCGATCGGCTCGTCCACGGGCGGCCCGGACGCACTGACCAAGGTGCTGACGAAACTGCCGACGGACCTGCCGGTCCCGATCGTGGTGACCCAGCACATGCCGCCGGTCTTCACCCGCATGTTCGCCGAACGCCTCGACCGCAGCACGCCGCTGCGCGTGGTCGAGGCGGGCGACGGGATGGAGCTCGCGCCCGGCACGGTCTACATCGCTCCCGGCGACAAGCACCTGGTGCTGCAACGCCGGAACACCGCGACGCTGACCCAGCTCAGCGGCGCGCCGCCGGAGAACTCGTGCCGTCCGGCGGTCGACGTGATGTTCCGCTCGGTGGCCTCGCTCTACGGAGCGGCGGCCTACGCGGCGGTTCTCACCGGCATGGGATACGACGGACGGGGTGGTGCGAAGGTGCTGCGTGACGCAGGCGCCGAGGTGCTGGCGCAGGACGAGGCTAGTTCGGTGGTCTGGGGGATGCCCGGCGCGGTGGTCGGCGCGGGCCTGGCCGACGACGTGCTGCCCCTCGACAAGATCGCTTCCGCCCTGATCCAGCGGGTCCAGGTCGGTCGCGCTCCCCGGGCGACGGCGGTGACCCGATGACCCTGTCCCAGGCGGATTTCGCCTTCGTGTCCACGCTGGTCCGGCGGGAGGCGGCGATCGTCCTCGCCCCCGGCAAGGAGTACCTGGTCGAGGCCCGGCTGATTCCGGTGGCCCGGCAGGTGGGCGCCGGCAGCGTCGGCGAGTTCCTGGCCAACCTCCAGCGCAAGCCGAACCCGGACGATCAGCGCCGGATCATCGACGCGCTGACGACGAACGAGACGTCGTGGTTCCGGGACCGGGAGCCCTTCACCGCGATGACCGACGTGGTGCTCCCCGATCTGGTCAAGAACCGGGGATCCGCGCGCAAGGTACGCCTCTGGTCCGCCGCCAGCTCGAGCGGGCAGGAGGCGTACAGCCTGGCGATCACGCTCCAGGAGACGCTGCCCGCCGGGTGGTCGTACGAGATCATGGGAAGCGACATCTCCACCGAGATGGTCAAGCGGGCCGAGGCCGCCGAGTACAGCCAGGTGGAGGTGAACCGGGGACTGCCGGCCACCCAGCTGGTCCAGTACTTCGAGCGGGCGGGTGCGCACTGGCGGGTGTCTCCACACTTGCGGCGCAACGTCTCGTTCAAGCACATGAACCTGACCGCGCCGCTGCCCTCCATGCCGCCGTTCGACGTGATCTTCCTACGGAACGTGCTCATCTACTTCGACGTCGCGACGAAGAAGACAGTGCTGCGCAACGTCGCACGCCTGCTACGCCCGGACGGCTGGCTTTTCCTCGGCGCGGCCGAGACGACCATCGGGATCGACGACAACTACGAACGGGTGGCGGCCGGCAGGACCTCTGCCTACCGAGTACGCAGCGCGGTGCCGGCCGGCGCCGCAAGGAAGGGGTGAGCCGCGGTGCGGGCGATGGTGATCGACGACTCCCGGGCGATGCGCATGATTCTGAAGCGCATCGTCGCGAAGCTGAACTTCGAGGCGATCGAGGCAGGTGACGGCCAGGAGGCCCTCGACCTGCTCGCCACGATGACCGAGGTGCCGGAACTGGCCCTCATCGACTGGAACATGCCGAACATGAACGGTCTCGAGTTCGTGACCAAGGTCCGCTCCGAACCTCGGCTGCGGGAGATGACGCTGGTCATGGTCACGACCGAGAGCGAACAGAGCCAGATCGTCCGGGCACTCGCCGCGGGCGCCCACGAATACGTGATCAAGCCCTTCACCGAGGGCGCGATGATCGAAAAGTTGGCCCTGTTGGGCCTGGTACCGACCGGAGCGAACTCATGAGCGTCGAAACCGTGGTAACCCAGGATGACCTCGCCGAGATGGTGGAACAGGTCTGGGTGTCGTACGTGGACCCGGAGGGGGTCAGCCCGCTGGTTCTGACGGGCGACGCCAAGCAGCCGACCGAGGTGCACTCGACGGTGTCCATCACCGGCTCGTGGCACGGCCACCTCGTCTACGCCTGCTCGCTGAAGGCCGCCAGGAGGGCCGCCGCGGCCTTCCTGGCGATGGAGTCGGACGAGGTCGGTCAGGAGGACACCTCCGACGTCCTCGGCGAGCTGGCGAACATCATCGGCGGCAACGTCAAGGCCATGCTCCCGGCGGGGTGCTTCCTGTCCCTGCCGACCGTCGTGATGGCGCCGGACACCGCGTCCTACTACCCGGCCGCCGAGCAGATCAGCGGTCTCTACGGCGTGTGGGACGGTGAACCGGTCTCCATCTCGATGTGGCAGAGCATCAAGCAGCAGCAGGAGGCGTCGGCATGAAGATCCTGATCGCGGACGACAGCCGGGTCATGCGCCAGATCGTGACCCGCACCCTGCGGCAGGCCGGTTTCGACGGGCACGATCTGGTGGAGGCGTCGGACGGGGCGGAGGCCGTGGAGAAGGCCGAGGCGGAGAACCCCGACCTGATCATCTCGGACTGGAACATGCCCGAGATGACCGGGATCGATGTGCTCCGCAAGCTGCGCGCGGCCGGCAACAACGTCAAGTTCGGCTTCGTGACGTCCGAGTGCACCGACGAGATGAAGACCGCCGCGGAGAGCGCCGGCTCGGCGTTCTTCATCGTGAAGCCCTTCACTGCAGAGCAATTCGATGAGGTCTTCTCTCCTATTTTGGGATGATATAGCCATGTCTGACACCTCGGTCATTCCCGCCTCGCTCGCCGTTCGCAACCTCTTCGAGGACCTCCTCGGCCGGGACGTCAACGTCTCCTCCGGTGATCCGATGACCGCGGAAGACTTGCCCACCGGCCTGTTCGCCATCTATACGGACACGTCGATGCAGCTCTACGCGGTGCTCGGCATGACGCTGAGCCTCGCCGCCAACGCGGGTGCCGCCCTCGGCCTGCTCCCGGTGGGTGCCGCGGAGGACAGCATCGAGGAGAAGAAGCTTTTCCCGAATCTGGCCGAGAACGTCTTCGAGCTCTGCAACGTGTTCACCAGCCTGCTCAACCGGGAGGGGGCGCCGCACGTGAAGCTCTACCAGGTCATCTACCCCGGAACGGAACTGCCCAACGACGCGCGGGCGCAGCTGCTGGCGCTCGGCAAGCGGCTGGACCTGCTCGTCGAGGTCGCCCGCTACGGCAAGGGCAAGTTCTCTTTGTCGCTGGTCTGAGACCCGAAGTCATGCCCTGGCCCGCGATGCGGAGGCCAGGGCACGACTGTATGCGGCGCCGCCGGCGTCAGGCCTGGCCGGCGTCGATCCGCCGGTCCGCCTCGCCGGTGCTCGAGGCCGTACGCTGAGCCAGCACGGTGGTCGGCTGGTGCGCGATCTCGGGGTCGCGGCGCAGGCGGCCGGCCGCCCGGCTCAGCCCTCGGCGCGCGGGGAAGAACTGCTGCGGCGTCGCCGTCCATCGGTAGCGGATCAGCTCTGCGGACGCCGGCCGGCCCGCTCCTGACAGCTCGTAGCCGTTCGCCACCAGGCGACTGCCCAGGGCCGCTTCGCAGAGCGCGATCTCCTCCGCGGTCAGCCGGGTCTGCCAGCTCTGCACCCGCTGGGTGGTGACCGGTGTGTGCGTACGCGCATGCCAGGTCTTGAACGACGGCACCGCCACCTCCGCGACCGCCGAGGGCTCGGCCATCGCTGGGTGGTACTCCTCGCCGAGGTACGAGCACAGCTCGGTGAGTCGCGCGTGCGGGTCGGCGACCAGGTCCTCGTAGCGCAGCTCGTACCACTGGGATCCGCCGAGGCTGCGGGCCGCACGGCGAGCGTCGTCCACCGCGCGGGCCCAGGCGGCCACCGTGGCGTAGATGTCCTTGCGGTGCCAGGACATCTCCTTCAGTGACGCGACGCAGTCCCGCCCGTCGCGGACGATGTTGATGAACTGGGCGTCCGGGAAGAGGCGCACCAGGATGTCGACGTTGTGCAGGTACGCCGGCCGCTTGTCGCCCCAGCGGGGCTTGCCGAAGCGGGCCGCGTACGACTGGAAGATCGTGGCGAGCACCGAGCCCAGCGTGCCCGGCCCTGCGGCGATGCGCTCGACGGTCTCCTCGGGGTCGAGGCCGAGGTCGCAGAAGCGGGTCTCGACCCGGTCCACGATGCGCCGGGCCAGCGCGCGCCGGTTCTCCGGCAGGCGCAGGTCGCCGAACTCGCGGTATTCGCGGTACGCGGCCAGTACGAACCGGGTCTCGGGCGGGATGGCTATCCGTGGATGGGCATGCAGCATCAGCTGCAGCATCGTGGTGCCCGAACGCGGGCAGCCGACGACGATGATCGGACGGTCAGTGGGCACCGTTCACCTCCGGTGGGCAGTCGCTCACCGGAGGTAACATACTGGCAAAACAGGCAAATGTTAAAGAAGTATCAAGGCGTGTCGGAACCGGCCTCCCGCTTGTCGGGGGTGGGCGTCACCGGGGTGCCCGGCTGCGTCGCCCGGCCGTACCCCGCCGTGACGAAGCGCAGCGCGGCGAGCAGTATCGCGGCGATCGGCACGGCGATGAGGAACCGGATCAGCACCTCGGTGATGTCGATCTCGTCGAGCACGTAGCGATACAGCGCCGGCGCGCTCATCAGCAGCGCGAACAGCATGACGGACGGCCGGATCACGGTCAGCCCCGGCGGGCCGGCCGGCGGGGCAGCGCTGCCATGGGCACCACGTCGGCGGCGATCCGGGCGCAGAGCAGTGCCGCCCAGGAGTGCGGCGTCGCCGGCTTGCCGTCGAGCGAGTAGATCGGCGCGTCCAGGCCCAGCACGGTGGCCGGATCCGACGTGATGTCCACGTTGTGCACCACCAGCGCCTCGACGTCACCGAGCGCCCGCAGGTGCCGGGCGGTGTCCCTGGTCTTGCGGGTGGCGTCGACGACCGCCCACAGCGCCGTGGCCCCGAGCGCCTCGGACATGTCGTTCACCCAGATCGGGTCCGTACGCCCGACTGCCGCGTCGACGACCACGATCCAGGCGTGGTCGGCGCTCTGCAGCTTGTCGGCCTTGGTGGCGGCGACCGGTGGGTCGCCCAGGACCCGGGACGAGTGCATGCCGGTTCCGGCCGCGGTCGGCCCGCCCAGCAGCAGGTGCGCCTGGTCCAGGCCGGCCTGCTCGCACAGCTGCCGGGCGATCGGCAGGGCGTGGTCGAGGTCGCCCGCGAGGACCAGGATCTCACCCGGGGCGTCCGGCACCCCGGGTGCCGAGGGACGGGAGGCCACCACGCTGAGTACGCCGGCGTAGGTGTCGCCGCCGACGATCTGCGAGGCCATCTCCTCCGGCATGCCGACCCGCATCAGGTTCTGCTGCACGGTGTCGAAATGGTGCGGCCGGATGGGTGCCGGCGGCGCGGAGGTCACGTGCGCCACGGTCGGCGGCCCGGACGTGGGCCCCAGGCCGAGACCGCCGAGTGACTCGATCAGCGAGGTCGGCGCGGGTGCCGGCGAGGTCGGCGCGATGCCGTACGCCGCCGCGGCGGCCGCGGTGCGCGGCGGCACCGGACTCTGCGCGGCGCGGTTCGCCGCCGCGCTGGTCGGGAACGCCGGGGCGTCGTTCACCCCGAGGCCACCCATCAACTCCGCCAGCGACGGTACGGGCGGCAGCGGCCGTACCGGGCCGGGCGCCGCGCTGGCCGCGCCGCCGTTCACCGGTGAGCCGGTGGCCTGCGCCGGGCGGAAGGGCCGCACCGTCGGGCTCTCCGGCCGCTCCGGCTCGCCGTCCTGCGGCCGCGGCGGCGGGCGGTTGAACGCCTCCGCCCGGTCGAGGTTGGCCATCAGCTCGGCGAAGGCGGAGCTCGGGTCGGACAGGCCGCGGCCGCCCGCGGGCATACCCGTCTCCAGCCCCCGGCCGAGGACCGCGGCGTCGGTGTCACCCATCCCGGCGTCGCGTCCGGCGACCCGGTCGCCGACCCCCGGGCGGTCCCCGGACGCGATCCGGTCCCGTGACTCGGCCCGGGCCAGCAGTTGCTCCAGCGTCTGCGGGCCGTCGTCGGCCGGCATGGGCCGGCGGGCCGGTGCGTCGTTGCGTTCGTCGGGGTCGGGGACCTCGACGGACAGCTCGTAGTGTTGCTTGGCGAAGAACCCGCCGAAGCCCCCGGTCCGGACCTTGTCCGCCGAGATGATCCGCACCGAGGAGCCGTACTCGTCGCGCACCTGCGCCAGCAACGGCTCGATGGCCGGACCCTCAAGCAGCACCCGCGTAGGCACCGTTCACCACCCCCATGGTTTCTATCTGTGCCGTGGAACCTGAGATTTCCGAGTAGGACAGCACCTGCACCCGGCGTGAGCCGGCGCGCAGGAGACGCATGAGTGGCAGCCGCAGCTGCGGGGAGCACGCCAGGACCGGGGTAATGCCGGACTGCTCCGCGGTCTCCACGAGCTGCCCGGCTTCGGTCACGATCGCCTCGGCGCGCATCCCGTCGATCGCCATGAACGCGCCCGTGTCGCTCGGTCGCAGCGACTCGAGCAGGCCCTGCTCGAGCATCGGCTCGAGGGTGATCACGGTGAGGCGGCCGTTGGCGGCGTACTGGGCGGCGATGGCCGGGCCCAGCGCGGCGCGCGCGGCCTCGACCAGGCCGTCGTGGTCGGACGAGACCTTGGCGCGCAGGGACAGCGACTCGAAGATCCGGACAAGGTCGCGGACGGGCACGCCCTCGTCGAGCAGTGCCTGCAGGACCCGCTGGATCTGGCCGAGGCTGAGCAGCGTCGGGGTCAGCTCCTCGACGACCACCGGGTGGGTTTGCTTGACCATCTCGGCCAGCGACCGCACGTCCTCGCGGCCGAGCAGGCGGCTGGCGTTCTGCCGGACGATCTCGGCGAGGTGGGTGATGATCACCGAGGCCCGGTCCACCACCGTCGCGCCGGAGAGCTCGGCCTGGTAGTGCAGCTCGGCCGGCACCCACTTGCCGGCGAGGCCGAACACCGGCTCGACACCCGCCCTGCCGGGCAGTGCCTGCAGGCCGTCGCCGATCGCCAGGACGGTGCCGGGCGGTGCCTGGCCGGCGCCCGCGTCGACCCCGGAGATGCGGATCGCGTACGACGACAGCGGCAGGTCCAGGTCGTCCCGGGTACGCACGGGCGGCATGATGATGCCGAGCTCCAGGGCCATCTTGCGGCGCAGCGCCCGGACCCGGTCGAGCAAATCGCCGCCGTTGGTGTCGACGAGGTCCACCAGGTCGGGCGAGAGTGCCAGCTCGAGGGGGTCCACCCGCATCTCGCCGAGCAGCTGCTCGGGGGAGTCCGGCGCGGGCCGGTCCGCCTCGCCGCCGGCGGCCTCCGCCTCGGCCTCGGGCTCGGGGTCCTTAATCCGCTGGGCGATGAACATCGTCGTCGCGCCGATGATCAGGAACGGCACCTTGGGCAGGCCGGGGATGACGCAGAGGCCGAGGGCCGCGCCGCCGGCGATCCGCAGCGCGAGCTTGTTCTGCCCGAGCTGGGCCGTGACGCTGCTGCCCATGTCGCCGGAGGTCGCCGAGCGAGTGGTGATGAGACCGGTGGACACCGAGAGCAGCAGGGCGGGGATCTGCGAGACCAGGCCGTCGCCGACGGTCAGCAGGCTGTACTGGTTCATCGCGTCCGCGGGGGAGAGGCCCTGCTGAAGGATGCCGACCGTGAAGCCACCGACCAGGTTGATGACGGTGATGATGATGGCGGCCATGGCGTCGCCCTTGACGAACTTCGAGCCACCGTCCATGGCGCCGTAAAAGTCGGCCTCCGCCGCCACCTCGGCCCGGCGCGCCTTCGCCTGGGTCTCGTTGATGAGGCCGGCGTTGAGGTCGGCGTCGATCGCCATCTGCTTACCCGGCATGGCGTCGAGGGTGAATCGGGCGCCGACCTCGGCGACGCGCTCGGCACCCTTGGTCACGACCACCATCTGCACGATGATCAGAATCAGGAAGATCACGAGGCCGATGACGAGCGAGCCGCCGACGACGAAGTCGCCGAACGCGTGGATGACCTTGCCGGCGTCGCCGTCGCGCAGCACCAGGCGGGTCGCGCTGATGTTGAGGGCCAGCCGGAACAGCGTCATGACCAGGAGCAGGGCCGGGAAGACCGAGAAGTCCAGGGGCTTCTGGACGAACATCGAGACCATCAGGATCAGCAGGGCGCCGGTGATGTTCGTGGCGATCAGCAGGTCGAGCAGGAAGGTCGGCAGCGGCACGACCATCATGACGATGATGCCGATGACCCCGAAGGGCACGGCGAACTTGCTCAGCTTCAGGTCCCTCACGGCCCCCCTTCCACCTGCTGATGGTCCCGCAGTGTCGGCCTTGATGTGAGGAAATCTCCCAGATTATGACTATGCTGCCGCCGGGGTAGGGTTCGGATTGCGGTGCACACCTGCGGCCGACCCACGAGACTTCAGGCTCATCACGAACGCCAGGACCTTCGCTACCGCCCCGTAGAACTCGGCGGGGATCTCCTGCCCCACCTCCACGCTCTTCTCGAGCGCCCGGGCCAGCGGTACGTCCTGCACCATCGGAATGCGGTGCTCGGTGGCCAGCTCACGGATCTTCTGCGCCAGCGCGCCCCGGCCCTTGGCGAGCACGCGGGGCGCGCCCTTCTCCGGGTCGTAGCGCAGGGCCACCGCCACGTGGGTCGGGTTCACCAGCACCACGTCCGCGGTCGGCACGTCGGCCATCTGCCGATTTCGGGCCATCGCCATCTGCTTGGACCGGATGTGGCCCTTGAGGTGCGGGTCGCCCTCGGAGTTCTTGTACTCCTGCTTGACCTCCTCCTTCGACATGCGCAGCTGCTTGTTCGTGCGGCGGCGCACGACGAAGTAGTCGGCCGCGGCCATGATGATCCCGGCGAGGGACGCGGCCCGGATCAGGGCGAGAGCGGCGTCGGTCACCACCCCGAGCAGCGAGCCGATCTGCAGGCGTCCGGCGGTCATGAGCAACGGGACGATGTCCTTCATCGTCATGTAGAGCACGCCGCCCAGGACCGCGGTCTTGATCAGCGCCTTGGTGCCCTCCCAGAGGGACTGCGGCCCGAACATCTTCTTGATGCCGGGCAGCGGGTTGAGCCGTTTGAACTTCGGCATGAAGAGCTTGGTGGCGACCCGGATGCCGCCCTGCGCCCCCGCCGCCGCGATCCCGACCGCCATCATCGTCAAGGCCAGGGGGAGGACCGCCCAGGCCGCGCTCATCAGGCCGTCCTTCATGATGCCGAGCGCGATCTGGGGGTCCGGGTCGGCGATGATCTCCGGGATCTTGGTCATCAGCTCCTGGGAGTGGCTCATCGTCGACTTCAGCGTCCGCGGCAGCATGACGCTCGCGGCCAGCATCCCGAACCATGCGCCCACGTCCTGGCTGCGGCCGATCTGGCCCTCCTGCTTGGCCTTCTTCAGTTTCTGCGCTGTCGGTTGTTCGGTCTTCTCCCCGGACACCGCTCACCCCCCGCCGGTGAGGTGGACGACCGCGCTGACCGCCTCGTCGATCAGGCCGTCAAGAGCGCGGGGCAGGATGGCGATCGCCGTACCGGACAGGGTCAGCACCAGGAAGATCTTCGCCGGGAAGCCCAGCTGGAACGCGTTGAGCGCGGGCGCCACCCGGTTGAGCAGGCCGAAGGCGACATCGGTGAGGAACAGGACGGCGATCAGCGGCCCGGCGATCTGGATCGCGGAGACGAACATCTCGCCGATGCCCTCGGTCAGCAGCCGGTTGAAGGTCGCCATGGAGAAGCTCGCGTTCAGCGGCATCGTCTTGTAGGACTCCATGAAACCGCGGAGCACCAGCTGGTGGCCGTCGCTGGCGAACAGCAGGGTCGCCGCGACGAGGTTGTAGAAGCGGCCGAAGATCGAGCTCTGGTTCTGCGACAGCGGGTCGTACGCGGTGGCCAGGGTGAAGCCGCCGAAGACGTCGATCATGTCGCCGGCCGCCTGGATCGCGGCGAAGAACAGGTAGGTGATGAAGCCCAGCGCGGCCCCGACGAAGATCTGCAGGGCGCCGGCGGCGATGATCGCCGAGGTCTCGATGGACGGCACGCTCTTGGTCAGGTGCGGCATCATCGGCAGCGCGATACCCACCGAGAGCAGCACCTTGATCTGGCTGGGGATGAGCTTCGAGTTGAAGGGCGGGCAGAGCCAGAGCCACGCGCCGGCCCGGGTCGCGCCGAGGAAGATCGCGACCAGCTCCCCGATGGCGACGTCGGGGTTCATTTGTACGAGCCCACGAGCGCCGTGATGATCAGCCCCCAGCCGTTCACCAGCACGAACAGCAGGAGCTTGAACGGCATCGCCACTGTTACCGGCGGTAACATCATCATGCCCAGCGACATCAGCGACGCGGAGACCACCATGTCGATGATGAGGAACGGGATGAAGATGACGAACCCGATGATGAAGGCCGCGCGCAGCTCGGACAGGACGAACGAGGGGATCAGCGTGGTCAGCTCCACGTCGTCCTTGGTCGCCGGCTTGGGCTGCCCGGACACCTTGATCAGCAGGGCCAGCTCGTCCTCGCGGGTGTTCTTGAGCATGAAGTCGCGCAGCGGTTGCACGCCGTCGCGGAACGCCTGCGACTGGCTCTTGTCGCCGGCCAGGTAGGGCTGCACGCCCTGTTCGTTCACCTGGGTGAGCACCGGCGCCATGATGAACAGGCTGATGAACAGCGCCAGCCCGGCCAGGACCTGGTTCGGCGGCATGCTGGTCAGCCCCAGCGCGTTGCGGGTGACCCCGAGCACCATGAACACCTTGGTGAAGCACGTGCAGAGCAGCAGCACCGCCGGCGCCACCGACAGCAGGGTGAGGCCCAGCATGATGACCAGGGAGGTGGCCGGTTTGCTGCCGTCGGGGTTCGTACCGTTGATGTTGAAGTTGATCGAGCCGCCGCTCGGTTTGACGGTCGGTGCCACGGGCGGCGTGGGCCCCGGGGCTTGGGGCAGGGCGTAATGCGCCACCGCCGCCGGGGCGGGCTGAGGCGCGGCCTCGGCCGCCGCCGCGGGCAGAAGCGCGCCCAACGCCAGAAACAAGATCCCAGCTAGCCACCCCGCGGCCGCCCACAAGCGGACTGAAGGCCTGTCTGATGCACGCCGCCCCATGTCAGCGCCTCGTCGTCCGGTCACGCAGGAAGTCGATGGTCGACGTCCATGTCCGTGGGGAGAGGACCGAGCCCTCGAGCCGGCCGCCGTGGTGCGGCAGCACCACCGGGTGGGCCGCCGGCGGCGCGTCGTCCGGGGGTACGGCCATCGGGTCGCGCTTCGCGGGGAACACATGCGGTTCGTGGGCGAAGGCGTCGAGCTCCGTCTCGCCGAGCAGGCTGATCTGCGTGTCGGTGACCCCGAGGATCAGCGCGCGGTCCGCCACCTGGACGACCGCCACCGACGAGCCGCGGCTGAGCGACTGCCGGTTGAGGACCGAGAGGCTGCCCGACCCGCGCTTGCCGATCCCGCCCCGGCGGGCGACCCGGGCCAGTCCCCACATCAGGCCGAAGACGACCAGCAGGGAGAAGCCGATGCGCAGGACGAGCTCGAACACGTCTACTCCCGTTCGCTGCCAGGAGTGACGATCTCCGTGATCCGGATGCCGAAGTTCTCGTCGATCACCACGACCTCGCCGCGGGCGATCAGCCGGCCGTTGACCAGCAGGTCGGCCGGGCTGCCGGCGGCGCGGTCGAGTTCGACGATCGCGCCGGGGATCAGCGACAGCAGCTCCCGCACGCTCATCCGGGTACGGCCCAGCTCCGCCGACACCTCCATCTCGACGTCGTGGAGCATGTCCAGGCCGCCGCGCAGCGGTGCCGCGTCCGAGGCGCTGCGCCGCGCCACCCCGCCGGGCTCCGGGAGCCCCGGCCACGGGGTGAGCGTCATCGCGAGGACGGCCCCGATATCGCCGCCGTCCAGCAGTGGCAAGGCGACCGCGCCCGGCTTGGCGGCGATCGCGCTGAGCGCCACCCCGGGTTCCATGATCTGGCCCGGATCGAGCACCACCGGGCCGAAGGCGCGGGCGGCGGCCTCCAGCGCCGGGCGTACGGCCGCGGTCAGGTCCAGCTCGCCGAGCGGGCTCTCCTTGAGTGCGTCCGCCAGGTCCTGGCCCACCACGACGACCACCTCGCCGGTGGCCGCACCGCTGAATTTAGCGGTGATCGCCTGGCCGGAGGTCAGCATGTCGGCGGTCGCCGCGACCGGCGCGCCGACCGTCAGCTCCCGGCTCGTGGGGAGCACCGCCAGCGCCGCCTCCGCGGCGGTACGGACCAGCGCGAGCTGCGGCTCGGTGATCGTGGGAGCGGTCATCGACGTTTTTCCTCCTTGGGCGGCGGCACGACGAGACAGGCGAGCCGGGCGCCCTGGTTACCGGGGACTGCATGTGCGAAAACGGTCTCGTTGACGGTCACCTCGAGCGGCACGCTGGTCGCGTGCCCCAGCGGCACGACGTCTCCGGGGCGTAGATCCACGATGTCATCGGTACGCATCCGGATGGGCTGGAATCGGACAGCTACGTCAATCGGCGCCGCGGAAAGCCCCACCGTGAGGCGGTGCAGCGAGGTCGCCCGGACCTGCCGCTCGGCCGGCGTGAGCTCGATCGCATCCTGGCGCTCCAGCACCGGCAGGATGGTGTTGAACGGCAGGAGGATGCTGGCCACGCACTCCTCGGTGCCGATCTTCATCTCGTACGAGGCGACCACCACCGCATCGCCCGGCTGGTGCGCGCGCAGGAACTGGGCGTTGTACTCGATCTCGCGCAGGTTGGGCTGAATGTCGATCAGCGACTCGAAGCCGTACCGCAGCTCGCCCAGCATCCGCTCCAGCAGGCCGCGCAGCAGCGGCATCTCCACCTCGGTCAGCGGGCGTTCCGGCTGGGGGCCGCCCGGGCCGCCGAGCATGTGGTCGATAGCGGTCATCACCGCCGACGAGCCCATCTCCAGCAGCACCGTGCCGGGCAGCGGGTCGAGCGCCACGACCGCGATCACGGTCGGGTTGTTCAGCGAGGCGACGTACTCGTCATAGGTCAGCTGCTCGATCGAGATCAGCGAGACGCTGCTGACCGTACGCAGGCGCGTGGTCAGCAGGGTGCCGCAGCTGCGGGCGAACGTCTCGAAGGAGATCTGCAGCGTCCGGATGTGCTCGCGGGACAGCTTGATCGGCTTGCGGAAGTCGTACGCCGTGGGTCCCGTGCCCCCGCCACGGCGGGACATCTTGCGGGTCGGAGACATGGTCACGTCGTCCTCATCGGCTCGGTTGTGCGGCCGCTGAGTCGTGGGGAGTGCTATGCCCCCGGATGTGCGTGATGGGCGGATCCGCACGCTGCGGACCCGCCCACCGGAATCGCTGTACTACTGAGTGACGAACGAGGTGAAGTAGATGCCCATCACGAGGTGCTTGTCCTCGACGTTGTACGCCTTCTCGACCTTCTCGAGCAGCTCCGTCTTCGCGGACTCGCGGCCCTTCTCGGTCTCCAGCTCGCCGATCGCCATGCCGGTGTACTGGTCGATCGCCAGGTTGAGCGCCTCGGAGGTGTCGACCTCCTCCTCGCCGGCCTCCTCGGTCATCTGCAGGGCGAAGCCCATCTTCAGATAGTGGCCGTCGGCCAGGTTGATCGTGAGCGGGTTCTCGATCGCCACGACCGTGCCCTTGACCGGCTCCTTGGCCTGCGCCGGCTCGCCCTTGAAGAACATGAACCAGGCGCCCGCGCCGCCGCCGCCGAGCAGCACGACGGCGAGCACGATGATCATGAGCAGCTTCTTGGACTTCTTCGGCGCCTCCGCCGCGCCGTCCTTCTTGTCTTCCTTCGCCATCGGAACTCCTCCTGTCGTGTCAGTTGGTGGTGGTCGGGGTGGATCCGGTGCTTGATTCGGTCGTGGCGGCCTTCGCTTTAGCGTTGGCCTCGGCCGTGGTCTCGCCGGTGTGCAACTTGGCGTCGTTGCCGGCGGCGGCCGGGACCAGCGCCGCCTGCTCCGCGTTGAGCGTGGTCAGGACGACGACGTCCACCCGGCGGTTCATCGTGACGGACCGCGGGTCCTTCGGGTCGATGAGCGGGTGGGTGTCGGAGAAGCCGACCGCGCTCATCCGGTCCTTGGCGAGGCCGTGGCCGACCAGGTAGCGCACCGTGGTCGACGCGCGGGCGGCGGACAGTTCCCACCCGCTCGGGTAGTACGTCACCGTCGCCTTGAGCTGGTTGGTGTTGCCGTCGACCTCGATGTTGTTGGGCAGCTTGGCGAGCGTCGGCGCGATCGCGTTCAGGATCGTCCTGCCGCCCTGCTTGAGCTCGGCGCGGTTGCCGGCGAAGACCACCTCGTTGGTGACGATGGTGACCACCAGGCCGCGTTCGTTGATGGTGAACTTGACCTGGTTGAGCAGCTTCGCCTTGGCCAGCGCGTCGGCGATCCGGTGCTCGATCTCCTTGAGGTTCTCCGCCTCCTTGGTCGCCGCCTTCGCGTTGGCCGAGGCCATCTTGCGGTCCTCGGCCTGCACCGCGCGGGCCACGGCCTCCTTCTGCTCCTTGGTCATGTTCTGGGTGCCGTCGCCACCCTCGCCCGGGTTGATTCCCGGGTCGATCGGCACGACCGTGGTCGCCTGGCCCGCGCCGTCGAGGGTCGCCGGGCTGCCCTGGAACGCCGCGCTGGTCGCGCCGAAGCCCTCGGACAGGCCGGCGGCCAGCTCGGCGAACTTGGCCTTGTCGATGTTGCTCATGCTGTAGAGCACGACGAACAGCACGAAGAGAAGCGTGAGCATGTCGGCGTACGACACGAGCCAGCGCTCGTGATTGACGTGCTCCTCGTGCTCCTCGTGGCCGCCCTTCTTGCGGCGCGATCCTCCCCCGGAACTCATGATCAGGCAGCCTTCTTGTTCGCGGCGGCGGCCTCGGCGGCCTTGGCGGCGTCCGGCGGCAGCAGGCTGCGCAGCTTCTGCGCGACCAGGCGCGGGTTCGAGCCGGCCTGGATGGCCAGCACACCGTCGATGACCAGCTCCATCTCCTCGGCCTCGATGCCGGAGAGACGGCCCAGGCGGGCCGCCAAGGGCAGCCAGAGCAGGTTGGCGGAGAGAACGCCCCAGAGCGTCGCGACGAACGCCGCGGAGATGGAGTGGCCGAGCGACTCGGGCTTGTTCAGGTTCTCGAGCACGTGCACGAGGCCCATGACGGTGCCGATGATGCCGATGGTCGGCGCGTAGCCGCCCATGTTCTCGATGATCTTCGTGCCGGCCTTGTCGGCCTTCTTCTTCGCGGCGACCTCGGCGTGGAGGATGTCGTGCAGCTCCTCCGGGTCCGTGCCGTCGATCGCGAGCTGCAGGCCGCGCTTCAGGAACGGGTGCTCGACCGTCTTGACCGCGTCCTCGAGCGCCAGCAGGCCCTCGCGACGGGCCCGCTCGGCCAGCTTGACGATGTCGTCGACGAGCTTGTTCGGCGGCGTCACCTTGGCCAGGAAGGCCTTCTGCAACAGCTTGCCGACGCCGATCGCGTCCTTCATCACGCCGCCGGCCATGCCGGCCATGAACGCACCGCCGAAGACCAGCAGCATCGAGGGGATCAGGATGATGGAGGCGGGGCTGCCGCCCTCCAGGATCTGCACGGTGAAGACGATCACCAGGGCGACGACAACACCAATGATGGTGGCGAGGTCCATCAGCGGTCCTTCCGGTGCAGCGGCAGCACGGTCGCAGAGGTCTGCGGCGCCTGCTCGTCCTCGGTCTGGGTCAGGAAGGCCGGCTCGGCCTCGATGCGGCTCGCTTGGGCGATAAGCGAGGCGCGGTAGTGGCGCACCGAGTCGATGAACTCGGGCACGGATTCGGCGATGACGTACTTGGTGCCGTCCACCAGCGTGATGACCGTGTCGGGCGTGCAATCGGCACGCTCGACCAGGTCCGGGTTGAGGGCGAAAACAGCTCCGTTGAGGCGGGTTACGAGGATCACGACATCCGTCCTTGGGGCGTCATAGCGGCTGGTGGGGCCATCCGTGGCCCGTCACTGGACCATTCGGCGGAGCGGTGGTTGCTGATGAGCGCGCTCCGGTTCCTTTACGGGTGCGAGCTGGGCCGGAAATGAAGAAGCCGGGGCGGGCCGTGTGGCCCGTCCCGGCTTCCGCCGGCAGTACGGCTATCAGCGCTTGAGGTTGACGAGTTCCTGGAGGATCTCGTCCGAGGTGGTGATGATCCGGCTGTTCGCCTGGAAGCCGCGCTGGGCGATGACCAGGTTGGTGAACTCCTGCGCCAGGTCGACGTTCGACATCTCCAGCGCGCCGCTGGTGATGAGGCCGAGACCGGCCGAGCCGGCGGAGCCGACCTGGGCCAGGCCCGAGTTCACCGTGCTGCGGAACATCGAGTCGCCGATCTTCTCCAGGCCGTTGACGTTGTTGAAGTTCGCCAGGGCCAGCTGGCCGAGGGTCTGCTTCAGGCCGTTCGAGAACACGCCCACGATCTGCCCGGTGTTCGACACCGTGTACGAGCTCAGGACGCCCGCCGCCGAACCGTCCGACGCGCTCACCCGGGCCTCGGTGTTGCCGGCGTACGTGGTGAGGTCGTGAATGTCGATGTCCAGGCCGTTCATGGTGATCTTGCCGGTGTCCACCGCGCCGACCATGGTGCCCTGCGCCCTGCCGCCGGGGAACGGGATCGTCTGAGCCGGGACGGCCGGCACCACCTTCGGCATGCTGATCTGCCACTGCTCGACGCCCGCGATCGGAGCCGCCTTGGTGAGCACCACCTCGAGCGTGCCCGACTGCCCGTTGGCGTCGATCGTCGGGATCGGGATCGTCTTGGCGCTGGTGGCACCGACGGCGGCCTCGAATGAGAGGTTGCCGGTCAGGGTGAAGGACGTGGTGGCCACCGGCGCGAGGCTGATGCCGATCGGCAGCTTGATGTTGGCCGGCGCGCCGGCCGTGTTGACCTGGCCCTTCACGTCGGCGCTCCAGCCCTGCACGATCTGGCCGTTCGGCGTGGTCAGCGAGCCGTTGGCGTCGAACGTGAACGAGCCGGCGCGGGTGTAGATCGACTCACCGCCGCTCTTGGCGATGAAGAAGCCGTCGCCCTGGATCATCATGTCGCCGGACTTGCCGGTGGTCTGCGCGGCGCCCTGGCTGAAGTTGGCGTTGACGCTCGCGGTCCGTACGCCGAGGCCGACCTGCGCCGGGTTGGTACCACCGGACTGGTTCTGCGGCGCACCGGCGGCGTTGACCATCTGCGACAGGGTGTCCTGGAAGACGGTCTGGCTCGACTTGTAACCGGTGGTGTTGACGTTCGCGATGTTGTTGCCGGTCACGTCCATCATCTGCTGGTGCGCGCGCAGGCCGCTGATGCCGGAGAAAAGGGAACGCAGCATAGGTCAGTTGTCCTTCGTGGTAGCGGAATCGGAGGCGGTGTTCTCGGTAGCGGTCTGTCCGGTGCCGGCCGCGGGCTGCGCGACCGCCGTCTGCTGGACTTCCGTGACCTTTGACAGCTGCACATCCATGTTCCCGACCACGAGCGTCGGTTCGCTGTCTCCATTGAGCTTCGTCCGGGTGACGACGCCCGTCTGGCTGACGCCGTTGGCGTCCTGGTACGCGACCGTGCGGCCGACCAGCGCGCTCGCGCCGATCAACTGCTGGGCCTGCATCATGTCGGCGATCTGGCCGAGCTTCTCGACCTGGGTGAACTGGGCGGTCTGCGCCAGGAACTGGGTGGAGTCCGCCGGGTTCGAGGGGTCCTGGTACTTGAGCTGGGCCACCAGCAGCTTCATGAAGGTGTCCTGGTCGGCGACCGACTTGCTGCCCGCGTCGACCTTGGTCTTGTTGGTGTACATCGACGTCGAGCCGGCGCTCTTGTCGTCGTACGCGTTGCTCACGAAACCATTGATCGGGGAAGTCATACGATCGGTCCTCCTGAACCTTCGGTGGGTGACCCTCGCACTCAGGTTCGGCGGACTCGCGGAATCGCTTAGCCCCAATTTTCGAGGTTTCGGAGCTTAAGCCTGGACGTCCAAACGGCTGTTGTCGGCGGGACGGGAAGGGACCGGTGGGGCGGTCTCGGCCGGTTCGGCCGCCGAACCGTTTCCGGTCCGCCCGTCGCCGTTCCCCCCGTTGCCGTTCCCGCCGCCGTCGTTCATGAAGGCGAACTGCTGCCGTGCCTGGTCCTGGCCCGTGCTCTGCCGCAGATCCAGCGTGGTGTTGCCGAAACCGGACTGCTGCAACTCCCGGCGCAGATCGTCCATCGCGTCCCGCAGTGACTCGTGCCCGGCGTCGGTCGAGCTCGCCAGCTGCACGTTGATCTCGCCGTTGCGGATCTCCGCGATGATCTGCACCGGACCGAGGTCGACCGGGTGCAGGTTGATGGTGAGCCGGTGCACACCGTCGGCGTCCAGGCGCAGCGGCGTGATCCGGGTGGCGAGCTGCATCGCCACGGGCCCCGGCAGCGGGGGCGCCGCCGGCGGCGCGGCGTTGGCGACCGGAGCCGCCGGTGCGGCGGGTCCCACCGGTCCGGCCGGGGCGATGCCGGCGAGGGTCGCCGGTACGTCCTGGGTGGCCGTCGGGTTCTGGCTCGCAGGTGGAGCAAAAGCGCCGGTGCCGTCCTGGCCGCCGGTGTTTCCGCCCTGGCCACCCGTGCCGGCGTCGGCGGTGTCCCCGCCGGTCTGCGCGCCGGTGGTCGCGGCCTGATCGGTGGTGGCGGGACCTGAGTCGGTGCCGGCTGCCGGTGCATCGGTACGGTCGACCGTCGCCGTAGCGCCTGCTTCCGCAGCGCCAGTTGCGGGAGTGGCTGCGGCTGCTGCAGTTGCCTCCGTGGTCGGTGCGACCACTGTGGTGTCCGTGCTTGCGGCCACTGTGGTGTCCGTACTGGCCGGGGCTGCCGGGGCTGTTGCGACCGGTGCGCCGGGAGCCGGTGCCGCGGTCGCGGGGCTCGTTCCTTCCGCAGTCTGCGTGGGCTGCTGCGTCGGGGCAGGCGCTGACAAGGCGGGGCCCGTGCCGGCCGGGGCGCCGGCCGCCGGAGCGTCGGTGCCCGGCGCGGCGGCGGTCTGCCCGGCCGGGGTGGTCTGTGACGTCGCGGGCGGGAGCTGCCCCGGCGGTGCCTGCGTGGGCGCTGCGTCGGCCGCGGGGGCCAGTGCCTGTGCCGCGCCGTCCGTCGCGATCGGGATGCCGGGCGTCGCAGCGGCTGCCTGCGCCCCGGGCGCTACCTGCGGGGCACCCGTCGGCGGAACCGGTGCGGCGGGTGCTGCGGGTACGGCGGTGGTCGCCTTCGCCGCCCGGGCGACCTGGCCGGACGCCGCCGGGGTGGCGGTGTCGGGCGTTCCTGCTGCCGGTGTCGTGGGCGTCGTCGCGCCGGCGACGAGGAAGGAGGGGTTCACGGGTGTCGTGGGGGCCGCGGTGGGCGCCTCGCGCTCGTCCGGGACCGGGGTGGTTTCGGTCTCCTGCACCGATGCCGCGTCGTCCGATGAGGCCTGGCTGCTTTCCGGGCTCCGGGCCGCCGAGCGGGCCGGCCCGGGCTTGCGCACCTCGGGACGGCCGGTCTCCGGCCTCTTCCCCTCGGGGCGGGTGCTCTCCGGGCGGCTCTCGGGGCGGCTCTCGGGGCGGCTCGCCGGGGGCCGCTGGGCCGTCGTCCGGCGTGCGGCGGCCCTGGCCTGCGACAGGCGCTGCTGTTCGGCGAAACGGTCGCGGTTCTCCGCGGCGCGGTCACGGGTTTCCAGCGCCCGGTCGGAGCGTTCGCGGGTTCCGGCGGCACGGTTGTCCACGGCGCGCTCGCGTGCTGCCGACGCGCTGCGCGAACGCTCTTCGGGCGCGCGCTCGAGCTCGGCGGACAGGGCCGAGCCGAAGGCCTCGCCACCGTCGTCGGAGCCGGTGGTCGTACGGCGCCCGGCGTCGACCGCTGGTTTGCGGTCGGGACCGGTGACGGAGCTGGTCATGGGTGCCTCCTCGTCGCCGAGCCGCCTCAGCCGAGGCCGGCCAGGGCCTTCTGAACCTTCGGCACGTACGCCTGGGTCTCGGCGAACGGCGGGATGCCGCCGTACTTGTGCACGTTGCCGCCGCCCGCGTTGTACGCCGCGAGCGCCAGCGGCAGCGACTTGAACTCCTTCAGGTGGCTGGAGAGCAGCTTGGCGGCGCCGTTGATGGCCTGCTGCGGGTCGAACGAGTTGTGCACGCCGAGCCCGCGGGCAGTGGCCGGCATGAGCTGCATGAGCCCCTGCGCGCCCACCTTGCTGACCGCCTTCGGGTTGTAGCCGGACTCGACCTTGGCGACCGCGGCGAGCAGCTTCGGCGAGACGCCGTACTTGGCGCCGGCCTTCATGAACATGTCCGCGTACGGGACGCCCGCGAGCGACGAGCCGCTCTGCAGGCTGGCCGGGCGCACCGCGGCAGCCCCAGCGGTCCCGGCGGTCGCGCCGGTCGCAGCGGTGGCGTCGGCTGTGCCGACCACGCGCCGGATGTGCGTCGGGGTTTCGTACACCGACTGGATCTTGACGTGGTCGCCGGGCTTCGGCGCCGCGATCATCTTGTTGTTGCCGAGGTAGATGGCGACGTGGTCGACGGGTGAGTCGAAGGCGAGGATGTCACCCGGCTTGGCCTGGGCGAGGCTGTCCACCTTCGTGCCGGCCCGCGCCTGCTCCCCGGACGTCCGGGGCAGATCGATGCCGAGATCCTTGTACGCCCGCTGCACCAGCGCGGAGCAGTCGAGGCCCTTCGCCGGGTCGGTGCTGCCGAAGACGTACTTGGTGCCGAGGTACTTCTTGGCGGCGTCGACCACCGCCTGCCCCGTGACGCCCGAGGAGCTGGTGCCTGTGGCGTCGGCGAGGGCGCTGGCGAACGCTGTGCCGGAAGCGGCGGTGGTGGCAGGGGCGCCTCCCAGCTGCGTCTGCAGCTCGGAGATGCGGGACATAACACCCTGAACACCCATCATGCGCGGCTCCCGTGGTCGTCGTCGGCGTTGCTTTCGTCCTCGAGTTCGGCGGGTTCGGGGGAGCGCTTAGCGGCAAGCGACAACTGGGCGCGGGCGGCCTCGATGACCTGCCGGGCGTCCGCGAGCTCGATCAGCGGGCGCTGGGCGGCGACCGAGTTCGCGGTGTCCCGCGCGGCGTCCTCCCGCGCGGCGGCGGACCGGCGGCGGTCCGCGATCGTGCCGGCGCCGTGCCGCAGGGAGCTGGCCCGTTCCTCCATGGTCGCGTCGACGCCCCGGGCGGCGTTGCGGGCCTTCGACGTCACCGCGATCTCGTCCAGGGCCACCTGCTCCACGGCAAGGTCGTGCCGGCGTACGGTCTCCGCGTGCCGCTCGGCGAGCATCTCCACCGCCCGTCGGCGCCGCGCGGCGACGGCCAGGTCGGCCTCCTTGTCGCGGGTACGGTCCTCGGCGTCGACGACCATCCGGTGCGCGCCGGACAGGGTGGCGGCCATGGATTGCCGGGCGACCAGCGAAGCGACCATGGCCCGCGCGGTGCCCTCGGACGGCGCGTCCGCACCGGTCAGCTCGAGCTGCCGGCGTTTGACCATTGCCTGGGCATCCCGGATCTCCTGGCGGGACTGGTTCACCGCACCGCGAGCGGCATCCTCCTGAGCCTTGCGGGCGCGCAGCACGGGGCCGAGCCGGAACAGGCGATTCACGGGACCTCCCAAAAGAACTCTCACTGGTCCGGTCGGCCTGTCCGGAAGTCCGCTGAGCCCCTGCACCCGACCTGCACCCGGCAGGGCGCCATCGGCTCGGAGCGGCGGGACGCCGACACCCACGCGAAAGTCTTCAGATGCGCCTTATCAGAGCCACCAGCCTGGCTGATGCGCCACTTGGGAGATCGCTCCTCCGGCGCATCGCCGGCGTACTCCTGTCCTGGTGTCGCGATTCGTAGTCGCTCGCGGAGATGACAGATATTTGTGCGATATAGTCTTTTCCGAATCGACTCATCAGGTGTTCCGTTTGATCGACGAACCGTTGAAACTTCCGTCGACTGGCAGCTCTCGGTGCCGGAGGCCGACTCTCGGCAAGTGCCCAGCCGACGGCTTCCAAATCGAATCTCAACCTTTGGTACAAGCGCCATCGCTCACCGGGCTTGCGAAGCTCTATTGCTGCGGCGATTATGACGACCATGACGCTGATGAAGACCGCCAACCCTCCGATGGCCGGGTAATCGCCGATGAACGCGGACCCGGCGGACGCGGGAGGCGCAAGGGCCGCGAAGCAGACGAATGATCCCCGCAGCCAGTAGTACCACGCCTTGTTTCTCCTGGCGATCGCCTCTGCCTTGGCAGTTCGATCACCCCACCGAGTTCTTATGTATGCAACCTGCTCGGCCGCTGGGTACATTTCCTCCAGCGTGACGATGAGTTCTTCGTATCGTGCGCAGCGGCGGTACCCGACATCGTCCTTGCTGACGTCAATTCGTAGCCACCGGGAGGCACGGAAGAGGATAGGTAAGCGGATCCCCATCTCTCACCGCCAAGGTCGACTCTCGGTACCGGAACGATGCGCCCGCCGATCCTACCGCCGAAAGGTGGTCGTATCGCTTACTCCGGTGCTCTCGATTCCGCAGGTCCTCGCATCGTCGGGGCTCGTGAGCCCGGCGTTAAAGAAGTGACCTACGGCGACGGGAATGCTTTTCGTTGCCGAGGCGCCCGCTGTGTCACGCCGGCTATGCTGTGGCCGTACCTGAAAAGGTCAGGAACTCGCGATCAGCTCGCGCAGCTGCGCCCAAGCCTGATCCGCGGTGACCTGCTCATCCAGGCCCTGCCGCAGGAACGCGGTGATCTGCGGCCAGATCGCCGTCGCGCGGTCCGCATCCGGGTTCGTGCCCGGCACATAGGCGCCGATCTCGACCAGCTCGCGGATCTCGCGGTAAGCGGCCATCATGCGGCGCAGTTCGGTCGCGTCGCTGCGCTGCTCCGGGGTGGTGATCCTGTTGGCCACGCGGGAGATGGAGTCGAGGGATTGGATGCTCGGGAAGTGCCCGGCCGTGGCCAGCTTGCGGTCCAGGACGATGTGGCCGTCGAGGATCGAGCGGGCGGCGTCGGCGATCGGTTCGTTGTGGTCGTCGCCCTCTACCAGGACCGTGTAGAGGCCGGTGATGCTGCCGCGGGCGCCCGGGCCGGCTCGTTCCAGCAGCGATGCCAGCATGGCGAAGACCGACGGCGGGTAGCCGCGGGTGGCCGGGGGTTCGCCGACCGACAGGCCGACCTCGCGCTGGGCCATCGCCGCCCGGGTCACGCTGTCCATCAGCATCAGGACGTCCTGACCCTCGTCGCGGAAGTGTTCGGCGATGCGGGTCGCGACCAGCGGGGCCCGCAGCCGGACCAGGGGTGGGGTGTCCGAGGTGGCGATCACCACCACCGAGCGGGCCAGGCCCTCCGGTCCCAGGTCGTGCTCGATGAACTCGCGGACCTCGCGGCCGCGCTCGCCGACCAGGGCCACGACGTTCAGTTCCGCGGTGGTGCCCCGGGTGATCATCGACAGGAGGGTGCTCTTGCCGACGCCGGACCCGGCGAAGATGCCGATGCGCTGGCCGCGGCCGCACGGTACGAGGGTGTCGAGCACCCGTACGCCCAGCGGCATCGGCGCGTCGACGAGCTGGCGTTCCATCGCCGACGGCGGCGCCGCGTCGACGCTGACCAGGTCGCCTCGCAGCGGCGGGCCGCCGTCCATGGGGCGGCCCAGCCCGTCCAGGATCCGGCCGCGCAGGTCGGGGCCGACCGCGATGCGCAGCGGGCCACCGGTCGAGACCACCGGGCTGCCGGTGCCGAGGCCCGCGATGGGGCCCAGCGGCAGGCAGGAGAGGCGTTCGCCGTCGAGGGCGGCGACCTCCGCGAAAACCGTCTCGTCGCCCTCGCCGATCTGGAGCAGGTCGCCGACGCGGGCGTCCAGCCCGCTGACCGTGACCCGCAAGCCGACGGCGCCGGTCACCTTGCCGCGGGTGAGTGGCTGGGCGGCGGTGAGGGCGGCGTTGATGCGGTTGCGGAAGACGTCGGTCACCGGTGGGGACTCCTCACAGTCGCAGAGCTTCTCGCGCCCTGGCGACGGCAGCGGCGATGGACGCGTCCACCGTGGTCGTACCGGTCTCGGCCACGGCGTCGCCGGGGCGCAGGGCCGGGTTGGGGCGCAGGTGCACCGGCCGACCCTCGTAGTTGTAGTCGGCGTCGGTTGCCGTGCCGACCAGATTGCGGAAATCCTCGGGATGCAGGCTGACCACGATGTCGCCCTGGTCCGGGGCGGCGCTCATGGCGCGGCGCAGGGCGGCCTCGGCCCGGCCCTCCGGGTCGTCCATGGCCCGGCCGACGATCGCCTCGGCAAGTTCGAAGGCGTGTGCCAGCACGGCCTCCTGCAGCTCGTGCAGGGTGGGCATCAGCTGCGTCTCGAGGCCGGTGACCGCCCGGCCCAGCGCGTTGACCGCCTGCGCGAGCGCGGCGGCCCGGCGCTGCTCGTGCGCCTGCTCACGAGCCCGCGCCCGCTCCGCGGCCGCCTCGGCCTCCTGTGCGGCGGCCCGCTGGCCCTGTGCCCAGCCTTCGGCATAGCCGGCGGTACGGGCCTCCTGCTTCGCCCGTTCCACCGGGGCGCTGTCCATGGGTACGCCCCGGCGCAGGTCCACGCCGAAGGTGACGGCGGCGGCGGAATCGGCCACCGAGCCGCGCAGCACCGGCCCTTCCTCAGGAGACGAGCTCATCGGCCTCGCCACCACGCTGGATCTCGATCTGGCCGGAGTCCTCGAGCGAACGGATCACCGCAACGATCTTCTGCTGCGACTCCTCGACCATCTTGAGCTTGACCGGGCCCATGAGGTCCATCTCCTCGAGCAGGTTGTCCCGGCCGCGCTCGGACAGGTTGCCGGTCACCTTGTTCCGGACCTCGTCGTTGACGCCCTTGAGCGCGGTGGCGAGATCCGAGGGCTCGACCTGGCGCAGCACCAGCTGCACCGAGCGGTCGTCGAGCGTGACGATGTCCTCGAACATGAACATCCGCCGGCGGATCTCCTCGGCGATCTCCGGGCTACGCGCCTCCAGCGCCTCGAGGATGAGCCGCTCGGTGGTGCGGTCGGCGCGGTTGATGATGTCGACCAGCGGCCCGAGACCGCCGACCGTCGACAGCTCGTCGGGCTGGAGCACGGTGGACAGCTTGCGCTGCAGGGCCAGCTCGACCTGGCGGATCACGTCCGGCGAGGTGCGGTCCATGACCGCGATCCGGTGCGCCACGTCGGACTGCACCTCGGGCGCGAGCCCGGACAGGATCGAGGACGCCAGCGCCGACGGGATGTGCGCCAGCACCAGCGCGATCGTCTGCGGGTGCTCGTACTGCACGTACGACAGCAGCTGCCGGGGGTCGGCGTGGCTGAGAAAGTTGAACGGCATGTCGGTCATCGACGCCTGGAGCCGGTCGAGGATCAGCTGGGCCCGTTCCGTGCCGAGGGACGCCTCGAGCAGTTCTCGCGCGTACGCCATGCCGCCCGCCCCGGCGTGCTTGGTCGTCGCCATCGCGTAGAACTCGTCGATGACGTCGACCACCACGTCGGGTTCGAGCTTGCCGAGCCGGGCGATCTCCGCGGAGAGCTCCTCGACCTCGCCTTCCTTCATGTTCGCCAGCACCCGGGTCGAGTACTCCTTGCCCATCCGTACGAGCAGGATGGCGGCCTTGCGCAGGCCGGTCATCGACGTGGTGGACAGTGCTGGTGAGCTCAACGCGGTTCCTCCTTGAACCAGGGGATTCGTGCCTCGTCAGGTGCGGATCAGCGACCGGCGCCGAGCCAGCTGCGCAGCAGGACGGCCATCTCCTCGGGCTGGTCCTCGACCATCTGCTCGATCTCGCGCTGCCGTTCTTCGAGCGCCTCGTGGATCACGTTGGCGGCCTCGATGGCCGGCGACGGGATCGCGGCGTTCAGCTCGGCCAGGCGCTGCGCCTCCAGGGCGGCCTGCATGTCCTCGAGGTGCTTGAGCTCGGCCGGGGTCAACGCCTTGCGCTTGCGCTGCTTCCGGCTCCAGCGCCAGGCGAGGAAGATCAGGAAGAGCACCACCAGGGCCATCGCCGCGGTCTTGATCAGCGAGGTCTGCTTCACCGTCTGCTCCGAGGCGGCGGATGCGGCCAGGGCGTCCTTGGCGGCGGTGGCGGCGCTGGTGTCGAACGCCATGGCACTGACCGCGACGGTGTCGCCACGGGTCGGGTCGATGCCGGCCGCGGCGCTCACGAGCTGCTGCACGTCGGCCTGGTTGACCGCCCCGGCGGTGGTGGCGTCGAGCAGGACGGCGACGTTGAGCCGCTTGATGCCGCCCGGAGCGCTCTTGCGCGCCTCGGTGGTCTTGTTGACCGCGTTGTTGCGCACGGTGTTGCTGTTCTCGTACTGCCCGGTGCCCGTGGTGCCGCCGGCGTTCGGCGCCTGGATGTTGTCCGGGCCGAGTACGCCACCCGTACCGGTGCCGTTGCCGTTGTAGGCCTCGCGGCTGATGCTCTCCGACAGCGCGGCCACGTTCGGGTCCGAGGCGTACGTCTCGGTGGTGGTCGAGGTCTGGTCGAAGTCCAGCTCGGCGGTGGTGGTGACCACGGCGTGGCCGGGGCCGACGACCGCGTCGAGCATGTTCTGCAGCGAGGAGTTGAGGCGGTTCTGGAAGGAGACCGTCGCGGAGTCCGAGCCGCTGTCCCCGCCGGTGGCCACGGCCTGGCCGCCGCCGGCCGAGAGGATCTTGCCGTCGGCGCCGGCCACGGTGACGTTGGTCGGGTCGAGGCCCTCCACGCTCGAGGCGACCAGGTGCACGATGGCCTGCACGGTCTGCGTCGAGAGGGGCTTGCTGGGCGATGACTGCACCAGCACGGAGGCGGTGGTCTTGCTGGTGTCGTCGGCGAAGACGTCCTTCTGGGGGATGACGAGGTTGACGGTGGCCGCCTCGACGCCGTCGATCGACTTGATGGTGTTGGCCAGCTCGCCCTGCAGGGCCCGCTGGTAGTTCGTGTGCTGCATGAAGTCGCTGGTGGTGATCCCCTGCTGGTCCAGCAGGGCGTAGCCGGTGTCCGACTCGCCGGGCAGGCCCTCGCCGGACAGCTGCAGGCGCAGGTCGTACACCTGGTCCTGGGGCACCATGATCGTGGTGCCGCCGTTGGCCAGTTCGTACGGCGTGCTGGACTTCTGCAGCGACTCGACGATCGCGCTGGCGTCCTTGCTGGACAGGTTGCTGAACAGGGGGGAGTACGACGGCGTGGAGGCCCAGGTGGCGAAGAAGTAGCCACCGATCGCGAGGGCGATCACCGCAGCGATCGTGACGGCCTTCTGCCCCGCGGTGAAGGACTTGAAGGCGTCGCCGACCTTGCGTACGGGCGCGGGGAGACGGTCCGTCATGTTACGCCTGCATCCTCATGATCTCCTGGAACGCTTCCAGGGCCTTGTTCCGGATCGCCATGGTGAGCTGGAGGCCGAGCGCGGCCTCCGTCGACGCCATGGTGTATTGCGCCGGGTCCTGGAGCGTGCCGTTGGCCACCTGCACGGCCAGGTCGCTCGCCTTGGACTGGGACGCCTGAACGCTCTCCAGCCCCTTGGACAACATGCCGGCGAAGTCGGTGTTCGGTCCGCTGACCTGATCGGTGCCGGACGTGGCGGTGACCGGGGAGATCCCGGACACGCCACTGACGGCACCGAGCGCGCTGATCGGCGAGGTCATGATCAGCCCTTCCCGAGGCTGATCGCGGCCTGGTACGACTCCTTCGCCCGGTCGACCATCGCGAGGTTCGCCTGGTACGAGCGCTGAGCCATCATCATCTGGGCCATCTGACCGCCGAGGTCGATGTCCGGCCGGCGTACGTAGCCCTCGGTGTCGGCAAGCGGGTTGTCCGGCTCGTACGCGAGCTGACCCTCGGCGCTGCCGTAGGCGATGCCGGCGACCTGGACGCCGTTGCCGTCCTGCGCCTCCTGGGCCACGACGTAGCGGGCCTGGAAGGCCTTCTCGGACGTCCGGGAGACGTTGTCCATGTTGGCGATGTTGTCCGACACGGCGTCGAGCCACTTGCGGGAGACGGTGACGCCGGTGCTGGCCACGCCGATCGCGTTGAAGGTGCTCATCTGGGTCAGGCTCCCTTGATCGCGTCGCGGATGAGGCCGTACTTGGCGTCGAGAGCGCGGACGGTGAGCTGGTAGCGCATCGTGGTGTCGATGTGCGAGAGCGTCTCCTCGTCCAGGTTGACGTTGTTGCCGTTCAGGCGCGTCGGCTCCAGCGAGTTCTGCACGGTCGGCGAGACCATCGAGGGCGACTGGCCGTTCGCGACGGCGCTGCTCAGCGCCTCCTCGAACTTGACCTTACGAGCCGTGTAGCCGGGGGTCTCGATATTCGCGATGTTGTTGGCGATGGCGTTCTGCCGCGCGGACAGACCGGCAACTGCGACGCGGAGCGAGGACGATGCGACGTCATCGAACACGGCGGCGTTTCCTTCCCAGTGGTGCGAGGGCGCCGGTCCTTGGCTTCCTGGCCGAGCAGTCCTTTGCTCGTACCTTTCGCTTCGGCCCGTCCTCCGATCCGCTGAGGGTGGAACGGTTGCTGACCGGTTGCACGCAAAACCCGGCGCCCCTTCAGGGGGCACCGGGTTCCGGTGTTCGGTGGTGCTACTGGGTCACATGGCGCAGTCGATGTAGGTGGGAACCTGCTTGCCGGGAGTGCCGACCTCGACCCGCGAGGCGAACGCGCTTTGCCGGCGGTTGGCGGTGATCGCCATCGCCGCCGCCTTGGCCGCTTCGAGCTGCCGGGTCAGGATGAAGTCCGCGCGGGGCTTCAGGTCCAGCGGCAGCGGGCCGAGGCCCGCCGGTGGCTCCCAGGGCTTCGCGAGCGGCAGTTCCTGGGCGCGGTGTTCCTCCGAGATCATCCGCTCGACGGCCTCGACGTCCTCTTCCAGTTCGTCGAGCGCTTCGATCCAGGCTTGCCGCCACTGGTCGGCCATGGCGGATCAGCCCTCGGCCGCCGCGACGGTCATCGCCGCTTCCCGCCAGGTGTCGCGCAGCGGCTCCATCAGGGCGCGGACGGCGGTGACCTTGGCGGCGTCGCCCTGGACGTTCGCCGTGACGAGTTCCGTCTGCGCAAAGGTGTAGAGCGCGACCAGGTTCTTGGCGCCCTCCCAGGCATCCACGTTCAGCGTGACGTGCAGCTCCATCACGATGTCCTGGGCGTGCTTCAGGTGGGTGTTCGCCTCCGGCCGGTCGCCCGCGTTCAGCGCCTCCTCGCCTCGCGTGAGGTCCAGGATCAGTCGGTCGAACAGCATCAGGAGCAGCTTGGCCGGCGAGGCCGTGGCAGTGGCATCAGCGAGGTAGCGCTCGCGCATGGCGGGTGAAGGGGTGCTCATATGGTGCGCTCCGCTCAGCCAAGGCCGGCGAGCTGACCCGCCAGCCAGGTGGACTGCGACTTCATCTTGCCGAGCGCGACCTCGAGGCCGGAGAACTGCTTCTGCAGGGCCGTCCTGCGCAGATCCAGCCGTACGTCCCACTCGGTGACCTGGTCGTTCAGGCCGCTGATCGTGTTGGTGTTGCGCTCGATCAGGCTCTGCAGGATGCCCTGCTTCGCCTTGTTCGGCTGGGTCGGATCGGTGACCCCAACGCTGGCGGTCAGACCGATGGTCTCCAGCTTGCGGGCGAGTCCGGTCGACGTGTCGAAGCCCGGCTCGAACTTGCCGGCGGTGCCCCCGGCCTTGTCGGTGTACGAGTCGAAGTACTTCTCCGTCTTGGCCGGGTCGGCGTTGTAGGCGTCGAGGAACTTCTGCTTGTCGAACGTGAGCACGCCCTTGCGGTCGACCGAGACGCCGACCTCGTTGAAACTGGCGGTCATGCCGCCCGAGCCCAGCCCGGCGGCGCCCCCCGAGACGGCGCTCATGATGTCCTGGGCGATTCTGCGGACTTCGCTGTCCCCGACGAGCGCTCCGGCGGAGACGTTGCCCGTTTTGATCTTGCTCTGTGAGCTGATCTCGTTCAGGACCACGTTGGCATTGTCGACCAGGGCCTGCACCTTGGACGCGATGCCGTCGGCGTCGGCCGTCACGTTGATGGTGACGGGGGCGTCGGCGGGGGCCTGCGCCTGGGCGGCGGTGACGGTCACACCCGGCAGCACGTCGGCGAAGGTGTTCGTCGACGACGTGATCGAGTACGGATTCGTGCTGCCGACGGTGAGCTTGGCGTCGTCGCCCGTGACCGTGATTGTGGCGGCGCCGCCCAGGTTCAGCCCCGTCGGCGCTTTCGCCGCGGTGACCTTGGTGGCGCCCGTCGCGCCGCTGTCCTTCGCGGTGAGCTGCAGCGTGAACTTACCCGGGCCGATCTGCACGGCTGCGGCCTTGTAGTCGAGGTTGGCCTCGCCGTTGATGGCGGAAACGACCGAGTTGAGCGACGTGTCCGTCGGCGTCAGGGTTTTTGTCGTGCCGTCCTTGAGCGTGACGTCGAACGTGGCGCCGGAGACGGCAGGCGATCCGGTGGCGTCGCTGGCCGAGGTGATCGACCCGCCGGTGAAGGTCAGCACCTGCGTCGACGCGAGTTTGTCGACGTGGAAGCTGAGCGAGCCGGGCGATGCCCCCGCTTTGGCCGAGACCACGGCCGCGGAGGAGCTGGAGGTGGCCTTCATGGCGCCCCACGCGTCGGAGCTACCCAGGGCCTGCGCCGCGGACACCAGGCTGGACATCCGGCTGTTCACGCTCTGGTACGCGGATACGACCTTGTTCGCGGTGGAGATCTTGGTCTTCAGCGCGGCCTGCGGGGCAGCCTCGACCTGCATGAGCTGGTTGATGGTGTCCGTGGTGCTCATACCGGTGATGAGGCCGTCGACACTAGCCATGACCTGTGATCCCTCCGTCGGTGGGGCTGGTACGGGACGGGCGGTCGGCGATGACGCCGACCGCCCGTCTATTCGGTTGTCCGTGCGTTTGACTGAGCGATTTCCGCGGTGGTGGTCCCCGCTACGACGAGAGGATCACCACGTTGGATCAGCGCAGGAGGGAGAGAACGCCCTGCTGCGACTGGTTGGCCTGCGACAGCATCGCGGTGCCGGCCTGGGTCAGGATCTGCGACCGGGTGTAGGACATCATTTCCTGAGCCATGTCCGTGTCACGGATCCGGCTCTCCGACGACGACAGGTTCTCGATGGCGACGTTGGCGTTGTTGATGGTGTGCTCGAACCGGTTCTGGTAGGCACCGAGCTTCGCGCGGGCCGTGGAGACCGTCTGGATCGCCGTGTCGATCTTGCCGATGGCGGCCTGGGCGGCGGTGGAGTCCGTGAAGTTCAGACCGACCGTCTGGCTGGTGGCCAGTGCGACGCCGGTACCGACGGCAGCGTTGCCGGCACCACCGGTGCCACCCTGGACAACCGAGGTGCCAGGGGTGGGCCCGGCGACCTTGGCGGTCACCACCAGGTTGTTGCTGGCCTTGTCGACCGACGCCCCGAACTTGGCGGCGAACGCCGAGTTGGAGTTGAGAGCGTCGGCCACGTCGCCGACGGTCTTGTAGGTGTTGGCAGCGCCCAGGGTGACCGTCACGTCGTTGGTGGCGTCGCCGGAAACACCGAAGGTCATGGCGCCGGTGACGGCCGTGGGCGTGGCGATGGCGAACTTCGCGGAGCTGTTGCCGAGACCGGCGGAGAGGCTCGAGACGTTGATCGACTGCAGGTCGACACCGATCTGGCTGTTGGAGGTGCCGTCCGCGCCCACCTGGAACTTCAGGTTGGCGCTGCCGTCGAGCAGCTTGGTGCCGTTGAAGTTCGTCGTCTGGCCGATACGGTCCAGCTCGTCGCGGAGGCTGGAGACCTCCGTGGCGATGTTGTCCCGCGCGTCCTTGTTGTTGGAGTCGTTGCCCGCCTGCACGCCCAGGTCACGCATGCGCTGGAGAACCGAGTGCACCTCGTTCAGGGCACCCTCAGCGGTCTGCACGACCGAGACGCCGTCCTGCGCGTTACGGGTGGCGACCTTGAGGCCACCGACCTGGCTGCGCAGGCCCTCGCTGATCGCCAGGCCCGCGGCGTCGTCGCCGGCCCGGTTGATCCGGAAGCCCGACGACAGCTTCTCGAGCTGCTTCGACATCTGGTTGTCGGAGACCGAGAGGCTGCGGTAGGCGTTCTGGGCAGCGATGTTCTGGTTGATACGAAGACCCATTTGAAATTCCTCCTTGAGTGGGGTCTCTGGCCGGCCCATCCGTGAGCCGATTGCTTACGCCATCAGTGATCGACCGGGTCCCTCCGGCCTTGAGGATTATTTGAGATTTCTTCACGGTGCGTCCGGCGAACGCGGAAACCGGGCCGCACCGGTTCGCAACCAAAGCCGCTCCAAGTCCTCAGAGACCCTCATCGGTTGCCGACGTGACGGATGAAGCGGGAGCAAGGCCCGCGAGTGAAGACGGAGGAGCCGGTGAGCCTGACCGACCTGTCCAGCGTCCTGTGGCGCTCACGGGAGCTGCTGGAACTGCTGCTGTTCAAGCTGGAGGAGGAGCAGCTCCTGCTCGCCTCGAACCGGTCGCGCTGGCTCGCGCACGCCACCCGTGAGGTGGAAGTGGTCCTGGATCAGATCCGGCAGACCGAGGTGGCCCGGGCCGCGTACGCGCAGGCGGTCGCCCAGGAACTGGGGCTGAACGTGGAGGCCTCGCTCGGCGAGCTCGCGGACGCCGCGCCGGCGCCCTGGTCCGAGCTGCTGCACCAGCACCGCAAGGCATTCCTCACCCTGACCTCCGAGATCAGCGCCATGGCGGAGACGAACCGGGACCTGCTCACCGCGGGTCAGCGCGCGGCTCGCGAAACCATGCTCGTGTTCGCCGGAAGCGTGGAAACGTATGGCCGGCAGGGCCAAACCGTCACGGGCGGCGTGCGCCGCCCCAGCCTGGTGGATGAGGCGATCTGATGGGTAGCAGCTTCGGCGGTATCAACACCGCCCTCACCTCTCTCTACGCGCAACGGCGCGGCCTGGACGTGACCGGGCAGAACATCGCCAACGCGAACACCGAGGGATACACCCGGCAGCGCGTCAACATGAACTCCCAGGTCGGCTCCCTGTCCGCGGCCATGTACGCCAGGACCGACGGCCTCGGCACCGGCGTCGCGGTGACCGACGTCCAGCGCCTGCGCGACGAATACCTGGAGAACCGGGGCCGCGCCGAGCACGGGACGGACGCCTACCTCAAGGCGCAGAGCTCCTCGTACGTGGCGATCGAGGACACCTTCGGCGAGCCGGGCGACACCGCCCTCGCCGCCCAGCTGCGCGACATGTGGGGCAGCTGGAGCGACGTGGCGAACAATCCGCAGCTCGAGGCCCCGCGATCCGCCCTGATTCAGCAGAGTTCCACGGTCGCCGACCAGCTCAACGCCTCCCACGAGGCGCTGGCGCGGCAGTGGAAGCTGAACGAGAGCCAGATGAACGCGTACGTCGACGAGATCAACGGTACGGCGAAGTCGATCGCCCAGCTCAACGACAGCATCGTCAAGGCCAACGCCACGGGGCTGACCGTGAACGAGCTCGAGGACCAGCGAGACGTGCTGGCCATGCGGCTGGCCGAACTCACCGGCGCCAACGCGGCCAAGCGTGACAACGGCAGCATGGACGTCTTCATCAACGGCCAGAACCTGGTCACCGGCACAAATGTGCGCGAGGTGGAGTTCGTCGGCGCGGACAGGCTCGAGGATCAGGGTGCTGATCCGGTGCAGCTTCAGTGGCATGACATCCAGAAGCCGATCCAGGCCGGCGGCAAGGTCGGCGCGGCCGTCGACACCATGACGTACGTCATCCCGGACCTGTCGAAGGATCTCGACTCCGTCGCCAAGAACCTGGTCGACTCGGTGAACATCAAGCACCGCGCCGGTTACAGCACCGACGGGACCACGGGCCTCGACTTCTTCGGCGGTACGACCGCCGCGGACATCAAAGTCCTCGTCAAGAGCCCGGCCAAGGTGGCGATGTCGGCGACGGCCGGGACGATGGACAACTCGGTCGCCGACAAGATCGCCGACATCGGCGACACGGCGGGCGGTCCGGACCGCGAATACCAGGGCATCATCGGGCGGCTCGGCGTCGACTCGCAGGGCTCCGCCCGCCGCGCCGAGATCCAGTCCGTGGTGACCGAGCAGGTCGACGCCGCCCGCGAGGGCGAGTCCGGGGTCAACCTCGACGAGGAGATGACCAACCTGCTCACGTACCAGCGCGGGTACGAGGCCGCGTCCCGGGTTCTGACCACGATCGATTCGATGCTCGACCAGCTCATCAACCGTACCGGTCTGGTCGGAAGGTAAGGGGTAGTCAATGATTGGCGGCGGCAGAGTCACCGAGGGCAGTATCCACACCCGGGTACTGGCCAACCTTCAGCGCAATCTCGCCAAGGGCGCTCAGATCCAGGATCAGCTGTCGAGCGGCAAGCAGATCAACCGGCCGTCGGACTCGCCGGCCGGCACAGTGTCGGCCCTGCAGTTGCGCGCCGAGGCTCGCACCAGCGAGCAGTACAGCCGGAACGCCGACGACGGCCTTGGTTGGCTGGGCACGCTCGAGGACACCTTGAGCAGCGCGTCCACCCTGGTCAACCGGGCCCGGGACCTCACCGTCCAGGGCCTCAACACGAGTACGAACGGAACGCAGGCGAACGAGGCGCTGGCCCTGGAGATCGACCAGGCTCGCGAGGCCTTGGTCGGATACGCGAACACCCGATACCTCGATCGCCCCGTCTTCGGTGGCAACACAGCCGATCCTGAGGCGTACGACCGGACCACTGGCGCATACACCGGCAACACCTACGACCCGAACAACGTTGCCACCACGAGCGTGTCTCGCACCGTCGGCAGCGGCGTCAAGGTGCGGGTCGACATGACGGGACCAGAGGCGTTCGGTGACGACACCACGGGACTCTTCAAGGTGCTGTCGAACATCTCGGCGAGTATCCGCGCCGGGGACAACACCAAACTGCAGTCCGACCTGCAGGACCTCGACAAGTCCGGGAACAAACTGAAATCGGCCATTTCGGAGATCGGATCTCGATATAATCGGATTACGCAGATGAAGGAGTCCGCACAGGACCGGTTGTTGTCCGTGACGACGCAGCTCTCCGACATCGAGGATATCGATCTGCCGAAGACCATTATGGACATGCAACTTCAGCAGACGTCGTACCAGGCCGCCTTGGCCGCCGGGGCCAAGGTGATCCAGCCCTCGCTCATCGATTTCCTGAGGTGACCATGAGTACTAGCATCGCGTCCCGACCGATTGGGGCAACCATGTCCGACACCGAGCTGGACATGCCGATCATCGACATGGCCGTGCCTATGCCCGGTTTCCCGGCGCATCGGCAGTTCGTGCTGGTCCGCCTGAACGAAGACGGTCTTCTCTTCGCCTTCACGTCCATTCAGGACCCGGATCTGCGGTTCCTGGTGGCCCCACCCGAGCCGTTCTTCCCGGACTACGCGCCGGAGATCGAGAACGAGACTCTGGCGGCCCTGAACACCAAGGACCCGGACCGGCTGCTGGTCATGGTCGTCATCACCGCCGGCGTCGAAGAGACGACCGCGAACCTGTTCGCCCCGATCATCGTGGACCGCGACTCCAAGCGCGCCATGCAGGTCATTCTCAACGGCAGCAACATGCCGGTCCGCGCGGTCATGCGCAAGGCTTTCTGACGCTCCACGGGCCTCGGCCCGGGCGTGCAATGTCCTGTCCACGGATGGAGAAGGGGCAGCCACGATGCTGGTGCTGACCAGGAAGGCCGGCGAAAGTGTGATCATCGGCGATGACGTCGTCGTGACCGTCCTCGAGGCGCGCGGCGACGTCATTCGCATCGGTATCAAGGCTCCGCGCGACGTGCAGGTGCACCGCGAGGAGGTCTACAACGAGCTGAAGGCCGCCAACCGCGAAGCGGCGTCTCCCGATGAGGAGGCGGTGCAGGCCGTCACCGACATGCTGCGCCCGGCCTCCAATCCGGACTGAGCCGGCTTGTCACGAACACACAAGGCCGACTCTCCGCAGAGAGTCGGCCTTCGGTGCGTTCGGGTCAGCCGATGGTCAGGCCGCGGGCCTTCATGAAGGCGATCGGGCTGATCGCGTTCTCCCGCGTCGCCGGTACGCTCGCATGCACCTCGAAGTGCAGGTGCGGCCCGGACGACGAGCCGGACGTGCCGACGTACCCGAGAATCGAGCCGCGGGCGACGGTCTGGCCGACGGTCACCGACGGGCGGCGGACCATGTGGCAGTAGCGGGTGACGACGTTGCCGGGGTGCTGCACCTCGGCGTACCAGCCGCAGCCGCTGATGGTGCGGTTGCCGTCCACGTCGCAGCTGCCTCGGGAGACGTTGCAGACCACGCGGATAACCGTGCCGGCGCTGGCCGCGCGGATGGGAGTGTTGCGGGCGGCGCCCAGGTCGACGCCGTCGTGGGCGGGGCGCTGGACGGTGCGGAAGCCGCTCACCAGGCCCGCTGTCACCGGAAGCATCCAGGCGCCGGAAACGGCGGGGAGCGACGTCGTGGCGGTGCACTTCGGGATGTCGGTGACGGCCCGCTGCACGTACGCGTCGGAGATGTAGGTGTTGTCCGTCAGGCGGTCCCAGTAGCCGGTGTTCGTCACCGTGCCGCTGATGAACTGGCCGGCGGTCCGGCAGACGATCGAGACGGTCGTGCCGTTGGGCACCGTACCGGTCTTCGGGCTGCTCGCGGACGGGCCGCTGCGCGCGTTGAGTGCGGTGCCGCCGGTGACCACCTGGCCGGTGGCGGCGATATTCGAAGGGGCTGCGACGGCCGGTGCGCCGGCGATCGCGGTGCCGGCAAGGGTTCCGGCGGTGAGCAGGGCGAAAGTATGTCGGCGCTTCATGGGTTCCCTTCTGGAGGCGTACAGGCACAGGCTGCCGAGTGGCGGATGCCGCGAGCGGTGCACGGGAAGTGCAGAACGGTTGCGGGCAGAACACGCAGAGGCCGTACCTGTCATCGTGGCCTTTGCAGGGGTTTCCCGGCTGGGAAACCGCGCACCCGGAATGCACCTGGTGCGGCCCCGGTCCACAACACCGCGGCCGCAGAGTTTCTCCCAGGACGAGAGGAGCTCGTCCGGTTGACCTCGTCGGGAGACATCGTGGGTGCAGAACGCGAATCGGTCATGGACGGCACCATCCTCGCCGCCCCCGCGGCCGCCCTCGATCTGCGTGCCGACGCGCATGTACACACCGGTTTCGCGGCCGGGCGGGACAGCATCGGGGTGGTCGTCTCCGCCGCCGACCGCGCCGGGCTCGCCGCGCTGACCTTCGCCGACCAGGTCGGCCCCGACACGACGTGGCTGTCGGCGTACGCCGACGCGGTGCGCCGGGCGCGGCAGCGTACGGAGCTCACCCTGCGCGTCGCGGCCGAGGTCGAGGTCGTCCAGCAGGACGGCTGGCTCGCGTGGCCCGCGGACCTGGGGCACCTCGAGGCGGTCTCGGTCGCCGTGTCCCGGCTGCCGCTCGCCGACGGCCCGACCGGTGCCCGTGAGGTCCGTGCCATGCTGGCCGCCGGCCTGCTCGTCCCCGACCAGGTGGCCGAGATCGTCGTGACCGCCACGATCAAGGGCCTTGAGCGTGCCTCGCGATACGCGCCCACGCAGCTTGCCCGCCCGCTGAGCCTGCTCGGCCAGGTCGGCATCGACGACGCCGCGGTCACGCCGGAGATCCTCTGCGCGCTCTCCTCGGCCTGCCGGGGCACCGGTACGGTCGTCGAGATCAGTGAGGCCTGGCGCAGCCCGTCGCCTCGTGTGGTCGCCATGCTCCGTGAGGCCGACGTGGCGCTCGTGGCCGCGAGTGACGCCCGGTACGCCGCCGAGGTCGGCAACTGGCAGTACCTGCGCCGGGTCTGACCCGAAAACCAGACGCGAGGTGTAATCGTCTACGTACTCTCTGTCATGCCGGCACTTCAGCATGGGAGAGATGCGATGAGTTTGGTTCAGCAGGCCGTGGAGATCAGTGCACCGTTGCACACGGTGTACGAGCAGCTCGCGGCGTTCGAGAACTACCCGCGCTTCATGACCGGGGTCGAGCAGGTCACCCCCATCGGCCACGACCAGACGCACTGGGTCCTGGACGTCGATGGGCACCGCCGCGAGTTCGATGCGCAGATCACCGAGCGCTCACTCGACGAGCGGGTCTCGTGGCAGGCGGTGGACGGTCCGCGGCTCTCCGAGACCATCACGCTGCGGCCGATGGGCGAGACGAGGACCCAGATCATCGCCCAGCTGGACGCCGATGCCGCGTTCCTGCTGCCCAGCGACCGGCACGCCCAGGAGGCGCTGAGCCGGCGCCTCAGGGCCGACCTGAACGCCTTCAAGGGCCTCATCGAGACCGGCAAGCTGGGCGACTCCGGCGGGCTGACCGGTGCCAGCTCGAAGAACATGACCGGCAGTGCCTTCGCCTCGCCCGCCTCGGTGGCGAACCGTGCCCGTGGCGGGCGTTCGCGGCCGGGTGCCGGCTGGGGTACGAGCGCCGGCGAGTTCAGCAACGCCCGCCGGGACGGCCTCGGCACGCTGCGGCCGAACGCCGACACCGATCCCCTGGGCATCTCGGACGCGGGTACCCGGGTCGACATCACGTCGGCGCCCGGCATCGACGACCCGCACGATCTCGACGACGTGCTCGCGCCCGGCCGCCGGATCTCCGGCTCCTCGACGATCCGGGGCGGCGCCGCGGGCACCCGTGCCGGTGGTCAGGTGTCGGCGTCGGCCCGCATGGGCGGCAAGGTGATGGGCACCCGCGACGGCCGGGGCGACGGAGTGATCAACGAGGAGGAGCGCGGCAGCTGGTAGCCGCCGCTGCTACAGGGAAGCGGCTTCCCAGGTCACGACAAGCCGCGCACCACGGGGCTCGGCCCGCTCATAGCGGACCGAGCCTCCGTTCGCCTCCACCAGGTGGCGCACGATGAACAGGCCGAGGCCGGCGCCGCGCATGAAGCGGTCGAACAGCTGCGGCACGAGCTCCTCCGGGATGCCGCCGCCGCGGTCCTCCACGATCAGGACGACGGTTTCGTCGTCGCGGGTGGCGCGCACCTCGATCGGGGTCTCGCCGTAGGCGAGCGCGTTGGCCATGAGGTTGCGCAGGACGTGCCACACGTGCTGCCGGTCGGCGAGCGCGGAGACGTCTTCGTCCACCACGACCACGACGTCGCCCTCGCAATTGAGCTCAGCGGTGACCGACGTGACGACCTCGCGCACCGGCACCGGCGCCCGCCGGGCCGTGACCGCGCCCGTGTCCAGCCGGAACAGCAGCTGTAGGTCGTTCATCATCTTGATGAGCCGGCTCGTGTTCTTGTCGATCTTCGAGACCAGCTCGAGCCGGATGTCGTCGGGCAGGTCCGCCCAGTCGGCGTGCAGCAGCTCCGCCAGGCTCGCAATCGAGCTGATCGGCTGGGCGACGTCGTGGGTCAGCATGGAGGTCAGATCGTTCTTGAACGCGAGCGCCTCGCGCAGCCGCGTGTTGCTGATCTCGAGCTCGGCGGCGTGGCTGGTCAGCTCGTCCTCGGCGCGCTTGCGGTCGGTGATGTCGACGTACGTGGCGACGTAGCCGCGCGGGCGGCCCGCTGCGTCCGGGATGGCGGCCATCGTGGCGAACACCGGGACGTCGGTGCCGTCGGCGCGGCGGATCGACCAGTCCTGGGTGCCCGCCGGCGGCAGGTCCGGTGGCTCGGTGCCGTCCGGCCCGCTGTCCCCGGTCAGTTCCCGCCAGCGCCGGTTCACGTCGATGACCCGGTGGTTGGCGTCCAGCACCATCACCGCCTCGTTCATCGACTGCAGCAGGGTGTCGGCGAACTCGCGCCGCTCGCGCAGCTCCGCGAGGAGTTCCCGCTGCTTGCGGTCGGCGCCCTCCAGGGACCGGACCAGATACCCGACGAGCGCCACGAGGGCGAGCGCGGCGAGGACCGTCCCGGTGCTGATGGCGGCGGCCGGCCGGCTGATCCCGGTCCGTACGGCGAGGGCGCTGACCAGCGCGGCGATGACCGGGATCGCGATGACGGAGGGCAGCATCCGGCGGATCTTGGCGCCCGGGCCGGCGGCGGCGCCGGTGCGCAGCGGGCCGGCCTCGGGCCGGGCCAGCACCATGCCGACGGCGAGCGCGAAGAGGGCTCCGGCGTGGTACGGCGGCATCAGGGTGTCCGGCCCCCGGCCGCCGGGGAACGTGGGTGCGAACATCCGCGGCACCAGGGCCACCAGCGCGATGATCGCGCTGCCGGCCAGCAGGGGATCGGCCACCCGGTACCGCACCGGGTCGCCGGCCCGGCGGTGGACGTTCAGGTCGAGGCAGGCCAGTCCGAGCCCGGCGAGCGTGGTGGCGACGCCGGCCGCCGGATGGCGGGGCAGTGCCGCGACGCCGAGGGCGGCGGCCAGGGCGGCGAGTGCGTACGCGGCACCGCGCGCCGCACGCCGGGGCCGGGCCGGGGACAGCAGGAACAAGGCGAGCCCGGCGGCTACGAGTGCAGCCGCCGGGCTCGCCGTCAACGCTTCGGGGACAGGGGTGCCCGCGGGGGACAGGACCAGACTGAGGGCCCCGGCAATCGCGACTGCGACACCGGTGCTCCCGGCGGCGAGCCGGGACACCCTGCCCACGTCGTGCGCCGCGATCTGCACCGGTGGAACCCCTCTAAATATGGGCGTTTCGGCCCAACTGTGAGGGAGTGATCATATCGCGGCGGATGGGATCAAGGGGTCACGCCGACTGAGACTGCCCGGCCCACTCGAAGCCGTTCTCGACCGTCGCCTTCACGGCCACCGGCGCGAGGCGGTCGGCGAACTTGTTGGCGTGGTGCCCGCAGAACGCGAGGCCGCCACCGCCGGCGAGGGCCAGCTCGAGCTTCGCGGCGGCGCCGCAGCGGTCGCAGCGCTCGGCCAGGGAGTCGACAGCGACGATCTCGGGCGACAGCACGGTGGTCATAGCGCTCTCCTTGCTCGGTGGCGGTGCAAGCGGTCCTGACAGCGGGTAGTTCGGCCCGGCCCGGGGGCGACTTAGCCCTCGGGGCCCGGATGAGACGGCTGCAACTCAGGAGCAACCTCCGAGGTCCCGGGGCGGCTTCGCCCCGCTATCAGCATTTCCCCCAAGCTGCCGCCGGCATGCCTGGCTCCGCCGGCTATGTCCCGCGGACGGATGAGGGGACCCGGAAATGATCTGCAACGACGGGCGGCGCCGCGCCGCACGCCTCGCGCTGACCACCGGCCTGGCCACCGTGGCTGCGGTGACCGGCGTCGCGGGTACGGCCTCGGCCGGAACGCCCGCCGCCCTGCCCCTCGGCACCGTCCGCGCCGCGACGGCCGACGCGATCGGCGGCAGCTACATCGTCGTGCTCAAGGACGGGGCCACCGAGGTGCCGGCGGTGTCGCGCCAGCTCACCCGGCGGTACGGCGGCCAGGTGCGCGCGAGCTACTCGTCGGCCGTACGCGGCTTCCAGACGGGCATGAGCGCGCTGGAGGCCCGCCGCCTCGCCGCCAACCCCGCCGTCGCCTACGTCGAGCAGGACGCGGTGGTCACGCTCGCCGACGTCAAGACTCAGACGAACGCGGTCTGGGGTCTCGACCGGCTCGACCAGCCGGAGTTGCCGCTCTCGAAGACCTACACCTACCGCTCGGCGTCGAACGTGACCGCGTACGTCCTGGACACCGGCATCCGGATCGGGCACAGCGAGTTCGGCGGCCGCGCGCGCAACGGCCGGGACTTCATCGACAACGACAGCGTCGCCCAGGACTGCAACGGCCACGGTACGCACGTGGCGGGCACCGTCGGCGGCCGGACGTACGGCGTCGCGAAGGACGTCAAGCTCGTCGGCGTACGGGTGCTGAACTGTGCGGGAAAGGGGCCCTACTCGGCGATCATCGCGGGCGTCGACTGGGTCACCAAGAACGCGGTCCGGCCGGCCGTGGTCAACATGAGCGTCGGCGGACCGGTCAGCTCGGCCCTCAACGGCGCGGTGGCCAGGTCGATCGCGGCGGGGATCACGTACGCGGTCGCCGCCGGCAACGACGGGCGGAACGCCTGCGCCTACTCGCCCGCTTCCGCGCCGAACGCCATCACGGTCGGCGCGACGGACAGCACGGACACGCGCGCGTCCTTCTCGAACTACGGCTCGTGCCTGGACATCTTCGCGCCGGGCGTGAAGATCACCTCGGCCGCCGCGTCGTCCAGCACCGCGACCGCGATCATGAGCGGCACCTCGATGGCGACCCCGCACGTGGCCGGTGCCGCCGTCCTCGTCGCCGCGGCGCACCCGGCCTGGTCGCCGGCGCAGGTCCGGGCCGCGCTGGTCGACAACGCGGCCATGGACACGGTGCGGAGCCCGGGCAAGGGGTCGGTCGGCGGGCTGCTTCAGACCGGCTTCCTCAACACCGACACAAGCGCGGATCCGGTCGTGACCACCGCCTGTGGGCCCTTCGAGCGGTGCTGCACGCGTACCGTGGCTCGCTGGTCGTGTCCCTGACCAGCCCGAACGGCGTCACGTACACGCTCAAGTCGGCCGACAAGTCCGACAAGAAGGCCGACATCGCGCAGACGTACCCGATCGACCTGTCCGGCACCCCGCGCAACGGCAAATGGTCGCTCCAGGTCAAGGACACCTACGGCACCACGACCGGCGTTCTGGACGAGTGGCAGCTCAGGCTCTGATTGCCGGAAAGCGGCACCCGGGCTAGAGCTCGCGGTTAGCGTGAACGTCACACCGCTGTCAGGAGGCTCTCGATGTCGGAAGTTTCGGAAGAGCGCCCCACCGTCCTCGTCGTGGACGACGAGGAGGACCTGCGTGACATCATGCGGCGGATGCTCGAGCGCCGGGGCTTCGCGACGCTGGTCGCCGGCGATCCCGACCAGGCCGTGACGGTCTGCCAGGAACACCCCGGCATCATCGATGTGCTGGTCACGGACCTGGGCCTGCCCGGCGTCTCCGGGGGCGAGATGGCCCGCAGCTGCATGCAACTGCGTCCGGACATGGGCGTCGTCTACATCTCGGGCCTGCCCAAGGACATCGCCGTCACGAAGGGCCTGATCGGCGAGGACGCCCTGCTGGTCAAGAAGCCGTTCACCTCCGACGTGCTGCTGGACGCCCTGCGGCTGATCCTGGCCGAGAAGGCACCCACCAGCTGATCCACCCGCAGTACCCCTAGGCGCCGCCGGACCACTGTCCGGCGGCGCTTTCGCATGTCCGGCCGGGTGCGCGACATCGGCCGAAAAGCCCTTCATCCGCACCGCCCCTTGCCGCCCTGCCCCCGGCCGGGGGAGCGGCACCTGGGCTGCACCCGATTGCAAGCCGGAGCGGCACCCGCCCCTGTCGAACCTGGATGTCAGACAGCGATTCATTGACATACAGGGGGACTCGACGTGACTGCCAGGCGAAGGATGATCGGCGTTGCCGTGACGGGTGCGGTCGCCATGGGCGCGGGCTTCGCGCTGGCGGGCACTGCGAACGCCGCGACCACCACTTCGACCGTGAGCGTCTTCAGCACCGACGACTCGTACACGTCGAGCATGCGCCGGACGGCCAACTTCGGTCAGGCGGACAAGCTGGTCGTCGGCAAGGACGGCGGCGAGACGAAGTTCTCGTATCTGAAGTTCGCGCCGAAGATCGCGGCCGGCACCACCGTGGCCCGGGCGGAGCTGCGGCTGCCGCTGGAGAGCAAGCCGATCGCCGCCACGCTGAGCATCCACCGGGTCTCGACCGGCTGGACCGAGAAGACCCTCACCGCGGCGAACGCCCCGGTCCCCGGCGCGGCGATCGCCTCGATCAAGCCCCGGATCACCGACACCACCCTGGTCTTCGACCTGTCCAAGGTCGTCACCAAGTCGGGCACGTACGCGTTCGCGCTGAAGTCGGCGGCCACGACAGGCGTCACCCGGATTCGCTCGCTGGAGTACGGCGACGTCACCGGCGGCGGCCCTGAGCTGCTGCTGACCGTGAAGAAGCCGGCCGCGACCACCCCGACGACCGCGCCCACCAAGGCCCCCGTCACCACGGCGCCGACCACGGCCCCGACCACCGCGCCGACCACGGTCCCCACCACCGCGCCGACGACGGTGCCGCCGACGACCGCACCGGTCACCACCCCGCCGACCACGGCTCCGACCACCGCGCCGACCACGGTGCCGCCGACCATGACGCCTCCCGCGACCGGCTGCGCCACCGACGCGCTGCTGGTGCCCTCGTGCGGCGTGCTCTGGGGCGCGGCGGCCGGCGGCTTCACCGACGCCCCGCGCGACCAGGCGCTGAAGGAGTGGGAGGCCACCACCGGCCGGACCGCGGCGATCTTCCACACGTACCACAAGGGCAACGAGATGTTCCCGACCAAGTCCGAGATCGCGATGACCCAGGACCCGGCCCACCCGCGGGTGCTGCTGCTGAACTGGAAGGTCGCGTACGGCACCTCGTGGGCCAAGGTCGCCGCCGGTGGCCAGGACGCGCGGATCGACGCGTGGTCGGCGTACGTGAAGAAGACCTACAACCAGAAGTTCTTCCTGGCCCTGCACCACGAGCCGGAGAACGACGTCAACAACACCGCCGGCTCGGGCATGACGGCCAAGGACTACGCCGCGATGTACCGCTACGTCATCACCCGGCTGCGCGCCAACGGCGTCACCAACGCGATCAACGTGGTCGCCTACATGGGCAACGAGAAGTGGATGGCGCAGTCGTGGTGGAAGGACCTCTACCCGGGTGACGACGTCGTGGACTGGGTCGGCCTGGACTCGTACGTCAGCGTCGAGAAGGGCTACTACCACTACGGCGACATGGGCGACATCCTCGACCGCAAGCCGTCCGGCGGTGGCCTCGGCTGGTACGACTGGTCGGTCACCAACCACCCGACCAAGCCGATCATGGTCGCCGAGTGGGGCATGTACCACCGCACCAAGACCATCGTGGACAAGGCGCCGGCGTTCAACACCGTCATCCCGGAGCTGAAGGCTCACCCGCAGGTCAAGGCCGTCGTCTACTTCGACACCAAGAACGACGACGAGGGTGACCGCGACATCTCGGTCGACTCCACCGCCTCCGCCCTGGCCGCGTTCAAGACGGTCGCCGCGGACCCGATGTTCGACGTGACCATCACCAAGTAAGGCTTCGCGCGCCCCCCGAGGAACGGGCCGGTCTCCGCATGGAGGCCGGCCCGTTCCGTCATTGCGGTCCCGGAGACGGCCAGGGCACGGTGAGCTCGCCGCGGCGCCACCGTGCCGGCCCGTCCAGGACCGGCCACGAGGACCGGAACCGCTCGACGGTCGCGAGCCAGCGCTGGCGTGGCCCGAACGGGGTGGCGCTCGCCTCCCATGCCGCGCCCAGCGCCGCGAGCAGGTCGTGCACCGGGTGGCCGGGCACGTTGTGGTGGATCAGCGCCTTCGGCAGCCGCTCGGCGAACGTCGCCGGATGGTCCAGGTGGGACAGTCGCGCCGACAGGGTGAGGGTCCGGGCGGCGCCCGCCTCGACCACCGCCCAGGTGGCGATCCGGCCCAGCTCGTCACACGTCCCCTCGACCAGCACCGCGCCCGTCGCGGTCATCGTTCGCCAGGCGGCGGCGACCTCGTCCTCCGCGTACTGGCGCAGGACGTTGAACGCCCGGACCACGTTCGGGCGCAGGCCGGCCAGCTCGAAGCCGCCGCGGCGGAACTCGAGCAGGGGCGGGGCGGCGTACGGCTGCGCTGCTGACACCCGTACCGGATCGATCTCGAGACCGACCACCGCCAGGTCCGGACGGACCGCCGAGGCCAGCCGGGCCCGCAGCTCGATCGCCGTGATCGGCGTCGCGCCGTAACCCAGGTCGATCACGAGCGGTGCCGCCGCGGTGGCCAGCAGCTCCCCGCAGCGGAACGCGATGAAGTTGTCCACCCGGCGCAGCCGATTGGGGTTGGTGGTACCCCGCGTGACGGCTCCGAGTGGCCTGGTCATCAGCGCTGCTCGCGGACGACCTTGTGCTGGGCGGCCTGCGCGATCGGGCGGACCACCAGCCGGTCGACGTTGACGTGCTGCGGGCGGGTGGCGGTCCACGCGATGCAGTCCGCGATGTCGTCGGCGACCAGCGGGTCCTTGACCCCGGCGTAGACCGCGTCGGCCCGGTCCGGGTCGCCGAAGCGGTTGAGGGAGAACTCCTCGGTGTGCACCATGCCCGGGTCGATCTCGATGACGCGTACGGGCTTGCCCGCCAGCTCGAGCCGGAGGGTGCCGACCAGGGCGGTCTGAGCGTGCTTGGCGGCCGTGTAGCCGCTGCCGCCCTCGTAGACCGTGAAGGCGGCGGTGGAGCCGACCGTGACGACGGTGCCCGCGCCGCTCGCCTCGAGGGCGGGGAGCAGGGCCTTGGTGACGCGCAGGGTGCCGAGCACGTTGACGTCGTACATCCACTGCCAGTCGTCGACCGACCCGGTGGCGACCGGATCCATCCCGCGGGCGCCGCCCGCGTTGTTGACCAGCAGGGTGACGTCCCCGCCCAGCTCCGCGACCGCGGCGGCCAGCCCGGCCACCGACTCGTCGGACGTGACGTCGCAGGCCACGGCGGTGGCTGACGCGGACCCGGCCTCCTTGGCGAAGGCCTCCAGCCGGTCCGCGCGGCGGGCCGCGGCGACCACGTGGAACCCCTCGGCGACCAGGCGGCGGGCGGTGGCCGCACCGATGCCGCTGGACGCTCCGGTGACAACGGCGATCTTCTTCTGCACCATGCCTCGATCCTGCCTCATGACATGGGTCACCCCGGGACGCCTGGAATGGGATTCAGCGTTACCGCCCTGGGAAGATGAACGACGGCGTAACAAGCTTTCGAAGGGACAGGACGTGGTTGATCCGCGGGCCGCGGGCCAATGGCCGACTCCCCGGCGTATCGCCACCCTCTCGGTGCACACGTCACCGCTCGAACAGCCCGGCACGGGGGACGCCGGCGGGATGAACGTCTACATCGTCGAGGTCTCCAAGCGGCTGGCCGCGCTGGGCGTCGAGGTCGAGATCTTCACCCGGGCCACCTCGAGCGAGCTGCCGCCGGTGGTCGAGATGGCACCCGGTGTCAGTGTGCGCCACATCACGGCCGGGCCGTTCGAGGGCCTGTCGAAGGAAGAGCTTCCGTCCCAGCTCTGCGCGTTCACCAACGGCGTCCTGCGCGCCGAGGCGGCCCACCCGCCCGGCCACTACGACCTGATCCACTCGCACTACTGGATGTCGGGACAGGTCGGCTGGCTCGCGCGGGAGCGCTGGGGGGTGCCGCACGTGCACACCGCGCACACCCTGGCCAAGGTCAAGAACAGGTTCATCGCCGCCGGTGACCGCCCGGAGCCCAAGGCCCGCGTCATCGGCGAGGAGCAGGTGATCACCGAGTCCGACCGGCTGGTCGCCAACACCCGGTTCGAGGCGCAGGACCTGGTCTCCTGCTACGACGCCGACCCCACCCGGCTCAGCGTGGTGGAGCCCGGCGTCGACCTGGGCCGGTTCCGGCCCGACGGCTCCCGGACGGCCGACCGCCGCCGCCTCGGGCTGCCCGAGCGGGGGTACGTGGTCGCGTTCGTCGGCCGCATCCAGCCTCTCAAGGGGCCCGACGTGCTGATCCGGGCGCTGGCGGAGGACCCGCTGCGGACCGCGGACGTCACCGTCGTCATCTGCGGCGGGCCGAGCGGCAGCGGCCTCGAGCGGCCGACCTCGCTGATCGAGCTCGCCGCCTCGCTCGGCGTCTCCCACAAGGTCCGCTTCCTGCCCCCGCAGACCGGGGACGCGCTGGCCGCGCTCTACCGGTCGGCCGATCTGGTGGCCGTCCCGTCGCACAACGAGTCGTTCGGGCTGGTCGCCGTGGAGGCGCAGGCGTGCGGCACGCCGGTCGTCGCGGCGGCGGTCGGCGGCCTGGTCACCGCGGTCACCGACGGCGTCAGCGGCGTCCTCGTCGACGGACACGACCCGGGGGACTGGGCGACCGTGCTGGCCGGCCTGCTGCGCTCGCCGGGCCGCCGGCTGCGGCTGTCGGTCGGGGCGGTGCGGCACGCGTCGAAGTTCTCCTGGGACCGTACGGCGGCCGGCCTGCTCCGGGTCTATCGCGAGGCGGTCGCGGAGCACCGTGCACTGATCGCCGCGCGTCTGGCAGGCTCGTTCTCGTGGTGAACGACATCGGCGCCCTGATCGAGCGCGTGTGTGCGGAACGCGAGCTGCCCTGCGAGTCCACCGGCGAGGCTTCCTGGGTCGTCACGATGCCCGGCACGCACAAGCTCAAGACCGCCTGCAACCTGATCGTCGGCGAGCACGCCCTGCGGGTCGAGGCGTTCGTCATGCGCCACCCCGACGAGAAGCACGAGGAGCTGTGGGCCTGGCTGCTGCGCCGCAACGCCCGCATGTACGGCGTCTCCTTCTCCATCGACCAGGCCGGCGACATCTACCTGACCGGCCGGGTCAGCCTCAAGGGCCTCGACGAGGACGAGCTCGACCGCCTGCTCGGCGCCGTCCTGACGTACGCCGACGAGTCGTTCGACTCGATGCTGGAGATCGGCTTCGGTACGGCCATCCGCCGCGAATGGGACTGGCGGGTCAAGCGCGGCGAGTCCCTGGCCAACCTCCAGGCGTTCGCTCACTTCGCGGACCCGGCCGCCCGGGAAGGATAGACGGGGGCCGGTGCGGAACTGGTGGGCGAACACGGCCGGAGGGCTGCCCGCGACGTACTGGTACCTCTGGACCGGCCTCCTGATCAATAGGGTCGGCGGATTCGCGGTCCTGTTCCTGTCGCTCTACCTCACCGCCCAGCGCGGTGCCTCCGCCGCGCTGGCCGGCCTGATCGTCGGCGGGTACGGGATCGGCGGCGTGGCCGGAACCCTGCTCGGCGGCGTGCTCACGGACCGCTGGGGCCGCCGCTCCACGCTGCTTGCCTCGCACTTCGTCACGGCGGCGCTGCTGGTGGGGCTGGCGGTGACGACGAACCTGCCGGTGATCGCGGCGCTGGCCGTGCTGCTCGGCCTCGCCCAGGCCATGCCGAGCCCCGCCTTCGTCGCGGCAATCATCGACGTGGTGCCGGCGGAGAGGCGGTCGCGGGCCTTCAACCTGCAGTTCTGGGCGTTCAACCTCGGCATGGCGGGCGCCTCCCTGCTGGCGGGCGTGCTGGCGGAGTGGAGCTACCTCGGGCTGTTCCTCGTCGACGGCGCGTCGACGCTGCTCACCGGCGTACTGATCGCCTGGAAGGTGCCGGAGACCCGGCAGCGGGCCGGTGGAGCGCAACCGGCCGCGGGCGGCATGCGCACCGCCCTGACCGACCGGATCTTCCTGGTGTTCGTCGGGCTGACCCTGCTGCAGGCGCTGCTCTACAGCCAGACCAACACCATCGTGCCGCTGGCCATGCGGGACGACGGCCTGGACCCGTCGGACTACGGCCTGCTGACCGCGCTGAGCGGGCTGCTCATCGTCATGGGGCAGCTGTTCGTCCCCCGGGTGATCGACCGGCACCGCAAGGACCGGGTGCTGGCCGTCGCCCTCGCGGTGATGGCGGCCGGGTTCGCCGCCCTCGCCGTGGCCGACCGCCTGCCCGCCTACCTGCTGGCCGCGGCGGTGTGGACGGTCGGCTCGATGCTGGCCGCCCCGCCCAACGCCGAGATCAATTCGGAGCTGGCCCCGGCCGAGCTGCGCGGCCGCTATCAGGCGGTGTTCTTCCTGACGTTCCCGGCCGCATCGTTCCTGGCGCCGGCGCTCGGCGGGGCCGGCCTGCAGGTCTTCGGCGAGGGCCACTGGCTGATCCTGGCGGCGGTCGGCGGTGCGGGCGCGTGTGCGCACCTGGCCGCGGGCCCGGCACGGGAGAGACGAGTGGCGAGGGCGAGAGAGTTGGCGCCGGCGGCGGCGGGCGACACCCATCCCCATAGGCGTCGCCCGCACTAACCGCCGGTCTCGGGTCGCGCCGTCCCCCAACGGCTGATGCCACCCGTCCCCGGACACCGATCCGCGGCGACCCCGAAGGGCCGACCCGTTCCCCGAACTGACGGTTCGGCGTCCATCGACCACGCTAGTTGGGGTCGTCAAGGCTTACAAGCCAGTTGGCTGACTGCCATCTGTCGGGACCATCACACAAGGCAACTCCACCCTCACGGATGAGCCCCGCCTCGCCCGGAAGGACCATTGCTCTACCCCCTGTGCGCGGACGTCAACAGAGCGTAAAGCAGCAGTTGGAGCGGCGACGGCTACGGCGTGCTGCGCGCCCCGCGATCCGGCGCGAGGAGCCGGTGTGACTCCTCAGTCGTCGGCCGGTACGCGGACCTCGCGCGGCGGGGTGACGTCCTCCTCGTGCAGCGTCTCTGTCGCGGCCGGGGCGGGGCTCGTCACGACTCCTTCCGAGACGCGCAGCTCCGCGGCCCGGCGTTCCCGGGCCGGGCCGGAGATCAGCTGGCCGGCGGCCACCAGGGCGGCGATCACCGCGCAGCCCAGCCACAGCACCGCGCTGCCCGCATGCTGCTGGACGAACCCGCCGATGACCGGGGCCAGCGCCGACCCGGCCGACCAGGAGAGCGAGTTGACGCCCTGGTAGCGGCCGCGCAGCAGGGACGGCGACAGCTCCGCGACCAGCGCGGAGTTGGACGGGCTCTGCAGCATCTCGCCCAGCGTCCAGATCACCACCGTGATCGCGTAGAACGCGGCCGTGCCCGCGAAGGCGTTCAGGCCGAAACCGATGCCCAGGATGACCGTGGCGAGGGCCAGCACCCGGGAACGGTTGTGGCCGTCGATCAGCTTCGGGACGAACAGCTGGCCGGCGACGATCATGAGCCCGTTCACCGCGATCACCCAGCCGAAGGTGGCCGGGCTCAGGCCGTCGGCGCTCATCGAGATCGGCAGCGTCGACATGTGCTGCATGATCACCAGCACGATCAGGAAGTTCAGGCCGAGGAAGACCAGGAACACGCGGTCGCGGAAGACCGTGCCCAGACCCGGCCCGCCGCGCGCCCGGCGGGCGGCCACCCGCGCCGGCCGGGTCTCGGCCAGGAAGGTCAGGGTGATCAGGGCGGTGATCAGGGTGGTGCCCGCGTCGACGACGAAGAGCAGCAGGTAGTCGACCTGCGCGGCGAAACCCGCGACGATCGCTGCGCTGGCGAAGCCCAGGTTGATCGCCCAGTAGTTGAGCGAGTACGCGCGGACCCGGTCCCGGTCCGGGACCACGTCGACCATCATCGCCTGGAACGCGGGTCGCACCCCCTCGGCGAAGATCCCGAGCAGCCAGGCGCCGGCGAGCAGCTGCCAGAAGCCGTGGGCGAAGCCGAGCGTGAGCATCAGCGCGGCGGTGCCGAACTGGGCGGTCAGCATCGTCGGGCGCCGCCCCCAGCGGTCGGTGAGCACCCCGCCGCCCATGGTCCCGATCGCGCCGCCGACGCCGTACGCACCCAGCACCAGGCCCGCCTGGCTCTGCGAGAAGTGCAGGTCCTGGGTGAGGTAGATGGCCAGGTAGATGACGACGAAGGAGCCCAGCCGGTTGATCAGCGTGCCGGTCCAGAGGAACCAGAACTGTCGGGGCAGTCCGCCCGCCGCCTCCCGCAAAAACGCGCGCACGCTCGTACCCCCGTGTAAGCACCGCTGGAACCTTCTGGACTTACAACCTAGTGATCTTCGGAGGCACGCGCAGCCCGGTTTCCACGTGGTGGTCGCCACTGAGGGGCGGCGCACGGGGCCACCTGGGCTGCGGCAAAATGGAGGGCATGACTGGGACCCTTGTGCTGCTGCGCCACGGCGAGAGCGAGTGGAACGCCAAGAACCTCTTCACCGGCTGGGTCGACGTCGACCTCAATGCCAAGGGTGAGACCGAGGCCCGCCGGGGCGGCGAGTTGCTGAAGGAGCACGGGCTGCTGCCCGACGTCGTGCACACCAGCGTGCTGCGCCGCGCCATCAGGACCAGCGAGATCGCCCTGCACGCCGCGGACCGGCACTGGATCCCGGTGAAGCGCCACTGGCGGCTCAACGAGCGCCACTACGGCGCACTGCAGGGCAAGGACAAGAAGCAGACCCTTGAACAGTACGGCGAGGAGCAGTTCATGCTCTGGCGCCGGTCGTACGACGTACCGCCGCCGCCGATCGAGGACACCGACGAGTACTCGCAGTTCGACGACCCGCGCTATGCGGCGCTGCCCCCGGAGCTCAAGCCACGCTCCGAGTGCCTGCAGGACGTGCTGCTGCGCGCCCTGCCGTACTGGTACGACGCGATCGTCCCGGACCTGCGCGAGGGCAAGACGGTGCTGGTCGCGGCGCACGGCAACTCGCTGCGCGCGATCGTGAAGCACCTCGACCAGATCTCCGACGAGGCGATCGCGAAGCTCAACATCCCGACCGGCATCCCGCTGCGCTACGACCTGGACGACGCGCTGCGCCCGGTGACCGCGGGCGGCGCGTACCTCGACCCCGAGCTCGCCAAAGAGGCCGCTGCTGCCGTCGCCAACCAGGGTCGCTGAAACCGAAGAACGCAATGAAGCCGGGATGCCCCCGTGGCATCCCGGCTTCCGTGTTCCTGTGGGTAGTCAGTCTTGGGTTACCGGCCGGCCGGTGATCAGGTAGATCATTTGTTCGCTGGAGTTGACGGCGTGGTCGGCGTAGCGCTCGTAGAAGCGGCCGAGGAGAGCGCCGTCGATGGCGGTCTCGGCGCCGTAGGGCCAGTCGTCGTGGAGCAGGACCTTGAAGAGGTCCCGCTCGAGGTCGTCCATCGCGTCGTCGTCCTTCTCCAGCTCCGCCGCCAGCTCGGCGTCCGGGTTGGCGATGACCGTGGTGATCTTGTCGGCCATCCGGTCGGCGACCTCGGCCATCTGCCGGAAGACCGGACGCAGCTCCGCCGGTACGGCCGGGGACGGGTGGCGGCGGAGTGCGGTCTTGGCGACGTGCTCGGCCAGGTCGCCCATCCGCTCGAGGTCGGCGGAGATGTGCAGGGCCGTGATCACCATGCGCAGGTCCGAGGCGACCGGGGCCTGGCGGGCGATGGTGTCGGCCACCTTCGTCTCGACCTGCCGGTAGATCTCGTCGACCTCGGCGTCGCGGGCGACGACGGACTCGGCGGCCTCCCGGTCCGCGGTCAGCAGCGCGGTGGTTGCCTTGCGCAACGCGGCGCGGACCGCCTCCGCCATCGTCACCAGCAGGCGACTGACCTCGTGGAGGTCGGCTTGGAACTCCTCGCGCATGTTCTCGTCCTGGGGGTTCGTGGCTGGCCGGACCGGGGTCGGCAGCCTGGGTGAGCAGGGCTTGCAGAGGCCACGCTAGGAGGGTCCGGAGGCGTGGACATGAACGGCGGTGAACGACGCCGGGCCGGGCGGTGAACATTGTTCGAAGCGTGCCGGATTTGTCCGATTATCTACGCGACCCAGGTAAACAATGACCCTACGATCGCTGCGTGGAGACGGTGTACGGCATCGCACTCATTCTCGCTGCGCTCGTCATGGGCGTAGTGGGAGGGTGGCTGCTGTCCCGCTCCCGGAGGCCCGGCACGCCGGCGACGGCGGCCGATCTTCCGGCCGGTGCGAGCGAGGGGGGACCAAAGATCGACATCGACGAGGAGCCGAGCGGTAAGCACGGGCTCAAGGGACTCGGCCGCAAGAGCCTCGACTCGCTGCGGGTGGGCGTGGTCGTGCTCGACGCCGAGGACAACCCGGTGCTCGTCAACCCGGCGGCGCGGGCCATGGGTCTGCTGCGGTCCGGTGGCGCTCCGGCCACCATCGCGGCGCACCCGATCCTGCGGACCCTCGCCGGCCAGGTGCGGCGCACCGGCGTACGGCGCGAGGTCGAGCTCGATCTTCCCCGTGGTCGCGCCGGCAACGCTCAGGCCCCGCTCGGTCTGCACCTGCGCGCGGTCGCCCTCAACACCACCCACGTCGCCGTCGAGGCTGCCGACGTCACCGAGTCGCACCGCCTCGCGCGGGTGCGCCGGGACTTCGTCGCCAATGTCAGCCACGAGCTCAAGACCCCGATCGGCGCGCTCCAGCTGCTCGCCGAGGCGCTGCTCGACGCCACCGAGCTGCCGGACACGGCGCCCGAGGCGCGGTCCGAGGACCTCATCGCCGCCCGGCGCTTCGCCGAGCGCATCCACCACGAGTCCGCCCGGATGGGGCGGCTGGTCAACGAGCTGCTCGAGCTGACCCGGCTGCAGGGCGCCGAGCCGCTGCCCACCCCGGAGCCGGTGGCCCTGGACTGGGTCATCGCCGAGGTGATCGACCGCACCCGCACCACCGCGGCGGCCAAGCACATCGAGGTCGTGTACGCCGGCCCCAAGGGCACCACCGTGTACGGCAGCGACACCCAGATCGCCACCGCCGTGACCAACCTCGTGGAGAACGCCATCGCGTACTCGGGGGAGGACACCCAGGTGTCGCTCGCCATGCGCCAGGACGACGAGTGGGTCGAGATCGACGTGACCGACCAGGGCATCGGCATCGCCGCGCACGACGTCGACCGCATCTTCGAACGCTTCTACCGAGCCGACCAGGCCCGCTCCCGGTCCACCGGCGGCACCGGCCTGGGCCTGGCGATCGTCAAGCACATCGCCACCAACCACGGCGGCCGCGTCGACGTGTCCAGCACACTCGGCGGTGGCTCGACGTTCACCCTGCGCCTACCGGCGCGACCCCCGGAGTCCCCGCTGCCGTCACCGGCTGCGATTGAGATCGAGTCCGGCGCGGCCGGGCTCCCCTCGGCCTGACGGCCGGCGAGTAGGAAAGGAACCCCCATTGGCTCGCGTGCTCGTGGTCGAGGATGAGGAGTCGTTCTCCGACGCCCTGTCGTACATGCTCCGCAAGGAGGGCTTCGAGGTCTCGGTCGCCCCGACCGGCACCTCGGCGCTGACCCAGTTCGACCGGACCGGCGCCGACATCGTCCTGCTCGACCTCATGCTGCCCGAGATGTCCGGCACCGAGGTGTGCCGGCAACTGCGGCAGCGGTCGGCTGTACCGATCATCATGGTGACCGCCCGGGACAGCGAGATCGACAAGGTCGTCGGGCTCGAGATCGGCGCGGACGACTACGTCACCAAGCCCTACTCGCCGCGGGAACTGGTCGCCCGCATCCGGGCGGTGCTGCGCCGGCAGGGAGCCGAGGCGTCCGAGGTCACCACGCCCACGCTGGCGGCGGGCCCGGTCCGGATGGACGTCGAACGCCACGTCGTGACGGTCGACGGCGCGGGCGTGCAGCTGCCGCTCAAGGAGTTCGAGCTGCTGGAGCTGCTGCTGCGCAACGCCGGCCGGGTACTGACCCGGGGGCAGCTGATCGACCGGGTCTGGGGCGCGGACTACGTCGGTGACACCAAGACCCTCGACGTGCACGTGAAGCGGCTGCGCTCCAAGGTCGAACCGGAGCCCAGCGCACCGCGCTACATCGTCACGGTGCGGGGTCTGGGATACAAGTTCGAGCCGTGATGCCGGCTCAGGAGCGCGGCGGGGCGGCGGGCTCGCGGCCGCCGCGCTTTCTCGGGGCTGCTGATGCTTGGGCGGCGACGGTGGCGGGGTGCGGGGCGACCATTGCTGAGGCAACGCGCTGATCGCAGAGGCGGGCCAGTTCTGTGTATGCCTCTTGGCCGATGAGCGCAGCGAGCTCCGGCCCGTACGACTTGTACATCGGCTCGGTCCCCACGTGCGCGTCCGGGGACGAGGTGCACCACCAGTCGAGGTCCTGCCCGCCCGGTCCCCAGCCGCGCCGGTCGAACTCGGTCAGCGTCGACAGCAGGTACTTCGTGCCGTCCGGGCGCTTCGTCCAGTCCTGTTCCCTGCGTACCGGCAGCTGCCAGCACACGTCCGGCTTGTAGGTCAGCGGGTGCACGCCGTCGCGCAGAGCCTGGGCGTGCAGGGCGCAGCCGCCACCGCCCGGGAAGTCGGCGTCGTTGAGGAACACGCAGGGGCCGTCGTCCGTCTGGGTGGCCGTACGCCGGGCCGGCTTCGACCCGTCGATGGTGTCCATCTCGGTGTAGTTCTTGAAACCCCGGCGGTAGTGCTGCCAGTTCTCGGGCGTCAGCCGGGCCGCCGCGCGCTTCGTCCGGTTCTCGTCGTCGGCATCGGTGAAGAACGCGCCGTGCGAGCAGCAGCCCTCCTGGGCGCGACCGGCGATGATGCCATGGCAGGCGGACCCGAACACGCACGTCCAGCGCGACAGCAGCCACGTCAGGTCGGCGCGGACGACGTGCTGGTCGTCGGCTGGATCGGTGAACTCGATCCATTCGCGAGGAAAGTCGAGGGTCACCTCGCGGGCGCGGGCGGCGGCCGCGTCGTCCATCACGATGCGGAGCTGGGTGCGGCGACTCACCTGCGACAGCGTACGCGCGCCTGCCGCGTACCCGTGCGCAGCGGGCCGGGTTTGCCCCCATGTATACCGACCGAGGAACTGGCAGCCGAGCCGGACGGGTCTACCCTTGACGCGTGACTTCCCGCGTCCCCGTGCTCCTGTCCAGCTCCTCCGTCTTCCCGGAGCCGACCGCGGCCGCGTTCGAGATGGCGGCGACGGTGGGCTACGACGGTGTCGAGGTCATGGTCTGGACGGATGCCGTCAGCCAGGACGCCGGCGCCCTCGAGGGCCTGGCGAAACACTACGGCGTGCCGGTCCTCTCCGTGCACGCGCCGTGCCTGCTGGTCACCCAGCGGGTGTGGAGCCCGGACCCGTGGGAGCGGCTGAACAAGGCCGCGGAGCTCGCCGAGACCCTGGGCGCTCCGACCGTGGTGGTGCACCCGCCGTTCACCTGGCAGCGCGACTACGCCCGGAACTTCGCGGCGGGGCTGGCCAAGGTGCAGGCCCGGCATCCGGACACGACCTTCGCGATCGAGAACATGTACCCCGTCCGGATGGCGGGCCGGAACTTCGTGCCGTACGTGCCGGGATGGGATCCGACGGAGGCCGGCTACGACGCGTACACGCTGGACATCTCGCACTGCGCGGCGGCGCGCACGGACTCGATGGAGATGGCCGCGCGCATGGGGTCCGGCCTCAAGCACGTCCACCTCGGCGACGGCACCGGCGAGGGCCGCGACGAGCACCTGGTTCCCGGCAGGGGCAATCAGCCGTGTGCGGAGCTGCTGCGGTCGCTCTCCAGCAACGGTTTCCGGGGCTCGGTGGCGCTGGAGGTCTCCACCCGCAAGGTGACCAGCCGCGATGTCCGGGTGCAGGACCTGAGGGAGTCGCTGGAGTTCGCCCGCCGGCACCTCGCCCCGGCCGAGTCCCCGACCCCGGCGGCTACGCGGGCGTGAGGGTCGCGGCGCGCTTGCGGGCCCGGTGTGCCGCGACGTGCGAGCGGGTCGCGCAGCGCTCGGAGCAGAAGCGGCGGCAGTTGTTCGACGACGTGTCCAGGTAGACGTTGCCGCAGCGCTCGTCCGCGCAGATACCGAAGCGGGCGCTGCCGTATTCGCACAGCCACACGGACAGGCCCCACACCGCGCCGGCCAGGAACTCGGCGCTCACCGACGCGCCGCGGCTGGTCACGTGCATGTGCCAGTCGCTCGCGTCGTGGCCGGAGATGCGCGGCTGCACCGGGTGAGCCTCGAGCAGCGCGTTCAGCTCGGTGACGGCCTCGGTGTCCCGGCCCGAGGTGCCGTATTCGAAGACGTCGCGCAGCCGGCGCTGGGCACGGCGGAACACCGCGAGGTCCTTCTCCGTGACCTCGGCGCTCATCCAGGCGAGTTCGTCGCCGAACAATGCCCTGAGCCCGTCGAGGTCGCCGAGGCCCGCGTTGACCAGCTCCACCGCTGTGCGCGCGTACGCATCGAAGTTCACCCGACAACCGTAACCTCACCTGTCCCGGACGAACATGGTTCCGCCCGCCCGGCGCGGGTGGTGGCGGCTCCGCCGCGACCGGGCCGCGCGCGGGCGATACGCTCGGCCCATGCTCCGTTCCGTCTTTCTCGCCGCCGCCGGGTCGTCCCGGATGGAGCGGCTGATCTCCTCCGCCCCGGTGACCCGGGGGATCGTCAAGCGGTTCGTCGCCGGCGAAGGTGTCGGCGACGCCTTGCACACCAGCCGCGCGCTGGCCGACGACGGCCTGGCGATCAGCCTGGACTATCTCGGCGAGGACACCCTGACGGCGGAGCAGGCCACCGCCACCAGGGACCAGTACCTGACGCTGCTCGGCCGGCTGCGCGACGCCGGCCTGACGCCGGCGGCCGAGGTCAGCCTGAAGCTCTCGGCCATGGGCCAGAAGATCGACGATCGGATGGCGTACGACTACGCGCACGCGATCTGCGCCGCGGCGGCCGAGGCGGGCACCACCGTGACGCTGGACGCCGAGGACCACACGACGACCGACTCGACCCTCGAGATCCTCGCCGAGCTGCGCAAGGACTACCCGACCACCGGTGCGGTGCTGCAGGCCTACCTGCGGCGGACCGAGGGTGACTGCCGGGAGCTCGCCACCGCCGGGTCGCGGGTGCGGCTGTGCAAGGGGGCGTACGCGGAGCCCGAGTCGGTCGCCTACCAGTCGGCGCTGGACGTCGACAAGGCGTACGTGCGCTGCCTCAACATCCTGATGTCCGGCGACGGCTACCCGATGATCGCCACGCACGACCCGCGGCTCATCGCCATCGCCGAGGACCGGGCGCGCTGGTTCGACCGCGGGGCCGACGAGTACGAGTTCCAGATGCTCTACGGCGTACGCCCGGAGGAGCAGGCGCGCCTGGCCGCCGCCGGCAACACCGTGCGCGTCTACGTCCCGTACGGCGACCAGTGGTACGGCTACCTGATGCGCCGCCTCGCGGAGCGCCCGTCGAACATCGCCTTCTTCGGCAAAGCACTCACGAGTAAGAAGTAAGTCACCTTTCGGGATAAATCCCGCGTGTCGGCTTGACTTTTTCTGGTCATTTCACGGAACGCATCGCGCTCGTAACAGCCGTCTCGATACCGTACTGATGACACGCGCGCCAGCCCGCCGCGGCGCAAGGCCTGTCCGGCCTCGGCGGTGGCGCCTGCGAAAGGATCGGTGCGAGGAGATGACGGGTCCAGCCCAAGCCGAGGAGCGCCTGGCCGAGGTGCGCTTCCTGACCGTGGCCGAGGTGGCCGCGCTCATGCGGGTCTCGAAGATGACCGTCTACCGGCTGGTGCACGGCGGCGAGCTGAGCGCCGTGCGGGTGGGCCGCTCGTTCCGGGTGCCCGAGCACGCTGTGCACACGTACCTGCGGGGAGCCTTCTCCCAGACCGCCTGACAACCCGGGCCCGCGGCCCCCGGTGAGGGGCCGTGTTGGTCCCGCCGCCGCCGGGCCGCTACGCTGGAGCGGTTCGCCCCGTGATACCCGTGCGCGTCTTGGCGCCGCGCGGCCGAGGGGCGAACCGCTGTCAGTCCGGTCGGCGTGCCACTGCGCGCGCAGCGACCGGCCCACATGGTTTCGAGAGGCATGACGTATGGGCTCCGTGGTCAAGAAGCGCCGCAAGCGTATGGCGAAGAAGAAGCACCGTAAGCTGCTGCGCAAGACCCGCGTCCAGCGTCGCCGTCTCGGCAAGTGACGCCCGGCCGGGTCTTGGACCCGGCCTCCGCACTTGCCCTTCTCGAAGAAGCCGCACGTGAGAGGCGCGCCCGTGGTGTCGTCTGAAGTCGCGGCCCCGCCGCGGGTCGTCGTGGTCACCGGGGTCAGTCGCTTCCTCGGTGCCCGGGTGGCGTCCCGGCTTGCTGCCGACCCCCGGATCGAACGGGTCATCGGCCTGGATCCGCACGCCCCGCCGCCGGCCCTCGCGGGCCTGCTGGCGGACGTCGAGCAGATCCGGGCCGACGCGCGTGCGGCTACCGCTGCCATCGCCGAGCTGGACGCCGAGGCGGTCGTCCACCTGTCGGTCACCAGCGCCCCGGACCCGCAGCACGGCGGGCGGGCGGCGATGAAAGAGCAGAACGTCATCGGCACGATGCAGCTGCTCGCCGCGGCTCAGGGCGCGCGCCGGCTGCGCAAGCTGGTGGTGCGCTCGTCGACGGCCGCGTACGGCGCCTCGTTCCGGGACCCGGCCGTCTTCACCGAGGACACCGAGCCCCGCGCCGTGCCGCGCGGCTCCTTCGCCCGCGACATCCTCGACATCGAGGGGTACGTCCGCGGCTTCCGCCGGCGCCGTCCCGAGGTGGCGGCCACCGTGCTGCGGTTCGCGCCGCTCCTCAGCGAGACCGCCGAGACGTCGCTGACCCGCTACTTCGCCCGCCCGGTCGTGCCGACGGTGCTGGGCCGCGACGCCCGCCTTCAATTCGTGCACGTGGACGACGCGCTGGAGATCCTGCACCGCTCGGTGGTCGAGGATCACCCCGGCACGTTCAACGTCGCCGGTGCGGGGGTGCTGGCGCTGTCCCAGGCGGTGCGCCGGGCAGGCAGGGTCGCCGTACCGCTGCCGGAGGGCACCCTGTCGACGGTCGCCGGCTTGGCGCGCAACGTGGGCGTGGGCGAGATCGGCCTGGACCAGATCGACCTCTTCGTGCATGGCCGGGTGGTGGACACAGCCAAGCTGGTCAAGGAGTTCGGCTTCACGCCGCGTAGCACCGCGGCCGCCTTCGACGACTTCATCAAGGGCCACCGCAACGGTTCCTCGCTGACGGCCGACCGGCTGGCCGCCGCCGAGCGCGCGATCCTCGACGGCATCCGCCGAGTACGCGCCGCCGCCGCGGGTGAGCCGAGCGCGCCGACCCTTGACCAGGCCGACGAACACGAGGCCGTCACGCGATGAGCCAGGACGAACAACACCACGCCGCGCTGCCGGGGAACGCCGACTTCACGCTGCCCGAGCCGGTGCGGCCCAAGCCGGTGAACGGCAAGCGGCCCATCCCGATGCCCGACCCGCCGCCGGCGGCCCGTCGTCCCCGGCGCCGCCCGCAAGCGACCGCCGCGGCCGCCGCGACCGAGAAGCACGAGCACCACGATGCGGCGGAACCGGGTGCGGACGAGCCCGGCGACACCCCGGCGACGCCGGCGACCCCAGCCAGCCCAGCGACGCCGGCGACCCCGCCGACCCGTGCCTCCAGCCGGCGCCGGCCGGCCGGCCGCAGCAAGGCGGCGAACGCGGGTGACGCGAGCAGCTCAGCAGCCAGTAGCCCGGCGGCGAAGACCCCGGAGCCCGACGAGGAGAGCTCGGCACCGGCAGTCGGCGCAGCGCCGGAAACCGTGGCGCCGCCGCTCGACGCCGTGGACATCTGGGACCAGCGGGTGGCCAGCGGGCTGGCGTTCCTCCGGCGACGGCTCGCCGGTGCGTACGAGGTCGACGACTTCGGCTTCGATCCCGAGCTCACCGCGGCCGTGTTCCACCCGATGCTGCGCGTGCTGTATCGCGACTGGTTCCGCACCGAGGTCTTCGGCGTCGAGAACGTGCCCGAAAGCGGCGGCGGGCTCGTCGTCGGCAACCACTCCGGCACGCTGGCGCTCGACGCGCTGATGCTCACCACCGCCCTGCGCGACCAGCACCCGCGCGAGCGGCATCTGCGGCTGCTCGGGGCCGACCTGGTGTTCCGCATGCCGGTGTTGTCCGAGCTGGCCCGTAAGGCCGGCGCCACCGTCGCGTGCAACCCCGACGCCGAGCGGTTGATGAGCGGCGGCGAGCTCGTCGGCGTCTTCCCCGAAGGCTTCAAGGGCATCGGAAAGCCCTACGCCGAGCGGTACAAGCTGCAGCGTTTCGGTCGCGGTGGCTTCGTGTCGGCGGCCCTGCGCACCGGTACGCCGATCGTCCCGGTCGCCATCGTCGGGGCCGAGGAGATCTATCCGATCCTGGCCGACCTCAAGCCGCTCGCCCGGCTGCTCGGGATCCCGTACTTCCCGGTGACGCCGACGTTCCCGTTGCTCGGGCCGCTCGGACTGGTGCCGCTGCCCAGCAAGTGGCTGATCGAGTTCTGCCCGCCGATCCCGACCGCGCACCTCACCGAGTACGCGGACGATCCGATGGTGGTCTTCAATCTGGCCGACCAGGTGCGCGAGACCATTCAGGCGACGCTCTACTCACTGCTCGAGAAGCGGCCCGATCCGTTCGGCCGGTGAAGACATAGACAAACGGCGCTACAGTACGAAGTGAGGGGCGGCCCCGACACTAGTGTCGGCACCGCCCCTCGCCATGTTCGGGCTGTCTCGGCTCAGTCCCCGTGGAAGATGCCGTCCAGCAGGCCGCCGATCAGGCTCTTGTCCTCGCCGGTCGCCGGGTTGTCCGGGTCGTCCGTCAGCAGCGGCGTCGGGTCGCCCGTCGCCGGGGCGGACGAGTCATCGGTGGCCGACGGCACGGCCTTGCCGGTGGTTCCCGGGTCTTCCGTCGGGTCGTCGCTGATCTTCGGTCGCGCGGACTTGTTCGCGTCCCGGCTGCCCGACGGCGCGGCCTTCTCGTCCTGGCCCTGGCCCTCCTGGTGCTCCAGCGACGAGGAGTCCGAGGCACCGGCCCGGCAGGCGCCCAGCTTGGGCCCGAGCGCGTCGGTGCCGGCCGGCGTGACGTTGTCGCAGTCCAGTCCGTCCCGCAGGTTCTCGGCGCGCTGGTGGACCGCGTCGAGCAGGCTCAGCGACTTCTCCGCGCGCTCGCGGTTGGCGGGCGCGAGAGTGTCCACGGCCGAGTTCAGGACCCGGCGCTGGTTGTCGACGAACGAGTCGACGCTGGTCAGGCTGGTGGATTCGCGGCGGGTGACCGCCGCCGAGTTCAGCAGCTTCACGCCCTGCTTGGTGTCGGCGTCCATGTCGTCGAGGGCGTCGCCGAACTTGAGGTCGTCGCCGTCCATCGCGGCCGCCTCGGCGAGCCGGTTGCGGGCGAAGGTCAGCGAGAGCTGCCCGCGGGTGATGTCCGAACCGGCCATGGCGAGCTGAGCGCGCTCGGTGGAGCGCTTGACGCCGTACAGGGCGTCGCCCGGTGAGGCGTTCTCGCTTGCGGCGGAGATCCCGGAGACCGCCATGGCACCGGCGGCGACGCCGATGACGATCGCACCGCGGGCCCGGATGCGGCGCCCGGCAAGCCCGAACAGCTTGCGGGCGGGCTCGGCGGCGTCCGGCTCGGGATCGGCGGCCCTGGCCGTCGTACCGATGCCGTCCCGTTCCGCGGTGGCGACGAGCATCGCTCGCAGCCCCATCCGGAACTCGGGATCGACCTGCACACCGGACCGTGCCGCGGAGAGGCTGTGCCCGATGGCGACCAGCTCGGCGAGATGCTCGTCGGCCTGGCCGCGGGCGTGGTGGCGACGGCCGCCGCTGGTCTCGTCGAGAAGCTCCGCGAAGCGCTCGGCGCTCCGGCGATCGAAGAAGTCCAGATTCATCGCGGGCACCCCCCTTCGCTCGTGACTGACTCGCCGGCGGCTTTGCCGGCGGGCGCGACGGAACCGGCGGACCGTTGGTCCACCTCGGGTCGCATCCGGACAAACGCGCGACCGCCAGGACCGGTTACGGGTGCGACCTGCACCACAGCGTGGGAAGAGATCGACATCGGGGAAATTGCCGTCACCACTGGAACCCTTCGGGCAGGAGCCGGGCGAGGGCCCGGACGGCCCGGTACTGCAGCGCCTTGATGGCGCCCTCGTTCTTGCCCATGGTCCTGGCGGTCTCGGCGACGGAGAAGCCCTGCAGGAAGCGGAGCACGATGCATTCCTGCTGCTCGGGGTTGAGCTGCTTGACCGCGGTCAGCAGCGCCACGTTGGTGATGTGGTCCACCACCGCGGCCTCCGGGCTGCCCTCGGGCCCGCGGTCCTCGCGGTCGGCGTCGAGGACGTCCCCGGTGGTCACCTCGAGGCGGTAGCGGCCGGACTTGAAATGGTCGGCGACCAGGTTGCGGGCGATGGTGACGAGCCAGGCGCCCAGGTCACGGCCCTGCCAGGTGAAGCTGCCGATGCGCTTGAGGGCGCGCAGGAAGGTGTCGGAGGTGAGGTCCTCGGCGAGCTGGCGGTTGCCGACGCGGAAGTAGACGAAGCGGAAGACGGTGTCCACGTACCGGTCGTAGATCAGGCCGAAGGCGGCGGACTCACCGGCCTGGGCCCGCTCGACCAGGGCCCAGACCTCGGCCGCGGCGTCGCCCGGGTCGGGGCGCGCCGGATACTTCGGCGGTTCCGACTCGGTGGGTGGGCCGGTGGTGCTCTGGCTCGGCACGACCACGTTCTGGTCGCCGTCCACCGTGCCGGTCCGGCGGTCGGGTCCCGCTTGCTGCGGTGGCTGCAGGCGCCCGGGTACGGCCACACGGCCGCCCTTGACGTTTCCGGTCGGGGGGAACTGACGGCTCGGCGACTCGTTGATGTGCGGCCGGTTCCGTGTTCGCTTGGGTCCGTCGCCGCGGATCGCCTGGGCGACGCCCTCGCGGAGGGCGTTCAGCCCCTGCGGAACGCCTGTGTAAGTCGCGAAGAAACCGCGGCCGTACGGGTCGCCGGCGTACACATGACTCACTGCGCCTCCTTGACCCGACGGGCCGTCGATGAAGGGGTGCCGAAAGGCGGTCCACAACAAAACGGGTGAAGCGGCCCGACGAAGCAGGCCGACCTCACCCACGGATGTGGACTCCGTTACACAGACGGGAAGTATTACGGAGCCTGAGCACACGGAGTCGCACACTGTGTGCGCTGCGCGAAAATAGTCCGAAGTGGCGCAGACGCGACAGAAGGAACTTCTGCCACGATGCAGGACGCCCTCGAATCGGTCGCGGACAGGCTGTCCGGCGCACCCCGTTCGGGTGGGCGGTGTGCCAGACTCGGGCGTCGTGGGAGACCTCACCGACGACCCGGCCCGTGATCCCGTAGGCGCCGCCGCGCGGCGCCGCCCCGACAGCCCGGCTTTGATCGCCGGCGACACCGTGCTCACCTGGGCTGACCTCGACGAACGGGTCGACCGCGCGGCCCGGCGTCTGGCCGCGGGCACGGCTCCCGGCGACCGCGTGGCCATCCTCCTCGGCAACACCGTGGAGTTCGCCGCGGCGTATTTCGGCGCGCTGCGGGCGGGCCGGGTGGCGGTGCCGCTCAATCCTGGCTACACCGCCGACGAGGTGACGTTCGCGCTGGCGGACAGTGGCGCGGCCCGGGTGGTCGCCGAGGAGGCGGTGCTGGGTCGGCTGCGGTTGGGGGAGGATGTGGCCGTACCGTCGCATGCTCTTGCGGAGGGCGGCCCGGAGCTCGCGGCAGGCGGACCGGCCGCGGCGGACCTCGCGGTCCTGCTCTACACGTCCGGGACGAGCGGCCGGCCGAAGGGCGCGATGCTCACGCACCGTGCTCTCGAGGCGAACCACGAACAGTTGCAGCGCATCGACCCGCCGGTGGTCGGCGCCGACGACGTGGTGCTGCTGGCGATCCCGTTCTTTCATGCCTACGGGCTCAATACCGGGCTCGGCGCGGTCGCCCACCACGGTGCCTGCGGCGTGCTGGTCGACCGCTTCGAGGCCGCCGCGACATTGGGTCTGATCAGGCAACACGCGGTCACCACGGTGATCGGCGTGCCGTCCATGTATGCCGCGTGGTCGCGGGAGGAGTCGCCCGATTTCGGGACGGTGCGCACGGCGGTCTGCGGCGCCGCTCCGCTGGATTCGGCCGACTCCGCCCGCTTCACCGCCGTGACCGGACGGTCCATCATGATCGGGTACGGCCTGACGGAAGCCGCCCCGGTCCTCACCACGACAGCGGTGAGTGATCGCGAGAAGGTGGGCTCGATCGGCCGTCCCCTGCCCGGTGTCTCGCTGCTGCTGAGGTCGGCGGACGGCGGCGTGCTCTGGCGCGATGGCGCCGTGTCCGAGGCCCTGGCCGACGACGTGGAGATCGACTTCTCGGACGTCGACGGCACCGACCCGGGCGAGATCGTCGTCCGCGGTGACAACCTGTTCTCCGGCTACTGGCCCGACGGGCGCGACGGCCCCGATGCCGACGGCTGGTGGGGCACGGGCGACATCGCGTACGCGGACGCCGGCGGCGATCTCGTGCTGGTCGACCGGATCGGCGAGCTGATCCTGGTCAACGGCTTCAACGTGTATCCGGCGGAGATCGAACGGGTGCTCGACGGGCACCCGGGCGTCGCCGAGGCGGCCGTGATCGCGGTGCCGGACCCGCAGACCGGTCAGGCGCCGTACGCGTACGTGGTCCCGGCCCTCGACCCGCCGCCCACGCCGGCCGAATTGCAGGTGCATTGCGCCGCGCACCTCGCCCGCTTCAAACTGCCCACCGGGATCGAGCTCGTGGGTGAGCTGCCTCACTCCGCGATCGGCAAGGTACGCAAGGGAGACCTCCGTTGACCCGCCTGACCCTCATCAGTCGCACCGGCTGCCACCTGTGCGAGGAGGCCGAGGCCGTGCTGGACCGGATCGCGGCCGGCCAGTGGACCCGGGTGGAGGTCGCCGACTCCATCGAGCTCGAGCGCGACTACGGCGACCGGGTGCCGGTGGTCATCCTGGACGGCAAGGAGCACGGCTACTGGCGGGTCGAGGAGGAGCGCCTCCTGCGGGATATGGCTCGACCGCCGGGGGCCCCTCGGCTGTAGCCTCTCGGCCGTGGCGCGTACTCATCTTGTCTGGGACTGGAACGGCACTCTGCTGGACGACCTGTCGCTGGTGGTCTCCTCGACGAACCACACGTTCGCGGCGGTCGGCGGGCGCAGCGTGGACTCCGACGAACATCGGCGGCGCTTCCGGCGCCCGGTCGCGGAGTTCTATGCCGAGGTCCTCGAGCGGGCGGTGACCGACGAGGAGTTCGAGGAGCTGGACCGGATCTTCCACGAGGCGTACCGGATGGGCCTGACCACGATCCCGCTCGCCGCCGACGCCGAAGCCGCGATCAAGTCGTGGACCGGCACCCAGTCGCTGCTGTCCATGTGGTTCCACGACGAGCTGATCCCGGCCGTGGAGTCCCGCGGCCTCGCCGGGATGTTCGCCCGCATCGACGGGCGCCCGACCGAGGTCGACGGCGGTCTCAAGGCGGGCCACCTCGCCCGGCACCTGGCCCAGCTGGACGTCCCCGGCGACCAGGCAGTGCTCATCGGTGACTCGATCGACGACGCCGACGCGGCCGCCTCTGTGGGTGCCCGCTGCGTGCTCTACACCGGCGGCTTCACCGAGCCCGCCCGGCTCCGCGCCTCGGGCGTGCCGGTGGCCGACACCCTCGTCGACGCCGTAGCACTGGCGAGGACGTTGTGATACTCGTCGTCGGTATGCCGACGCCGGTGGTCGCGGGGGCGCAGAAGCGGTAATACTCGGACAGGTGTCGGCGTGGATAACACGCTGACTCGATCTTTGTCCAGTTCCGCTATCAAGATCGCGATTTGTGCACGCCTTCACAAGCGCCTACTCTGTGACTCCGACGAGCCCCGCTACCACAGCCGGTCTATCCAGGCCACAGAGGGCTCACCGCAGGTTCACAACCTTGTCGGCACGGAGTCAGATGAGTCAGCAGCGTCATGGAAACACGCCCGGCAATCCCGGTGCGGTGACCGCCTTCCCGGACCTCCCGGAAGCGACGATCGCGCGGCTGCCGGAATACCTCCGCGCCCTGCACAACCTCGCCGAGAGCGGCTCGGACACGGTCTCCAGCGAGGGCCTCGCGGCCGCCGCCGGGGTCAACTCGGCCAAGCTCCGCAAGGACCTCTCCCACCTCGGGTCGTACGGCACCCGCGGGGTCGGGTACGACGTCGCCCTGCTGATCGACCAGGTCGAGTACATCCTCGGCCTCGACGAGCGCCGGGCCGTCGCGCTCGTGGGTGTCGGTAACCTCGGCCACGCGCTGGCCGGTTACGACGGCTTCGCCAGCCGCGGCTTCCGCATAGTCGCCCTGTTCGACGCCGACGCCGAGCGGGTCGGCAAGCCGATAAACGGCCTCCTGGTGCGGCACATCGACGAGCTCGGCCGCGCGGTCGTCGAGGAAGGCATCACCATCGGGGTCATCGCCACCCCGGCCAACGCCGCGCAGGGCGTCGCCGACGAGCTGGTGGCCGCGGGGGTCACCAGCATCCTCAACTTCGCTCCCTGCGTGCTGTCCGTGCCGGCCGGGGTCGACGTCCGCAAGGTCGACCTCGCCATCGAGCTCCAGATCCTCTCCTTCCACGAGCATCGCAAGGCGTCCCTGACGGCCCTTCCCGGCGGGCGGGTGGACGAGAGCGGTATAGAGGCGGTCGGGTCGTGAACCTGCTCAGCGTCGGCGCGTCGTATCGGACCGCCGGGGTCGGCACCCTCGAGCGGCTCACGATCGCCGGCTCCGACATCCCTGCCGTGCTCCAGAAGCTCGTCGCCCAGCCGTACATCGGCGAGGCGGTCGTCCTCTCCACCTGCAACCGGGTCGAGGTGTACGCGGCCGTCTCCGGCTTCCACGGCGGCCTCGGCGACGTCTGCAACGTGCTCGCCGAGCAGTCGGGGATCGGCGCCAGCGAGCTCGCCGGGCACCTCTACGTGCACTACGACGAGGCGGCCGTACGCCACTCGTTCCGGGTCTCCTCCGGGCTCGACTCCATGGTCGTCGGCGAGGCGCAGATCCTCGGGCAGCTGCGGGACGCGTACCACGCGGCCACCGAGGCCGACTCGGCCGGCCGGCTGCTGCACGAGCTGATGCAGCAGGCGCTGCGGGTCGGCAAGCGCGCGCACGCCGAGACCGGCATCGACCGGGCCGGGCAGAGCGTCGTCAGCGCCGCCCTCGACGTCGCGGCCGACGCGTTCGGCGGCGACCTCAGCGGGCGTCCGGGCCTGGTCATCGGCGCCGGCGCAATGGGCGCGCTCTCCGTGGCAACCCTGACCCGGACCGGCGTCGGGCCGCTGCAGATCACCAACCGCGGCGCCGAACGGGCCGCGCGGCTCGCCGAGGCGTACGGCGCCACCGCGGTCGACTTCGCCGACCTCGACGCAGCCCTGCGCGACGCCGACGTGGTGGTCTGCGCCACAGCCTCGGCCGAGCCCGTGCTCACCCCCGACCGCCTCGCCGGCCGGGAGCGTCCGCTGGTAGTGCTCGACCTGGCGGTGCCGCGCGACGTGGCACCCGAGGTCGCCGAGCTGCCGCAGGTGACGGTCGTCGACATCGACAGCCTCGCCACCAGCCGGCGCACCATGCCGGCCGCCGCGGAGACCGCCGCCGTCGAGCAGATCGTCGCCGCCGAGGTCGATCACTTCCTCGCCTGGCTGCGCGGCGCCGAGATCGCCCCCACGGTCGCCGCCCTGCGTACGCGCGCCGACGAGGTGGTCGCAGGCGAGCTGCGCAAACTGTCCGCCCGCCGGCCGGAATTCACCGAGGAGCAGCGGGCCGACGTCTCCCGTACCCTGCACCGGGTCGTGCAGCAGCTGCTGCACTCGCCCACCGTCCGGGTACGTCAACTTGCGGCCGAGCCCGGCGGCGACCAGTATGCGGCCCTGTTGCGGGAGCTCTTCGACCTCGACGTCCCGCACGCCACCCAGGCCGACGCCGTGCCCGAGATCGGAGAACAAGCGTGAGGACACCGCTGCGCCTCGGCACCCGGGGCAGCGCGCTCGCGCTCGCCCAATCCCAGATGGTCGCCTCCTTGGTGACGGCATCTTCGGGTGTGCCGGTCGAGCTAGTGCGCATCGTCACCCCGGGAGACCGCTCGGCCGCCCCGGTCGCCCAGCTCGGCGTCGGCGTTTTCGTGTCGGCCCTGCGGGACGCGCTGCTGGCGGACGAGATCGACTTCGCCGTGCACTCGTACAAAGACCTGCCCACCGGGGTGCACCCGGGCCTGCACATCGCCGCCGTGCCCGAGCGGGAGGATCCGCGCGACGCGCTCGTCGCCCGGGACGGCAAGACGCTCGCGGAGCTGCCGCCGGGCGCCGTGGTGGGCACGGGCGCGGTGCGCCGAATCGCGCAACTGCATGCTTTGGGCCTACAGTTGCAGGTCACGCCCATCCGCGGCAACGTCGACAGCCGCATCGCGCGAGTGCTCGGCCCCGAGGCCGACCTCGACGCGGTCGTCCTGGCGCGGGCGGGCGTGGTGCGTCTCGGCCGGGCCGCCGAGATCACGGAGACGCTGGACCCGATGCTCATGCTGCCCGCCCCGGCCCAGGGTGCGCTGGCGGTGGAGTGCCGGTCCGGCAACGCAGACCTGGTCGAGCTGCTGGGGGCGCTCGATCATGCACCGTCCCGCGCCGCCGTCACGGCGGAACGGGCGATGCTCGCCACGCTCGAGGCCGGGTGCTCCGCTCCGGTCGCGGCACACGCCGAGTTCGCCGAAGGCGATCACGGCGACGAGATCTACCTGCGCGGTGCGGTGATCAGCCCGGACGGGGCCCGAGCTGTCCGGCTGTCGCGCACCGGAACGCCCGCCGACGCGGCGGAGATCGGCAAGGCGCTCGCCGCCGATCTCCTCGAAGCCGGCGCCGACACCCTGATGGGGAGCACAGAATGACCACCCGCACCGCCCGCAAGAGCGCGGGACGCATCGCGTTCGTCGGCGCCGGACCCGGCGACCCGGGGCTGCTGACGCGCCGGGCCCACGACACCCTCGCCGACGCCGACCAGGTCGTCTACGACCGCGGCGTCCCCGAGTCGCTGCTCGCGGCGATCAAGGCGCAGGCCAAGGACGACACCCAGTTCAGCCCGGCCGAGGGCGCGCCCGGCGACGTCGCCAAGGTGCTGCTCTCCGCCGCCAAGTCCGGCCTGTCCGCCGTGCACCTGGTGGCCGGCGACCCGTTCGGGCACGAGTCCGTGGTCCGCGAGGTGCAGGCCGTCGCCCGCACCGCGGTGCACTTCGAGGTGGTCCCGGGCCTTGGCCAGGCGGAGGGCGTCGCCACGTACGCGGGTGTTCCGCTGCCCGGCGTCCGTACGGTGGCCGACATCGACGACGTGACGGCGGTCGACTTCGACGCCCTCGCGGCGGCGGCCCAGAAGGGCTCCTTCGCGGTGGCGGTGGACGCGGGCGACCTCGCCGCGGTCCGCGACGGGCTGCTCGCGTCGGGCGTCGAGCCCGGCACGGCGGTCGGCGTGACCGGCGACGGCACCGGCGAGACGCAGTACACGACCACGTCGACCGTCGACAGCTTCGTCGCGGCGGCGCTCGGCTTCACCGGCCGCGTGGTACTCACGGTCGGCTCGGAGGTCGCCGACCGCGACAAGCTGAGCTGGTGGGAGAACCGGCCGCTGTACGGCTGGAAGGTCCTCGTCCCGCGCACCAAGGAGCAGGCGGGGGCGATGAGTGCCCGGCTGCGGGCGTACGGGGCCATCCCGTGCGAGGTTCCGACGATCGCCGTCGAGCCCCCGCGCACCCCGGCCCAGATGGAGCGCGCGGTCAAGGGTCTTGTCGACGGCCGCTACGCCTGGGTGGTGTTCACGTCGGTGAACGCGGTCCGAGCGGTCTGGGAGAAGTTCGCCGAGCACGGCCTCGACGCCCGCCACTTCGGCGGCGTGAAGATCGCCTGCATCGGCGAGGCGACGGCCGACGCGGTCCGGGCGTTCGGCATCCAGCCAGAGCTGATCCCGGCCGGCGACCAGTCCAGCGAGGGTCTGCTGGCGGAGTTCTCGCCGCACGACGAGATCCTCGACCCGGTGGGCCGGGTGCTGCTCCCGCGCGCCGACATCGCCACCGAGACGCTGGCCGCGGGTCTCATCGAGCGCGGCTGGGAGGTCGACGACGTCACGGCGTACCGGACGGTGCGCGCGGCCCCGCCGCCGGCCGACATCCGCGACGCGATCAAGTCGGGCGGCTTCGACGCCGTCCTCTTCACGTCGTCCTCGACGGTGCGCAACCTCGTCGGCATCGCGGGCAAGCCGCACGCCCGGACGGTGGTCGCGGTGATCGGCCCGAAGACGGCCGAGACGGCGACGGAGTTCGGCCTGCGGGTCGACGTTCAGCCCCAGCACGCGTCGGTGCCGGACCTGGTGGACGCGCTGGCCTCGTACGCGGTCGAGCTCCGGGAGAAGCTGGCGGCGATGCCGGCGAAGCAGCGGCGGGGGTCGAAGGTGCAGGGGCCGACGGCTTTGCGGTTCCGCTAGTCGTTTCATCCGGGCCGGGCGCTTCTTGCGACCGGCCCGGTTTGGTTCGTGCTTTCGCGGCCCGGTGGGCCGGGTTGGTTTGTGGTTCGTCGGCCCGGGTGGGTCGGCTCGGCTCAGGGAGTGAGCATGGCGTACCCCGACATCCGTCCGCGCCGGCTGCGGCGCTCGGCCGCCATGCGGCGGCTGGCCGAGGAGACCCGGGTCTCGCCCGCCGAGCTGGTCCTGCCCCTCTTCGTCAAAGAGGGGCTGACCGACCCGCGGCCGATCTCGTCGCTGCCGGGCATCGTGCAGCACTCCCGTGAGTCGCTCCGCAAGGCCGCCAGCGAGGCCGTCGGGGCGGGAGTCGGCGGGCTGATGATCTTCGGCGTGCCCACGAACGAGCACAAGGACGAGACCGGCTCCGGTGGCATCGACCCGGGCGGCATCCTCAACGTCGCCCTCCGGGATGTCATCGCCGAGGTCGGCGACTCCACGGTCGTCATGGGCGATCTGTGCCTGGACGAGTTCACCTCCCACGGTCACTGTGGCGTCCTGGCCCCGGACGGCACGGTGGACAACGACGCCACGTTGGCCCTCTACGCGAGGATGGGCGTCGCCCAGGCCGAGGCGGGCGCCCACGTGGTCGGGCCGTCCGGGATGATGGACGGCCAGGTCGGCGTCGTCCGCCGAGCCCTCGACCAGGCCGGACACCAGGACGTGGCGGTCCTCGCGTACGCCGTCAAGTACGCCAGCGCCTTCTTCGGCCCCTTCCGTGAGGCGGTCGAGTCGAGCCTGCAGGGCGACCGCCGCACCTACCAGCAGAGCCCCGGGAACATCCACGAGGCGCTGCGCGAGGTGGACCTCGACGTGGCGGAGGGCGCCGACATGGTCATGGTCAAGCCCGCTCTGCCGTACCTCGACGTGGTCGCCGCGGTGCGCGAGCGGGTGGACGTGCCGGTGGCCGCCTACCAGGTGTCAGGTGAGTACGCGATGGTGGAGGCCGCCGCGGCCAACGGGTGGGTGGACCGCGAGGGCGTGATGCTGGAGACGCTGACGTCGATCAAGCGCGCCGGCGCCCAGATCATCCTCACCTACTGGGCCACCGAGGCTGCCCGGCTCCTCCGCGCTCGCTACTGACCCCTCTCGTCGCCGCGAAACCGTCTCCGCAGGCCGGGCTCTCGCGGGGGCGTGGGTTCAGTCCGGCGGCTCGATGTTGACCGGGCCCGGGGTCTCGCCGCCCTGCTCCGGCCTGTCGCTGTAGGGCTGCTCACCGGGCTCCCAGGGCTCGTCCGCCGACCCCTTGTTGACCCGCACGTCTTCTTCTTCCTCGACTGCTTCGACCGGTTCGTCTGTCATGCGGCGAACCTACCCCGCCGTCGGCCGGCCGAATCGGTTATCCACAATGCGGGGTTGTCCACAGGCCATCCGCGCCGACCGGGGTTTTCCGGCACTCTGGCCGCGTGCTCTCAGCCGTACCGGAAAAAGGAACTGCCTGGCCCGCGCATCGCGGCCCCGCGCCGGGCGTTCGGGTCGTCGCGTTCGAGCAGCGCGTCGTCCTTGTCGACGACCCGGATCTCGGAGTCCCGACACGACCCCGGAGCCGGCCGGGCTCGCAGCTGCGCGCCCTCGTGCCGCTCCCAGAAGCTGTCGGCGGCGGCCGAGTCGACCGGCGGGGCGGCGTCGTCGACCTGCACCTCGCTCAGCAGACCGTCGGACGCGATCTTGGTGACCAGGGACGCGCCGGACAGCTGCGTCATCGAGAAGCGCTCGGCGACCCGCGCCTTCACGACGATCTCGTCACCCACGGTCGGCGCGTAGCCGCCGATGAGCGACGTGAGGGTGCTCATGAAGACGCACGGAGCCTCCACAGCGGAGCGGAGAACGGGTACGCCGACCCTGAAGCCCCAGGTCAATCCGTGGGTTCCAGCCTCTGCACCAGTTGGGCAACGTCGGCGCCGTACTCATACCAATCCCGGTCGGACTGGAAGCCCAGTTCGGCGTTGACCTTCAGCATCGACTCGTTGTGCTGGGCGTTCCACGTCTGCACCTCGCGCAGCTCCGGCTCTGCCCGGCGGAGTTCCAACAGCATCCGGGCCTTGATCGCCCGGTCGATCCCGTAGCCGCGATGCTCCCGCACGACGATGGTGTCGTACTGGTCGGCGCGCTCCGGGTGCTGCGCCGGCACGACGACCTCGGTGAGGCCGGCGACCACTCCGGTCGGCTCATGCATGGCCAGCACGATGTACGGCTTCAGCCCGCGCCGGTGCAGCGTGTCCAGGCTGTCCCGCAGCCGCTGCGGGTCGGACGAGCTCGGGCGCAGGTCCAGGTCGTTGTCCTCGTCCTGGCCCTCCAGCTTCGCCAGCGCGTACGCCTCGAGCAGCTCGGCCGGTGGGCCGCCCGGGTGGTACTCCACCCTGTAGTCGGATCCGATGCTGCCCGCCATGGCGCCCAGGGAATTCCAGTCCACGCCGGACAGAGTGAGGACGCTACGGGCCTCGACGAACTCCCGCTCGAAGCCGAGCGACTCGTAGAAGGCGATGGCCGGGGTGTCACCGATCGCCTCGACCCCGATCGACGAGAACCCCTCCAGGTATGCCCGCCGTGCGGCCACGGCGACGAGCTGCCGGCCGAGCCCGCGGCGGCGCAGGCGGGGGTGCACCAGCACCTCCAGCACCCCGATGTCACCGAGCAGCAGCAGCGTGACGTGCCCGAACACCGTGCTCTCACCCTCGGGGAGCCGGTCGTCCTCGGCCACCCAGCTGATGCGGCGCTCGCCGGGCATCGTCTCGGCCAGATAGTCCCTGACCTGCACGTCCTGCCACGGTGGATCGTCCGGAAGGTCTGCTGCCAGCACCTGGTTCAGCGTCTCCACGAGCGATCGGATCTCCGCGTCCGACGCGGACCGCAGATCCCACTCACGCACCCTCACCCGTACAGCTTGCCGGTATCTCGACCTTCAGGGAAGGGCCGGGTGTGCAAATGTATGCGACCAGTCACTGTGGGTTGTCGTCTAGACCCGGCTACGGACGCCGTATTCGTTGGCCGCGTCGTAGACTTTTTGCGCGTACGGGCGTACGGCGTTGTAGGAAAGGATCGCGTCCCACCAGGCGTCCGCCTTGGACAGGTCCCGGCCGCCCTTGCACAGGTAGACGGCCGTGGCGAGGGAGGCGTCGTCGATGTCGTTCGGGTCGGAGACGCCGTTGTTGTCGGCGTCCACCGCGTTGCCGACGGAGATCTCGTTCCACGTCTGCGGGATGAACTGCAGCGGACCCATCGCCCGGTCGAACTGAGCGTCCTTGTCGAGCAGACCCTGGTCGGTGTCGGGAATGAGCTGCCGCCCGCCCTTGCCGTCGAGCGGCAGGCCGAAGATGGGCGGCGACACCGAACCGTCCGCGCCGAGCACCGCGCCGTTCGCGCTGCCGTGCGCCGACTCGACCTTCGCGATGGCGGCGATCGTGGTCCAGCTCAAATGGCACGTCGGGGCTGTCCTGCCTACGACGAGCTCCGCATATCCGTACGCCTGAACCGCGACGACCGGGATGCCGACACGGGTGCCGGTCTGTTGCGCCCAGCCGGACAGGGCATCGGCGGGCCGTGCGCCGGGAATCCCCACGGGCGGGGTGGCCGGCAGACCTCCGCCCACGACAGCGGGGGCGGAGTTGAGGCCCGGCAGGCTGGGCAGCCCGCTCGGACCCGGCACCGGAACCGACGGCCCCCCGGCATCCGCCCCGAAGGTGGGCGTCGCGCTGGGCGCGGGCACCGACTGCAAAGCCTGCGGTACGAGATAAGCACCGGCCGTCCCGGCGGCGCCGAGCAGCAGCACCGCGATGATCGCGGGCAGCACGAACCGGCCGGAGGGGCGCTTCGCCCAGTCGGAGGTGCTGCGGGCGACGCGTGCGGGGTTGGCCTTGCGCAGTACCCGGGTGGCGCGGCCGCCGGAGGACAGCGCCAGGGCCGCGGCCGAGGGGGCGGTCATGCCGTCCGCCGGGCCGTCTTTGCCGGTCTTGTCCCCGGACGGCTCGGCCCCGGACGGCTCGGCGGGTTCGTCCCCGGACGGCTGGGCGGATCTGTCCTCGGACGGTTTGGCGGTCGTCTCGGCGGACTCGGTGGTCTTCGCCGCCGCGTCGGTCTTGTCCGCCTTGTCGGTGCCCTCAGCCGGCTTGGCTGCTTCGGTCGGCTCGGCCTTCACTTCCGGGTTGGCTGCTGGGGCCGGCTTCGCTGCCTCGGTGACGGGTTCGGCCCGTGCGGGCTCGACGGCTTGCTCGACCTTGGCGGGCACCGCGGGCTCGCTTGGCGGCGTCAGGTTCTCGGGCGCCGCACCCGAGCTGCCGAGCGGTCCGCCGAGGTGCGGTGCCGCCGGACGCTTCGAGGGTGTCTTCTGCCCGTCAACCACCCGCAAGAGACTACCGGGCAGGGGCTACCTGGGATCTCATGCACCGGGACCGATGTCGGACGTCCACAACTACGCATCTGCGGTGCAGCGGATCCCGCGGCCCAGCCCATACCCTGTTCGGATGCCGCGTTACGACTTCCGATGCCGCGCGTGCGGCGACACCTTCGAGCTGAATCGTCCGATGGCCGAGTCCTCGGCACCGGCGAGCTGCCCTCAGGGCCACGCCGACACCGTCAAGTTGCTTTCCACGGTTGCCGTGACGGGCCGGGGTGGCGCGATGCCGTCAGTGCCCTCGCCCGGCGGCGGTGGTGGCGGCTGTTGCGGAGGGGCGTGCGGCTGCTGATACGGGTACTTGCCGATGGTGCAGCCAGGGCGCGGTCCAGGACCGCTTGGGCGCCCGTGGCTACTCCAGCGTGGCAACGAGGCCCTCCGGATGCGGCTCGGGATTGTCCGGTCGAGCGGCCACGGCGCGCCGGGCTCCGGGCTCGCGAAGTGTCCTGTGAGGGCAGTCTCTGCAGGTGAGCGAGTGGTCACCTGACGGAGTCGCACAGGTAGTCGCACTAGGTGACTCTTGTGGGTACGCCCGTTCGGCCCGGGGGAATTGACCATCCACCGCGTGACTCGGACATGAACCGGGTCGTTACGTCACGCGTAGTGCCGTGCGTAGGCGTCGATGACTCGTCCGGGGGTCGCCCTTCCGGGGTCGGTCGTGGCGGGTGGACGGTTACCGACCGTTTCTACGATGTGCCGTGTGATCGCGGTGCGGCAGCATGGAGCGCGACTTCCAAGGGGGCGGAGGTTCTCACCGTGTCGGGACGGACCGAGCTGCCGAGCGGGCTGGTGACCTTCGTGTTCACCGACATCGAAGGCTCTACGCGCCTGGCCCGGATGCTCGGCGACGACTACGGCAGTGTGCTGAACGCTCATCGGGGCGTGTTGCGCCGCGCTGTCCGTAATCACTCCGGGGTCGAGCTATTCACTGAGGGTGATTCTTTCTTCGTTGCCTTCGGGGATGCGGCCGCCGCCGTGGCGGCCTGTGTGGCGTCACAGCACGCACTCGACGAGTACCCGTGGCCGAGCCCGGACGTGGCCCCGCGGGTGCGCATGGGACTCCACACCGGATGGGCAAAGCCGGTAGCCGGCGAGTACGCGAGCGCCGAGGTGCACCGGGCCGCCCGGGTCGCGGCCGCGGCGCACGGTGGCCAGATCCTTTGCTCGGAGGCGACCGCCCTGGCCGTCTCGACCTGGTCCCCGGACCTGCCGCCGGCTGCCGGAACTCTGGGTCCTCCGGCGGCCGACACCGATCCAGGACATCGGCACCAGCCGGTTCAGGAAGGGGACTGGGAACACGGGGCAGCCACCACGCAGCGAGCTGCCGAGGGATCGCATCGGGCTGCACGGCGTACCGGTGTCGGATCTTGGCGGGCAGGGAAGGGCGGCGCCGGACGATCCCGCAGAGCCGCGAGGGAGCCCACCACCGGACCGCCGATCGCGCAGGCCGGGGATGGCGCCGTCGCCCGGATGCCTCGGGACATGCCCGGTGACGCTCTGTTGGCGGAGGCGTTACGCAAAGTGCCTCCCGCCTGGGTGGCGCTGGGAGCGTTGACGGCCGAGATCCCGGCGACCGCACCGGGGGGCGATTCGGGTCCGATGGCGGATGTCGAGCTGCTCGACCTCGGCCTCCACCGGCTCAGGGGCTTCGACGACGCCGAGCGGCTCTTCCAGATCATGGCGCCGGGGCTCGAGCGGTCCTTCCCCCACCCCCGCACGGGGACCGCCCCCAACCACAACCTGCCGGCGCCGGTCACGTCCTTCGTGGGTCGGCAGGCCGAGCTCAGCGAGCTGCGGCAGCTCGTCGGTACGCACCGGCTCGTCACCGTGGCCGGTTCCGGTGGTTCCGGCAAGACCCGGCTCGCGGTCGCGGTGGCGGAACAGGTGCTCACGGCGTACCCGCAAGGGGCCTGGGTCGTCGATCTCGCCGACGGGCGACCGGAGGCGGCGCTGGCCGCCGCGATGGGCGTGCGCACCGAGCCGGGCCGGCCGCTGTTCGACTCGATCGTCGAGCGTTGCCGGCGCGGCCGCATGCTGATCCTGCTCGACACCTGTGACGCGCTTCCGGGCGATGCGAAACGGCTGGTCCGGCGGTTGCTGACGGCGTGCCCGCGGCTTGACGTGCTCGCCACGTCGCGGGCGCCGCTGGGGGTTCCCGGCGAGCTGGTCTGGCGGTTGCCGCCGATGGTGCCCGCCGACGCTTACGCCCTGCTGGCGCAGCGGGTGGTGGCGGCTCGCGGCGGCCGGCCCGGTACGGACGAGGAGACTGCCGACCTGGGCCGCGTGGCGTCGAGGCTGGACGGTCACCCGCTCGCCCTCGAGCTCGCCGCCGATCGGCTCCGCCTGCTCTCCGCCACCCAGCTCTCCGCCCGCCTCGACGACCCCATCGCGGCTCTCGACGCCGGCCGTGAGCCGAGCGAACCGTCGCCCGCCGACGGCCTGCCCGCGGGACGCTCCCATGCCGACCTCCTGCCGGCCGGCCTTCTCCAGGCCGACCCACGACGGCCCAGGCCGCATCCCGCCGACCACCCGTCGCCCGGGCCGCATGCTTTCGACCACCTCTCGCCAGGGCCGCCGCATCCCGCTGACCACTTCTCGTCCGGTCCGCAGCACACCGAAGATCTGTCGTCCGGCTTGCTCGGCATCGATCGCTCGGCAGGCGGCCTGTTCGGCTTCGACCGCTCGGCGATCGGCCTGTTCGGCATGGGTCGTGCGGCAGCTGGGCTGGGCTACATCGGCCGCGGCCAGGACCGGCTGCCGCAGGAGTCCCGTCCGGGCGCCACGCTCATCGGCGCACCGTCCTCCGGCGACCTGTCCCACGGCACCGCGTGGGATCGGCACCACAGCCTCACCCGCAACCTCGACTGGTCCTATCGTGGCCTGAGCGGAGCGGCCGCCGCCCTTCTGCGCCGGCTGGCTGTCTTCGCCGGCCCGGTCGAGCTCGCCGCCGTCGAGTGGTCCGGCGGCGACGCCTTCGGCGCCCTTTCGGAGCTGGCCGACCGGTCGCTCGTCGAGGTCGTGTCCGGGCCGCGTTACCGGATGGCCGAGCAGGTTCGCGCGTACGCCGTTCGCCGGCTCCTCGCCGCCGGGGAGGAGCGGCAGGCGCGGGACGGTCACGTCGACTGGTCGCTGCACACGCTGGACGGGGTGGTGGTCGACACCGACGGGCAGCTGCGGACGGTGTCGCTCACCGAGCTCTCGCCGTACGTGAAGGAGTGGGAAGCAGCGTTGCGCTGGTCCGTCACCGGCGGCAACCCGCGCGCCGGCCTGCGTCTGGTGGGGGCGCTGGACCCGTGGTGGCGCGAGCACGGCGGCGCGCGCGAGGGGCGTGACCTGCTGTACAGGCTGTACGGCCGGCTGGAGGGCCTGACCGTCGCCCGCGCCGAGATGGCGTCCGCCTATCTCGTGCATGCCGGGCTCTCGTCGGACCGGGACGAGCGCGAACGGTTCCTGGATCGGGCCGAGGTGGCCGCGCGGGCGGCCGGTGACTCCGCCATGGTCGTACGGGCGCTCGCCGGTCACCGCGTGTCGCTGATCGAGGCGGGTCGCACGCGGGAAGCCGAGCAGGTGTGCCGGGAAGTCATCGCGGCCGCGGAACGGACCGGGGTGCCGGCCGCCGCGCTGCCCACGATCATCGCGCTGGCCGAGCTGCTCTGGCGCCGTGACGAGCTCGACGAGGCGGCCGATCTGCTCGGCGGGGCGCGGGTGATCGAGGCGGGACGGCCGGAGGATCGTGGCCGCCGTACCGTCGACTGGTTGCTCGGTATGGTCGCCCTGCGCCGCGGGGACCTCGTCGCCGCGCACGATCATCTGGTGGTGGCCCTGCGGTCGCGGCTGCGGCACGGCTTCCGGGGCGCCGCGGCGGACGCTGTCGCGGCCATCGCGGTTCGGTGCGCGCTCGGGGATGATCCCGTCACGGCGGCGGTGCTGTTCGGTGGCGCGGAGTCGGTGCGCGGGGCGCGGCGGGCGACGCAGTTCGGCGTGTTCTGGTCGGCGCAGCAGGCGGTGCTGCGGCGCCGGCTGGGCGATGCCGCCTTCGATGCGGCGTACGCGGAGGGCGCGGCCATCGGGTTCACCCGGGCCGTCGCGACGGCGCTGGCGGTCGAGCACCCGGATCTGGAGCACGGCTCGGCCCGCTTCGCCCAGTCAGTCGCCTGATCCGCCGGTCCCGACCCGGCCAAGAAACGGCCCGGCTCGTCAAGGACGAGCCGGGCCTGCATCCGGACGACGGACTGCTATCGCAGCAGCGTGCGCGCCCGTTCGAGATCGGCCGGACGCACCGCCGCCAGCGACCCGAAGATGCACACCGCCTCGTAATACGTCCACGCCAGGCTGTAACAAGCCGGCTGCGTCAACGTGCTGTACGTCGCGCACTTCCGTTTCAAATCGGCGTAGAACATGCTGTCCAACCGCGACTTGTTGGCCGAGAACGTGCCCAGGTCCTTGTAGTTGCGGTAGCCGAAGTCGTGGTGCCAGCACGACAGGGTGAAGTCGAAGCCCAGCGGGTTGTCCGGGCTCGACGAGCAGTAGTCGGTCGACCAGTCGAAGCCGTACGACGCCCAGGGTTCGCGGTCGAGGCGGGCCGTGTTCCAGGCGTTCGTGCTGGCCGCGGTCGTCTGTGTCCAGGACGAGAGGACTTCGGCCTTGGTGGCCGTGGCTTGGGCTGTGGCCGCGGGTGCGAGGAGGGCGACGGTGGAGACGAGGATGACGAGGGAGCGGCGGAGAAATCGGTGCATCGAGACCTCCAGCGGTGGGGCCCCTCGGAAGGGCCGCTGCCTGTCAGTGTTCGATTTGTCACCGAGCGCATACAACTGTGTCAATCCAGTTTCCTTAACGGTGCCTCAACTTACCGACGGGTATTCCACGGCCGGGCCTTCCTGTGATGTCCTGGAAGGGCGGTGTGGATCGGGCCGCTATGGTGTGAACGTGCAGGCGGACGTCCGGTGATTCATCTACCGCTGGTCAGACAGGGACCGCTGCGGGCGCTCGCCGTGCGAGTCGTGGCCGCGGTCGTCCTCGTGCTGCTCGTGGTCGTGGTGGTCTTTCTCGACCGGGACGGCTACCGGGACATCAACCATGACGGCCTGACGCTGCTCGACTGCTTCTACTACGCGGTCGTGTCGCTCTCGACCACCGGCTACGGCGACATCACTCCGATGACTCCCGATGCCCGGCTGGTCAACATCCTGGTCGTCACCCCGGCGCGCGTGCTCTTCCTGATCATCCTGGTCGGCACGACCCTCGAGGTGCTGACCGACCAGTACCGGAACAGCCTTCGGGTGAACCGGTGGAGGCGAAAGTTGAAGGATCACGTCATCGTCTGCGGCTACGGCACCAAGGGCCGCGCGGCGATCAGCGCTCTGCTCGAGACCGGCTACGACAAATCGCGCATCGTCATCGTGGAGAACCGTGAGGCTGCGCTGCGTCAGGCTCAGGCGAACGGGCTGGTCGCCATCGAGGGCAACGCCACCCGCTCGTCAGTGCTGCTGGAAGCCGATGTCAAGAACTGCAAGTCGGTCATCATCGCCACCGACAGCGACGAGGCTTCCGTCCTCATCTCGCTGACGGTCCGCCAGCTCACGGCCGGCCAGGTGCGCATCATCGCCTCAGTGCGCGAGCAGGAGAACGCCGCCCTGCTCAAGCAGAGCGGCGCGCACCACGTGATCGTCTCGTCGTCGACCGCCGGCCGGCTGCTGGGCCTGACCACCACGACGCCGCCGCTGATCGACGTGGTCGAGGACCTGCTCACGCCCGGTCAGGGCATGGCGCTGGCCATGCGTTCGGCGGAGCGCGGCGAGGTCGGCCGCAATCCGCGCGAGCTGCAGACCCTGGTGGTCGCGCTCATCCGGCGGGGCAAGGTCGTCGCGCTCGGCGGCGAGCACGTCGAGACCATCGAGACCGGCGACATGCTCATCTACATCCGCGACGAGGAGAACAGCGTCGCCGCGAGCGTCTGACGAAGATCAAGATCAAGGTCCGGCTGTCGTAGCCGGGTGGGTGGTGCAGATCGTCACTCACGCCGAGGTAGGGCCCGAAGAGCCAGGAGCCTGGCGGCTCCCGACCGGCTCTTCGAACCCTCGGCCTGCGTGAGTGGCTGAGCTAAAGGATCGTCCAGGTGTCCGCGGCGTTCAGCAGGTTGCCGAGCATCTCCTCCGGCTTACCGGCGGCTTCGGCCTTGGCGTCCTGAAGCTGCTTCTGGATCAGCTCGTCGTACGACGGCCGGCGGACGTTGCGGAACACGCCGATCGGGGTCGTGTTGAGGTCCGAACCCGACAGCCGGCTCAGCGCGAACGCGTACGCGGGGTCGTCCACCGTCGCGTCGTGCACGAGCGGCGTGCCACCCTCCTGCACCTGCAGGCCGAAGCTGCCCTCGGGGTGCACGACGGAGTAGCGGTCGTCCGTACCGAAGGTGATCGGCCGGCCCTGCTCCAGGCGGATCAGGTGCTCGTCGCGGGTGCTCGCGTCCTTGATCAGCTCGAACGCGCCGTCGTTGAAGATGTTGCAGTTCTGGTAGATCTCCACGAAGGCCGAACCCTCGTGCTCCGCGGCGGCCCGCAGCACCGACTGCAGGTGCTTGCGGTCCGAGTCGATGGTGCGGGCCACGAAGGTGGCCTCGGCGCCCAGTGCCAGCGACAGCGGGTTGAACGGGGCGTCGCTGGAACCGACCGGCGTCGACTTGGTGATCTTGCCGAGCTCGGAGGTCGGGGAGTACTGGCCCTTGGTCAGCCCGTAGATCCGGTTGTTGAACAGCAGGATCTTGAGGTTGACGTTCCGGCGCAGCGCGTGGATCAGGTGGTTGCCGCCGATCGACAGCGCGTCACCGTCACCGGTCACCACCCACACCGACAGGTCCGGCCGGGAGGCGGACAGGCCGGTCGCGATCGCCGGGGCGCGGCCGTGGATCGAGTGCATGCCGTACGTGTTCATGTAATACGGGAAGCGTGACGAGCACCCGATGCCGGAGACGAACACGATGTTCTCGCGCGGGATGCCGAGCTCCGGCATGAAGCCCTGCACGGCGGCCAGGATCGCGTAGTCACCGCAGCCCGGGCACCAGCGGACCTCCTGGTCGGACTTGAAGTCCTTGGCGGTCAGGTTGACCGGGGTCAGGGGAATCGTCGGGCTAGCCATTCTTGACCACGTCCTCGAGCATGTTCTCCAGCGTCGCGGCAGTGAAGGGCAGGCCGCTGACCTGGTTGAAGGGAACTGCATCGATCAGGTACCGGGCCCGGATCACGTGGGCCAGCTGGCCCAGGTTCATCTCCGGGATGATCACCTTGTCGTACGCCTCGAGCACCTCACCGAGATTCGCCGGCAGCGGAGCCAGATGCCGCAAGTGCGCCTGGGCGATCGGCAGGCCGCGCTGGCGCAGCGCCCGGCAGGCGGCACCGATCGGCCCGTAGGTCGAGCCCCACCCCAGCACGAGCACGCGCGCGTTCTCGTCCGGGTCCTCGATCACCACGTCCGGCACGGGGATCTGCTCGATCCGCGCCGCGCGGGTGCGGACCATGAACTCGTGGTTGGCCGGGTCGTAGGAGATGTCGCCGGTCTTGTCGGCCTTCTCCAGGCCCCCGATCCGGTGCTCCAGGCCGGGCGTGCCGGGGATCGCCCACGGCCGGGCCATGGTCTTCGGATCACGCAGGTACGGCAGGAAGCGCCCGTCCTCGCCATTGGGCGCGGCGGCGAAGTCCACCTGGAGATCCGGCAGCTCGGAGACGTCGGGCAGCAGCCACGGCTCGGAGCCGTTGGCCACGTAGTTGTCCGAGAGCAGGATCACCGGCGTGCGATACGTCAACGCGATGCGCGCCGCCTCGATCGCGGCGTAGAAGCAGTCCGACGGCGACTTCGGCGCGATCACGGCCAGGGGGGCCTCGCCGTGCCGGCCGTACAGGGCCATGTTGAGGTCCGCCTGCTCGGTCTTGGTGGGCATGCCCGTCGACGGCCCGGCCCGCTGCACGTCCACGATCACCAGCGGCAGCTCGAGGGCGATCGCCAGCGAGATCGTCTCGCCCTTGAGCGCCACGCCCGGGCCGGAGGTGGTGGTCACGCCGAGCGCGCCGCCGTACGAGGCGCCCAGCGCAGCGCCGATCGCGGCGATCTCGTCCTCGGCCTGCATGGTGGTGATGCCGAACTTCTTGTGCTTGCTCAGCTCGTGCAGGATGTCCGAGGCCGGGGTGATCGGGTACGCGCCCAGGAACACCGGCAGCTTCGCCCGCACCCCCGCGGCCACGAGACCGAGAGCCAGGGCGGCGTTACCGGTGATGTTGCGGTACGTGCCCGGCGGCATCTTGGCGGGCTTGACCTCGTAGCGCACCGAGAACGTCTCGGTCGTCTCGCCGTAGTTCCAGCCCGCGCCGAACGCGGCCTTGTTCGCCGCGACCAGCTCGGGCCGCTTGGCGAACTTGCGCTCCAGGAAGCGCAGGGTCGACTCGTACGGCCGGGAATACATCCAGCTCAACAGGCCGAGCGCGAACATGTTCTTGGCCCGCTCGGCGTCCTTCTTGGCCACGCCGGTGCCGGCCAGAGCGGCCACCGTCATCGATGTCAGCGCGACCGGGTGCACCGACCAGTCGCCCAGGGAACCGTCCTCGAGCGGGCTCACCGAGTAGCCGACCTTGGCCAGGTTGCGCTTGGAGAACTCGTCGGTGTTGACGATGATGTCGGCGCCGCCCGGCAGGTCGGCGAGGTTGGCCTTCAATGCGGCCGGGTTCATCGCCACCAGCACGTTCGGCGCGTCGCCGGGCGTGAGGATGTGGTAGTCGGCGAAATGCACCTGGAAGCTCGACACGCCGGGCAGGGTGCCTGCGGGCGCACGGATCTCCGCGGGGAAGTTGGGTAGCGTCGAGATGTCGTTGCCGAGCTGAGCGGTCTCCGACGTGAACCGGTCACCGGTCAGCTGCATGCCATCACCGGAGTCTCCGGCGAAGCGGATGACCACGCGGTCGAGCTGCTCGACACGCTTCACGGGAGCGGCCACGTTCGAACCTCCTGAGGGAGCCGGCCGGCGGGTACGCACGTCGATGAGCCGGCCCGCAATCGTCACTTCCAGCCTACGTCGGCGCTCCTTACCGGTGGGGGCAAGGGTTGCTGTCCGATCACAGACCGACGACCACAGTAGCCAGGCCAGGCTTGCCTCAGCCAATCGAGTTCACCTTGTGGTTCGCTAGGCTGTCGCGCGTGCACGGGTATCTGGGTACGTACGCCACGCTCGGCCTGGTTCTGGCGGCCGGCGTCCTCGTCTTCGTCGGCGCCTTCGGGGCCAACAAGCTGCTCAGACCCGCCAATCCGGCGGAACCGGCGGGCAAACGGATCGCCTACGAGAGCGGCATCGACCCGGTCGGCGGTGGCTGGGCCCAGGCACAGATCCGTTATTACGTGTACGCGTACCTGTATGTCCTCTTCGCCGTCGAGGCGGTCTTCCTGTTCCCCTGGGCGGTCATCTTCGACCGGCCGGGCTTCGGGATGGTGACCGTCACCGAAATGGGTATCTTCGTCGCGGTCCTGGCGCTCGGCATCGCGTACGCGTGGCGCAAGAAGATCCTCACCTGGACCTGACACCCGCTTTGTCCACAGGCGGGGTGGCGGGCTCGCCACGCCGCAGCGCTCATGCCACGATCGTGCCCATGGGTCAGTTACTCCTCTTCATCGTCGTGGCGCTGGTGGTCGCGGCGATCGTCTTCGGCGTGACCGTGATGGTGAGCGGCGGAGACTCCGGATTGACGCCGGTCGAACCCGACGGCAAGGCGCTCCCCTTGCCGAGCGACCGGCCGCTGGGGGAGGAGGACATCTTCCGGACCCGCTTCGACATCGCGTTCCGCGGCTACCGGATGGCCCAGGTCGACCAGGCCCTCCAGCGGGCCGCCTATGACATCGGTTACAAGACCGAACTGATCGGCGTGCTCGAGGCCGAGGTCACCGCGCTGCGCGAGAACCGCACAGCGGATGCCGACGTGCTCCGCCGAGCCCGCGAGGCGGCCGTCGCACCGCCGCCGGACGCACCGGTGTCACCCGACCCCGTCCCACCGCCACCCGACGCGGCGGTCTCCGCGGGCGACTCATCGGACCCCACTCCTGCCGCGGCTTCCTCGTCGCCATCGTTGAAGGCTCCCGACGCTTCGTCGTCACCCTCGAAGGCCGCCCCGTCGTCCCCGGAGGGCGCCGGCGCTTCGTCGTCGTCCCCGGAGGCGGCTGCGGGAGCCTCCTCGTCACCCCCGAAGGCTGCCGGAGCTGAGTCCGGAGCCGAAGCCGGCGATGCCGCGGCATCCCGCTCCGCGGAGCGGACCGACGAAGAGCCGGCGGAGCGCCGATGAGCGAGACAGAACCGATCGGCGGCCTCGGCGACGCCGCGAAGCCGGGCACCGGCGAGGTCACCGCGACCGTCATCGTCAACGCCCCCGCCCCCCGCGTCTTCGCCGCCTTCCTCAACTGGGAACGGCAGAGCGACTGGATCCCGTTCACCAAGGTGCGCGTGGTCGAGGGCGACGGCGGGGAGGGCAGCCTGATCGAGGCGATCACCGCCCTGGGCCCGGCGGCGCTGCGCGACGAGATGCGCGTGGTCCGTGTCGACGCGCCGTACGAGCTCAAGGTCGTGCACTGCGGCAAGGTCCTGCGCGGGCCCGGCTCCATGCGGTGCACGGCGATGGGCGGTGACCGTACACAAGTAGTCATGCACGAGTGGTTCCACCTGCCCGGCGGCGCGGCCGGCAAGCTCGCCTGGCCGGTCCTGTGGCCGGGCTCGAAGCTCAGCTTCAAGGGTGCCCTGAAGAAGTTCGGCCGCCTGGTGGAGGAGGGCAAGCTGCCCTGACCCGCTTTTTGTCGGTGGGTCTCCCTACGGTGGTCGCCATGACGGATGAAATGCTCGGCGCCATCGAGGTGTCACGCGCGGAGCGCGGAGTGGGGGCCGCTCCGGTGGAAGCGCCGGCCGACGGCCTGGTGCTCGGCGAGGACGGCCGGGCGCGCTGCTCCTGGGGCGGCAGCACCCCGGACTACGTGCCCTATCACGACACGGAGTGGGGCCGGCCGGTCCACGGCGACGACGCCTTGTTCGAGCGGATGTGCCTGGAGGCCTTCCAGTCCGGCCTCTCGTGGATCACGATCCTGCGCAAGCGCCTGGCGTTCCGGCTCGCGTTCGCCGGCTTCTCCATCGAGGCGGTGGCCGCGTTCGGCCCCGGGGACGCCGATCGGTTGATGAACGACCCCGGCATCGTCCGCAACCGCATGAAGGTGGACGCGGCCCTGCACAACGCCAAGGTGGCCGCCGACCTCCCCGGTGGGCTCTCCGAGCTGCTGTGGTCGTACGCGCCGGCGCCCCGGCCCCGCCCGGAGACCCGAGCCGACGTCCCGGCGGTCACCCCCGAGTCCACGGCCATGGCGAAGGACTTGAAGAAGCGTGGCTTCAAGTTCGTCGGCCCCACCACGGCGTACGCGTTGATGCAGGCCACCGGCATGGTCGACGACCACCTCGCGGGCTGCTTCGTCGCACCCGCCACGGCCTGACCCCCGGGCGCACCGGCCCGCGCACCCCGCCGAGCGGCCGACCTCCGGGCGAGGGCCGGGACGGCGGGCGTGATGTCATTGTCCGTATGGCTCAATGGGTGGCGATCATTCCGGCGGATCGATGGGCGTCCGAGCGGCTGTTCCATCACGACACCCTGACGGTGGCGGGGTCCGCCGGGGTGCAGCCCGCTGCCGGGGACGAGGTGCTGCTCGTGGCGGGCGGCGGGAAACCGTCCGTGGTCGCCCTCGGAGTCGTGGCGGGAAATGAGTCCGGGCGGCGAGCGGCACACGGGGTGCCCGAGGTCGAGGTCGCGTACTCGCGGCGGTCGTTCGACGCGCCCGTGTCGGCTGACGGGCTGCCGCTCGACGCGCCGGTGGCCGAGGTCGACGACGAGGTGTTCCGGCGTTACGCCGGGCGGCTCGTCGGGGACCGGGACAAGCAGACGTGGCTGGTCAGCCTGGACCTGCCGATCGAGGCGGCGAGCCCGGCTGAGGCGGTGCGCCAGTTCTGGTCGTACGTGCTCGAGCTGGGGCCCGCGGAGCTTCCCACGTTCGTCTCGCCGTCGGGTGACGAGCTGGCCATGCAGGCCTTCGTCCTCGGCGAGGAGGCGAACCTCGACCCCGAAGAGGACGAGGACGACTGACCCGGCCGGGCCCGGGAAGAGGCGAGAGCCTCGGAGAGAACGGCACGGGCCCCGGAGCGCAAGCTCCGGGGCCCGCCGAGGACGGCCGTCAGCCGCCGAGGCTGGAAGCCGCCGACCGGATCGCCGACGAGAAGTAGCTGACCTGCGAGTACACGCCCGGCTTGTTCGGGCGGGCGCATCCGTCGCCCCAGCTCACGATGCCGACCTGGATCCAGGCGTTGTTCGCGTCCCGGCGGAACATCGGGCCGCCGGAGTCGCCCTGGCAGGTGTCGACGCCGCCCTGGGTGTAGCCGGCGCAGATCTCGTCCGTGGGGATGATCTCGCCGTTGTACATGCTGCTGGAGTTGCAGGTGGCGTCGCTGACGAACGGCACCGTGGCCTTCAGCAGGTAGCGCTGCTGGGCGCCGCCCTCGCGTGCCGCGCCCCAGCCGGCGATCGTGAACGTGCCGGTGTCGTACGCCGACGTCGTCGCGATCGGCAGCGTGGCCAGGCCGGTCACCGGGCTGGAGAGGCGGATCAGTGCCCAGTCCTTGCCGTTGCCGTTGTAGCCCGGCGCCCGGTAGACGTAGTTCGACCGGCGGGTGATGCGGCTCGACGAGTTGAGGTCGACGACGCCGAGGGTCGCGGTGATGGACGTGTTCGTGCCCGTGCCGTTGACGCAGTGCGCCGCGGTCAGCACGATTGTCGGGCTGTAGAGGGCGCCGCCGCAGCCCATCGAGAGGCGGACCATGAACGGGAATTCGCCCTGGGCGGCGCGGGTACCGCCGACCACCCTCTGCGGGCCGTCGGCTGCCGCCGCCGGTGACGTCTGCAACACGGTGCCCATCGCGGCCACCGTGAGGGCGGCCGCCACCCCGCCCAGAATCCTGCGCAACCTGACCATCCGGACCTCCCCAACGAAAGCGTTGCGGAGAGTCAAACATTTACCGGCATGAATCGGCTATACCGAAAGACTCATATCGTCGGCGAGGGGCGGCCGCAAGAACAGCGGCGGGTCAGCGGCCCTCGAAGGCCGGCTTCTGCTTGGCGACGAACGACGACACGGCGTTCTTGTGGTCGCTGGTGGCACCGCAGATCGCCTGCGCCTGGGCCTCCGCCGCCAGCGCGTCGGACAGCGTTCCGGCCGTACCGATGGACAGCTCGCGCTTGATCGCCGCGTAGGCGATCGTCGGTCCCGCCGCCAGCCGCGCGGCGAACTCCTGGGCCGCCGGCAGCACCTTCTCGTCGTCGTCCAGGAGCTCGGTCAGCAGGCCGTACTCGTAGCTCTGCTCGGCGCGGACCGGCTGCGCGAGCAGCAGCAGTTCCAGGGCCCGGGCGCGGCCGACGATGTGCGGCAGCGACCAGGAGACGCCGGAGTCGCCGGCCAGGCCGATGTTCGCGAACGCCATCAGGAACATGGTCTTCGGGCCGCCGATCCGGAAGTCCGCGAGCAGGGCCAGCGACGCGCCGGCTCCGGCCGCCGTGCCGCGTACGGCCGCGATCACCGGCTTGGGCAGGCTCGCCAGGCGCTGGGCGATCGGGTTGTAGTGGGCCCGCACCGTGTCGAGGTCGGTCGACCCGCTCGCCAGGGTGTCGGCGTGCTCGCGCAGGTCCTGCCCGACGCAGAACGCCTTGCCGGCGCCCGCCAGGACCACCGCCCGCACCGATTTGTCGACCTCGATCTCCGCCAGGGTGTCGCGCAGGGCCTCCTTGAGGTCCACCGTGAGGGCGTTCATGGCGTCGGGGCGGTTGAGGGTCAGGGTGACAACCGCATCGGTGCGGTCGACGAGCAGCGCGTCTGTCATGGTTCAGAGAATCCCACACGTCCGCCGCGGGAGGCTGACGCGAGGCATCGTTCGACGAAGCGGTCCGCCGCGGGGCGCAGCCGGGCCGCGTGCTTGTCGAAGAAGGTCGCCGCGCTCAGCCCGGGCCAGCGCGACGGCAGCAAGGAGGCGGGCAGCTGCGGGTCGCGGAAGAGAAACGAGCGCCACGCGTGGACGAGCTGGAAGCGGGCCGCGTACGCCGCCTCGTCGGAGCTGCGGGCGTTGATCGCGGTGACCACCGGCCGCTGCGTGGCGATGAACTCCTCGTACGCGTGCCCGATCGCGTCGAGGTTCCAGGCGCGGCCCACCACGTCCGTGACGCCCGGGGAGCCGGCGGTGTGGCTGGCGCTGAACCGCTCGTACGCCACTCCGGCCTCGAGCAGCACCGTGTCGATCTCCTCGGCCGTCCGGGGCGCCACCCAGGCACGTTCGTCGAGCATGCCGTACCCGAGGAAGCTCAGCCGTTGCGCGTCGCGGCGGCCGACCGGCGCGCAGAGCAGGATCAGGTCGAAGCGGCCGTCCCAGCTCGCGCGCCCGGTCCGGTAGATCCTTGCGGACGCCTCGTCGAGCCTGCGGGCGGCTTTGGGGGTGAGCAGATAGCCTGGTCCGGACACCAGTCGCAGCGGGTGCAGCCAGCCCTGGCGGACCATCCGGGAGACCGCGGTGCGGACCGCGGGTGGCGCGATGCCCAGCGGTGCCAGGAGTTTGACGAGCGCGGCGACCGGCGCGCGGCCGCCTCTAGGGCGGAGGTAGTCGCCGTAGAGGTCGAAGAGTGCCGACCGCGCCTGCATGACCGCACATTGTGACAGCCCGAAAGACGATATGCTAGACGCTGTCACATCAGCCCGGGTTGGGTTTGGGTTCGCCGGTGTTCATCAGGGAAAATGTTTGATCGGCACGGTGGGCCGCGCCGCGTGGCACGTGGCAGGGCCCGCAGCGCTGCGGTCTCGGGTCGGTCAGGCGGGGGCGACTCCGGCGGTCGGAACGAGGTACGGCGCGTCGTGGGGCTGAGCACGAGGCGTCGTTGCCGAGCTGTTCGAAGTGCAAGTGGCTGTGGGGTAACCCACCGACCCTGATGTAGGTCTGAGGGGAGACAAGATGGCGGCGATGAAGCCGCGGACGGGCGATGGTCCGCTGGAGGTCACCAAGGAAGGACGCGGCATCGTCATGCGCGTCCCGCTGGAGGGTGGTGGCCGTCTCGTCGTTGAGATGACTCCGGACGAGGCCAACGCGCTGGGTGACGCGTTGAAGGCGATCGCCGGCTGACGTTTCACGTGGCCCGCCGGTACGGTACCTGCCGTACCGGCGGGCTTTCCATGTCTTCGTGGAAGGGTCATCCTCCAGTGTTCGGGATTCGCCTGGTCGCCGCGTCGGAGGCCGGAACCGTCGTGCTCGCGGCGGACAGTGCCGGGGTGCTGGCGGGCGGTGACGACGAGACCGCCGAGCTGCACCGTGGGTCCGGTGATCCGGGCCGTGCCGGCGCAGTGCTGGTGTTGCAGCGCCCCCTGCGTACCCCTGCCAAGATATTGATCGTCGGGATCGGCGCCGGGGACGAGGCCGGTTGGCGGGCTGCCGGAGCCGCCGCCGTCCGTGCCGTGCCCGCTGACGAGGCGCTGCACGTGGTCCTGCCCGCGGGCGTCGACCCGGCCGCGGTGCGCGGCCTCGCGGAGGGCATGTGGCTCGCGGCCTACCGGTTCCGCGACGCCGTCGTCGGCCCCAGGTCCGTCGAGGTCACCCTCCGGACATCAGACCTCGATGGGTACGCCCAGAGCCTCGAAACCGCGCGAGTGACCGCCACGGCGACCTGGCTGGCCCGCGACCTGACCAACATGCCCGCCTCGGTGAAGAACCCGGCCTGGTTCGCCGGTCAGGTCGTCGACGAGGCCGCGGCCCGCCCGGGCCTGACCGTGACCGTGCGTGACACCGACCGGCTGCGCGCCGAGGGCTTCGGCGGCCTGCTGGCCGTCGGTGGCGGCTCCGCGACGCCGCCGTGCCTGGTCGAGGTCGCCTGGCGGCCGGAGGGCGCGACCCGCCACGTGGTGCTGGTCGGCAAGGGCGTCACCTTCGACACCGGCGGCATCTCGATCAAGACGCGCGACGGCATGAAGCTGATGAAGAAGGACATGGGCGGCGCCGCGGCGATCATCGCGGCCACCCTCGGCGCCGCCGACCTCGGTGTCCCGGTCCGCATCACCGCCCTCGCCCCGCTCGCGGAGAACGCGGTCAGCGGCTCGGCGTTCCGCCCCGGCGACGTGATCACCCAGTGGGACGGTACGACGACCGAGACCACCAACTCCGACGCCGAGGGTCGCCTCCTGCTGGCCGACGTCCTCGCGTACGCGGTCGCGGAGCTCGACCCGGATGTGCTGATCGACGTCGCCACTCTCACCGGCGCCAACTCGGTGGCCCTCGGTGGGAGGACGGCGGCCCTCTACAGCCACGACGACGAGCTGGCGGCCGCGCTGGAGACTGCCGGCCGGGCCGCGGGCGAGCAGATGTGGCGCCTGCCCCTGCCCGACGACTACGTCGACTACCTGCACAGCGACATCGCCGACCGGCACAGCTCCCCGGTGCGCGGCGCCGGCTCGGTGGTGGCGGCCCTGTTCCTGCGGGAGTTCATCGGCGACCGCACCGACCGCTGGGCGCACCTCGACATGTCGGCCCCGGCCTGGTCCGAGGAGCACGACGGCGACCTCACGAAGGGCGCCACCGGCTGGGGCGTACGCACGCTCCTGCGCTACCTCAACACTTGATCGCGGCGAGCAGGCCGGCGCCGGTCGGGATGAGGGCCGGGATCCAGTTCTCGGCCTCGCGGACGGCCTTGACCGTCTCCCGGATCGTGATCGTGTCCGGGTCGCGCGCCGCCGGGTCGCTGATCCGGCCGCCGGCCAGCGCGCCGTTCACGATGAGGATGCCGCCGGGGCGCAGCAGCCGCTGGGCCGCGTCCGCGCAGGCGCCGAACTCGGTCGCGTCCGCGTCGACGAAGATCAGGTCGTAGACGCCGTCGGCGAGCCGGGGCAGGACGTCGAGCGCACGGCCGGTGATGATCCGGGTACGCGACGGCGCGAAGCCCGCTTCCTGGAAGATGCGCCGGGCGATGCGCTGGTGCTCGTTCTCCACGTCGATCGTGGTCAGTACGCCGTCCGGGCGCATGCCGCGCAGCAGCCAGACGCCACTGACGCCCGTACCGGTGCCGATCTCGACCACGGCCTTGGCGTTGCCCGCGGCGGCGAGCAGGCTGAGCACGGACCCCGCGCCCGGGGTGACGCAGGAGAGCCCGACCTCGAGGGCGAGGCTGCGGGCGGTCTGCAGCACGACGTCCTCGGCGGCGTAAGCCTCCGCGAACTGCATCGACTGCGCGCTGGGGGTGCCGAGCTGGCGGGCTGCGGTGACGATGACGACCTCCGTGTGGGATGCGCGGAAGAGAACCGGTGCACATCGGGTATGAGCGTAGAGCGACGCTCTCCCTTCGCGCATCGGTACGTCGGCGGCGGAAAGCGGCGAGCGGGCCCTCTTCAGCCCGCACTGAGCGGATGATCCACACCGATCCGTGTCATCCTGGAGGAGGAGCCTCCGGGCTCCGCCGACGACGAGTGGAGGCACCGACGTGACCGACGGCTGGAACTGGCGCCAGCCTCAGACTCCGCCGGCCGCGACGCCCCCGGCGACGGGTGGGTCACCCTGGTGGTCCGACGCCCTGGCCGACCCCTGGCGAGACCCGTACGCGCCGTCCGCCGTCGTGGTGCCCAGCGCGCCGGTCAGCACCGGCCCGGCGCCGGAGCCGGTCACCGACCCCGACGCGCCTCGCCGCTCGCTCGCCCCGATCCTGGCGATCTGCCTGGTCACCGCCCTGCTGGCCGGCGCTCTGGGCAGCGCACTCGCCTATCTCTTCCTGACCCGCAGCGGCGTCGGCATCGGCGGTACGCAGCTCGGCGGCCCCCCACTCGCGGCACCCAGCGCGGCCCAGCGGGCACCGGAGTCCTTCGGCGGGGTGGCCAAGCAGGTCATGCCCAGCGTCGTGACGGTCCGGGTCACCGGCGCCATCGGCTCCGGCTTCGTGGCTTCCCGCGACGGCTACGTGATCACCAACGACCACGTGGTCGAGGGCGCCGACAACACGATGTCCGTGTCGTTCAGCGACGGCTCCTCGGCCTCGGCGACCCTCGTCGGGCGCGACCCCGAGTCGGACATCGCAGTGATCAAAGTCTCCAAGGGCGACCTGCCGCCGGTGCAGTTCGGCGACTCCGACTCGATCGCGGTCGGCGACCCGGTGCTGGCCTTCGGCTCCCCGCTGGCGCTGGTCAACACGGTGACGCAGGGCATCGTCAGCGCCCTCGACCGCACGATCCAGGCCGGGGACCCGGGCGGGACCACCCGCTACTACGCGGCCATCCAGACCGACGCCGCGGTCAACCAGGGCAACTCCGGCGGCCCGCTGGTCGACGCGGCCGGCCGGGTGGTGGGCGTGAACTCGGTGATCCGCTCGGTCGGCGGTACGGACACCGAGGCCGGCAACATCGGCCTGGCCTTCGCCATCCCGATCAACCAGGCCCGGCGCATCGCCGAGGACATCATCGACACCGGCAAGGCCCGGCGTACGGTGATCGGCGCCGAAGTGTCCGCCGGCGGCGCCACGGGGTCCAGCGGAGCCACCGGGGCGCGCCTGCGCTCGGTCCAGCAGCCCGGTCCGGCGGCCACCGCGGGCCTGAAGTCCGGCGACGTCGTCACTAAGATCAACGGGCGCGTTCTCGAGGACGGCACCGACCTGATCGCCCTGGTCCGCAAGTACGCCCCGGGCTCGACCGTCTCGGTGGAGTACCGCCGGGGCACGAGCACCCAGACGGCGTCAGTAACCTTGGCAGCCGACGCGAAGTGAGAGGCCCTCACGGGCAGGGGAGGCCGCCGTGTTCGAGAACCTGAACTGGTGGGAGATCGGCGCCTTGCTGATGCTCGCCTTGCTGATCTTCGGTGAGCGGCTGCCCAAGGTCATCGGCGACGCGCTGCGCATGCTGCGCGGGCTCCGCGCCATGGCCCAGAACGCCACCAGCGACCTGAGCAAGGAGCTGGGCACCGACATCCAGCTCCAGGACCTGCACCCGAAGGCCTTCATCCGCAAGCACCTGCTCAGCGAGGACGACGAGGCAGCGCTCCGCAAGCCCCTCCAGGGCCTCTTCGAGGACGTCAAGAGCGACCTCAACGGCGTGAAGGCCGACCTCGGCGACGTCGCGGCCGCCGCGGACCTCAAGGCCCACCGCACGCCGGCGGCCCCGCCGGCCGCCAAGCCGGCTGCCGCCCCGCCCCCGTCCGCGTTCGACATCGACGCCACCTAGGACAGGCCCTAGGGCCGGGCGGGCGCCGGCGGCGTCAGAGCGGGTCGAGGCGGGCCTTGAGCAGGCAGAACTCGTTGCCCTCGGGGTCGGTCAGGACGTGCCACTGCTCCTGGCCGGTCTGGCCGATCTCCGCCCGGCGGGCACCGAGCTTCAGCAGGCGTTCGAGCTCGGCGTCCTGATCGCGGTCGGTGGCGTTGACGTCGATGTGCAGCCGGGACTTGCCGGGCTCCGGCTCGTCCCGGCGGCTGAGGATGATCGTCGGCTGCGCGCCACCGAACCCCTCGCGCGGCCCGATCTCCAGCGTGCCGTCGTCCTCTTTGTCGAGCACGACGAAGTCCAGGACCTCGCACCAGAACCGCGCCAGCACCTCCGGGTCGCGGCAACCGAGTACGAGCTCACTGATACGACATGCCATGACGAAACCTCCTAGCGGCGCGCGTTCACCATCAGGCCGAGGGGCTTGCCGACGAGCGACTCCCGGCGGACGGCCAGCCGGTCGGCGACCGCGTCCAGGGCCTTCGCCGCCGGCGCGTCCGGGTCGGCGAGCACGATCGGCGTGCCGGCGTCGCCGGCCTCGCGAACCCGCGTGTCCAGCGGCACCTGCCCCAGCAGCGGCACCGAGGCGCCGACCGTCTGGGTCAGCGACGAAGCCACCGACTCGCCGCCGCCCGCGCCGAAGACCTCCATGCGCGAGCCGTCCGGCAGCTCGAGCCAGGACATGTTCTCGATCACGCCGACCAGCCGCTGGTGCGTCTGGAGCGCGATGGCGCCGGCCCGCTCGGCGACCTCCGCGGCCGCGGCCTGCGGGGTGGTGACGACCAGGATCTCCGCGTTGGGCAGCAGCTGCGCCAGGGAGATCGCCACGTCGCCGGTGCCCGGCGGCAGGTCGAGGAGCAGCACGTCGAGGTCGCCCCAGAACACGTCGGCGAGGAACTGCTGCAGCGCGCGGTGCAGCATCGGCCCGCGCCACACGACGGCGGCGTTGCCCGCCGTGAACATGCCGATCGAGATGACCTTCACGCCGTGCGCCTGCGGCGGCATGATCATGTCCTCGACCCGGGTGGGGCGGCCGTCGACCCCGAGCATGCGCGGCACCGAGTGGCCGTAGATGTCCGCGTCGATGACGCCCACCGACAGGCCCCGCTTGGCGAGCGCCGCGGCGAGGTTCACGGTGACGCTGGACTTGCCGACGCCACCCTTGCCGCTGGCCACCGCGTACACCCGGGTCTTGGAGCCGGGCTGCGCGAACGGGATGACCGGCTCGGCGCTCTGGCCGCCACCACGCAGGGTGACCTGCAGGGCCTTGCGCTGCTCCTCGGTCATCACACCGAAGTCGATTTCCACCGTGTCGATGCCGGGAATCTTCGTGACTGCGGCGGTGATGTCGTTGGTGAGCTTGTCGCGCAGCGGGCAGCCGGCGACCGTCAGAAGGATCTCGACGGAGATCTTGTTGCCGGCGACGGTGAAGCCCTTCACCATGCCGAGCTCGGTGATCGGCCGGCGGATCTCGGGGTCGTCGACCGTGGCGAGGGCGGCCTGGACGGCTTCCTCGAGGGTGGGGGCGGGTGCGGACATGACGCAAGCTTACGCAAGCCCCCGACGGCGTCAGGAGTGCTCTTCCTCCCACTCCTTGCGCTCCAGTTTCTGCCGTCGATGGGCGGCTTCGTCCAGTTCGTCGGCCATTCGTGACAGCTCGGAGCGGAGGAAGTCGCGGGTGGCGACCTCGCCCAGCGCGATGCGCAGCGAGGCGATCTCGCGCGCCAGATACTCCGTGTCGGCCTTCTGCATGGCGGCGCGGCGGCGGTCCTCCTCCATCGCGAGGCGGTCCCGGTCGGTCTGCCGGTTCTGCGCGAGCAGGATCAGCGGAGCGGCATAGGACGCCTGCAAGGACAGGATCAAGGTCAGGAACGTGAACGTGTACGGGTCGAAGCGCAGTCCCCTGGGAGCGAGGGTGTTCCACGCGAACCACGCCGCGATGACCACTGTCATGTAGACGATGAATCTGGCCGTACCCATGTAGCGGGCGATGTTCTCCGACCACTGCCCGAAGGCCTCCGGGTCGAAGCGGGGCAGCCGGACCCGCCCGGGCTCCACCGGCTGATCCAGCCGGTCGAGCCGCTCCCGCCGAGTGTCCGTCATGAGGGGCCTTCCTCGAGCGCCGCGTCCTGCGTGTCACGGTCGCGCCAGTCGCGGGGCAGGGAGTGGTCCAGGACGTCGTCGACGGTGACCGCGCCCACCAGCCGATAGGCGTTGTCCACGACCGGCATGGCGACCATGTCGTACGTGGCCATCCGCCGGGTGATCTCCAGGAGGTTCGCCTCCGGCGCCAGCGGGTCGATGTCCTTCTCGATCAGCCCGCCCAGGATGGAGGACGGCGGCTCCCGCAGCAGCCGCTGGAAGTGGACCATGCCGAGGTACTTGCCGCTCGGCGTCGCGGACGGCGCCCGTGCCACGAACACCTGCGCGGCCACCACCGGGGAGAGCTCGGGCTCGCGGATCCGGGCCAGCGCCTCGGCGACGGTGGCGTCCGGCGTCAGGATGACCGGCTCCGAGGTCATGACCGACCCGGCGGTGCCCGGCGTGTAGCTCATCAGCTGCCGGACCGGCGCCGCCTCCTCGGGCTCCATGAGGTCGAGGAGGATCGCCTGCTCCGGCTTCGGCAGCTCGGCGAGCAGGTCGGCGGCGTCGTCCGGGTCCATCCGCTCGAGCACGTCGGCGGCCCGTTCCCGGTCCAGCCGGACGAGGATCTCCACCTGGTCGTGCTCGGGCAGCTCCTCGAGCACGTCGGCGAGCGTACGGTCGCTCAGCGCCGCGGCCACCTCGTTGCGGCGGGCGTCGGACAGGTCCTGCAACGCGTTCGCCATGTCGGCCGGGCGCATCTGCTCCAGCAGCGCCACCAGGTTCGCGCTGCCCTGGGTGTCGGTGGGCCCGACCAGCCCGCGGACCCGGTCGTAGTCCACCTGGTAGAGGTGGCCGCGCCGGGCGAGCCGGCCGGTGTGCTGGCGGACGGCGACCCGGGTGACCAGCCACTCGTTGTTGCGGTTGAGGTCCATGCCCAGGTCGACGACCGTGCCGGTCTGCTGCGGCCCGGTGCGGTCCTCGGCCTCGATGGTGACCCGGCGGTCCAGCAGATCCTCGAGGACCAGCAGCTCGTTGGGCCGCTTCTCGAACCGGCGCAGGTTGAGCGTGCCGGTGCTGAGCACGACCGCCTCGGCGTCCATCGAGGTCACCCGCCCGATGGGCAGGAAGATCCGCCGCCGCAACGCCATCTCGGCGACCAGCCCGACGACCTGCGGCGGCCGGTTGGTGGTCCGCAGCCGCACCACGGCGTCGCGAACCCGGCCGACCCGGTCGCCGTTGGGGTCGAACACGGGCAGAGCGGCGAGCCGCGCAAGGTAAACCCTCGTCCCCATGGTCACGCAAACAGCCTAGGGCCTCCGCATGCCGTCACGACCGGCGCGGCCGGGGCTGGGTTAGCGTCATGCCATGGCTACCGTGGCGTACGAGATCGTGGACGTCTTCACCGACCGGCCGTTCGCGGGCAACCCGCTGGCGGTCGTCTACGGCGCCGAGGCGCTGGGCGGCGATCAGATGCAGGCGCTGGCCCGCGAGTTCAACCTCTCCGAGACGGTGTTCGTGCTGCCGCCGGCCGACATCGAGGCCACGTACCGGGCCCGGATCTTCACCCCCGAGACGGAACTGCCGTTCGCCGGTCACCCGAGCGTGGGTGCGGCGGTGACTTCGGTACGCCGGGGACTGGCCGCCGCCGGGCACCTCGTGCAGGAGTGCGGTGCCGGACTGCTGCCGATCGTGGTCTCGGACACCGGCTCGGCGACCCTGACCGGCGGTACGCCCACGCTGGGCGCGCAGTTCCCCGCCGCGACGCTGCTGGAGCTGACCGGGCTGGCGGCCGACGACTACGCCGGGGCCTCGGCCACCCCGTCGGCGGCGGGCTGCGGCCTCGAGTTCGTGTACCTGCCGGTCGAGCGCCGGGCGCTGACCCGGGCCTGGGCGGACACCCTCCGAGCGGAGAAGGCCGGGGTGTCGCAGATCAGCGTGTTCTCGTGGGACGCCGACACGCGGACCGCGTACGCCCGGGTGTTCTGCCCCGGAGTGTCGGTGCCGGAGGACCCGGCGACCGGCTCGGCGGCGCTGGGTCTCGGTGTGTGGCTGGTCGCCAACGGGTGGCTGCCCGGGGACGACACCACCGCGTACACCGTGCACCAGGGGTTTGAGATGCACCGGCCGTCGCTGCTGGAGTGCACGGTGACGGCTTCCGGGGGCAAGGCCACGTCTGCGACCGTTGCGGGGCACGTGGTGCCGGTGGCCAAGGGCGAGATCGCGGTGCCGCCGTTCGTCGGTTAGCGCTTTCGGCGTACCCGATGAAGGCGGAAGGGGCGACGGACCGGAACCCGCGCCGGGGTTTCTCGCGGCGGAGCCGCACCCGAATCCGCTGGCAGCTCGGGAGCGGCGACCGGGGCCGCTTCCGCGGGGGTGAGCCGGACGATCGCGCAATCGGTCGCGGCCCACCTCGCCACCTGCTCCTCGGCGGTGCCTGCGGCGTTCAGGCGCTTGCCGGCCAGCTGCGGGGCGATCTCGTCCCAGGCCTCGCTGCCCGCCACGATCCGCTCCACGGCGGCGTCCACGAGGACGATGAGCCCGCCGTTGTCGCCGCGGAGCCGCACCTGGGCGGTGGCGGCCTCGGCGAGCCCCGGCGCCGGCTGCTCACCCGGCCCGCTCAGCACGACGAGTGTCCCGTCGAGCGGCATGACCCACAGGCCCACGGCGGGCCGGTCGCCGACGCCGATCCAGGCGATGCCGGCCTTCTTGATCGCCTCGGCCACGAGCTCGGTCGTCACCGGCCCATCCTCTCAGGTCTCCGCTTGCGCTCAGTTCAGCGAGGGTACGCGGTCCAGCAGGTCGACGACCGCAGACAACGAGCGCACGCTCAGCCCGGCGAAGTCCTCGTCCTGGTTGAAGACGAGGTGGTCGGCCAGGTCCGGGGCGCTCAGCCGGACGGGTGTCATGCCGACCGCGGCCGCCCCGGTGAGCTCGCGACTGCCGCCGTCGCCCACGTAGAGGCAGTCCTCCGGGGCGACCCGCAGGCGCCAGCAGGCCTCCAGGTAGATCAGCGGATCGGGCTTGCAGCGGCCGACCTCCACCGAGAACACGCTGACGTCCAGCAGCGGGGCGATCGGCATGCTGGGCAGGAACGCGGGCAGTTCGTGGGTGCAGTCGCTGATCACGGCGGTCCGCAACCCGCGGCGCTTGAGAGCCGTGAGAACGCTCTCCGCGTCCGCACGCAACTCCGTGTCGGCCCTCAGGGCGTCGACCCGGGCGGGCACCGCGGCCTGCAACTGCGCGGTTCGCGGGCTGCCGCCCGCCTGCTCGGTGACCCACCGTAGGGTGGCCTCGGCGGAGCCCAGCTGGCCCCGGGCCCGGACCTGGAACGTCCGGTCCAGGACGCTGATCACGGCGTCGGGATCGCACCCGAGTGCCCGGGCGATCTCGGCGTGCTGAGGTCCGCGTCGTACGGAACGCGTCAGCGTGCCGAAGAAGTCGAACAGCACCGCTTGGTAGGCGGGCATCGAAAACCACTCTCCAGGGGCATTGACCGGTGAACAACGGCGGTGAGCGTAACGACCGGTTCACTTTCCGCTCAACTGAGGTCCACAAACTGTGACGTGTTCATATGCAAGAAGCGACGGCCGGGGATGAATACACGCTCAACGCCCGCATACCTCACAGTCGTCGCTTTAGTCATCGCAGTGTTGGCTGTTTCGTCATCAGCCCCGCTGATCGCGTTCGCGGCCGCCCCGGCGCTGGCAGTGGCGTTCTGGCGCAACGGCCTGGCGTTCGCCGCCCTGACCCCGATCAGCGCAGGTCCGCGCCGGGCCGAGGTCCGCACCCTGCGCAGCCGCGACGGCCTGTACTGCGTCCTGGCCGGGGTATCCCTCGCGGCACACTTCGCCACCTGGATGCCGAGCGTTCAACTCGGCTCGGTCGCGACGGCGACGGCGTTGGTGGCGACCCAGCCGGTGTGGCAGGGCTTGATCGCCGCGGCAGCCGGCCGTTTCCGTTCCGGGGGGTCCGGGCGTTCCGGCTCCGGGCGTTCCGGCCCTGGGCTTTCCAGGCCTGGGCCTTCCGGCTCCGGGCGTTTCCGTCCCGGCAGTGGGCCGTCGCGGGCGGGCTGGGCCGGCATTGCGTTGGCCGTGGCGGGCGTCGGGTGGGCTACCGGGGTGGATGTGGGCGTTTCGACCCAGGCGGTGCTGGCGGACGTGCTCGCACTGCTCGGCGCTATGGCCGCCGCGGTGTACACGGCGTTCGGGGAACGGGCGCGAACCCGGTTCAGCACGACGACCTACACCTGGGTCTGCTACGGCACCTGCGCGCTGCTGCTGCTCGTCGTGTGCCAGGTCGCGGGCGTACGCATGACCGGCTACGACGGCCGGACCTGGGCGGCGATCCTCGCGCTGGTGGCCGGGGCGCAGTTGCTGGGGCACTCGATGTTCAACTACGCGTTGCACCATGTATCGGCGACGACGGTGAGTGTGCTGATCCTGCTCGAGGTGCCGGGGGCGGCGTTGCTGGCGTGGGCTTGGCTCGGTCAGACGCCGCGGGCGGCGGCCTTGCCGGGGTTGGCGGTGCTGGTGGTGGGGGTTGCGGTGGTGATCCTGGCGGGGGCTCGAAACCGGAAGGGGGCGGCGGCCTCGGCATCCCTCGCCGACGCCGCAGATCCCGAGCCGCTCTGAGACCGCCTGTTCTCCGGCCGTCGTCCCTGCCCCATTCTTGTCCGGCGTCCTGCCCTGCCCTTTTCCTTGCCTGGCGTCCTCGCCCTGCCCTGTTCTCGCCCGACTTCCCCGACTCGCCCGGCGGCTCGCTTGGCCGGCGTTTCCGGGCGTGTTCCTGGGCGGCGTTCTGGTCCTGTTCCGCGGCCGGCGTGCCTGGTCGGTGGCGTCTGGCGCCCGGCGAGCGTCGTTGAACCCCTTGGCGAACTGCCGTCGCGCGCGGTAGAGAGGGGGCATGCGATGCGCCGCTTTCGATGTGTGCTCGGCCCGCTGCTGCTCGGGGCGGTGCTCATGACCGGCGCCTGCGACGAACCCGAAACCGCGGCGGCCGGCCTGATCGGCGGCTGGACGACGGCGGGCTGCGAGTTCTTCCGTCCCCCGGAGACCACCACCGTCGGCGGCCACACCGTACCCGTCACACCCGCCCCCCTCGCGTCGGCGATGGCCCGCATCGACGCCGGCGGCCGCGCCCACCATGCCGCCAGCTACGCGGGTCTGGAGGTCGATCAGCAACGGGTACGCGCCATCGTCTACCGAGTCCCGTCAGCGGCGTTCGACGACTTCATCCGGCAGACGGCGGACAACACGTGCATCTTCGTCCGGGACGCTGAGCACAGCCTCCAGGAACTGAGCCGCTGGCAGGACCACATCACGGCGGACCTGGAGGCATGGCACAGCCGCGGGGTGCGGATCTCCACGATCTCGGCCCGCCACGACGGGGTGGGCGTCGAGATCGGCACGCAGGATCTGGACCGGGCCCGGGAGCAGATGCCGCGGCACTACGGCCGGACGGCCCCGCTGATCTTCATCGAGGAGGGCCCGGTGATACCCATGCCGACCCCTGGCATCCCCACCGCACCCCAACCCGGCGGCTGACCTTCGGCCGGTGCTTGCCGATCGACCGGCAGGCGTCGGGCTCGCCGCAGTCCTTCGGGGGTCGCCGCCATCCTTTCGGGGGCTCGCCGCCAGCCTTCGGGGGGCTCGCCGCCAGTCTTCGAGGCTCGGCGGTGGGCGATCGACCGGCTCAGAAGGTGCTGCTGCTGCTCGAGTCGTCCGTGGCGATCGCGATGACGATGAGGACCGCGAAGGCCAGCATGAGGGCCGTGACGATCCAGCCGATGATGATCCCCGCCAGCGCCATCCCGCTGCCCCCGGCGCCCGACTGACGGATCCTCCGCCGGGCGATATGCCCGAAGATCGCCCCGAGGATCCCCAGCAGGCCTCCGACGCCCCACGCGCACAGCCCCAAGACCGAGACGCACGAGATCGCCAGCGAGGCGATCGCCATCCCCTCGGTGGGGCGGGCACCCGGCGGGTACGGCGAATACGCGTACGGACTGCCGGGCTGCGCGTAGTCGTACTGAGGCGCGGCATAGCCGTACTGATCGACGGCGCCCTGACCGTAGGAGACCTGCGGCGCGTAAGGGTCCTGGGGCGCGGGCAGCTGGTACGCCTGCGGATTCGCGTAGGACTGCGCCGGCGGGTAGGCCTCCAGAGGCGTGGACGACTGAGGCGGCTGGTAGGCCTCCGGGGGCGTGTAGGGCTGCGGCAGCGGGTAGGCCTGCGGAGGCGTGTAGGCCTGGACCGGCGGGTCGGGCGGCGGCGGCTGGCTTCCGTCCGGGCCGGGCGTCGGTGGGTAGGTCAAGGTCAGCCTCCGTCCGGCGCGTGCATTTCGCGACCAAGGATAGGAGTCCCTGTCACGGCGTGTCGCTGGCCTGTGGACAACGCTCCGGCCGTACCGAATTGCGCCACGTCTGAGTCGATGTTTGCCCCTCTGCGCGCAAGCGGGCAGGATCGCCGCATGGTCTTCGACGCCCGTTCCGTCATTGGTAGCCGGTCGAGGCGGGACGCCACACGTCCCGCCGCCGGACGCCGGCCCCGGTCTGCCGCGCTCTCGTCCGAGTCCGAGTCCGAGCCGTTGAGCGTGGAGTCCGCGCCGGCCGTGCCGGAGGATGCCGCGCCCAGGGCCGATGAGGCCCCCGTGACGCTGCGCCTGGACGGCAAGGTCGCCCTGGTCACCGGTGCGGGCAGCCCGGACGGCATCGGGTACGCGACCGCGCGACGCCTGCGCGACCTCGGCGCCCGGGTGGCGATCGTCTCGACGACCCGGCGCATCCACGAACGGGCGACCGAGCTCGGAGTGACCGGCTTCGTCGCGGACCTGACCGACGAGGCGGAGGTGGGCGCCCTCGCCGACGCGATCGCGGACCAGCTCGGCGACGTCGAGGTCCTGGTCAACAATGCGGGCCTGGCGAGCCGCACCAGCCCGGAGGTGCTCCGGCCGGTCGCCCAGCTCACGTACGACGAGTGGCGAGCGGAGATCGACCGCAACCTGAGCACGGCCTTCCTGTGCAGCCGGGCCTTCGTCGGCGGCATGTCGGAACAGGGCTGGGGCCGCATCGTCAACCTCGCCGCGACGGCGGGCCCGATCAACGCCCTCCCCACCGAGGCCGCGTACGCCGCAGCGAAGGCCGGCGTGGTGGGCCTCACCCGAGCGCTGGCGATGGAGCTCGTGGCGGACGGCATCAACGTCAACTGCGTGGCCCCGGGCACCATCTACACGGCGGCGTCGACGGTGACCGAGATCAAGCAGGGCCTGGGTACGCCGATCGGCCGCCCCGGAACCCCGGACGAGGTCGCGGCGGCGATCGCCTTCCTGTGCTCGCCGGCGGCGTCGTACATCACCGGCCAGATGCTGGTGGTCGACGGCGGCAACAGCGTCCGCGAAGCCGAGTTCCGCTGACGGGCGAGCGCCTAGGCCGGGCCGAGGCTCGCTGACCTGCGGACAGAAATAGGCCGGGCCGAGGCTCGCTGACGGGCGGGTGGAAGCCGTAGGCCGGCGTGGGCTTGGGCCCGGTGGACCGTGTCCACCGGGCGCCGTGGGTTCAGTACGTGGTGGTGGCGCCGTTGCCGATCGCGAAGATCACGACGACCACATAGAACGCGCAGAAGATAAGACCGATGATCACGAAGATGTAGCTCAGCCACAGCCCCGCCGTGGCAAGACCCTCACCGGACTCACCGCTGGTGCGGATCTGCTTCTTCGCGATGTGGCCCATGAAGATCCCCGCGAGCGGGAAGACGAAGGCGAACACGAGGCTGAGGATCGCCATCGTGTTGGTGGGCGCGGGCATCTGGCCGTAGCCCGGCTGCGCGTACGGCTGGCCGTACCCCGGCTGCGCGTACTGCTGACCGTAGGGCTGCCCGCTCGACGGCGCACCGTACGGCGACTGCTGACCGTACGGCTGGGCGCCGCCCGGCGGCTGCCCGTACGGCTGCCCGCTCGACGGCGCACCGCTGGACGGAGCCGCGTACGGGTCCTGCGAGTACGGCGAGGTGGGGTCGTAGGACGGCTGCTGCCCGTACGGCTGCTGCGGCTGATATGGGTCCGGCGTGCCACCGGGCGGTGGGTAAGTCATCAGTGGTCCTCCTAGTTCACCCGGCACCGTACTAGTCGGCGGGAAGATCGGGGCACCCCGATACAGCGTGTCTGGCGGTCCCGCCGCATGTCACGTCTCATGGACACCCCGACCAGAACTCTCAGCATGCGACACGAACGAGTGCCCGCGCGCCCGATTGCAGCCGAGGAGGCAGCTCCCGTGGCGCCGCAAGGCCGTGCCGGGCGAAGCGCCGACCGCTGCCTGCCGTAGCGACAGCGGCAACGACGGCCGGGTATGAACGGCCGACCATCCAGCGCCCGACGAGCCGCCGATGGTGCCGGAGTGCTCCGCGGGATCGCGGGTCAGCGGAGCTTGGTCAGGTTGCCGACCGCGCGTTCCACTGCCAGGCAGCTGTCCTCGACGTACTCCATGCCCGCCTCCGCGGCGATCCGGCGAGCCTCGGCGGAGATGATGCCGGTCTGGAGCCACACCGCCGGGGCCTTGATGGCGGCGGCTTGCCGGACGATGTCGACGGCGTCGGCGGCCGGCCGGAAGATGTCGACCAGGTCGACGGGTTCGGGCAGGTCGGCCAGGGTGGGCACCGTTTTGACGCCGAAGACCTCGTCCACGAACGGGTTGACCGGGATGATCTTCCAGCCGTGCCGGAGCATCTGGAGCGGTACGGAATGCGATGGCTTGGACGGGTCGCGCGACGCTCCGACGACGGCGATCACGTCGGCACCCGCCAGGATCTGCTGCGCGCTTCTCATGCCTCGACCTTATCGACGCCATGCGGCACGGCCACGAAAATGCGACCCCTCAGAACAAGGCGAGCTTGCTCGGGTCCGACCACTGGCCCCTCCGCCCTGGACCAGGGGGAATGCTGGGGCTCCTCTGCGATCTCAGAGCAGAGTGAGCTGTTCGGCCTCTGCCACCGCCACCTCCCCGCCGGGAACCTGCCGCGCCTCGCCCGGCGATGGGCGGTTGAGTCCGTGTCGCCGGGCCGCCAGCCGGACCCGCGCCCCGATTTCGTTCTGAAATGCCTGCGGCAGGTACGACCCGCCGCGGAACAGCTCGCGATAGCGCGGTGCCAGGGCAGGGTGCTCCCGCGTGAGCCAGGCCGCGTACCACTCGCGGGCCCCCGGGCGTAGGTGGAGCGCCAGCGGGGTCACGCTGGTGGCGCCGGACGCTGCGATGGCTTGGACGGTTTCCTCGATGGACTCGTCCGTGTCCGTGAGGCCCGGCAGGATCGGTGCCATCAGGACGCTGACCCGGAAGCCGGCGTCGGTCAGGCGGCGGATCGCGTCCAAGCGGCGGCGGGGGCTCGGTGTGCCGGATTCGACCGCGCGCCACATGGCCTCGTCGAGGAAGCCCACCGAGAAGGACAGGCCCACGTGTGTCACCGTGGCTGCCTGTTTGAGGAGTTCGAGGTCGCGCAGGATCAGGGTGCCCTTGGTCAGGATCGAGAAGGGGTTGGCGAAGTCGCGCAGGGCGGCCAGGATCTTCGGCATCAGGCGGTAGCGGCCCTCTGCGCGCTGGTAGACGTCCACGTTGGTGCCCATGGCGATCGGGGCGCCGGTCCATTTCGGGGCGGCCAGTTCGCGGCGGACCAGGTCGCCGGCGTTGACCTTGACGACCACCTTGGAGTCGAAGTCTTGGCCGGCGTCGAGGTCGAGGTAGGTGTGGGTGTTGCGGGCGAAGCAGTTGTGGCTCACGACGCCGTCGGCGATGAAGTCTCCGGTGCCCGTGGTGATGTCGAACAGCGGCAGGGTCAGCCCGAGCTCTTCGATGTCGGCGACGGTCAGCTGGGCGTCGCTGCGAACGCCCACTCCGGACGCGTCGAGCGGCGCGTCGCTCACGCCGGTGAGGTGGCGGAATCGCAGGGCGGCCCAGAGGTCGCGGGCGACCTCGACGGAGTGGACGCCGCCGAGCTGGGGATGGGGTGGGCGGCGGCTGGGCAGGCCGAGATGCGTCAGGGCCTCGGTGACCCGGTCGAGGAAGCCCTGGTCGCGGCTGGTGAAGACGATGGCCAGGCGGTCGGCCGATCCCGTCGAGCCGAATGCGCCGCCGAGAAAGCCTCTGTACCAGCTGCCGGAGGGCATCTCGGGCCAGCGCAGGGCCTCGTGCATGGGGATGTCGTCGAGGTAGCTGTCGGCGCGGATCCAGGCGTCGCCTTCGCGTGGGTCCGGGGACGGGGCGGCGCCCGCGTCGCCGCGGATCAGGCCGCACAGGTAGCCGGTCTTGTAGTCGGGGGACTCCTTCGGAGGGTCGGCGAAGTGGCCGATGCCGGACATCCGGTCGCCGACGGCGAGGGCCGGGAGGTGGGGCTCGGCGGGGCTCACGTGCCGCCAGCCGCGGTCGGTCAGGAAGCGGTGGTCCCCGCTGGCCACGAGGCGCGTGCCGTCCGCGAGCGTGACGCGGAAGGCGGGCTTCGACGTCGACCAGTGATTCAGGACGGTCGTGGGCACGTACCGCCGATGCGAGCCGGCGCCCATCGTGCCCAGGACCGCGTCACCCGCCTGGAGCTGCGACAGCGGCCGCGTCGAACCGTCCGCCATCAGGATCGGGGTGTCGCCGCTGAGGCAGTAGGAGCAGGCGTGCGAGCAGCCGCGATAGGGGTTGATCGTCCACTCGAACGGCACGCGCGACGCGCCCGGGACACGGTTGATGATCGACTTCGCCCGGATCTCGTAGAAGGTCATGCCGGCGAAGCCAGGGGTGTCGAACGTGCGGACGGTCGCTCCGGGCAGCGCCAGCGGCAGGGGTGAGGCCGCTGGCGCTGCGTCCAGGAGCGTGGCCGGTGCCGACAGGTGAGACCATCGCATGCGGAGAATTCGAACACATGTACGAGGCACCTGTCCACCCGAGTCACCGGAACGGCGAAGCGCCGCGGATCAAGGGATCCGCGGCGCCCGGGGCGTTGCCGAAATCAGTGGTTGTGCGTGGCGAGCTGCTTGCGGACGTCCTCCATGTCGAGCTTCTCGACCTGCTCGATCAGGGACTCGAGCGCCGACTCGGGAAGGGCGCCGGGCTGGGAGAAGACGATGACGCCGTCGCGGACGGCCATGATCGTCGGGATCGAGCGGATCTCGAACTTCGCGGCCAGCTCCTGCTGGGCCTCGGTGTCGACCTTGCCGAAGACGATCTCGGTGTGCTTCTCCGAGGAGCGCTCGTAGGTGGGGGCGAAGCGCACGCATGGCCCGCACCAGCTTGCCCAGAAGTCGACCAGGACGATGCCGTCCTTGCCGGTCACCTCATCGAAGTTCTCTGCGGTCAGCGTAACGGTCGCCATGATCTCTCCGTCCACGGGAATTGGGCTACGTGGCTTCCAACCGATGGTCCACCTCGGCAATTCCCGCGCCGGGGCTGCCTGACACGTGGCCTGGCGCACCTTCTCCGGCAGGGCCGACGAACGCACGGCACCTGATCGTAACCGATTGTAGGGAGAGCGCTTTCAGTTGTTACGAGATTCCGGCCGTCCACTTTGTGCCGACCGGGGCGGGCTCGGGACCCCTAACGCAGCTTGATAACGACAAGGTCACCGCGCCAGCGAATAGGCAACAAAGTTAAATGTGAGTTGGGTCACTTTGAAGGCCCTTCACATCGATACGGACGGTAAGGCAAACTCTTTCCCACCAGAGCGTGGGCGGCGGGTGCCGGGGAGGGCCCCGCCGCTCATTGCGTCTCCTGTCGGGCATCCCGGCGGGAGGCGCTCATCCGGGCCGGTTACCGTCCTCGACCATGGCGCCCGATGAACAGGTGACGGACGGCGAGCCGCAACTCGAGGTCGGCGTCGGCCCGTGGCCCGGTCCGTGGCCGGAGGACGAGCGCTACGACCCCGAGCTGCTCGAGCAGGGCGACCGCCGCAACGTCGTCGACCGCTACCGCTACTGGCGCCGGGAAGCCGTCGTCGAGGATCTCGACAAGCGCCGGCACACGTTCCACGTCGCGATCGAGAACTGGCAGCACGACTTCAACATCGGCACCGTCGTCCGCAACGCCAACGCCTTCCTCGCCGCCGAGGTTCACGTCGTCGGTCTCCGCCGGTGGAATCGCCGCGGCGCCATGGTCACCGACCGGTACCAGCACGTCCGGCATCATCCGACGATCGAGCGGTTCGCCGGCTGGGCCGCGGCCGCCGGCCTGCCGGTCATCGGGATCGACAACCTGCCGGGGTCCCGGCCCATGGAGACCGTCACCCTTCCGCGGGAATGCGTCCTGATCTTCGGCCAGGAGGGTCCCGGCCTTTCCGATGCCGCTCGCGCTGCGTGCAGCGAACTCTTCTCGATCGCCCAGTACGGGTCCACGCGCTCGATCAACGCAGGCGTGGCGAGCGGCATCGCGATGCACTCATGGGTACGGGCGCACGCCGGTCCACCCCCGGGCTGACCAGGGGTGGTGCATCGGTGCAGCCTGCAGGATGGGTCGACCGGTCCGGGTTCTGCCGATTCGCTTGACGGGGGCCTCCGCGACCCGCACCTTAAGAGGGTGGGTGTCACCGTGAGTTGCCCCCGTTGTGCTGCGCAGGTTCGGCCGCCGGACCTGATGCACACCGAATGGCGCTGCGATAATTGCGGCGACGTCCATCCGTTCCACGTCGCGGAACACATCGGGCCGGAGATCATCGAGAGCGCCCTGCGCCAGCCCGCCCCCTCCGCCGAGCACATGCCCCTCTGGTGTCCGTGGCCGCTGCCCACGGGCTGGATGGTGACCGGTGTCGGCTGGGCGGGTGACGACCGTTCGGGCGTACGCGCGACCGCGCTCTCCTGCAGCGGGCCCGACCCCCTCGGCGGCGGCCCGGCGGACATGGTCCTCATCGCCGAACAACCTGGAGTCGGCCTCGGTACGCGCTTCGCCGGTATCCCGGGCATCGATCCCGGTTATCTGATCGCCGAGGCGCTCGGCGACGGCGGCGGTCGGCCCGGCCCGCACGCGAAGATCAAAGCCGGCGGGCACCCCACTCCACTGTGGTGCGTCAAGTCCCCGGAAGACCGAAGCGCCTATGTGAGTGAAGCCAAAGGAATGTGGCTCTATGCGGTAGCGTGGCCGGCAAGCGCGGGCTACTTCCTCGCCGAGCACGTCGTCCTGCACGACCTGTCCGACGGGATTCCGCCCGAGCTCGTGTACGGAGCGCCGTCGCCCTACCTGCACGGCCGGGTGTGACGCCTGGTTGACGCGGGAACGGTATCGGCTTTTCGGTCACATTGTTCACACAGAGCAGCGAAACTGATACCGTGAGTGTTGCCGCGGCGTCGACCGTACCCGCATCGGAGGAGCAGGCCCGCCATGATCAAGAAGGTCCTCACCTGGCTTGGCATCGCATTCTTGATCTTCTTCATTGCGTTCAACCCGAACTCGGCCGCGGCCGTCTTCGAATCGCTCGGTTCCACGATCGGCGACATCGCCCGCGGTTTCGGAACCTTCTTCACCAACCTCGTCGCTTAACATCGGCGTATGGGTCCTGGTGAGCCGCGGCAACCTGATGGTGAGGGTGCGCGCCGCCCTCAGGACGACGACGAGTCCTTCGGCTACAACGATCCCGCGTTCCACGACGAGGGTCCCGAGTACACCCGGGGCAGAGCCGCGGCGAGCAGCGGTCCCGGTTTCTCACCCGACGCGGGCTATTCGGGCGACGCCGGCTACTCGCCGAGCGCGGCCTTCGGCGACGACTTCGAGACCCGTGAGCAGGAGCGTTACCGCGATCCGGGCGAGTACGAGCCGCCCGTCTTCACCGAGGAAGAGCTGCAGGGACTCGGTGGCGAGGGCGCCGGTGTCCCGGGTGGACCGCGGCGCGTGCTCCCGCTCGAGGACGAGCCGACCACACTGGTCTCCCGCTATCTCTTCCCGACCGAGCGCTACCGCGGCGAGTGGAAGCGGCACTGGATCCACCTCTCGACGCCCCTACTGATCGGCATCGGCGCCACGCTGCTGCTCGGTTACCTCGCGGGCTTCCTCACCCGGCAGAACATCGACGGCCTGGTCACGGCCGCCGTCCTCGTCTGGCTCGGCGTGATGGGCTGGGTCGCGTGGAAGGTCGGCGACTGGTACTTCGACCGCTTCATCCTCACCAACAAGCGCGTCATGGTCGTCAACGGCATCATCACCCGCCGGGTCGCCATGATGCCGCTGCTGCGCGTCACCGACATGAAATATGAACAGTCCGCGCTCGGCCGCATGCTGAGCTACGGCACGTTCGTGCTCGAGTCGGCGGGCCAGGACCAGGCGCTGCGCGAGGTCAAGCACCTCCCGAACCCGAACGAGCTCTACCTGCGGGTCGTCGAGGAGATGTACGAGCCGCAGGCGGTCGAGGCACGGCTCGGCAAGGACGGTGACGCGGGTGACGACGCCTGACGTCCGCGACGGGTTCCGGGTGCTCACCCGGTAGCGTCGCCCGGGTGACCAGAATCGACCTGCACTGCCACTCGACCGCCAGTGACGGCACGCTGACCCCGGCCGAGCTGGTCCGCGCGGGTGCCGAGGCGGGTCTCGACGTGATGGCCATCACGGATCACGACACCACCGGCGGGTGGGCCGAGGCCGCGGCCGCGCGGCCCGAAAACCTGACTCTGGTACGTGGTGCCGAGCTGTCCTGCCGCTGGTTCGGAGTAGAGCCGACCATCCCACTGCACCTGCTCGCGTACCTGTTCGATCCCGGGGAGCCCCGCCTCGCCGCCGACCTCGCGCGCCTGCGCAGCGACCGGGAGCAACGTGCCGAGAAGATCGTCGAGCTGCTCCGCGCGGACGGGGTGGACATCAGCTGGCCCGAGGTCAGCGGCTACGCGGCCGGCGGCTCGGTGGGGCGGCCGCACATCGCCCAGGCACTGATCCGGGCCGGTCTCGTGCGTACCACCGACGAGGCGTTCGCCTCACGCTGGCTGGGCGCGCGTTACTTCGTACCCAAAGCAGATCTTGATGTCTTCGAAGCCGTGCGGGCGGTGCGGGAAGCGGGGGGCGTCGCCGTCTTCGCCCACCCCAACGCCACGGTGCGCGGGCGGATCGTGCCGGACAAGCTGATCGTGGAGCTCGCGGACGCCGGCCTGTTCGGACTCGAGGCCGACCACGAGGACCACACGCCCGAGCAGCGGGCCCACGTGCGGGCGCTCGCCGGCGAGCTCGGCCTGGTCGTCACGGGATCGTCAGATTTCCACGGTACGCACAAGACGGTCCGGCTCGGGGCCTTCACGACCGAGCTCTCCGCGTACGGGAAAATCGTGAGCGCCGCCACCGGAGTGCCGGTCCTGGGGTGACGGTTCTCGCAGTTCAGAGCGGGATTGCGGCGCGACGCCTAGGTTGAGCGCGTGGATCTGAAGTTGTTCGGCGAGGTCTTCGTGACCCTCCTGGTGATCGTCGACCCGCCGGGCATGGTGCCCGTGTTCCTCGCCCTGACCGGCACGCTGCCGACCAAGGTAAGGACCCGCGCGGGCACGCAGGCGGTGCTGCTGGCTCTCGGCGTCATCGTCGTCTTCGCGGTGGCGGGGCAGACCCTATTGGACTACCTGCACGTCCAGCTCCCGGCACTGCAGGGCGCGGGCGGCCTCCTGCTGATCCTGGTGGCGCTGGAGCTGCTCACCGGCAAGACGGACGAGCCCTCGGAGCAGGGCGGCACGACCAATGTGGCGCTGGTGCCGATCGGCACACCCTTGCTGGCGGGCCCGGGCGCGATCGTGGCGACGATGCTCTTCGTGCAGCGGGCGGACGGCGTGGGGGACTACACCGTGATCGGGCTCGGGATCGTGGCGGTGATGGCCATCGTGTGGCTGGTGCTGCGGTTCTCCGGCGGGATCGTCAAGCTGCTGCGGCCGGGTGGGATCGAGGTGCTGACGCGGATTGCGGGTCTGCTGCTGGCAGCCATCGCGGTGCAGCTCATCGCGGATGCGGTCGCGGCGTTCGTCAAGCTCTACGCCGCGGGGTGATCCGCGGGCGGTTCGTTCTCCGTCGCCGGGGTGATCCTGAAGGCGGTTTTGTCGGGGGGTCCTGGCAGGATTGAGCTGTGCCCAGGACTTCGCCGCGAGCCGCCGCCGTACCCGAGCAGTTGGGGTTCGCCGGCATGCCGGAGCGCCTCTTCGTCTGCACGCCGAGCAAGCTCGGCAGTTACCTCGACTGCCCGCGGCGTTACCGCTACACCTACGTCGACCGGCCCAGCCCGCAGAAGGGGCCGCCCTGGGCGCACAACTCGCTCGGCGCGAGCGTGCACACGGCCCTCAAGAATTGGTACGCGCTGCCGGCCCAGCGCCGCAGCTCAGAGGCCCTGCCGACGCTGCTGAAGGCGACGTGGGTGCGGGAGGGCTACCGGGACGTCGACCAGGAACGCGTCACCTACCGCAAGGCGCTCGACTGGCTGGACACGTATGTGGCCGGGCTGGACCCGCAGGAGGAGCCGCTGGGCGTGGAGCGCGTGGTGGCAACGAAGACGGGAGTGCTCGCCTTCAACGGCCGAGCGGACCGCATCGACGGGCGCGCCGGTGAGGCGGTGATCGTCGACTACAAGACCGGAAGGTCCGGGCTGAACGCCGACGACGCCCGGGGCTCGCAGGCGCTGGCGCTGTACGCGTACGCGGCTCAGCGGGTGTTCCGGCGTCCTTGTCGGCGGGTGGAGCTGCACCATCTGCCGAGCGGCACGGTTGCGGCTCATGAGCACACGGAGGAGTCGCTCGAGCGTCAGGTTGCGCGAGCCGAGGATACGGCGCGGGACATCATCGCGGCGGAGAAGGCGGTGGCCGCGGGGGCGGATCCTGATGTGGAGTTTCCGGTGAATCCTGGGTCGTTGTGTGGGTGGTGCGATTTTCGGCGTACGTGTCCTGGGGGTGCTGCGGCGCAGGCCAAGGAGCCTTGGGCGGCGGTTGAGCATTTGGAGCGGGCTTAGCCGTTCGCTCGTGCTTGCTTGCGCTGCTGGCTTCGGCTTGGCTCGTCAGCTTCTGTTGTCAGCTGAGGCCGGCTCGTTCCAGGGCTTGGCGGCGCATGGGTGGGACGCGGTAGCGCTGGGGCATGGCGGCCAGGGCGCCCTTCATCAGCAGGCGCAGGCCCCTCACGGAGAGGCCGGCGGTCATGTCGGTGGTCTGCCAGCCGAGACCGCCGTACATCTTGCGGGCCCAGGGTGGGAGCAGGGCGAACGCCGTGGAGGCGATGCCGAAGTAGGCCCAGCGGGCGGGCCCGAGGGTGAGGCTCAGTCGCAGGGAGCGGCTGCCCCAGGACTCGGGCACCGGCGGCACGGTCAGGAACAGTGCCGTCTCCGCGCTGTCCTTCGTCAAGGCGAGCTGCGGCCGCATCGTGCCGAAGTAGTCGGCCACCTCGGCGGCCGTCGAGGGCACCGCGGCCGGATCGAGGCCGACGAGCTCGGCGGCGCGCACCTGCTCGGCGTAGTAGCGGTCGACCTCGTCGTCGGTCAGCTCCAGCCCCGCCCGGCGCGCCGTGGTCAGGAACGACTCGACCTCGGCCACGTGCACCCAGAGGAGCAGCTCCGGCTCGTCGACGCGGAACGTCTCACCCGTACCGGGATCGGTCGCCCTCATTCGGGCGTGCAGGCGCCGGATGCGGCCGGCGACCCGCTCGACCTCGGCCGTGGAGCCGTAGAGCACGGTGCCCACGTAGTCGGAGGTGCGCTCGAGGCGTCCCCAAGGGTCCGACCGGTAGCCGGAATTCTGAGCGATCGCCGCGACGGCACGGGGGTGGAGGGCCTGGAGGTAGAGCGAACGAAGGCCGCCGAGGGTGACGATGGGCTCCTCGTGCACCTTCCAGGTGACCGAGTCGGGGCCGAACAGCCCGAGGTCGACGGCAGTGGTCATGGATCCAGCGTGCCACGCGCGAGGCGAATTTGAACAGGTTCAGTTCGTAGCCCGGCCGATTCAAGCCGCGCGATCGGCACTGCGGGCTTTCCGGCAGGACGGGCACAGGCCCCAGAAGGTGACCTCCGCCTCGTCCACCTCGAAGCCGTGTCCGGCGCCGGGATCGAGACAGGGCCGCTCGCCGACCATGCAGTCGACGTCCTCGATGATTCCGCAGCTCCGGCAGACGATGTGGTGGTTGTCGCCGACCCGCGCCTCGTACCGGGCCGGGCTCCCCGCGGGCTCGATCCGCCGGGCCAGGCCGGCTCGAGACAGGGCGCCGAGCACGTCGTACACGGCCTGGGTCGACACCGAGTCGAGCCGGTCACGAACCTGGCGCGTGACCTCCTCGACCTCGAGGTGGCCGCCCTGGGTCAACACGTCGAGCACCGCGACCCGGGGCCGCGTGACGCGCAGGCCCTGGCCACGCAGCAGCTCCTCGGCGGTCGGCACCTCACCATGACAGCATGCCGGACGGTGCTGCTCAACCACGTGATCGCCGATCGGCGGGCGGCGCGGGCGATTCGGGGCTCCGTGCGAGCGGACCGGTGAGTTGGATCGGTGGCGTGTTCCGGGTTCCGTGCGATCGCGTCGGTGAACCGGATCGGCGGCGCGTTCCGGGCTCGGGCGACCGTACTGGTGAACCGGATCGGCCGGACACGTGTAAGCGCGAGCAAGGGGATGTCCATGGCGCGCGTTGCCCCTAGGCTGGCGCCCAAGATTCTTTAACGTTGAAGGAGGCTGACCGTGTTCGACCAGATCAACGGCATGCCCGTCCACGCCCTCGTGCTCCACGCCGCGGTCGTGTTCGTGCCGCTCCTGGCCCTCGTGGCCGTCGTCTACGCGGTCGTGCCCCGGTGGCGACCCAAGATCGGCTGGGCGGCCATCCTGCTCGCCGTCGCCGCGCCGGTCACGGCGTTCGTGGCCATGGAGTCGGGCGAGAAGTTGTACGACCGGCTCGTGGCGAGCGGCATGACCGGGCCGGCGCTGGAGAAGATTGACGCCCACTCGGGCTTCGGGACGATGACGTTCTACTTCACGCTCGCCCTGGGTGTGGCGACGCTCGTGATGACGTTCCTGACCCTTCGTACGACGACCAAACGCCTACCGCGCGCAGCGGACGTGTTGCTTGCCGTGGTCGTGCTGGCGCTTGCGGCGCTTTCCGGCTATTACGTCTTCAGGACCGGTGACTCGGGCGCCCAGGCGGTCTGGGGAACCACGTCCTGACAGCAGCCGTCCCGGCCGCCATGTGGGGTGGCGGCCGGGGCGGTGACCGATTGCGGCCAGTTCCGCGGTCGGCTTGGTCCTGCTGGCTGCTAGCTTGCGCGGGCCTCGGCGGGAGCCTTGTCCGCCATCAGCGTGCTCGCGCCGGTCTCGCGGGTCTCGCGGGAGCTTGGTCCTGGAGGACTCGCCGTGGCCTGGTCGTGTCTTGTCGCTGTCGGCTCGGGCGCGCGCCTGCCGGCCTCAGAAGATCGCGCGGGCGCAGAGCAGGCACATCACGATGAGGGCTATCGCGCCCGCGACCAGGCCCACGCCGTAGGTCATCGTGCGGGCCGCGCCCTCCGACTCGTCCAGGGCGTCCATGTCTTGCGCCGGCATGGTCCGCGGGGGTGGCGGCTCCGACACGATCGGAGGACGCCACAGCGGTGAGGCGGGGGCCGGGCGGGGCGGTCCCTCGTACGCCGGCTTCGGCTCGGGGGCCGGCACGGGACGGTCGGCACCGAACTGCCCCGCATCCGAATCGGGGCGCTGCCAGTACGCGTCGTCGTCGGATCCGGTCGGGGCGCTCACGTTCATCGACGCTACATCCCTCGGGTGCCGACAGCGCGCGCGACGCGGCCTACCCTCATACCGTGGACATCCTTGACGAACCCGACCGCGACGCTGACGCCGAGCGCACCGTGGACTTCGAGTCCGAGGAAACGCCGCTCCTCCCGGACCAGACCCGCGACGACACGGCGCGTGGCTGGGGGTACAGCGGCAGCGAAGACTCGAACGACGACCGCCTCCTGGAGGACCGGCCGCCGCACTGGGCCTAGCCGCCGGCCGCCGCCCGCCGGCCGCTGCCCGCCGGCCCTGCCACACGCTGTTGCTCACCCGGACCAGCCGCACGCTGCTGTTCGCGCGACCTGCTGGACGGTGCTGATCGCGTGACTTGTGGGACAACTGCTGCCCGCCAAGCCAGCGGGACGGTGCACCGCGTGGAGCTGGCCGGACGCTGCTGCCTGAGCGGCTCCACAGATGCTGCAGCGCGCGGGCTGGCCGAACGCTGCTGCCGCCTGAGCTGCTTGACGGATGCTGCAGCGCGTGGGGCTGGCCGGACGCTGCTTCCTCCGCGGCTAGAGAGGCGCTGCAGCGCGGGGCTTGGTAGGCACCGCTGCGCTCGTTGAGTTCCGGAGGACTCCGACCCAGACCGGCTCCGACTCGGCGTTGAGCTTGTGCGGTGCTTAGCCGTCGGGGTGAATGACGACGACGTAACCCTCTGCTGTGTGCCTGACGGTCTCCTTCGCCGCGGCTGGTGTCAGTGCGACCAGCAGTCCTCCGGCGAGTGGGTCGTCGGCGCCCGTCACTTCGAGTACCAGGGCGTCCTTGGCGGTCGGCCCGGTGTTCTCTCCGGCGCGATAGAGATCTACTCGGTCACCAGTGCGTACGAGCCCCAGCGCGGCCGGCTCCGTGAGGCGAACCGGGACCCCCACCGTGCCGGGTGGCGCCGCAGCCCGCGAGGAAGTGACTGGTGGTGATTGGTCGGCCGGCCTGCCGCTCACTGTCGCGTCTCCCTGTAGCCCGTCTCGTGCTGAGCCGACTGGTGGTGGAGAGACCGGCATGCCGTCCGGCGCTACTTCCACCAGGCGGTCGCCTGACGGTCGCCCCACTGCTGCCGGATCCGGCGACCTGTCGGCTGTTGCTGCACCCGCCGATCGGCCGGTGTTGGACGGGTTCGCCGGTGGGGTGCGCATTGGCCCGCTCAGTGGCCGCGCGCTGAGGAGCGGCTCCCGTGGTGCGGTGCAGGTGACCGGACCGGACCAGATCAGGGTTGCCGCGGTCGCCAGTAGCACCGCCACCGTTGCCAGGCGCAGGAAAGCTGCTCGGCCTGGCCTGCGCCGGCGTACCGGGTCGAGGGTTGGTTCGGTTCTCTTCCGTCGCACGTGCTGAAGCTAGGCATTTTGCGGGCCGGGCGTCGGCGTGCCTGTGGATAAGGGTGCGTTGTGGATAACCCCGGAAAGCGGAGGCCCGCCCGGTAGAAAGGACGGGCCTCGCCGATGCGCTGCCGGATCAGGAGCCGGTTCGCGGATCAGGAACCGATCTGCTGGCAGATCTGGAACCGGTGGTGGTGGGTCAGGAAGACGTCGAGGCGGCGGTTGGCGCCGTCGAGGTCGAAGAAGATGAGGTGGTTGCCGGTGTCGACGGGGTGGACGACGACGTCGAGGAGGAGTCCGACTTGCTGTCCGACGACGAGGTCGCGGCGGTCGTCGCCGGCTTCTCCGAGCTTCCGTTGCCGGAGCGCGAGTCCGTGCGGTAGAAGCCGGAGCCCTTGAAGACGATCCCCACCGAGTTGAAGACCTTGCGGAGCTTGCCGCTGCAGTTGGGGCACTCCGTCAGCGCCGGGTCAGAAAAAGACTGCACCCGCTCGAGCTGCTCCCCGCACTCGGTGCATGCGTACTGGTACGTGGGCACTGGTCCTCCGCGTCGATCTCGATGGCTGGCACTCGCCGTCTACGAGTGCCAATGCTCCGTCATCGGAGGTTATTTCGTCCAGTCGAACCCCAGGTTAAGACCCTGGGCGGGTGTGATCGCGGCCCGTACGCGCTGGTCGTGGGCTTCGGCCGGTACGGAATCCAGCAATTCGCCGTCGTGTAGCAGGGCAACGGTGAACACCGTCACGGGTACGCGGGCGAGGGCGCGGTCGTAAGAGCCGCCGCCGCGACCCATGCGTACGCCGTGCCGGTCGACGGCGAGCGCAGGGACGACGACGAGGTCTGCGCGCGCGATGGCTGCGGTGCCCAGGCGGGGTCCGGTCGGCTCCATCAGGCCCCGGGCGCCGGGACGGAGGGACGCGGGGCCCTCGTAGCTCGCCCAGTCGAGGTCTCCGTCGGGGAGGAGTACGGGCAGGAGCAGGACGGCACTCGTGGGGGCGGCCAGGCGGATGACCTCGGGGAGATCGGGGCCGCCGGGCTCGGTGCCCAGCGGGACATAGGTGGCGATCACTGATGGTGAGTGTCGGCGTACATGTGCTTCGAGGGTCGATTGGACGACGGAGGCGGCCAGGGTGAGGGCTTCGGGCGTTTTTGATCTACGCACAGCGAGTAGGCGACTGCGTAATGCGACCTTCGTGGCGCTCGGTCTTTCGGCATCACGGGCGAAATCCGGCATGCAACACCCCCTTTGTAAAACCGGCAAACGGTGCGCACTATGTCAGCATCGCTCCAAAGAAGGCCACTTCCAGGAGGACGTGTGACTCTACGTGGCCGACTCACCACAGCCTTCTTGGCGGTCGTGCTCGGCCCGGTTCTGCTCGGATCCTTCTTCGTCGGGATGACCGTGGCCACCGTGAGCCGGGACCGTACGGCCGAGCGGCTTGATCATGCCGCAACGACGGTACGAGCCGCGATGGGCGCCCTCTGCGGTCAGCTCCAGGCGGTCGCTGACGCGGTGGCGGTGCTGCCGGCGAAGGATCGCGAGGTCGCGGCGGATCAGATGGTGACCCGCGGACTCGTCGCCGAGGTTCGCATCACGGACGACGACCAGGGCGACGACGCGGGGGACGACGGAACAACGTCGGGCGGCGAGGGCTACGTCGCGAACGGCGTACGCGACTGCGCGGTTCAGGCGGCCGGGTCAGGGCAGAGCCCCGGGGCGGACACGCGTACGGCCATCAGCGCTGTGACGGCGAGCGCCCGGCAGGACGGAACCCTCGTCGTCGCGGTCGCACGGGTCGACGACGGCCTGATCCAGCGCCTCGGAGGCACCAGCGGCGCCGAGGTGTCTCTGCGCAGCAGCGTCTCCGGGCCGTACACGAAAGGGATCGCAGTCGGGCCCGGGCAGCCGCTGCCACTCGCCGTGACGGTGCCCGGCCGGGAGCCTCTGCCGCTTTACATCCTCCTGGCGACAGCCGTGCTGGTCGTCGCCGCGATCGCCATTTTCGCCGCTCGGTGGCTGGCGCGGTCCACCACTCGTCCCCTCGAGGAACTCGCGTGGGCCGCTGGGAAGGTCGCCGACGGGGAGCTGGGGGTACGGGTGCCCGTCGGGCGGGAGGACGAGATCGGGCGGCTCGCCGGGACCTTCAACCGGATGACTCGGGAGTTGCAGGCGTACGTGCAGGCGCTGACCGCCAGCCGTGACCAGTTGCGCGGGCATCTCGCCATCCTCGGCGACACGCTTTCCAGCACTCACGACCTCCACCGCATCCTCCAGGTCATCCTGCGCACCGCTCTCTCCGCCAGCGGGGCGCGTGCCGGGATAGTGCTGCTCCTCGACTCCACCGACGGGCAGTTGGTCGGGCAATGTGCCGAGGGGCTGACCGGGCGATGGGACGTGTCCGAGGCCGATCTCTCCTCGCTGCGGATTCCCGTCGGGCACGGGATTCTCGGTGCGGTTGCCGCTGCCGGGGAGCCGCGGCGCGGGTTCTGCGGGCTCGGTGGTGGCCTGGACGAGCCGGCCTGCCGGACGTACGTGGCCGTGCCGATCTGTGCGCCCGCCACGGTGGGGGATCCGCTGGTGCCGGACGAGCGGGACCCGGCCGGGCAGCCTGCCACGCTCGGGGTGCTCGCGCTCTACGACCGGCTGGGGGCCGACGAGTTCGACGACGCCGACCTGCTCATGTTGCGGACGTTCGCCGGGCAGGCCGGGGTCGCCGTGCACAACGTCCGAGTGCACGAGGAGGCGCAGCGGCTGTCGCTGACCGACCCTCTCACCGGCTTGTGGAACTACCGTTGCCTGCGGGAGTCGTTGCGCCGGGAGGTGGAGCGGGCCAGCCGGTTCGGTCGTACGCTCACCGTGCTCGTGCTTGACCTCGATCACTTCAAGGACGTGAACGACACGTACGGGCATGCCGCCGGGGACACCGTGCTCGGGGAGTTCGCCCGGCGGGTGCGGGTGGGGCTGCGGGAGGTCGACGTGGCGTTCCGGCAGGGCGGCGAGGAGTTCGTGGTGCTGCTGCCCGAGACCGACGCGTACGGCGGGATCGTCGTGGCCGAGCGGCTCGGTGCGGCTGTCCGGGAGATTCCGGTGCCCGTCGACGCGCGGCGGCAGGAGGGCGAGGACGAGCCGGGCGTCGAGCGGGTGTCGATCAGCGTCTCGATCGGGATCGCCGTCTATCCCGAGCACGGCGGCACCGCTCAGCAGGTGCTCGCCGCGGCGGATCAAGCGCTGTACGCGGCCAAGAACGCCGGCCGGGACACCTACCAGCTGGCCGGTCACTCCGGTTCGGTCCCGGATGCAAGGCCGGCCGAGAGACCGGATGCCGCAGAAGCCGCCCCGCCGAGGCCGGCGTCCGAGAGACCGGATGGAGCCGCAGCAGCTCCGGCCATACCGGCCGGTCGGGCGGATCCAGAAAGAGCCGGACGCCCGGATTCAGAGAGAGCCGGGCGGCTGGACGAGGAAAGGGCCGAGCGGCCGGATGCCGCCACGGCTCGGAACAACGCCGGACCGGGTGCGGGCAGGGATGTCGCCGCTCCCAGGACGGGCGCTGTCCGAAACACCGGCGGCTCCGCGGCCGCCGGTGATGTGATCGACAAATCGGTTTCGGCCAGGGTTTCCGATGGGCAATTTGATCATCCGGAGTCCGTGACGGGCGCGTCCGGTGGGCCACACCCGCCGCGGCAAGGCCGTGGCCGATAGTCTCGCGACATGTCCGGGCACGAACTGAGCGAAGGTGCGGTGACCCCTCAGATGAGCACGCAGGCACAAGCCACCGGCCGTCGAGCCGTCAAGGCTGTCATTCCAGCGGCTGGACTCGCCACCCGATTCCTGCCGGCCACCAAGGCCGTGCCCAAGGAGCTGTTGCCCGTCGTCGACCGTCCGGTACTCCAGTACATCGTGGAGGAGGCGGCCGCCGCCGGGATCACCGATGTGCTGCTGGTGACCGGGCGTGGGAAGACGTCCATGGTCGATCATTTCGACCGGCGGCCCGATGTGGAGGCGCGGCTAGAGGAGAAGGGCGACACCGAGCGGCTGGCCGCCGTTCGTCGTACCAGTGAGCTCGCGGACATCTACACCTGTCGCCAGGGTGAGCCGCTCGGGCTGGGGCACGCCGTCGGCGTGGCCGCGTCGCACGTGGGGGACAACGCCTTCGCCGTTCTGCTCGGGGACGAGTTCGTCGATGAGAACCAGCCGCTGCTTCCCGCGATGCTCGACCTCCAGGCCGAGACCGGCGGCATCGTGCTCGCCTTCATCGAGGTGTCGCCCGAGGAGACCAGCCGTTACGGCATCGCCTCCGTCGAGGTCGAGTCCGGGCGGGGCGAGGACGTCGTGAAGGTCACCGGCCTGGTCGAGAAGCCTTCTGCCGCGGAGGCTCCCAGCAACCTGGCCGTGGTCGGCCGGTACGTGCTTCCCGCGTCCATCTTCGACGCGATCCACAACACCAAGCCCGGCAGCGGTGGGGAGATCCAGCTGACCGACGCCATGGCCCAGCTGCTGGCCGACGGGGTGCCGGTGCACGGCATCATCTACCGCGGCCACCGGTACGACACCGGGATGCCGCTGGGCTACCTGCAGGCCGTCGTCCAGCTCGCGGTCAAGCGGCCCGATCTGGGTGCCGAGTTCCGCCAGTGGCTGACCGAGTTCGTGGCCACGGAAACCGGCGGTGCGAAGGGATGACGGCCACGGCCGATGCCGAGGCGGCCGCCAACGAGCTGATGCCTCTCGCCGAGTACCTGGGCAGCGTGCTGCGCAGGTTACGGCCGTTGCCTCCGCTCGACCTCGACCTCACCCAGGCGCACGGCAACGTCCTCGCCAACGACGTTCTGGCCCCGCACCCGTATCCGGCCTTCGACCAGGCCGCGATCGACGGGTACGCGGCCCGCTGGGAGGACCTCGCCGCCGCCGGGCGGATCGGCTCGCACCCGTCCTTCGGCGCGTTCGAGGGCGGGCTGCGGCCGGTACGGCTCAACGTCGTCGGTGATCTGGGCGCCGCGAGCTGGCGGCCGGTCCGGCTGACCCCGGGGACCTGCTTCTCCGTGGCGGCCGGGGCGCCGCTGCCGATCGGTGCCGACGTCGTCGTGCCGGTGCACTGGACCGACCAGGGCATGGCCGCCGTGGAGATCCTGCACGCCCCCAAGCGGGGTTCCGGGGTACGGCGGGCGGGTGACGAGCTGCCCGTCGGCCGGGTGCTCGCGACCGCCGGCTCCTACGTGACGCCGGCCATGGTCGCCGTGTTCGCCGCGTCGGGTATCGGGCACGTCGTCGTCCGGCCCAGCCCGCGGGTCGTCGTGGTGGCCACCGGGGACGAGCTGGTCGACGTGGGCCGCCCCAGCCAGCCGGGGCAGGTGGTGGACGCCAATTCGCATGCGCTCACCGCCGCTGCCGTCGAGGCCGGCGCTCTCGCGTACCGGATCGGGATCTGTGACGACGACCCGGAAGGCCTGCGGGGGTTGCTCGAGGACCAGACGCTGCGGGCCGATCTGATCATCACCACCGGTGGCACGGGTACGGGGCCCGGCGACATGCTGCGCCGCGTGCTGTCCCGGCGTGACCACGGGCGGGGTGCCGTCGAGTTCACCGACGTCGCCCTGTGTCCCGGGGCGGCGCTGGGGTTCGGGACCGTCGGCGGCGAGGAGGTGCCGGTGGTGTGCCTTCCCGGGGAGCCCGGGGCCGCCTTGATCGGCTTCGAGGTGCTGGCCCGGCCCGTCGTCCAGTTGCTGGCCGGCTCGGAGCCCGTGTTCCGGCCCAGCGTGAAGGCGCACCTGCTCGAGACCGTCTCCTCGCCCGGCGGGTTGCGGGAGTTCCGGCCTGCGCATGTAGCTGAACGGCGCGGCGGCGGCTACACGGTGCAGCCGCTCGCCGGTGGGCCGTACACTCTTTCCGGCCTCGCCGAAGCCAACGGTCTGCTGGTGCTCGGCGAGCGGGTCACCTCGGCCGCGGCCGGGTCGACCGTCGACGTGCTGTTGCTCGACCGGAGGCGATGATGCTGGGGTCCACGCCCGGATGGCCCGCCGTCCTGGCGGACGGGCCCGTGCTGCTGCGCCCCTACCGGCGCAGCGACGCCCAGGCGTGGTCCGAGGTTCGCATCGCCAACGAAGCGTGGCTCAGTCCCTGGGAATCGGCGCCCCCCGGGCCGTGGGCCGAAATGAACTCGTCGCGGGCGTACCTCTACGTCTACCGGGACATGAAGCGGGCCGCGCGGCGCGGCGACAGCATGCCGTTCGCCGTCTGCCTGCGGCAGAGCGGCGGCGAAGACCGTCTGGTCGGTCACATCAACCTCGGCAGCATCGTCCGGCGGGCTTTCAGTTCCGCGTACGTGGGTTACTGGGTCGACGCCCGCGTCGCCGGTCGCGGCGTGATACCCACCGCCCTGGCGCTCGCCGTGGACCACGCGTTCGGGCCGGGCGGGCTGCACCGCGTCGAGATCAACATCCGGCCGGAGAACGGGCCCAGCCGGCGGGTCGTCGAGAAGCTCGGCTTCCGCGAGGAGGCGTACCACCCCCGGTACATGCACATCGACGGCGCCTGGCGTGATCACCTCGGCTACGCGATGACCAGCGAGGAGGTCGCGGGCGAGGGGGGCCTGGTGGCGCGGTGGCGCAGGTTGCGTACCACAGCAAAATGATCATCAGTTGCTTGCCGGCCCGGCGCGCCGCGGCGATTTCCGCAGCTCTCGCCCGTAATCTCGGGGAGATTGGGACTTTTTCGTGACCGGGACGAGACCGCCCGGCACTTTCTGAGGCTGACGGGAGGGGTGAGGGTGCCGACCTCGGTGCTCCTCGCCGTCCTCGCCGCGGCCGGGTTGCTCGCCCTCGCACCGGCCCTCGTCCGCCGGTACGACGCCACCGAGCGCCTGGCGGCGGAGCGGGCGTCGTCGACGGCTCGGGTGCTGCAGCGCCGCCGTCGGCTCCGTACCGTGCCCGGACGCCGACCGGTCAACCCCGGGCGTTCGTCCCTGGTTACGTCGCGGACCCTAACGGGTGATCCTGTGCCGGTCTCCGCCGCCCCCGTCTCCGCGCCGGTCTCGGGCGCCCCGGTGTCCGGCGCATCTGTGTCCGGCCCGCCGGCGCGGCGCCTGCGGGTGGTGTCGTCGCGCCGCCCGGTGCGCCGCCGTGCACCCGTACGCCGGCAGACCCCGGCCGTGGTCCGCCGCCGGCGCGTCTTCGCCGCCCTGCTGCTGCTCAACGTGATCGAGCTGGTCGGCGTGCTCGCGGTCGGCCCGGGCTTCTGGATCAGCTTCGCGGTGACCGGCACCCTCCTCGGCGTCTACCTGGTGCACCTGCGCAACCGCGCGATCGCGGACCGCCGGCGGCGCCGGATCGAGGCGCGGGAAGCGGCCTGGCTGGCGGCACGGCAGGCGGAGGTACGACGCGAGCAGGCCCGGCGTGCGGCGGCCCGCCGGGAGGCGCAACGCCGGCTCGCGGCCCAGCGCGAGGCTGTCCGCCGTACCGCCATGGGCCTGGACCGGGATCCGTCCGACCTGCCGGCCGCGGTCAACGGCGCTTCGGTGTCGTACCGGCGTACCGGAGGACTTCGCGGCCGTGCCTACGAAGCCGGCGGACGCGGCAGCTCCTACCCTGCGTGACGACGGTCTTCCCGCCACGCCGTGGGGGCGATTCGCGAGGCGGGTGAGTGACCTGTTAGCCTTGCTGCGGTCCTAAGGGGCCGGGGGGCTGTGGCGCAGTCCGGTAGCGCACCTCGTTCGCATCGAGGGGGTCTGGGGTTCAAATCCCCACAGCTCCACCCCTGTAGTCTCTGGCCAGCGGAAACGCTGGCCAGAGATCGTTTGGCCCAGATCCGGCACAACTCAGAGTCGGATCAGGTCTTTTCCGCCTCCCAGACGATGCTCTTCGGCGGCGAGCAGACCGGAGCCGATGACGTTGCGACGGCGGTCCTTCCTCGGCCACCAGCGCACGTAGGTCTCCAGGGTGATCCGGAGGCTGGAGTGCCGCAGGGCGTTCTGCACGTCCGCCTTACGCCACTCCTTCCAGAGCCCTCGACCACGCCTGGTCGTGAATAGGGCGGCAGTACTCGTCGGTGAACAGCAGCTCCACGACGCGCCGGGTGGCCGGCTTTCCCGGGTCGGGAGTGCCGCGCGTATGTCTGCCAGCTCGACACTTTCCGGTGGGCCCACAAGGACTCGTTGGTCGTCCGCACGTCGGCTGGCGCGCATTGCGCCCGGTTCTGAAGTGGCTGTCCTTCCAGGGCGAGCCCGGTCGCGGCGTCGAGGACGGCGACCGGGTACCTCCCGGCCTGTTATCCGATCCGCCGCAGCTTTCGCGTGCCTCTCCTCATGATGGTTTTGATGTCCTGGACGGACAGTTCGTCGGCCTTCGACAGCTGGAAGACGATGCACACGTCGCGGGACGCGACGATGCCGACCATGCTGTGTTCAGTCGACACTCGGTAACCGTCACGGTGCCGGGCGATCACCCGAATGGCGATCGACGCGTCACCGAATCGAGGAAACGGCAACCGGCGGATCGTCGTGGTGGCACCCGGGCTGACCGAGACCGGGCAATGGTCCACCACCTTGTCGAGAGACCTAATCATCTCTCGGGAGAGCTTGGTGCCGGTAGCCCCGATTGCCTCGACCAGATCTGGGCCCGCATCACCTTTGGCGAGCCTGACAAAGACGGAGGTTGGCAGCGGCTCGTAGTCGGGTTCACCCGGGCGCATGTCACACGGTGCATACGTCATGAACAGATCGCCCATCGCGTCGTCGCCCCTATCAGTAAGCGCAAAGCCTGGCGGCATGTCGCTCAGGTTGAGCAAACCCCTGCGCAGCTGCTTATGGGTGGGCGGAGTGTCGGCAGCAGGGTACGCCGCGAACGCCCACACGGTGGCATCCCGTGACACGGCGCTCGCCGCGACCGGCGCGCCTGTGCCGAGCACTACGGCGACTGCAGTCAGGAAGGCTGCGGCCACAGTCAGTTTGTCCGGTTTTTGGTTCATTGGTACAAGATAGTGCCGACTACCGGGGGAATCGGGGAACCGCGAAGCCGCAGCGTTGACGCGATCTGCGACAGCAGGAGCGCAGATCAGTTGGCGGACGCGTGTCGCACACCAGTCGACCGAGGACATTCCCCGAAGGCTTCTGTCTAGTCCCAGCTGTTGCTTGACGGTTGGTCTAGGTTTTGGTGCTGGGCTCGGCTGCGGGGAGGGTTTGCCGAGTCCGGTGTGTGGCATGGTTACCGCATGTTCCGTTTGGTGGCCGAGGACCCGACCATCGCCCTGAATGAGATGCAGGCCGCGCGGATCACGTCCTGGCTGTTGGAGCTGATACCGGCACGTGGCTGCCACGTCCGGCGGGAGCCGGTCGTGGAGATCACCATCACCGGGCATTATCCGGAAGACTTTCATCTGCCGTTGTTGCGGAGGGTGGAGGAGATCGCGGGCTGCCGCTTCAGCGTCTCGGTGGTTGACGGCTGAGTCGAGCCAGTCCGTGCTGGTCATGGGGCCTGCCAGAGGGCCTAGTTGGCGGTCATTACCCGCGCGCCGGTGTACCCCTGAATCAGACTGACTTCCACGTACCAACTGCGGTTTTCCCGGCCAAACTTTCCCTCACACAAGCCCCGAGTGGTGTAAGCGGTGCTGACGATGCCCTGGGCCTGACCATCGGCTGAGTAGGTTGGGCCGCCGGAGTCGCCTGGCTCGGTGCAAGTGGTATTGCGGGTCACTCCGTATACCCAGCGCTGCACGTCTTCCTTGAAGACTGTTTCGTTCCGAGCTTTGATCACGCCGCAAGTAATCTTGGTCGTCCAGCCGGACTTGCACACCGAGCTGCCGATGGGGCGCTGCTGGCTGCCGCGCACTACCATGTATCCATCATTGCCATCATGTAGCGAAATCCATGGCCCTGGCATCCAGTACGCGGTGTTGGTCACACCGGCCAATGCCCAGTCGTAGCTGAGGTCCTTGAACCACCAGCGGCCGATGAGGATGCTCCGCATGCCATATACCTGATCCGCCTTAGCGCAGTGACCGGCGGACATCATTGTGGGGTAGCGCGTGGTTGAGCCTGAGTAGGTCAGCGACGCATTGAAGCCCACTGAGCAACCCTCACCCGAGCCAATCCACTCGCCGCCATCCAGATAGTCGCTTGTGTTTGTCGGGAAGCCACTAGCCGTTTCAAACGTGACGGTATTTTGCAATCCAGCCAATTGTCTAGGTCGGACCGCTTCGTGGCCAGCGATAGTGGTCATCACTACACGGTTGCGCATGGGATCCACGCGCCAGCCAACCACACCTCGAGTTGCAGTCCTGCTCGATCTGCCAAGCATGTCCAGCCGTGTCTTGACCGTATTCAGCGTGGCATAGCTGAAGCGCATCATCTTGGCGCGCCCACCGGCTGCACGCACCGTCCTGCCCAACTTGGCATTGGTGACGCCGACTACAAGTGTGCCAGAAGTAGCGTCGAACCACGATCCGGCATAACCCGCACCCAATCTTGGCACGAGAGCGGCCTCAAGCTTTGCAGCGCGGGCTTCTTGCGACAGGCGACGCACCGCTGCGGCACGATCCAAATGCAAGTCGCGTTGCATGGCTGCCAGCACGGCCTCGTAGCCAGATGAGGTCGGCCGTTCGCTGTGCGGCGAGGCATGCGCGGCCAGCGGCGTGATGCAGAGTAGGGCGGTAGTGCATGCGGCCGCGGCCACTCTCGCTGATGTGAATCGCATACTTACCCTTCACACGGGCACAGCTAGGCGTGGTCTGTCGTCACCTATAATATGCCAATCTTTGCTAGGTCAGTATGCGTAAAGCCGCGCTTGAGGGTGAATGAAACAAGAGAACGCTTCTATGTTGTTGAACTTTCCGTCCGGAGGTGTCGCTGCGCACCCCAGTAACTGCTCGCCGTCGCCATCCGCCTGGGCGTCATGGTCGGCGGTGATCGGCGGAGGACTCCTCAGGTAGAGGAATGGCGGTGTGCGCAGACAGGCTCAGCTCGCTGTATGGGGTTCAAATTCCCACAGCTCCACCCCCGCAGCAAGGCCGCTCCACGCATGGGGGCGGCCTTTCGTCGTCTCAGGCGCCGAGGGCCAGCTTGCGGCGTTCGATGACCTGCTGGAGCTCGGTCACCAGGCGCCGCGGCGACAGCGGCTTGGGCAGGTAGCTGTCCGCGCCTGAGCCCATCCCCGCGTTGACGTCGTGGGCGTGGAAGTTGGCCGACACCATCAGCACCGCCGCGTTGCTGACCTGCGGGTTGCTGCGGACGAGCTGGCACAGCTCCATGCCGTTGAGCGCCGGCATCCGAACGTCGGTCACGATGCCGACCGGGCGCGCCACCCGGATGATGCGGGCCGCGCTGTTGCCGTCCTTGGCGCCGAGCGTCGTGTAGCCCGCCTGCTCCAGGGCGAACGTCAGCAGGTCGCGGAGGTCCGCGTCGTCCTCGGCTACCAGGATGAGGTTCTCGTTCATGATCGCAGGATCGGCGGGCCCGTCCGATCCCGGAGCGAGACCCCGGTTGCATGCGGGGAGCGACCGGGACATCGCGATACATCGATCGCGCCAACTGCCGCGTGCCCCGCTGCATTGCGCCTTCCGGAAGAGCACACTGCACGCATGCTGGGACGAAACTCATCGCACTTCTGGGGCGTGGTGCTCGACACCAGAGACCCGCTGGCCCTGGCGGAGTTCTACGCGACGCTCATGGACTGGAAGATCGTCAAGGAGGAGCCCGACTTCGTGGCCGTCGCACCCCTGGGCGACCACGTGGAGTACCTGGCCTTCCAGCGTTCGCCCGACTACGAGCAGCCGGCCTGGCCGAACAAGGCTCACAAGCAGCAGATGATGATGCACCTTGACATCGAGGTGCCGGACCTGGAAACGGCGGTGCAGAGCGCCCGGGACGCCGGCGCCACCGAAGCGGATCACCAGCCGCAGGAGACCGTACGGGTCATGCTCGATCCGGACGGTCACCCCTTCTGCCTGTACGTGGACACCAGCGTTTCCTGAGGCTGTCGTTGTAGGGGTTACGACCGTTCGGTTGACCCGGCGATCCAGCGCTGGATCATCAGCGATATGACCTCCTTCATCGCACAGCTCAGCGACTCCCACCTCACCACCGGGCCGTTGGGCGGCGGGCCGGCGGCCGGACTCCAGCTCGCCCTCGCCCGCGTCATGGCCCTCGACCCCCGGCCCGACTGTGTAGTGGTCACCGGCGACCTCACCGACAACGGCCGCGAGGAGGAGTACGCCGCCCTCCTGGAGGTCATCGGCGACTTCCCCCTGCCGCTGCACCTGACCACCGGCAACCACGACGACCGGGACGCCATGGTCAAGGCGTTCGGCGGCGAGCCGTACTACGCCGTCGACTATCCCGGGTTCACGGTGGTCGCCCTCGACTCGCTGATCCCAGGCTCCCCGGCCGGCCGGCTCGGGGCCGAACAACTCGAATGGCTCGACACGGTGTTGGCGTCGCGTCCGGGCGTACCCATGATGATCGGTCTTCATCACCCGCCCATGCCGATCGGGATCCCGTTCCTGGACGGGATGCGGCTGCTCGACGGCGAGGAGCTGCGCGAGGTGGTGGCCGCACACGACAACGTCGCGCGGATCATGGCCGGGCACGTCCATCGGCCGGTCACCGCGGCGTTCGCCGGAACCGTGCTGACGGTGGGGCCCAGCACGTGGCGCCAGGCCGGACTGCTGCTCAACTCGGACGCCCCGCCCGGGTACGTGGCCGAGCCCACCGGCTTCCTGCTGCACATGCTCGAGGGCGCCGACTGTGTCACCCACACGGTCCAGGTCAGCCACGCGGCGGCCCTGCTCGGCGCATATTGATTACCGCTCGGCGCAGCAGATCATCGAACTGTCACACCCCCGCTATACGGTCGGTATCCACGCGGGAAGGGGAGACCGATGATCGACCATGTCGTTCTCGGGGTGCACCACCTCGACGAGAGCAGGCACTTCTATGAGCACGCCCTACGTCCGCTGGGCCTCAAGGTGGTGGCCCAGCGGCCCGACCTGATCGGGTTCGGCGATGACAGCGGGCGACCGTTCTTCTGGCTGGGGCTCCGGGAGCCCACACACCGCGTGCATGTGGCCTTCACGGCTGGGGACCGGGCGGCGGTGGACGCGTTCCATGCCGCGGCTCTGCATGCGGGCGGGGTGGACAACGGGGAGCCGGGGGTGCGGGCGCAGTATCACGAGAATTACTACGCGGCTTATGCCTTCGATGCCGACGGGAACAACATCGAGGCGGTGTGTCACCGGCCGGCTTGAGGACGGGTTGTTTCGGGTTGGGTGACGCCGGGCCGGGCCGGGGGCCGGGCCAGGGCCGCGCGGGGCCGGGGCCGCGCGACGGCTCCCGTCAGACCCGCGCGCGGGGGCGCGGGGCCGGGTTGGCGGCCGCCTGCTCGCGTCGGACCTCAGAAGCGCTCGGGAGCGCTGGGCAAGGGGGATCGGGCGGGGAGGACGGGAAAGCTGGGGAGCAAGATGGCCGATATGTGAATCTCGCTACCTATGGGTGGTATCTCTGTAGTCAGTCTCGGAGGTGACCGTCATGCAATCGCCCCTGCCCACGAACGAAGCCGACCGGCTCGCCGCACTTTACGAACTCGACATCCTCGATTCCGCTCCGGAGAAGGACTTCGACGACATCGTCGCCCTGGCTTCGTCGGTCTGTGATGTGCCCGTCGCTCTGATCACGCTGATCGACACGGACCGGCAGTGGTTCAAGGCGCGGCTCGGGACCGACCTGACCGAGATGCCACGGGACCTGTCGTTCTGTTCCCACACCATCCTCGGCAAGGACGTGATGGTCGTTCCCGACGTCACCCAGGACGCCCGGTTCACCGATCACCCCATCGTCGACGGGGGCAAGGGCGTGCAGTTCTACGCCGGCGCGCCGTTGATCACCAGCGACGGTTTCGCCCTCGGCGCCCTCTGCGTCATGGACTCGCGGCCGCGGCAGCTCGACGCCGAGCAGATGCAGGCGATGCGGGCGCTGGCCCGTCAGGTCACGTCGCAGCTCGAACTGCGGCGGTACGCCGTCGCCCTCACCAACACCACCGCGCGGCTCCAGGAGCTCGAGCGCCGTAAGGACGATCTCGCCGGCCTGGTCAGCGGGCAGCTGCGGGCGCCGCTGCGGCTGATGCGGTCGTACCTGGCCGACCTCGGGAACAACGGCTACCACGACCCCGAGCTGGCCGACCTCGTCGGGCGGGCCACCGCGGCGCACGTGCGGGGGATGACCGACCTGCTCGACCATCTCACCTCGATGGCGGACGCCGGCAACGGCCACGACAGCCTGCACATGCGCCAGATCGACCTGACCCGGCTGACCCAGCGGGCGGTCGAGGCGGTGCGGCCCATCGCGGCCACGAAGAACATCTGGATGCTCAACCACGCCGGCGGGCCGTCGTTGCCGATCATCGCTGATCCCGTACGGCTGGAGCAGGTGCTCATGCAGTTGCTCTTCGCCGCGGTGAAGTACACCCCGTCCGGTGGGCGCGTGCGCGTCGGCACCGAGATGGAATCGGGGCCGGCCGTGCGGCTCGACGACATGGACATGCCGGACGGTCTGCGTCCCGACCTCTTCCCGCACCTGTACTACGGGACGATCACGCATCCCACCGCCGAACCCGGGCCGGACCAGGGGCTGGCCGTGGCGAAGCGGATCCTGGACGCGCACCACGCCACGGTGGCGCTCTCCGACCGGCCGGGCGACGGGACGTCCCTGCACGTCGTCTTCCCCTTCGCGGAACGGGAACCGGCGCTCGTCGGCATCTGAACGCCGAACAGGATCGGCGCCGGCCTGCGATCAAGACCGGACCGATGACCTGGAACCCGCTCCCGCCCGGCTGCAGTTCGGGCGGGAGCGGGTCCGGTCAGGGGCTGTCTCACGGATCGGGGCCCGGCAGCGGCCGTCACGATCCGCGTGACACCTCCTGAGCCCCGTTCGTGTAGACGGGACCGGAGCCGCCGCCCGGGGGCGAGCCGGCCGACGGAAGCTCCTCGGGATTCAAGATCCGATCTTGCGGCACGTCCCGGTCCTGCGCGGCCGAACCCTGCGCCGGCACCGGCGGGCGTGCCGTCGCGCGGCCCGACGCCGGGTGGGTCACGGTCGGCGCCTGGTCCCGGCTCGGCGGCCAGGAGTCGACCGCCGGCGCGATGCTCTGCTGCGGCAGGTTCACCGGTCTCTCCGTGGCGGGCACCGACCGGGTCAGCCCCGCGCGGTGCAGCTTGTGCCAGCGCAGCCGTGCGCCCGTCATCGCGGTCATCGCGGATTGGATCAAAACCAGATACATGAGCTGCCGGTACGCGAACTGCTGCAGCGGCAGCCGCCACAGCGGGCGCAGGGACTCGCGGTCGAAGCGGAACGCCACCGCCGCCGTGAACAGCTGCAGGGCCAGCATCGTCAGCCAGGCCGTCACCGTGGCCTCGAGTTCCCAGAAGACCAGCCCGTACAGGAGCATGATGTCGACCACCGGGGCGAGCAGCGGGAGCGCCACCCCGAAGAGGGCGAGGAACGGCAGCCCGACCCGGCCGAAGCGACCGGAGTCGCCGGAGTCCGTGAGCGCCTTGCGGTGCTTCCACATCGCCTGCATGGTGCCGTAGCTCCACCGGTAACGCTGGCGGTAGAGCTGCTCGAGTGTCGTCGGCGCCTCGGTCCACGCCTTGGCCCGCTCCTCGTAGACGACCCGCCAGCCGGCCCGGCACAGCGCCATCGTCACGTCGGTGTCCTCGGCGAGCGTCTCGTCGCTGATGCCGCCGACCTCCGCGAGGGCCGTACGCCGGAACGCCCCGATCGCCCCCGGCACGGTCGGCATGCAGTTCAGCACCTCGTAGAGGCGCCGATCGAGGTTGAAGCCGATGACGTACTCGATGTGCTGCCAGGCCGAGACCAGCTTCTCGCGGTTGCCGACCTTGACGTTGCCCGCAACCGCGCCCACCGCAGGGCTGGCGAAGGGCTGCACCAGCATCCGGATCGAGTCCGGTTCGAAGATGGTGTCGCCGTCGACCGTGACGATGAGGTCGTGCCGGGCCAGCGCGATGCCGGTGTTGAGGGCGTTCGCCTTGCCGCCGTTCGGTACCCGGATCACCCGTACGTTCGGCAGGCCCAGGCGTTCCACGAGGACGGCCGTACCGTCGGTCGAGCCGTCGTCGACCACCACCACCTCGATGTGGGGGTAGTCGCCGCCGGCCAGCGAACGGACCGCCGCCTCGATGCCCTCCTTCTCGTTGTAGGCGGGCACGATCACCGAGACCGGATCGGTCACCGGCGGACCCCAGGTGAAGGTCTTCTTGCGTCGCTGCCGGGCATGCCGGGTCGCGAGCAGAAGGAGCAGGACCGTACGCCCGACCGTGAGCAGGCCGACGATCAGGAAGAGGCCGGCGATCAACCAGACCAGGCCGTCGGCCAACCGTACGGTCCACAGCAGCGCCGTGCCGCGCCACCGGTCGGTGCTGTCCGCCGCCGGATTGACCGGAAGCAGCGGCAACGCCTGGACCGACTCCTTGCCCTGCTGTGCGATGGAGCGGTTCATGCCCTCGGTGACCGTGGTGAAGGAGTAACCGCGCGCCCTCATCATCGGGATGAACACCTTGAGCGCCGCAACGGTCTGCGCGCGATCCCCGCCGGCGTCGTGGAAGAGGATGACCGCGCCGGTGTCCTCGGGCGGGGTGGCGTTGCGAACGATCTGCCCGACCCCGGGCCGCTGCCAGTCCTCACTGTCCATGTCGTTGACCACGACGAGATACCCCTCGGCGCCGGCCTCCTTGACGATCTTCCAGTTGACGTCGTCGATGGCCTGCGGCTTCGACGAGTACGGGAACCGCGCCAGATTCGTACGAACGTTCGCGGCCCGGGCGATGGCGACCTGAGTCTGCGACAGCTCAAGGCTGCGCCGCCAGGGTGCGAGCCGCTGCAGGTTCGGGTGGGTGAACGTGTGCAGGCCCAGCTCGTTGCCCCGGTCGGTGATCCGCTTGGTCAGATCCGGGTGCCGCGCAACCTCGGACCCGACGACGAAGAACGTGCCGTGCGCATCGTTCTGCTCGAGCACGTCAAGGATCTTCGGCGTCCAGGTGGGATCGGGGCCGTCGTCGAAGGTGAGGGCGATCGTCCGGGCCGGCATCCGGCTCGAGCTCTCCTGCCCGCCGGTGGTGTTGATGACGGGCCCGCCGCCACGGATCGCGACCGGCACCCCGGCCTGATCGCCGACCTCGGTCTCCACGTGGTCGCCGGTGAACTCGGAGTTGATGTACGCCTGCACGACCAGAACGCCGACGAAGAGGCTGATCAGCAGGACGCCGAGCATGACCCGGGGACGCGGCAGGATCCGGCGCCGGGAGCGGCTGCGGTTTCGGCTGCGGCGGGTCGTCACGCGGAGACCTCGGATTTGGGTTCGGGTTCGGAGGGGGTGTCCGCGTCCGCGGGGTCGTTGGCGGGGGCGTCGGGGGCGGACGGGGCACCGTGGTCGCTCGACGCGCCGCCCGTCGAGCCGCCACCGCCGCTGGTCGAGCCGCTACCTCCGCTGCTGCCGCCTGTGCCGCCGGTTGGAGAGCTGCCACCAGTGCCGCCGGACAGGGAGCCGCCGCTGCCGCCGGCCGGCGTGCCGCCGCCGGTGGAGCCGCCGGAGGTGCCGCCGCCGGTCGAGCCGCCGGTCGACAAGCCGTCGCCGGATCCGCCGCCCGTGCCGCCGGTGCCGGGCGGAGCCGGTGGCGCCGGCTCGGTGGGCGTGGTCGGCGTGTCGGTGGTCGGCGGCGTCGACACCGGGGTGACCGGCTTCGTCGTGACCGACTCGGCCGGCTTGGTCGTGGCCGGTGGGGTGGTCGGCCCCTTGGTCGTGGACCGGGGCGTCGGGGTACGCGCCGGGCTGGCCGCCGGCGTGGACGATCGAGGCAGCTGCTCCGACTCCACCGTGTTGTTCCGGTTGACCGGGGCGTTGCGGCGGGGCAGGACCTCCATCACCGGGCGGGTGCTCGGGGCCGTGGCGGCCGGCTCCGGAGTCGGGCTGGGCCGGGCGGCCTCGACGTCTTCATCGCCGTCCGCGAGGTCCGGCAGGGGCAGAACCGCACTGCTGCTGACGGGACCGCCGGCGAGGCTGACGCTGATGAGTCCGCCGTAGACCATGCAAAGGGCGCCGAATCCGTACGCGACCCGGCGCAGCAGCCGACGGCGACGGCCGGTCGAGTCCACGAACACCGGCGAGGGGTGCGCGACGACGATCACCTCGGTGTCGAGGACCTCGATGTCGCCGGAAAGCTGATTCTTCGGCTCCTGCACTGTCACGCGGCGAGCTTAGGAACATCTACGAAGATCATGATCCGCTTCACCCCAACGCATGACGACCGAATGCGGTAGGGAAATCATCCGAAACGGTGGGGGTTCGCATTTGACCTGGTGAGCGGCATGTGCATCGACGTATTGCGACCCGGTGCTGACCTGCGCGAAAGAGGCGGAAGCAGAAGGTTACGCGATTATCGCGACGGATTTGTTGTCGCATTTCCGACTGATCGCCACGCCTTTATCCGAATGGCATTCACCAATAGATAAGCGGCTTAAAAACCAATATAGCCTTATGCCCTTTTTGTCGCAACCAGGGGACGGCGGGCGTCGCGCCATCGACCGTCCTCGGTGCCCACCACCGACCGGCCACAGGGCACGTCCTCGGGCGCCCTCCGGGCGCGTCACCGGGCGGAGTCAGGGCACGCGACCGTGCGGCCCCGGAGGTGTGCCGCCGGCTGGCGGCGAGGGCGTGCCATCGTGCGGGAGGGGTGAGCGGCCGGTGGTGTCGGGGCGGCCCGGAGGGTGCGCCGCCGGGTGGTGTCGGGCGGCGTTGGGGCGTGCCGCCGAGTCTTCCCGGGCGCGCCACATCAAGCGTGCTGTCCAGCGGCCGCGGGTTGTCGGTGCCGGGCGTCGTGGGCACCGGAAGCGGTGCGTTGTTTTCTTCAGGAAGTTTTCGCACAACCGGCGGACTCCACCCGTTGTGCCGGTCAGCGACCCTCGTTAAGCTTCTTCTTGCACGCCCCTATCGCCCGCTTCCCCCGTGGCAGGCGATCGGGGCGTTGCCATGTCCCCACCCTGTCGCTGCCCGGTGCGAGAAGCACTCCGGCGCGGAAGCCGCCGGAGCGGCAAATCCACCGGAACCGACACCTATCGGCGCAAGGGACTCAGATCCAGCGCCCGCCGAGCCACATGCGCGCCGACCAGTCGTCGTACGGGATCAGTTGCCCGACGAAGATCGGATGGAAGTAGGCGAAGCACAGCGCCACCAGGAGCACGTACACCCCGGCCACGATGGTGCCGATCAGTTGCCGGTCGGTTCGCCCGGCGCCCGTGGCCACTCCGGACGGCGGGGTCATGATGGCGCCGAGGGCGTAGACCACCGCCAGGATCAGGAACGGCAGTGCCGGCAGCACGTAGAACGAGAACATCGTGCGGCCGTCCGCCAGCGCGAAGTAGAACCACGGCAGCAGGCCGGCGACCACGCCCGTACCGATCGCGAATGCTCGCCAGTCACGGCGGGCGATGCCGAACCAGACCAGCGCTCCCAGTGCTGGCAGGAAGGACCACCACAGGATCGGCGTACCGAGGAGGAGGATCTCCGCGGCGCAGCTCGGCGCGCCGCAGTTGCCGTTGCCGTTCCAGTAGAAGGCGACTGGGCGGCCGAGGAGCAGCCATTGCCAGGGCCATGACTGGTAGACGTGCCGGTCCGTCAGGCCGCTGTGGAACGTGTACGCCTCGTAGTGGTAGTGCATGAGGTTGAGCAGCGCGCCCAGGATCGGGGGTTCGCCTAGCCCGTTGGCCTCGCGGTAGTGGCGGAAGTATCCGGTGTTGGTGACGAACCAGCCGGTCCAGGTCGCCAGGTAGAAGATCACCGTGAGGACGAAGCTGAGGACCAGGTAGCCGAGGTCGCCGGGGAAGCCCGAGATGATCGGGCTGCGGACGCCGACGGAGCGCCGGGCCTGCACCCGCCAGACGAGCACCAGCAGGGCGAAGAACGGCGCGAAGAACAGCGCGCTCCATTTGACGCCGCAGGCGAGGCCGAAGGTGACGCCGCCGGCCAGGAGCCACCACGGGACGATGCGCGGCCGCCTGCCGTCCCGGGCGGCGGGGTCGTAGCCGTTCTCCAGCGCCCGCAGCCAGCGGCGGCGGTAGTGGTCGCGGTCGAGCACCAGCGTCGCGAACGTCATCAGGGTGAACAGGCCGAGGAAGATGTCCAGCAGCGAGGTGCGGGAGAGGACGAGCTGGAAACCGTCGAGGCTCATCAGCATGCCGGCGGTGCCGGCCAGCACGACCGAGTGGAACAGCCGGTACGCGACCCGGATCAGGACGAGGACCATCAGCGTGCCGGCGATCGCCGCCGGGAAACGCCAGCCCAGCTCGGTGTTGCCGAACGCCTTCTCGCCGAGCGCGATCAGCCATTTGCCCAGCGGCGGGTGCACCACGTACGCGGGGCCGTTGGTCTTCTCGTCCCACTCCACGCCGTGCTGGAGCATGTCCCAGGCGTCGGTCGGGTAGTAGACCTCGTCGAAGATGTACCCCTTCGGGCGATCGAGGCCGACCAGCCGCAGGACCGCCGCGATGCCCACGACCAGCGCCGTGACCAGCCACGAGTACGGGTTGAGCCAGTTGTCGAGCGTGGCCAGCCGCCGCCGCACGGCGTCGGGAACGCCACGCACGCCCGTGGCGGCCCCCTCCGCCGGGACGTCGTCCGCAGGCGGCGGGCTCGGGGTGTCTGTCTCCGCTGTCGCCGAAGTCACCCCGCGATCGTAGGCCGCCCGTCCAGTACCCCGGTGCCTGGAGGCGGCGGCGGGCCGCAAGTGTGATGGACTCGGGTCGTGGACGAGAACGGTTCCGGTCGGGTCGTGCTGGTCGGTGCGCCGCTCGGCAACATCGGTGACGCCTCCGCCCGGCTGCGTGACGTGCTGGCGAGCGCGGACATCGTCGCCGCGGAGGACACCCGCCGGCTCACCCGCCTGGCCCGGGACCTCGGCGTCACGGTCGGCGGGCGAATCGTGTCGTACTTCGAGGGCAACGAGGAACGCCGTACGCCGGACCTGGTCGAGGCCCTGCGCGGCGGCGCTGTCGTCGCGGTGGTCACCGACGGTGGCATGCCCAGCGTCTCCGATCCGGGGTACCGCCTGGTGCGGGCCGCCCTGGACGCCGGTTTCCCGGTCACCGCCGCGCCCGGCCCGAGTGCCGTCACGACCGCGCTGGCGCTGTCCGGGCTGCCCAGCGACCGGTTCTGCTTCGAGGGCTTCCTGCCCCGTTCGGGCTCGGGCCGCCGGTCCCGCCTGCGCGAGCTCGCCGCCGAGCCGCGCACGCTGGTGTTCTTCGAGGCGCCGCACCGGATCACCGGGATGCTCGAGGACCTGGCCGGAGTCTTCGGCGCCGAGCGGGCCGGCGCGGTCTGCAGGGAGCTGACGAAGACGTACGAGGAGATCCGCCGCGGGGCGCTCGGCGAGCTGGCCACCTGGGCCGCCGAGGCCGGGCCGCGCGGGGAGATCACCGTCGTGGTGGCCGGCGCGCCCGCCGGCCCGGCCGAGCGGCCGGCCGACGAGGAGCTACGCGCGGCGGTCGCCGAGCGGGAGGCCGCAGGCGCGTCGCGACGGGACGCCATCCAGGCGGTCGCCGACGTGCACGGACTGCGCAAGCGCGAGGTCTACGCGTTGGTGCATGCCGCTCAGTAGGCGGTGACGAGGAAGCCGGCCAGGAGGGTGAGCGGCCCGGCGAGGCTGACCAGCAGCGCGGCGCGGCGGGCCCGGGCGGACTCCAGCCGCCGCACCCCGGTGAGGCCGGCGATGCCCAGGCCGCAGAGCGCCACCAGCACGAAGCCCAGGGACCAGCGCAGGTGCACGAGTACGCCGGTCGCGCCCACGTACGCCTGGCGGCTGTCCGTGCTGACCATCCGGGCCGGGACGACGGAACCGGCTCGCAGGCCCGGCTCGACCCCGAAGAGGGCGATCGGGCGCACGGTGTAGGCGCCGTCGGCCGTGGTGAACTCGCCGGTGCAGCGCTGCGTCACCCCGGAGCCGGTGCATCCGGCCACGGTCGCGGTGCCCGGCCGGCCGTGCCCGACCGCCAGCCAGAACGGTTCGGCGCTCACCCAGGAGAAGAACATGGCCACCAGGGCGAGAACGAGCAGCGCCAGCAGGCCGCTGACCGGGCGGCGCGGGTCACGGCTTCTTCGCCTCGGCGGGCGGGCGGGGCGCGAGGGCGGCGGCTCCGGAACCTCCTCCGGCGCCGGTCGCTGGTCCTCGTCGAGCCAGAACGGTGAGGTCTCCAGGAGCGCGGACGTTCGCTCTGCCCGTACCCGATCCTGGATGGCCCGGTCGGTGCGCGCGGGATTGAGCCGCGGCCGGCCCGCAGTGCCCTGACCCGGCACGGCTCCGCGGTCCAGGACCACCGTCGGCCGGTTGCCGTCCGGTTCCGGAAGGACCATCACATCCGGTACGGCCGCAGCCGCCGCTTGGACCTCGTCGGCGGAGCCGGTGCCGGCGGCCGGCGCGGACTCCTCCTGGGGCAGGGCGGCCAGCAGGTCCACGATCGTGGCGTCCTTGGGCGCGTAGGCCTTGGCCGTGCCCTCGGCGTTGAAACGCTCGGCATCCACCTCGTCGTGCCTGCTCTCGACGGGCTTGACGGGTGCGTCGGCCGCCTCCTCCGGGGCCAGGGCCGCTGTCGCGTCTTCGGTGCCGGCCTGGTGAGCGTCGGCCGCCTCGCCGGAGTGCTGGGTGATCGCGGGCGGTGCCATCGTGGGCGTGGCCGGCTCGGCACGCCGGGGGCCCGCGGACGGCGGTGCGCCCTCCCCGCGCCACCAGGCGCCGGTGCCCGGGTCGGACCAACTCCACGGGTCGCCCTCGGTGCGCGGCGTTTTCCCAGGCTGCGGCGCGTCTCCGGTCATGGTTCCCATTGGACTACGGGGTTCGCCGCGATTCCGGAACATGACGGGCGTGTCGGGGCAAAAAGGGCTGATGGCTATCCGTTCGCGGGGCGACCCCGGGAGTCACTACGCTTGGACGGCATGAGCCACGTTCTCGCCGCGGTCGCCTGGCCCTACGCCAACGGCCCGCGCCACATCGGTCATGTCTCCGGCTTCGGAGTGCCCTCCGACGTGTTCAGCCGGTACATGCGGATGTCCGGCCACGACGTGCTCATGGTCTCCGGCACCGACGAGCACGGCACGCCGATCCAGGTGCAGGCCGACGCCGACGGGGTCACGCCGCGTGAGCTCGCCGACCGCTACAACCGGGTGATCGTCGAGGACCTGCACGGGCTCGGCCTGTCGTACGACCTCTTCACCCGTACGACGACGCGCAACCACTACGCCATCGTGCAGGAGTTGTTCACCGGCCTGCACGAGAACGGCTACATCGTCGCCAAGACCACGCTGGGCGCGATCTCGCCTTCGACCGGGCGCACCCTGCCCGACCGCTACATCGAGGGCACGTGCCCGATCTGCGGCTACGAGAGCGCCCGTGGCGACCAGTGCGACAACTGCGGCAACCAGCTCGACCCCGAGCAGCTGGTCAACCCGCGCTCGCGGATCAACGGGGAGACGCCGGAGTTCGTCGAGACCGAGCACTTCTTCCTCGACCTGCCGGCGTTCGCCGAGGCGCTGGGCAAGTGGCTCGACACCCGCGAGGGCTGGCGCCCCAACGTGCTCAAGTTCTCCCGGAACCTGCTCGACGATCTCCAGCCCCGGGCCATCACCCGCGACCTGGAATGGGGCGTACCGATTCCGCTGGACGGCTGGAGCGACCGCAGCGACAAGCGCATCTACGTCTGGTTCGACGCGGTCATCGGCTACCTGTCGGCCTCCATCGAGTGGGCGCGGCGCTCCGGTGACCCGGACGCCTGGCGGCGGTGGTGGCAGGAGGAGTCGCTCGGCTACTACTTCATGGGCAAGGACAACATCGTCTTCCACTCGGTGATCTGGCCGTCGCTGCTGCTCGGGTACTCCGGCGAGGGCGACAAGGGCGGCAACCCCGGCTCCCTGGGCGCGCTGAACCTGCCCACCGAGGTGGTCTCGAGCGAGTACCTGACGATGGAGGGCCGCAAGTTCTCGTCGTCGCGCAAGGTCGTCATCTACGTCCGCGACTTCCTCGAACGCTACGACGCCGACGCCCTGCGCTACTTCATCGCCGCGGCCGGGCCCGAGTCGAACGACACCGACTTCACCTGGGCCGAGTTCGTCCGGCGCAACAACGACGAGCTCGTCGCGGGCTGGGGCAACCTGGTCAACCGGTCGATCTCGATGGCGGCGAAGAACTTCGGTGCGATCCCCGAGGCGGACGAGCTGACCGACGACGACCGGGCGCTGCTCGAGGTGGCCCGCACGGGCTTCGCCACCGTCGGCGACCTGATCGGCAGGCACCGCCAGAAGGCGGCCATCGGCGAGGCCATGCGGGTGGTCGCCGAGGCGAACAAATACCTCTCCGACCAGGCGCCCTGGAAGCTCAAGGACGAGGCGTCCAAGCCGCGGATGGGCACGATCCTGCACGTGGCCCTCCAGGTGGTCAGCGACGCGAACACGCTGCTCACCCCGTTCCTGCCGCACTCCGCGCAGAAGGTCCACGAGCTGCTCGGCGGCACGGGTGTGCACGCGCCGATGCCGTCCATCGTGGAGGTCGAGGACTTGGACGGCGGACCGGGGTATCCGGTGCTGACGGGTGATTACACGAGCGGCGCGCGGTGGGAGTCGGTGCCGCTGGTGGCGGGTACGCCGCTGGCCGCGCCCAAGCCCGTGTTCCGCAAGCTGGAACCCTCCGTCGTGGAGGAAGAGCTGGAGCGACTCGGCTCCTGACCGTACGGCCACGAGGCCCACCGACGCCCCAGGCATCGGTGGGCTTCGTCATGCCGGGCGAACAACGGATTGATCGACGTTGTGATCATCGGGTACGTTCAGCCCCGACCACGGGGGAACGGCTGCGTTTCGTCGGTACGACTGCGTTCCATCGCGGACGCGGGCCGTGCCGTGTCGTCATGTCTCCTTCGTCAAGGTCACCCCTCGAAGGAGTTCCCTTGTACGTACGTGTTTCGCGCCCGCTGCTCGCCGCTGTCGTCGGCGGGGCGCTGCTGGCAGCCGGCGCCATCGGTGCCTCGCCCGCTTTCGCCTCCGACGACCGAGCATCGTCCATCGCCGCCCGCGCGGCGCTCGGCGACGAGCCCACCCTCCCGACGCCGAGTCTCCCGACGCCGACTCCGCCGCCGGTGACTCCGCCGCCCACGCCGTCGTCACTGCCCTCCTCGGTGCCGCCGCCGTCCGACCCGACGCCGGACCCGTCGAACCCCACGCCGGACCCGTCCGACGCCACGCCGGGCCCGTCCGAGCCGACGCCGGAACCGTCCGACCCGCCCACGAACCCGGCGCCGGAGCCGTCCGGCGCCACGCCGGACCCGTCCGAGCCGACGCCGGACCCGTCCGGCCCGACCGACCCGGCCTCGGACGTCACCGCGCCGGTCGGCGTGTTCGCGCTCAGCACCACGTCGCTGTGGGTGGGCCAGCGGGTCACCCTGACCCAGGGCCCGATCCACGATGACACCAGCGCCCCGGAAGCGATCAGCCGCGTGGTGAGCTGGGGCGACGGCACCTCGAGCACGCTCGTCGCGGGCCAGGCGCCGATCAAGAAGCAGTACACGAAGAACGGCGCCTTCACGATCACGCTCACCCTGACGGACGCCGCCGGCAACACCAGCACGGCGACGGCGTCCGCCAGCACGGTGAAGGTGACCACGCCCGGCAAGTTCAAGCTGGACAAGCACGACCTCTGGTCCGGGCAGAGGGTCAAGGTCACGATCAGCGCCGTCCCGGCCGGCACCACCAAGATCCGGTTCGACTGGGGTGACGGCTACACGAGCGACCTGAGCGGCCGGAACCAGTCGTTCACCGGCTTCTACTACCACCGCAAGAGCGGCGGCCTGGTCCGCGGCGAGGTCACCCTGCGGGCCACCTTCACCAACGGCAACGGCGCGTCGTCCGCGCTCACCGTCGGCAAGGTGAACCTCAAGAAGGACAGCTGGAAGCCGGTCGTCAAGGTCAAGAAGCCGGGCAGCGCCAACCGGCTCAAGTCCTGGAAGTACGCCCGCGGCACCGTCACCGACAAGGGCGCCGGCGTGCCGTACGTCTACGTCTGGGCGTCGCGCATCAGCGGCACCAAGGCGTACTGCTTCACCCCGCAGCGCAAGTGGAAGCGCGTCTACTCCGTCGAGGAGTTCAACGACTGCGTCCCGATCGCGCTGAAGGCCGCCGGGGGCAAGTGGTCGCTGAAGCTGAGCGGCCTCAAGAAGGGCAAGCTGTACGTCGACGCCAGGGCGTGGGACTGGGCCGACAACACCAGCAAGTGGTCCTCCGTCAACGCGAAGATCACCCGCAGCTGAAGCAAGACTGACGAGTAACGCGGGGTCCGGCGCATCGCCGGGCCCCGCGTCGCCGTGTCAGAGCTGGTACGGCAGCTCGGCGATGTGGTGGTCGGTGAGCTCGCGCACGGGTGCCCACACCTCGTACACCCCTCGCTCGTAGCAACGCGCACCGACCGACGCGACCGAGTCGGCGTCCGGGCGGACGAGGCGCAGGCGTGCCCAGCTCTCGTCGCGCTGCAGCACCCAGACCGGGACGTTGCGCCACAGCGCCTGCTCGGCGCGGCGGGCCAGCGTCTGCACGGAGTAGCGGGCCGCGCGGGTCAGGGCGCGTACCCGGAAGTCGTCCGGCGGGTCGGCGATGGCCTGGTACTCGTTGTCGTTGATCCGGCCGACCAGGGTGGCCGAGCCCGCGTCGGTGCAGGGCACGTACTCGCGGTCCGGGCTGATCCCGGGCACCCCCTCGAGCAGGTGCCGCCATCGCGGTCCGGCCAGCCGCAGCCAGCCGTGCTGCTCCGGCTGGTAGGTGTAGAGCACGACCTCGTCGCCGGTGCCCGGATAGGCCAGCAGCTGGGCGTTGGCCGGCATCGGCAGGTCGGCGAAGCCCGCGGTGACGAACTCCGGGATCAGGTCGTCGGTGCTGGGCGTGAAGCCGGTGCCGAGCACCATCGCGCCGACCCGGGAGTGTGCTGGCAGGGCGGGCAGCCCGGACTGGGCCGCGCCCATCGGGATCTCGAAGTCGATCGGGTCGGTGGCTCGCCAGCGCAGGGCGTACGCGACCGAGTCCTCGCCCGCGCCGTCGGTGCGCAGCAGCGAGAGCTCGGCCGGGGTGCGCAGGTGGGCGATGTCGCAGGCGCGGTAGCAGAAGCCGTACGGCAGCCAGCCGGCCAGATGCCCGGCCAGCTGGGCGGCCGAGAGCACCTTGATCATTCGGGTGCCGCGGCGGACCGCGGCCGTGGCCCGGATGCGTTGCAGCACCGGGTCCTGCCGGTGCCCCACGGACTGGCTCATGAACTGCACCTGTGCCCAGGTGAGGTCACGGCGCAGCGGCGCCATCAGCGGCGGCTCGAGAGGGTCGGCGCCGACGGTGGAGTCCTCACCGGTCAGGGTCACCCGTCGCAACATAGAGGAAGGTCGTTGCTGCTGGGTGAACGCGGGGTTACCCGGACCTGTGTGATGCTGGACCGCGATGAACACGCAACCGTCCGAGTCCCGCAAGAAGCGTTCCGCCCGTCGTGCCGGGGAGTTCCCGCCCCCGCCCGAGCCGCTGGCCGTACCGGTCTTCGACAGCCACACCCACCTGGACATCACGGTCCACGAGGCGGGGATGCCCGGCGGCGGCGCCGCCGACCCGGTCGAGGCACTGATCACCGCCGCCGCGAAGTCCGGAGTGGACCGCCTCGTGCAGGTCGGCGTCGACGTCGCCTCGTCGCGGTGGGGCGCGGAGCTGGCCGCACGCCACCCTTCGGTGCTCGCGACCGTGGCATTGCACCCCAACGAGGCGCCGGTCGTGGCCGACCTCGACGAGGCGTTGCGCGAGATCGAGACCCTCGCGGCCGAGCCGCGGGTGCGCGGGCTGGGTGAGACGGGCCTCGACTCCTTCCGTACGGGCGAAGCCGGCCGTCCCGCCCAGGAGCGCAGCTTCCGCGCCCACATCGCGATCGCCAAGCGGTACGGCAAGGCGCTGGTCATCCACGACCGCGACGCCCACGGGGACGTGCTGCGCGTCCTCGACGAGGAGGGCGCGCCGGACACCGTGGTCCTGCACTGCTTCTCGGGCGACGCGGACTTCGCCGCCGAGTGCGTACGCCGGGGCTACCTGCTGAGCTTCGCGGGAACGGTGACCTTCGCGAACGCCGCTGATCTGCGCGCCGCCGCCCTCGTGACGCCGCCGGAGCAGATGCTGGTCGAGACGGATGCGCCGTACCTGACGCCGGTGCCGTACCGGGGGCGCCCCAACGCCTCGTACCTGATTCCGCTGACCGTACGGGCGCTGGCCGAGGTGACCGGTCGTGACCTGGACGACCTCTGCGCGGCCATCTCCGCCAACGGTGAGCGGGTCTTCGGCTCCTGGAGCTGACCGACCGGCCTCAGGCGGGCAAGGGGTAGGCGGCGCAGTCGAGGCGTTCGCCGAGCCCGCCGAGGAGCTTGGCGAAGGCCGTCGGTGCGGCGTGCAGCGGGCCGCGGGAGACGAAGCGGACCGCCCAGCGGTGCCCCGGGGCGACGTTGAAGATGCGGTAGACGACCAGCGAGCCCCGCTCGTCCGGCTCGACGCTGGTGACCCCGCGATACCACCACTCACCCTGCTGGACGACCGAGCGGGCGGCCCGGTCGATCGTCACGGTGATCATGCTGCCGTCCTTGGTGACGGTGAACTCGTCGCCCTTGGCCGGCTTGGCGGAGCCGGTGGCCGCGATCGGCGACCGCCCGCCGGGCCGGGCGTCGAGCAGCACCGCCGCGACCTCGTCCGGTGTCGCCTCCACCACGCCGCGTAGCTCGAGCAGCTCCGTCATGCCCCTCGTTGTACCCCTTCCGCGCACGTCGCCGCTGCCCCGTGAGCCAGGGTCATGCGAACGGCGCCCTCCCGCCCGCATGTCGCGGGGCCGCGGTGCCGGTCCGCGCCGGCTGTCGGTTGCCCACGGCCCGGGGATTTCGGGCCGGCGCGCGGAGGGCGGGGCGTTGTCACCGGTGGCGGCGCTGCGGCAGGTGGGCCGCGCCGTAGGCTGTGGCGTCATGGCTGATGCACTGCTCGGCCCGGCAGAGATCCGGGAGCTCGCCGCGCGGCTCGGGGTCGCGCCGACGAAGAAGCTCGGCCAGAACTTCGTGCACGATCCCAACACCGTACGGCGCATCGTTGCGGCGGCCGGGCTGACCGGCGACGACGTCGTCCTCGAGGTCGGCCCCGGGCTCGGTTCGCTCACGCTGGGCCTGCTCGGCGCGGCGGCCCACGTCCACGCGGTGGAGATCGACCCGGTGCTCGCCGCCGCGCTGCCCTCGACCGTCGCCGAGCGGGGCGGTGCCGCGAAGCTGACGGTGCACCCCGCCGACGCGCTCAAGGTCACCGCGGGCGCCTTCTCGCCCGCGCCGACCATGCTCGTCGCCAATCTCCCGTACAACGTCGCGGTCCCCGTCGTGCTGCACCTGCTCGCCGTCCTGCCGACGCTGCGGGGCGGGCTCGTCATGGTCCAGAAGGAGGTGGCGGACCGCCTGATCGCCGGCCCCGGATCGAAGGTGTACGGCGTGCCGTCGGTCAAGCTCGCCTGGTATGCGGACGCTCGCGCTGCTGGTCGCGTACCCCCGGCGGTCTTCTGGCCCGTCCCCAACGTCGACTCCGGTCTCGTCGCCTTCACCCGCCGGGAACGGGGTTTCGACGTGCCGCGCGCGGCGGTCTTCCAGGTGGTCGACGCGGCGTTCGCGCAGCGGCGCAAGACGTTGCGCGCGGCGCTGGCCGGGTGGGCCGGTGGCGCCGACCGCGCCGAACAGGTCCTGGTGGCGGCCGGGGTCAACCCCCAGGCCCGGGGTGAGGCGCTCCCGGTGGCCGAGTTCGCCGCGGTCGCGGCTGCCGCGATCTCCCTCGGGTACGGCGGTAAGCTCAGCGCGTCCAGCAGGCGGCACGAGGAGGTGGACTCATGACCACGGCGAGTTCGCGATGTGTCGTGCGCCCGCGGACACCCGAGCCGGCGACCCCGGGCATCGCTCCGTGACGGAGGCGTGGGGGCCGGACGACGACAAGCCGCGCCGGTTCGCCGGGCCGGTCCGGGTACGGGTGCCGGCCAAGATCAATCTGCACCTCGGCGTGGGCCCGTTGCGTGCCGACGGCTTCCACGAGCTCAGCACCGTCTACCACGCGATCAGCCTGTTCGACGAGCTGACCGCGCGCCGCGGCGACACCCTCGCACTGACCATGGAGGGCGAGGGCGCCGGCGAGCTCGAGCTGGACGAGAGCAACCTGATCATCCGGGCGGCCCGGGCCCTGGCGCACAAGGCCCGCGTGCCCGCCCATGCCCGCCTGCACCTGCGCAAGACCATCCCGCTGGCCGGCGGCCTCGCCGGAGGCAGCGCCGACGCGGCGGCCACCCTGCTCGCCTGCGACCTGCTCTGGGGCACCGGCTTCAGCAAGGACGAGCTGGCCGAGATCGGCGCCGAGCTCGGCTCGGACGTGCCGTTCCTGCTGCACGGCGGCACGGCACTGGGCACCGGCCACGGCGAGACGGTCAGCCCGATCCTCGCGCGACCGACGACCTGGCACTGGGTGGTGGCGATCGCCGACGGCGGCCTGTCCACCCCGGCGGTCTACGGCGAGCTCGATCGGCTGCGCGACAGCCCGTGGCCGCCCACCCCGCTGGAGAGCCCCGACGAACTGATGACCGCGCTGCGCCAGCGCAAGGCGGAGGTGCTGGGGGCCGCGCTCGCCAACGATCTCCAGCCGGCGGCGCTGTCGCTGCGTCCGGCGCTCGCGGACGTGCTCAAGGCGGGGTACGAGGCGGGCGCGGTGGCGGGGATCGTCTCCGGGTCCGGTCCGACGTGCGTGTTCCTGGCCACCGACGGCCCGCACGCCGAGGAGGTCGCGTCGCGGCTGTCGGAGGCGGGTGTCTGCCGTACGGCGGTGGCGGCCCGCGGACCGATGCCGGGCGCCCGGGCGGTGTGAGCAACCCGGCGTCCGGGACTTGTCGCGAGACAAGGTAGGCTTGACGGCATCGTGGCCAACATCGTCAATCTGGACCGGGTCAACAAGGGTTACGGCGCCGCCGGTCAGCTGCTCACCGACGTCTCTCTCGGGCTCGACGACGACGCCCGGGTCGGCATCGTCGGCTTGAACGGCGCCGGGAAGTCCACCCTGCTGCGGATGCTCGCCAAGGTGGAGGACCCCGACTCCGGCCGGGTCACCCACCGGCGCGACGTGCGTGTCGCCGCACTCCCGCAGAATCTCACCCTCGCCGCCGACGCGACCGTACGCGACGTCGTGCTCGGTACCGCCTGGCTCGCCGAGGACATGGGCGCCGAGCACGAGTGGGCCGGCGACGCCGGGGTCCGCGCGATCCTCGACGGGCTCGGCATGGGCTACCTGGGGCTCGACACCCCGGTCGGCCCCATGTCCGGTGGCGAGCGCCGCCGGGTGGCCCTCGCCGCTCTGCTGGTGCGCGAGTCCGACCTGCTGATCCTCGACGAGCCGACCAACCACCTCGACGTCGCCGGCGTCGACTGGCTCGCCCATTACCTGCTCGGCCGCCGCGGCGCGCTGGTGGTCGTCACCCACGACCGCTGGTTCCTCGACGCTGTGTGCACCGCGACGTGGGAGGTCGTGGACGAGCAGGTGCTCACGTACGAGGGCGGCTACGCGGCCTGGACCCTGGCCCGCGCCGAACGCCAGCGGGTGGCCGCCTCCATCGAGGCCCGCCGGCAGAACCTGCTCCGCAAGGAGATCGCGTGGCTGCGACGCGGCCCGCCGGCGCGTACCTCGAAGCCGCAGTTCCGGATCGACGCGGCCAACGCGCTGATCGCGGACGTGCCGCCGGTGCGCGACAAGGTCAGCCTCCAGCGGCTGGCCACCACCCGGCTGGGCAAACAGGTGTACGACCTGGCGGACGTCCGCCTCCAGGCCGGCCCGAAGACAATCTTCTCGGATCTGACCTGGCAGGTGGGGCCCGGCGACCGCATCGCGATCCTGGGTGCCAACGGCGCGGGCAAGACCACGCTGCTACGCCTGCTCGCGGGCATCACGAAGCCGGACGGCGGGCGCCTGGTCACCGGCTCGACGGTGCGGCCGGCGTTCCTCTCCCAGGAGCTCCGGGAGCTGCCGGGGCAGCTGCGCCTGCTCGAAGCGGTCGAGGAGGTGGCCAAGCGGGTCAAGCTCGGCGACCGGGAGCTGTCGGCGGGCCAGCTGGCCGAGGTCTTCGGCTTCACCGACAAGCGCATCTGGACCCCGGTCAGCGACCTCTCGGGCGGTGAGCGGCGCCGGTTGCAGCTGCTCCGCCTGCTCGCCGCGGAGCCGAACGTGCTGCTGCTCGACGAGCCGACCAACGACCTCGACACCGACACCCTGGCCTCACTGGAGGACCTGCTCGACTCCTGGCCCGGGACGATGGTGGTGGCGAGCCACGACCGCTACCTGGTCGAGCGCGTGACCGACACGGCGTACGGGATGTTCGGCGACGGCCGGTTGGTGCACCTGCCGGGCGGTGTCGACGAATACCTGGCGCGTCTGGGAAGTTCCGCCGTCTCCATCGGCCCGACGGCGACCGGCGGGGCCGGCAGCGGCATCGCTGCGCCGGAGGAGCCGGCGGGCATGTCGGCGGCCGAGGTGCGGACGGCCAAGAAGGATCTCGGCAAGCTCGAGCGGCAGCTCGCCAAGCTCGAGGACCGGATCGCGAAGATCAACGAGGGCCTCGCCGAGCACGGCAGCGACTACGACAAGGTCATGGAGCTGGACGCCCAGCTGAAGGCGGTCCAGGGGGAGCGTGCGCAGGTCGAGGAGGCCTGGCTGGAGCTGGCCGAGCGGGTGTCCGACGCTTGATCCGGGGGTGCTCCTGCGGGCGTCACCGCGATGCGCGAGAATCTTCGTGACACACACCGACGTTGGAGACGGACACCATGGCGCACACTCCGGTCAATCACCCGCTGCGGCCGATCTACCGCGCCCTGGGCGCGCTGACCGGCGTCTACCTGATCCTCTTCGGCATCGTGGGGATCATCGTCACCGCGGGCGACGGCATGTTCGGCAACGGCGGCGACCGGGTGCTCGGCCAGCACGCCAATCTGTTCTGGTCGATCGTCTCGCTGCTGATCGGCGTGATCGTGCTGATCGCCACAGTCCTCGGGCGCAACTCCGACGTCCTGGTCGACAAGTACTTCGGCTGGGGCCTGCTGGTCGTCGGCAGCTATGAGCTCGCCGCGCTGCGGACGGACGCCAACTTCCTGGACTTCAGCATCGCCACCGTCGTCGTGACGTACCTGGTCGGCCTGGTGCTCATCATGGCCGGTCAGTACAGCAAGATCGCGCCTTCGTCGCAGGCCGGTGCGCCGCGGCAGGTCCGCGAGGCGCAGAACGCCTGATGGCTCACTACCCCCTCAACCACCATCTCCGGCCGGCCTACCGTGCGCTCGCCGGTGCCGCCGGGGCGTTCCTGATCCTCTTCGGCGTCCTGGCCATCGCCGCGACCTGGGGTGACCCGTTCTTCCACCGCGGCCACGACTGGGTGCTCGGGCTGCGCGCCAACCCGGCCGGCGCCTGGCTGGCGACCCTGGTCGGGCTGGGGATCCTGGCCGCCGTCCTGCTCGGCGGCAACGTCCACCACCACCTCACCGTGGTGCTCGGCTGGGGACTGCTCGGAGTCGCCATGGTGCTGCTCGCACTCATGCAGACCGGCGCGAACATCCTCAACGCCTCGATGGTGAACGTCATCGTGCTGACCCTGATCGGTCTCGTGGTGCTGACCGCCGGGCTGTACGGCAAGGTCGGCAGCGCGGAGGCCGGCCGCACGGAGAGCGCCCAGGCCCACAACCCGGTCTGAGCCGAGGGTCAGCGGGTCTTGCGGGTGAGCAGGGACGGCTTCGCCTCGAGGTGGGACAGGCCGTTCCAGGCCAGGTTCACCAGGTGGGCGGCCACCATCTCCTTCTTCGGCTTGCGGGCCTCGGGCCACCACTGGCCGACCAGCGCCACCATGCCCACCAGCGCCTGCGAGTAGAGCTCGGCGAACTTGGGGTCCAGGCCGCGCGACTTGAACTCGGCGCCGAGGATGTGTTCGACCTGGTGCGCCACGTCGTTCATCACGCTGGAGAAGTTGCCCGCCGGCTGGAGGGCCGGGGACTCGCGGACCAGCACCCGGAAGCCGTGCGGTTCGTCCTCGATGTAGTCCAGCAGGGCGAGCGCCGCCTGTTCGAGGAGTTCGCGGGGGTGGCCGGCGGTGAGGGCCGCCGCGATCCGGTCGAGCATGGCGCGCACCTCCCGGTCGACGACGACTGCGTAGAGGCCCTCCTTGCCGCCGAAGTGCTCGTACACGACGGGTTTGGAGACCTTGGCGCGGGACGCGACCTCCTCCACGGACGTGGCGTCGAAGCCGCGTTCGGCGAAGAGCTGACGGCCGATGACGATGAGCTGCTCGCGCCGTTGCGCGGCGGACATGCGGACGCGGGACGTGGCAGGGGTCGCCGCGGCCCGGCTCGACGCCGCGACGGTGCGTGCGCGGCGGCCTCGAGGCTGGTTGCTGGTCTCGCTCTGCTCGGTCACCCGGCCATCCTGCCAGCAGGGCCGCCGTCCCACGGTCCCGCGTGCGTGCCGCCGCGGCCGGTCACGCTTCGGACTTGACCATCTTGGCGGCGATGCGGTCCGGCTTCGGCCAGCGTACGTGCGAGGCCGCGCCCGCCTTCTCGAGCAGCCAGATCAGCCGCGCCGAGCTGTCGATCTGGCCACGGAGGACACCGTGCCGGGCGCAGGTCGGGTCAGCGTGGTGCAGGTTGTGCCAGCTCTCCCCGAAGCTGATGATTGCCAGAGGCCAGAAGTTGGACGCCTTGTCTCCTTCGCGTACCTCGAACGGGCGCTCGCCGTACACGTGGCAGACCGAGTTGATCGACCAGGTGACGTGGTGCAGCAGGCCGATGCGCACGAAGCCCGCCCAGAAGAGCGCGGTCAGCGCTCCCCGCCAGGACCAGGTGACGAGGCCGCCGACGGCGGCCGGGGCGAGGACCGTGAAGATCACGATGGTGGGGAAGAGCCGGTCGACGATCCGGATGTCCCGGTCGGCGAGCAGGTCCGGCGCGAAGCGGGCACGGTTGGACAGCTCGCGGCTGAAGAGCCAGCCCATGTGGGCGTGCCACAGGCCCTTGGTCAGCGCCCAGAAGCCGGTGCCGTAGCGCCAGGGGGAGTGCGGGTCGCCCTCCTGGTCGCTGAAGGCGTGGTGGCGCCGGTGGTCGGCGACCCACTGGATGATGCCGCCCTCGATGGCCAGCGAGCCGGCCACCGCGAGCGTGATGCGCAGCCAGCGCTTGGCCTTGAAGGAGCCGTGGGTGAAGTAGCGGTGGAAGCCGACGGTGATGCCGAGGCCGCCGACGAGGTAGAAGACCACGCCGATGACGACGTCTGTCCATGTCAGCCATCCGCCCCAGGCGACCGGCACGGCCGCGAAGACGGCGAGGAACGGGATGACCACGAAGCCGTAAAGCGCGACGAGGATGCCGCGCGGCTGGGGTCCCTCGGTGAGCGGTTTGGGGCCGGCGGGGGTGGCCGCTTCGGCGCGGACGGAGGTCATGGCACCTCTCAGAGTTCAAGAAGCTACGGCTACGTCACCGTAACCTACGTAACCGTAGGGAGGCCACGGGAAGTGCCGTTCCGGCGACCGTCGCCGACCACTCCGACGATCCCCAGAAGTCCTACTGAGCTGGGCTGATATATCTCCGGGAAGATGCACGCCCTACGAAAAATTCTGCACTTTTTCCATCGAGAAGGTGTAACAGTTTTGTAATCAGAGATCGATAATCTCCGCTGCGAACTACATTCATGTATCGAGATCTCTCGTTCCCCTCATCCCCCTGCGCCCCCTGTTCGACCGTGTCCGAATCACGAAGCGGGAGTCCGATGAAGACAGCGCGACAGACGAGCTCCCTGGTGCTGGCCGTCAGCGGCGGCCCCGGGCTGGAATCGAGCCCGCACCAGGTCGCAGCGGCCGCGCGGGCCGGCGGCGTGGGCGTCCTCGACCTCCGCTCCGGCGACGCGTGGAGCCTGCGCGTGCTGGCCCAGGCGGCGCGCCGCACGGGTGCGGGACTCGGGGTCCGCGTCACTGCCGCCTGCGCCGCCACCCCCGCCGACCTGGAGCGGGTCGCCGGCGCCGCGGTCGAGCTCGTGATCGTCACCGCGGACGCCGGATGGGACGTCGCCGAGCTGGCCGAGCGCTACCGGGTCCTGGTGGAGGTGACCAGCCTCGCCGAGGCTCGGGCGGCCGCCGCCGCCGGCGCGAACGGGCTGGTCGCCCGCGGGATGGAGTCCGGTGGCCGGGTCGGCGACCTCAGCTCCTTCGTGCTCCTCCAGCAGCTCGCCGGCGACCGGACCGGGCTGCACCTGCCGGTCTGGGCCGCCGGTGGCATCGGGCCGTACACGGCGGCGGCCTGCGTCGTCGGCGGGGCGGCGGGTGTGGTGCTCGACAGTCAGATCATTTTGCTCCAAGAGTCCACTGTGTCCGATCACGCGCAATCGGCGATCCGTCGCATGGACGGCACCGAGACGGTGCTGCGGGACGGCGTACGCGGACTCGATGTCGGCGGCGTCCTGCTCCCGATCGGTCAGGACGGCTGGCTCGCCGCCGACTTCGCCAAGCGGTACGCCGACACCGCCACCGCCGTACGCAGCGTGCGCGACGCCATTCTGGACGCGCTCGGCCACGCGGAGGCCGGCGAGGCGCTGAGCCCGGGAGCGCCGCTGGCCCGTACCCTCGGCGTCGATATGCCCGTCGCGCAGGGCCCGATGACCCGGGTGAGCGACGTCGCCGGCTTCGCGAAGTCCGTCGCGGACGGCGGCGGCCTGCCGTTCATCGCCCTCGCCCTCGCGAACGCCGAGCAGAGCCGGCGGATGCTCACCGAGGCCGCCGCCGCGCTCGGCGACCGGCCGTGGGGCGTGGGCGTCCTCGGCTTCGCGCCGGAGCAGATGCGGGCCGCGCAGATCGAGGTCATCCGCGAGATCCGGCCCGCCGTGGCGATCATCGCCGGCGGCCGCCCCGCGCAGGCCAAGGGGCTGGAGGCCGACGGGATCAGCTCGTTCCTGCACGTGCCGTCGCCCGGGCTGCTGCGGCAGTTCCTGCAGGCCGGCTCGCGCAAGTTCATCTTCGAAGGCGCCGAGTGCGGCGGCCACGTCGGCCCGCGCGCCAGCTTCCCGCTGTGGGAGGCGCAGCTCGGCGTGCTCGCGGAGTTCCTCGCCGGGCGGCCGGAGGGCACGGCCGCCGAGCTGCAGGTCTTCTTCGCCGGCGGCATCCACGACGAGCGGTCCGCGGCGATGGTGGCCGCGATGGCGGGTCCGCTCACCCGCCGCGGTGCCCAGGTCGGCGTGCTGATGGGTACGGCGTACCTGTTCACCGAGGAAGCCGTCACGCACGGAGCGATCCAGCCACTGTTCCAGCAGCAGGCGATCGAGGCGACGGCTACCGCGCTGCTCGAGACCGCCCCCGGCCACGCGACCCGCTGCCTGGAGTCGGCGTTCGTCGACGACTTCCACGGCCTGCGCGACCAGCTCGAGGCCGCCGGCGTGGAGAACCGGGTCGTCTGGGAGCAGCTCGAGATGCTGAACGTGGGCCGGCTGCGGATCGCCAGCAAGGGCGTGACCCGCGACGGCGACCAGCTGGTCGGCGTCGACGAAACCACTCAGGCGGCCGAGGGGCTGTTCATGGCCGGCCAGGTCGCGGTCCTGCGCGACTCCGCGACCACGATCGCCGGCCTGCACGAGCAGGTCACCGCCGCGGCCGCGGCCACCCACGCCGACCGCGTCACCGGCCTGCGGGCCGACCTGGGGCTCGACCCGGTGCTCGAGCCGGAGGTCGTCGACCCGCTGGACATCGCGATCGTCGGCATGGCCTGCGTCTTCCCGGGCTCGCCCGACCTGGCGAGCTTCTGGGAGACCGTCGTCAGCGGCGCCAACAGGGTGGGCGAGGTGCCCGCCGACCGGTGGGACGTCGACACGTACTACGCGCCCGAGGTCGGCCCCGGACAAACCGGCCGGATCACCGTCTCCAAGTGGGGCGGCTTCATCGACCCGGTGCCGTTCGACGCCATCAAGTACGGCATCCCGCCGGCGGCGCTGGCCAGCATCGACCCGACCCAGCTGCTCGCCCTGGAGATCTCGCACCGGGCCCTGCTCGACGCGGGGTACGCGTACGACTCGGGTCACGACCACGGCCGGACCGGCGTGGTGTTCGGTGCCGAGGCGGGCAGCGACATGAGCCAGACCCAGACGCTGCGGACGCTGCTGCCCGGCTACCTCGGCGACCTCCCCGAGCAGTTCGAGGACCTGCTGCCGACGGTCACCGAGGACACCTTCCCCGGGGTGCTGGCGAACGTCATCGCCGGCCGGGTCGCCAACCGGCTCGACCTCGGCGGCCCCAACTACACGGTGGACGCCGCGTGCGCCTCCTCGCTGGCCGCCATGGACTCGGCCTGCAAGGAACTGGTCGCCGGCGACAGCGACCTGATGATCTGCGGCGGCGCGGACCTGCACAACGGCATCAACGACTACCTCATGTTCACCTCGGCGCATGCGCTCTCGCCGACCGGCCGGTGCCGCACGTTCGACAGCACCGGCGACGGCATCGCGCTGGGCGAGGGCGTCGCGGCGGTGGTCCTCAAGCGGCTCGCCGACGCGGAGCGGGACGGCGACCGCGTGTACGCCGTAGTCAAGGGCCTCGGCGGCGCCAGCGACGGACGGGCGCTCGGCCTGACCGCTCCGCGCGCGGAGGGCCAGCGGCGGGCGCTGGATCGGGCGTACGGCGGCGCGGGCATCTCGCCGAGTGAGGTGGGGATGGTCGAGGCGCACGGCACCGGGACCGTGGTCGGTGACCGTACCGAGCTGGAGACGCTGACCCGGCTGTTCACCGAGTCCGGGGCGCGCCCGGGCGGCACGGTGCTCGGCTCGGTCAAGTCGCAGATCGGCCACACCAAGTGCGCGGCGGGCATGGCCGGCGTCATCAAGGCGGCGCTCGCCCTGCACACCGGCGTGAAGCCGCCGACGATCGGGCTGAGCCGGCCGAACCCGGCGTGGAGCCCGGAGGCCAGCCCGTTCGCCTTCCACACCGAGACCCGCCCGTGGGCCGCGCCCGCGTCCGAGCGGATCGCCGGGGTCAGCGCGTTCGGCTTCGGCGGCACCAACTTCCACGTGGTGCTCAGCGCCCACGCGGCCACCGCCGACCCCCGGCACACCCGCCAGGAGTGGCCGGCCGAGCTGTTCATGTTCCGCGGGACCACGGTGGAGGCCGCCCGGCGCAGCGTCAGCAAGCTGCTCGACAAGCTGCCCGGCACGGGGCCTGTGCGGGAGCTGGCCGCCGCGTCGGCCCGCGAGTCGGACCCGCGGACCGGTCCGGTGCGCATCGCGGTGGTCGCGTCCGACGTCGACGACCTGGCCGACCTGCTGCGCCGCGCGCTCGGCGGCGAGCACGACCCGCGCAGGGGCCTGATCCAGCCGCCGGCCGCCACCGAGACCGGCAAGGTCGCGTTCCTGTTCCCCGGCCAGGGCAGCCAGAAGCCGGGCGCCCTCGCCGACCTGTTCGTCGCCTTCCCCGAGCTGCGGGAATACCTGGAGCTCGGCAGGGAGTGGGCCGACCTGCTCTTCCCGCCGGCCGCGTTCGACGAGGAGACGGAGAAGGCCCAGCAGGATCGGGTACGCGACACCCGCGTCGCCCAGCCGGTCCTCGGCATCGGCGGTCTCGCCGCCGACCACGTGCTGCGCCGCCTCGGCGTACGCCCGGACATGGCCGGCGGGCACAGCTACGGCGAGCTGGTGGCGTTGTGCACCGCGGGCGCCTTCGACCCCGCCACGCTGCTCGACCTGAGCCGGGAGCGGGCCGCCGCCATCCTCGCCGCCGTCGGGGACGACCCGGGCACCATGGCCGCCATCAGGGGCACCGCCGACCAGGTGCGCGACGTGCTCGCCGCGGCAGGACTCGCGGGTGAGGTGGTGCTGGCGAACCACAACGCGCCCAAGCAGGTCGTCATCTCCGGTCCGACCGAGGCCGTCGGGCGGGCCACGGACGCGCTGACGGAGGCCGGGCTGCGGGCCCGTGGCATCCCGGTCGCGGCCGCGTTCCACAGCCCGGTGGTGGCGGGCGGGGCCGCCGCCTTCGCCGACGTGCTCGCCACCCGGGCCATCGGCGCGCCGGAGGTGCCGGTGTGGTCCAACCGGAGCGCCGAGCCGTACCCGGCGGAGGCCGACGCCGTGCGCGCCGGGCTGGCCGCCCAGATCGGTGCCCCGGTCCGCTTCGTCGAGCAGGTCGAGGCCATGTACGCCGCCGGCGCCCGCGTCTTCGTCGAGGCGGGTCCGGGACAGGTGCTCACCGGCCTGGTCGGTGCCGTGCTCGGCGCCCGCCCGCACCTGGTCGTCACCGTCGACGGCCGCCCGGGGCAGGGGCTGCGCGCCCTGCTCACCGCCGCCGCCGAGCTGGCCTGTGCGGGCGTACCCGTGGAGACCGGCTGGCTCTTCGCCGGGCGCGACACCGCCGGCCCGGCCGTCCCTGCGTCCCACCGTCCCACCTGGACCGTCGACGGCCAGGCCGTGCGCGATCGCGACGGACAGTGCCTGCCCGGCGGGATGACACCCGCCCGGCGCATCGAGATCGAGGAGTTCACGATGACCGCAGTGCCGGGGCCCGAGGGCGCCCGTGACAACCGCAGCGAGCTCGTCAGCGAGTTCCTGCGGACGAGCCGGGACCTGATCGCGACCCAGCGCGACGTGCTGCTCGCATACCTGGGCGAGGGCTCGGGCGGCGGTCGCCTGGTCTGGCAGCCGGGGGAGGCCGCACCGGTGCAGGCGCTGGTGCCTGTCGCGGCGCCTATGTCGGCTCCCGTGTCGCCGGCGCCCGCGGCCGCTCCCGCGGCGGCGGTGCACTATCCGACGATCGCCGAGACGGAGGCGCTGCTCGCGCCCGCGCCGGCCGCGCACCCGGGCCTGGACGTGCAGAGCGCCGTGCTCGCGGTGATCAGTGAGCGCACGGGTTACCCGGAGGAGCTGATCGAGCTCGACCTGGACCTCGAGGCGGACCTGAGCGTGGACTCGATCAAGCGGGCCGAGGTGGCCGGTGAGGTGGCGAACAAGCTGGGTCTGGCCGTCGAGGGTGACGAGTCGGAGCTGGAGGACCTGGTCAAGGCCCGCACGGTACGGGCGATGGTGAGCTGGCTGGACACCCGCATCAACGCGTCCGCGCCCGCGACGGCACCGGTCGCCGCCGCACCGGTGGTGGCCGCCGCCCCGGCGATCGACGTGCAGAGCGCGGTCCTGGCGGTGATCAGTGAGCGCACGGGTTACCCGGAGGAGCTGATCGAGCTCGACCTGGACCTCGAGGCGGACCTGAGCGTGGACTCGATCAAGCGGGCCGAGGTGGCCGGTGAGGTGGCGAACAAGCTGGGTCTGGCCGTCGAGGGTGACGAGTCGGAGCTGGAGGACCTGGTCAAGGCCCGCACGGTACGGGCGATGGTGAGCTGGCTCGACTCGAAGATCAACGCACCGGCCGAGCCGGCCGGACCGGCCGCCCCGGCGGTCGCCGAGTCACCGGTCAGGGTCGAGGCGAGCGAGCCGCCGCCCCGGGCCGGTATCGCGCCGCAGCGGCTGGTGACACGCCTGGAGGCGGCGGCGCCGGCGGAGGCGACCGCACCGGGGCTCGCCGGGACCCGCTTCCTTGTCACCGGCGGCGGCGCGAGCGGCGACCGCCTGGCCGAGCTGCTCGCCGAGTCCGGCGCGCAGGCGACGACCGGGTCGACCGCCGACGAGCCGGCCGGGGCGGACGGCGTCGTGCTCCTCGACGGACTGGCCGAGGGTGCCGGGCCGCTGCTGCCGGACGCGTTCGGATTCCTCAAGAAGGCGCTGGCCGCCGGCCCCCGCTGGCTCGTCGCCGCCGGCCCGGAGCAGGGCGGCGCGCGGACGGACGGGCTGACCGGCCTGTTCCGCACGATCGCCCGGGAGTACCCGGAGACGGTCGCCCGCTACGTCGAGGTGAGCGCCGGGGCGTCCGCCGACGAGATCGCGCGCGGCCTGGTCGAGGAGCTGCACGACACGACGACGGCGCCGGTCGTGCACCGCCGCGCGGACGGGCGGCTGGTGGGCCGGCTCACCGAGGCCGGGCTGGGCATGCTGGCCGACGGCGGTGCCGGGCCGGCCGGCGACGGGGTGGCCGAGGCGCGGGCGATCGGGCTGGACCAGGACTCGGTCGTGGTGCTGATCGGCGGGGCCCGGGGCATCACGCCGTGGTTCGCGCGTACGGTCGCCGCCGCCTCCCGGTGCCGGATCGAGCTGGTGGGCCGCACCCCGCTGCCGCAGACGGACGAGGACCCGGAGCTGGCTGCCGCCGCTGACAAGGCGGCGCTGCGGGCGGCGCTGGCGCGGCGTGGCATGCGCTCGCCGGCCGAGATCGACCGCACCGCCTCGGCACTCCTCGCCGCCCGCGAGGTCAACGCCACCGTGGCGGAGCTGACCGAGCTCGGGGCACAGGTGCGCTACCACTCGCTGGACGTCCGCGACGACGAGGCCACCCGCCGGTTCGTCAAGCGGGTCCACGACGAGCACGGCCGCATCGACGGCCTGGTCTACGCGGCCGGGATCATCGAGGACAAGCTGATCGGCGACAAGGACCCGGCCTCCTTCGAGCGGGTGTTCCGCACCAAGGTCGACGGCGCCCGGTCGGTGCTCGACGCCCTGGACGCCTGCGGGGCTGAGCCGCGGTTCGTGGTGATGTTCGGCAGCATCGCCGCTGCGTACGGCAACCGCGGCCAGAGCGACTACGCGGCCGCCAACGACGCGCTCGACGCGATGGCCACCCGCTGGTCGCAGGCCACCGGGCACCGGGGGCTGACGGTGCACTGGGGACCGTGGGCCCCGGTCGGCGCGCACGGCGGCATGGTGACGCCCGAGCTGACCGCCGAGTACGCCCGCCGCGGGATCGGCCTGATCGACCCCGAGGAGGGGGCGCTGAGCCTCCTGCGCGAGCTGGCCTGGGGCGACGCCGCGCAGACCTCCGTCGTGCTCACCGCCTCGGGCTGGTAGGCGGCGTGCAGCAGATCGCGATCGTGGGGATGGCGGCGATCTTCCCGGGCGCCGCCACCCTGGACGAGTACTGGCAGAACCTGGTCAACGGCAAGGACATGATCAGCGACGTGCCGGAGGACCGCTTCGACACGCTGTTCTACGACCCGGACAACGCGCACCGGCCCGACCGGCTCTACACCCGCCGCGGCGGTTTCCTCGACGACCAGGCGGTGTTCGAGCCGCTGAAGTTCGGCATCATGCCGAACTCGGTGGGCGACATCGAGCCGGACCAGCTCATCGCGCTGGAGGTCGCCGCCGCGGCGATCGCCGACGCGGGCGGGGCGGCGCGGATGCCCGACGCGGACCGGATCGGCGTGATCCTGGGCCGCGGCGGCCTGCTCAACCCGGCCGCCTCCCGCTACGCCAACCGGGTGCGGATGGCCAGCCAGGTCATCAGCCTGCTGCGGGAACTCGCGCCGGACCTCGGTGAGGATCGGCTCGACCTGCTGCGGGACCGCATCGACGAGCGGCTCGGCAAGCACCAGCCGGAGGGCACGATCGGGCTGGTGCCCAACCTGGCCGCCTCCCGGGTGGCGAACCGGCTGAACCTGCGCGGGCCGGCGTACACGATCGACGCGGCGTGCGCGTCCTCGCTGATCGCCGTCGACCAGGGCATGGCCGAGCTGGCGCAGGGCCGCCTCGACGCGGTGCTGGCCGGCGGGGTCCACCACGTGCACGACATCAGCTTCTGGTCGGTGTTCAGCCAGCTCCAGGCGCTGAGCCGCAAGGGCGACATCCGGCCGTTCGACGCCGACGCCGACGGGGTGCTGATCGGCGAGGGCACCGGCATGGTGGTGCTCAAGCGCCTGGCCGACGCCGAGCGCGACGGCGACCGGGTGTACGGGGTCCTCCGCGGCAGCGGCACCTCCAGCGACGGCCGCTCGGCCAGCATGTTCAACCCGGCGAGCTCGGGCCAGGCCCTGGCGATCCGGCGCGCGTGGGAGATGGCCGGCCTCGACCCGACCGCCCCGGACGCGCTGGGCCTGCTCGAGGCGCACGGTACGGCCACCCCGACCGGCGACGCCGCCGAGCTGACCACGCTGGCCGACGTCTTCGGCCCGCACGCCGGCGGGGAGCGTCCGGTGATCGGGTCGGTGAAGTCGATGATCGGTCACGCGATGCCCGCCGCGGGGGTCGCCGGGCTGATCAAGGCCACGCTCGCCGTCTACCACGGCGTGCTGCCGCCCACCCTCAACGTCACCAAGCCACGCGCGGAGATGGCGAAGACGCGGTTCAAGCCGATCTCCTCGGCCCAGCCCTGGGAGAGCGCCGGCCCGCGCCGGGCGGGGGTCAACGCCTTCGGCTTCGGCGGTGTCAACGCCCACGTCATCGTCGAGCAGTACGCGAACGCCGTACCCGTGACGATCGCCGAACCCGAGCGCATCGTCTGGCTCGCCGCGTCGTCCACCGACGAGATGATCCGGCTGCTGGAGCGCGACGACGTCCGCGACCTGCCCCGCGCGCGCCACGGCGGGCCGGTGCGGCTGGGCCTCGTCGACCCCACCGACCAGCGGCTGGCCATCGCCCGCAAGATGGTCGCCCGCGGCGAGCCGTGGCGCGGCGGCCGGGACGTCTGGTTCACCCCGCGCCCCCTGCTCGGGCCCGGCGGCGGCAAGCTCGCGTTCGTCTTCCCCGGCGTCGAGGCGGAGTTCGCGCCGCGGACCGCCGACATCGCCGCCCACTTCGGGCTCCCGCACCGGGAGTGGACGGCCGAGGACCTCGGCCACCACGGCAGCGGGCTGGTCGAGGTCGGCAGGCTGCTGGACACGGCGCTGCGGCGGATGGGCGTACGCCCCGACGCGGTCGCGGGCCACAGCATCGGCGAGTGGACCGCGGCGGCGGTCACCGGCCAGATGAGCACCCGGGGCGTCGACGCGTTCCTCGGGCTCTTCGACGCCGACAGCGTGGAGGTGTCCGGGTACGCGTTCGCGGCCGTGAGCGCTCCGATGGAGACGGTCACCCCGCTGCTCGCCGGCTATCCGGGCGTGGTGCTGTCCCACGACAACGCCCCCAACCAGTGCGTCGTCAACGGCCCGCGCGAGCAGGTCCAGCGCCTCGTCGACGACCTGCGCGCCCGGACGATCCTGTGCCAGCTGCTGCCGTTCCGCTCGGCGTTCCACACCCCGGTCTTCGCCGAGGGGCTCCAGGCGATCGGCGCAGCGCTCGGCCGCTGGGAGGTGCAGCCGACGGAGGTGCCCGTCTGGTCGGGCACGATCTCCGCGCCGTTCCCGTCCGACCCGGACGAGGTCAACCAGCTCTTCATCCGGCACATGATCGAGCCGGTCTGGTTCCGCCGGACGGTCAACGCCATGTACGACGACGGCATCCGCGTCTTCCTGCAGATGGGCGCGGGCCAGCTCGCCTCGCTCGTCGACGACAACCTGCGGGACCGGGAGCACCTGGCGATGCCGGTGAACGTGTCCCGCCGCGACGGCCTGGCCCAGCTGCGCCGGGTCGCGACCGCCCTGTGGGTCGACGGCGGCGACCCGGACCTGGCCGTCCTGGAGCCGGCGCCGGCGCACACGCCCGCGCCGAAGGTACGCACGGTCGCGGAGCCGTCCGAGCGCAAGGGACCGGCGGTCCGCCTGGACCTCGGCGGCCCGCTGGTCAAGCTCGGCGAGGGCGCCGACCAGCTCCTCGGCCTCGGAACGACAAAGCTCGGAGCGACAAAGCCTGCGCCGGCGCCCGCCCAGAACGCGCCGGCGGCCCACGCCGCGCAAGGCACGGCGGGGGCGACGAATGCCGACGCGCACACCGCGGCGTTGTCGGCGCTGAGCCGGATGGCCGGCACGTCCAAGGCCGCCGCCGAGCTGGCGGCGCTGCTCCAGGAAACCGCAAGCGACGCGGTGACCGTCATGAGCGCCGCGGCCAAGCCGGCCCTCCAGGCGGCGGCCAAACCGGCCGCCCGGCCCGTCATTCCTCGGCAGCGACCCGCGTCGGAGCCGGCGGCGCGCCCGGCAGCGACACCACCGCGGCTACCCGCTGGGCACGGATCAACGGTGTCACGCGAGGCGGTAGTCGTACATAAAAAAGATGAAGGGGAACTCCTCAGAACGACCCTCGACGTCTCTGTGGAGACGATGCCCTACCTGCGGGACCACTGCTTCTTCGTGCAGCCCGACGACTGGCCGCGGGTCGAGGACCGGTGGCCGGTGGTGCCCGCGACGACCGTGGTGCAGCACATGATGGACGCCGCCGAGCAGGCCGCGCCGGGGCTCAAGGCCGTGGCGGTACGCGACGCGAAGTTCAACCGCTGGCTCATCGCCGCGCCGCCGCAGCAGGTCGAGATCACGGTCAAGCGCGCCGGCCCGGGCCTGGTCACGGTGATCTTCGGCGGCTACGCGCGGTCCACGGTCGAGCTGGCCGCGACCTATCCCGAGCCGGCGGAACGGCCATGGACGCAGGACCCGGCGACCGAGTTCCCGCCGACGACCAGCGCCGAGGAGATGTACGCCGAGCGCCTCATGTTCCACGGCCCGCTGTTCCAGGGCGTCACCGCCGTGCACGCGCTCGGCGACATGCATGTCCGCGGCGTGGTCACCGCGCCGAAACCGCCGGGCGCCCTGCTCGACAACGCGCTGCAGCTGATCGGCAACTGGCTCATCACCACCCAGCCGTTCCGGACCGTGGCGTTGCCGGTGGGGCTGCGGCACGTCAAGTTCTACGGCCCGCCGCCCGCGCCCGGCACCGCGTTCGACTGCGTCGCCCGGGTCCGGACGATCACCGACGGCGAGCTGATCGCCGACACCCAGCTGTCGGTGAACGGCCGGGTGTGGGCCCAGATCGACGGCGCGACCGACCGGAGGTTCGACAGCCACCCGGCCGCCCGGGCCTGCGAACGGTTCCCGGAGAAGTACCCGATGTCGCAGCGACGCGACGGCGGCTGGACGGTCGCGTTCGACGCCTGGACCGACCTGGTCACCCGCGGCATGGCGGCGCGCGGGATCCTCGGCGGCGAGGCCGCTACCGAGTACGAGCGGATGCCCGCCGCCAAGCGCAACCCGTGGATGCTCGGGCGGATCGCCGCGAAGGACGCCGTCCGGTTCCGGCAGTGGGACGCCGGGCACACGGACGTCTACCCGATCGAGCTGACCGTGCGCAACGAGCCGAGCGGAAAGCCGTACGTGGAGCTGCGCCCCGGCCGCGGCCTGGTGGAAAGCGCAGTGTCGATCGCACACACTGCCGAGGCCGGGGTCGCCATCGCCGGTCCGGCCGGCGCCGAGGTCGGCATCGACGTGGTCGAGATCGCGCCGCGCGACGAGACCACCTTCCGGTACGCGCTCACCGACAGCGAACGCGCCCAGCTCACCGATGACCGCAGCTTCGCCCGGCTCTGGGCGGCCAAGGAAGCGGCGGGCAAGGCGCTGGGCACCGGCCTCGACGGCGCGCCCCGCCGGTTCGTGGTCTCCCTCGCCGACGGCACCGTCACCGTCGGCGACCGGGTCCTCCGGGTCGCCTGGGAGGAGATCGAGAACCCACCGGATCTTCCCCCGCGGCGCTACGTCGTCGCCTGGACCACCCCCGCCGAACACTAAGGAGCACCGCCATGCCCTCCGACCAGACCGCCGTCCTCGCCGACGTCGCCTCGATGCTGCGCTCGGTGCTGGGCGACTTCGGCGACGACGCCGAGATCACCATGGACACCACCTTCCGCGACGACCTCGGCATGGAGAGCATCGACGTTGTGTCGCTCGCCGGCCGTCTCCAGGCCCGCTACGGCAACGCGGTGAACTTCGCGCTCTTCGTCTCCGGCCTCGACGTCGAGTCGGTGAGTGAGCTGCGCGTCGGCCAGCTCGTCGACTACATCGCCGACTCCCTGGACAAGGTGCCGGCCGGATCATGAGCATGGTCAGGGCGAACGGGGTCGACCTCCATGTCGAGGAGGTCGCGCCGATCGGTACGCAGCGCGGCACCGTCGTGCTCGTCCACGGCATGACATCGGACAGCATGGCGAGCTGGTTCCTCACGCTGGTCCACCCGCTCGCCGAGGCCGGGATGCGGGTTCTCCTGTACGACCTGCGCGGCCACGGCCGCAGCGCCCGGCCGGCCACCGGTTACCGGCTGGACGACTTCGTCGATGACCTCGACGCGCTGCTCGCGCACTGGGCCGTGGCCGAGCCGGTGTACGTCTTCGGCAACTCGTTCGGGGGCACGGTCGCGTTCACGTACGCGGCCCGCCACCCGGACCGGGTCGCCGGCATCGTGACGATCGAGTCCGCGCCGCCGACCGCGGCCTGGTTCGCCCGGATGGCCCGGCGGCTGGACGGCGCGGCGGAGACGCTCGCCGACGCCGAGGCGGTGGCGAACAGCCGTCCGCTGATCGCGCGCCGGGTCCGCGACGCGTCGGCGCTGCTCACCGAGACCGACATCGGCAAGCAGCTGCCCGCCAGCGACCTGCCCTGCCCCGCGGCGTTCACCGCGATCACCTGCCCGGTCCTGTGCCTCTACGGCGCGGAGTCGGCGGTCCAGGAGCTCGCCGTCGAGACCGCCCGGCTCGTGCCTCAGTCGCGGCACGTGGTCGTGCCCGGTCAGAAGCACACCCTGCTCATCAAGGCCCCCGACCAGGTCCGCGCCGAGGTGCTGCCCTGGCTCGCCACCCGCGTGCACTAGGAGATCCCATGGATCGCGCCATCATCATCAGCAACGGCCGTTGTGGTTCCACCCTGCTCTCCGACCTCATCCACGAGGAACCGGAGACGTGCTCGGCGCAGGAGTTCTTCATGTCGGTCGCGCCGTGGAACCGGAGCACCGACGTCATCACCGGCCCGGCGTACTGGCAGGTGCTCAGCGGCCCCAAGGCGGAGCTGTCGATCCTCTTCCGGCTGGGGCTGCCACCGAAGGAGATCCGCTACCCGAAGTCCGGCCGCTTCGCCGGCGACCTCCTGAACCTGCCGCGCATCCTGGCCATCACGCTCGCCAAGCTGACTGACGATTCGGACACGCTCTTCGACCGGCTCGCCCCGCGCGTGCAGGCGTTCCCCACCCAGAGCGTGGGCGCGCACCACCAGGCTTTCCTCGACGTCCTCGCCGAGCTCACCGGGAAGAAGCGCTGGGTGGAGCGCTCCGGCGGGTCCAGCCAGGTCACCACCTCGCTGCTGGCGAACTACCCCAGCGCGAAGATCGTCTACCTGACCCGGGACTGGGGTGCCACCGCGAAGTCGATGAGCAAGCACTCGTCGTTCCAGCTCGTGCAGCTGCGCGTGGAGGCGCTCGGCAGGTTCGGCATCGACCCGTTCACCGCGTCGCCCGGCGACGACCTGCCCGAAGGCATGCACGCCTACCTGCCCGAGCACCTCACCGCGGACGCCCTGCGCGACCGCGGACAGGACCTCAAGCGGTTCATGGCCCTGTGCGCGTTCATGAGCAGCCAGGCCGAGCAGGCTCTCGAGGACCACCCGCCGGCGCAGCTGCACCGGATCGCCTACGAGGACATCGTCGCGGATCCGGTGGGCAGGCTGACCGACCTCGGCTCGTTCCTCGGCTTCGCCGACCCGGCGGCCTGGGCCGGATCCGTCGCTGACCGAGTGCGCAGACCCGAGCCCGTGGCAGTTCCGGCATGAGTTCGTTAGCCGGGTTGGCGGCGGCGCTGGTGCTGGGGGCGGGCGCGGCGGTCACGCCCGTGCAGGCCGCCGACACCTACACCTTCCACCTGCTCGGCAAGGCCGCGCCGGACGAGTGCTTCGCCGGCATCGGGCAGCCGTACCCGGCCGGGCCGCCGTGCGCGCAGGGCCAGGCCAAGGTGAACCAGGCGTACGTGTGGGGCCTGACCAGGGTGGGCCGACAGGTCTGGTTCGGCACCGGCGCCAACACCCATTGCCTGACCAGCGGTGCCAACCTCGGCGACACGAACCCCGTGGTCAACGCCGACTACGTGTGCGAGTTCGCCGAGAGCCAGGTCGCCCGGGAACACCCGGCGGTGCCCGGCGCGCTCGGCGACGTGCGCCCGCCGCAGGTCTGGGTGTACGACGCGGGCACCGGCGGTCTCACCGACCGGTCCGCCGACATCGTGGCCGCCTCCGACGCCGACGCCCGCCGGTTGCGCAGCACCCTCGGACTACGCGCGGCCGGCAACCTCGACGGCGTGGTCCTGTTCGCCGGCCCCACATTGCACAGCACGCTCAACGTCTTCGCGTTCGACGCGGTCACCAGGCGGTTCCTCGGCTCGCGCACGCTCGCCCAGTACGCCAACGCCCGGACGTTCCTCGCCGCGGACGGTGACCTCTACCTCGGGGTAGGGGTCGGACCGAGCGGCGCGCTCGGCGGCGCCGTGCTGCGCTGGCGGGGCAATCGGCTGGCGCCGTTCCGCTTCGACCGGGTCGCGACCCTGCCCGCGCAGGCCGCCGACCTCTCCTTCCACGACGGGCGGCTCTACGCGACGACGTGGTCGGCCGCACGGCCCGACACCGACGCCGAGCTCGCCGGGGTGTGGCGGAGTCCGCCGCTGCCCCTCCACGGCGATCCGTGGAGCCAGGTGTGGCACGCCGGTATGTACGAGCAGGACCCGCTCACCAAGACCACGTACGGCCTCGGCGGCGTCGCGTCGTACGACGGCTGGCTCTACTGGGGCAGCATGCACGTGCCTCTGCAGGCCACCAAGGTGCACCAGGCCACGTATCCGCAGGACACCGACGAGGCCAAGCGCACCCAGGTCCGCCTCACCCAGCGGGCGGCGACGGTCTGGCGGGGCCGTGACCTCGGCACCCGCGACCAGCGGATCGAGCTCCTGTACGGGGAGTCGGCGCTGCCCGTGTACCAGCCGGACACCCGTACCTGGACCTCCCGGCCGACCGGCTGGACGCCGCGGTACGGCAAGTCGGGCTTCGGCAACCCCTTCAACAACTACGTGTGGCGGATGACCGTCGCGGGGGACCGGCTCTATGTCGCGACGATGGACTGGAGCTACATCGTCCACGACGTCTCCGACGAGGCCCCGCCGACCGATCCCGCCGGCTGGGGTGCCGACCTGTGGACGTTCCCGTCCGCCGGCGCGGCCGCCGAGGCCGTGGACACCCGCGGTGCCGGCAACTACCTCAACTACGGCATTCGCAACATGGTGGCCGACGGCGACGACCTGTACCTCGGCATGGCCAATCCGATGAATCTCCGCACCGACCCGGCCGACGCCGTTCCCGACGGCGGCTGGGAGCTCATCCGGCTCGACAGATCCGTGTCTTGAGAGGACATGCTGTGAGCGCAACCCTGCGCAGATTCGGTACGGCGGCCGCCGTCCTGCTGCTCAGCCTCGCCTCCGCCCCGGCCTCCCCGGCCGCCGCGGCGAGCGGTGACTCCTACTCCTTCAAACTCCTCGCGAAGGCGGCGCCCGACGAGTGCTTCAACGGCATCGGCAAGCCCTACCCATCGGGGCCGCCGTGTGCCGAGGGGCAAGCGAAGGTCGATCAGGCGTACGTGTGGGGCCTGACCAAGGTGGGCGGCGACATCTGGTTCGGCACCGGGGCCAACGTCAACTGCCTGGTCAGCGGCGCCACGCTGGACAACTACACCCCGGTGGTCAACAACGACTACGTCTGCGAGTACGCCGAGAGCCAGACCGTCCGGGACGACCCCGACTGGCCGGCGTACCTCGGCGACCAGCGGGCCCCGGAAGTGTGGCTCTACAACGCGCACAACAAGCGGAAGACGAACAAGAGCGCGGAGATCAGGGCCAAGAGCCCCGACGACGCCGAACGGCTGCGGACCACCATCGGGCTGCGCGCCGCCGGCAACCTCGACGGCGTCGTCCTGCTCGGCGGTCCGGCGCTGAACGACTCCCTCAACCTGTTCGCTTTCGACGCGCGTACCAAGCGGTTCCTCGGCTCGATCAACCTCCCCCAGTACGGCAACATCCGCACCTTCCTGGTCGCCGAGAAGGAGCTGTACCTGGGCGTGGGCATCGGCACCAACGGCAGTTCGGGCGGCGGCGTGCTGCGGTGGACCGGAAGCGTGCGCGACCCGTTCGCCTTCGAGGTCGTCGCGAACCTTCCCGTGCAGGCCGCGGACCTCACGTACCACGACGGGCGGATCGCCGCGACCAGCTGGCCGGCCAGTCAGCCGACCTCGCCGGCGCAGCTGGCCGGCGTATGGATCAGCCCGAAGTTGGCCGACGGCGCGCCCGGGCTCAACCCGGAGGACGCCGCCGGGTGGACCCAGGTCTGGCACGTCCGCCAGTACGAGACCGACCGGGTCGTCGCCGCGACCTACGGCGGCGGCGGCGTCGCGTCCTTCGGCGGCTGGCTCTACTGGGGCACCATGCACGTGCCGCTCAAGGCCACCAAGGTGCACCAGCAGGCTTTCCCGCAGAGCACGGACGAGGCCAAGCAGGCCCAGATCAAGAACACCCAGCGGGCGATCAGCATCTGGCGCGGTAAGGACCTGGGCCTGCCGACCCAGCAGATCGAGCTGCTGTACGGCGCCACGGCGCTGCCCGCGTACGACCCGGCGACCGCGACCTGGTCGTCCGTGCCCACCGGCTGGACCCCGCTGTACGGCAAGTCCGGCTTCGACAACCCGTTCAACAACTACACCTGGCGGATGACCGTGGCCGGTGGTCGGCTCTACGTCGGCACGATGGACTGGAGCTACATCTTCCAGGACATCACCGCGGAGAACCCGAGCATCCGGGCCTCCGCCATCACGCCACCTATTGATCCCTCTGTATATGGTGGCGACCTCTGGATGTTTCCCTCCACATCGGAGCGGGCGCAGTCGATCAGCACCACCGGCGCCGGCAACTACCTGAACTACGGCTTCCGCAACATGATCCCGGACGGTCCCGACCTCTACCTGGGCATGGCGAACCCGATGAACCTCAGGACCGACCCCACCGACGACGTACCCGAGGGCGGCTGGGAGCTGATCAAGCTCACCGCGCCCTGCCCGTAACCCAGGCGTGGGCGGGCGGCGCATCCCACGACGCCGCTCGCCCGCTTCACCCGTCCCTCGTGCGCCCCCGCGGATTCCCCGCGGCGGGCGCACGCTGCATCTCCGAAAGGAATCCATGGTGATCAATATAAGAAGACTCCTCGCGGTGGGGGCGGTCGCCCTCGTCGCCGCCGGCGTCGCGGTCTCGCCCGCCGCCGCGGCGGCCCCGTCCCGCCCGGAGTACAAGTTCCAGCTCCTCGCCAAGGCCAAGCCCGACGAGTGCTTCGTCGCGGTCGGCCAGGAGTACCCCGTGGGCCCGCCGTGCGCGAGCGGCAAGCCCAAGGTCAACCAGGCGTACGTCTGGGGCCTCACCCAGGTCGACAAGACCGTCTGGTTCGGCACCGGCGCCAACGTGCATTGCCTCGTCAGCGGCGCCACCCTCGACTACGTCAAGCCCACCGCGAACGACAACTGGACCTGCGAGTACGGCGAGAGCCAGGCGGCCAAGAACGACGAGGCCATCCCGGACTACATCGGCGACATGCGCGCGCCCGAGGTGTGGACGTACGACACCGTCACCAAGAAGTCGGTGAACAAGAGCGCGGAGGTCCGGGCGAAGTCCCCGGAGGACGCGACGCGGCTGGCCCACACCATCGGCCTGCGCGCCGCCGGTCACATGGGCAACGTCGTCCTGCTCGGCGGCCCGGCGCTCGAGAACACGCTCAACATGTTCGCCTTCGACGCCACCACCCAGCAGTACCTCGGCTCGATCAACTTCCCGGACTACGGCAACATCCGGACGTTCCTCGTCGCCGACGATGCCCTCTACCTCGGCGTCGGCATCGGACGTAACGGGTCGGCGGGCGGCGCCGTCTGGCGCTGGACCGGCGACGACACCCGGCCCTTCGACTTCACCACCGTCGCCAGCCTGCCCGTGCAGGCCGCCGACCTCACCGTCTACGACGGCCGGATCGCCGCCACCAGCTGGCCCGCCGAGCAGCCCACCAGCCCGCTGATGCTCGCCGGCCTCTGGATCAGCCCGCCGCTCGCCGACGGCCAGCCCGGCCTCAACGACGAGGACAAGGCCGGCTGGAAGCAGGTCTGGAACGCCCGCCAGTACGAGCCCGACCGCGTCGTCTCGGCCACCTATGGCGGCGGCGGCATCGCCGCGTTCGACGGCTACGTCTACTGGGGCACGATGCACGTCCCGATGAAGTCCAGCATGGTGCACGCCAACGTCTACCCGCCGGCCACCGACCAGGCCGCGAAGGACCAGACGGTCAAGACCCAGCGCGCGATCAGCATCTGGCGCGGCAAGGACCTGGGCCTGCCGACCCAGAAGATCGAGCTCGTGTACGGCGAGAAGACGCTGCCCGCCTGGGACCCGGCGACCTCCACGTGGTCGGACAAGTCGACGAACTTCACGCCCCTGTACGGCAAGTCCGGCTTCGGCTACCTGTTCAACAACTACACCTGGCGCATGACCGTGGTGGACAACAAGCTCTTCGTGGGCACCATGGACTGGAGCTACCTGGTCCGGGACCTGCTCGCCGACGCCGCCCCGCAGGCGCCGGTCAACGCCAAGGCCCGCAAGGCCCTCGCCGACCCGGACAACTGGCACATGCCGCTGATCAGCCCCGGTAAATTCGGCGGTGACCTCTACATGTTCCCGGACTCGAACTCGCCGGCCCAGGCCGTCAACACCCGCGGCCTCGGGAACTACCTCAACTACGGCATCCGCAACATGATCCCGAACGGCAAGGGCGGGCTGTACGTCGGCATGGCCAACCCGATGAACCTGCGTACCGACACGACCGACCGCAAGCCCGAGGGCGGCTGGGAACTGATCGAGATGAACAAGCGGCGATAGCTCGCCGCCGGGCGGGTCTCCTTCGCGGGAGACCCGCCCATTTTCCTGACCTGTCCCTTACCTTCCCCGAACATCTCTGATGGACGGTGGTGTTATGAAGCGCCTGTTTGCTCCCCTCGCCGCGCTCCTGCTCCTGCTCGCGGGCTGCACCGGCCGCGACCGACCCGCGCCCCGGCCCGTTCCCTCCCAGCCGGCCACTTCCTCGCCCGCTTCCGCCGGACCCACGTCGTCCCAGCCGCCGCCTACCTCGTCCCAGCCGCCGGCCTCAGCGCTGCCGGTCGGCAAGTCGAGCGCCTCGCTGACCGTCGGCGGCTTGAAGCGCACCTACCTGATGTACCGGCCCGCCTCGGCGAAAGCCGGTGCGCCCCTCGTCGTGGTCCTGCACGGCGCTGTGGGGACCGGACGGCAGGCCGAGCAGTCGTACGGCTGGGACGCCGAGGCCGACAAGGGCGGCTTCGTGGTCGCGTACCCGGACGGGGTCAACCGCACCTGGAACGTGAGCTCCGACTGCTGCGGCGTCGCGGCCCGCGACAACGTGGACGACGTCGGCTTCATCACCCAGCTCGTGTCGGCAGTGCCGGGAGTGGACCCGCACCGCGTCTATGCCACCGGCATCTCGAACGGCGCCATGCTCAGCTACCGCCTCGCCTGCGACACCGACATCTTCGCCGCCATCGCCCCGGTCGCCGGCACGATGATCAACAAGTGCGACCACCCCGCGCCGATCTCGATCATCCATATCCACGGCGAGAAGGACCCGACCATCCCGTACGCCGGAGGTCCCGGCCGCCGCAGCAACGACGGCAAGGGCCGCCTGCCCATCAAGATCGACGGTCCGTCCGTACCGTCGCTGATCGAGACCTGGCGCCGCACGGACTCCTGCGCCGCGCCGACCGAGACCAAGTCGGGTCCGGTGACCACGTCGGTGGCCACCTGCCCGGATGGGCGCGCGGTGGAGCTGATCACGGTCGCGGGGGCGGGTCACCAGTGGCCGGGCTCCCGGCCGGCCCCGGTCGCGCAGCGCATCCTGCACCTCGACGCACCATCGACCGCCCTGAACGCGACGCCGACCATCTGGACGTTCCTCAACGATCACCCGAAGCGTTGACTTTCGAGGGGGCCTCCCCTCGGAGACGCACAATCCGTCCACGGTTCGCCGGAACGTCGGGGATCCTTAGCGGGGCTGCCTGATCGGCTGTACCGGCGGGTCGAAGGCATGCTGCGGGGGATCGCGTCCGCGACCGGAGGCGGGGGAGACGCTACTATGTGACGCGCGTACGCGACCTCGGTCGCTTTGTCCGCTTTGCCCTCCCGGGTCGTCTAATGGTAGGACCGTGGCTTTTGGTGCCATTTATAGGGGTTCGAATCCTCTCCCGGGAGCTTTCTTCCCGCGGCTGACTTGGCGCCGCCTCCTCCAACCTCCACACTGCGAACAATGGAGTCCCGCGTGAGCCAGGCCCCGAGCCGTACCGTCGTCGTCCTCGCCGCCGGTGAGGGCAAGCGCATGAAGTCCGCCACGCCCAAGATGCTGCACCCGCTGCTCGGGCGGACGCTGCTCGGCCACGTCCTGCGCGCCGCCGAGGCCGCGGGGGCGTCCCGCACCGTCGTGGTCGTCGGGCACAGGGCCGACCAGGTACGCGCGCATCTGGCGGAGATCGCCCCCGGCGCCACCCCGGTGCTGCAGGCCGAGCAGAACGGCACCGGTCACGCCGTACGCATCGCGCTCGACGCCATCCCCGAGGCCGCCGGCACCGTCGTGGTGCTCAACGCCGATGTGCCCCTGCTACGGCCGGAGACCGTCGAGGCGCTCGTCGCCGCGCACGAGGCGACCGGCAAGGGCGCGACCGTGCTCGCGGCCGAGGTGGCCGACCCCACCGGGCTCGGCCGGATCGTGCGCGACGCCGACGGCAACCTCGAGCGGATCGTCGAGGAGCGGGACGCGTCCGCCGAGGTCCGCGCCCTCCGGGAGATCAACGCGGGCATCTACGTCTTCGACGCCGTGCTGCTGCGCGAGGCCCTCGGGAAGCTGTCCACCGACAACGACCAGGGCGAGGAATACCTGACCGACGTCTTCGGCATCCTCGCGGCCGTCGGGCACCCGGTCGGCGTGCACGTCGCCGCGGACGCGCAGGAGACGCTGGGATGCAACGACCGGGCCGAGCTGTCCCGGCTGCGGGCCCTGCTGCGCGACCGGGTCAACACGGCGTGGATGCGCTCCGGCGTCTCCATCCTCGATCCCGCGACGACCTGGATCGACGTGACGGTGACCATCGAGCCGGACGCGGTGATCGACCAGAACTGCCAGCTCCAGGGGGCGACCAAGGTGGCGACGGGCGCGGTGATCGGCCCCGACACGACGCTCGCCGACACGGTCGTCGAGGAGTGTGCGACCGTGCTCCGCTCGCACTCGATCGGGGCCGAGATCGGGCCGGACGCGTCCGTCGGGCCGTACTCGTACCTTCGGCCGGGCACGCGGCTGGGCCGCAAGTCCAAGGTCGGCGGCTTCGTCGAGACCAAGAACGCCGAACTGGGGGCGGGCGCGAAGGTGCCGCACCTGTCGTACGTGGGCGACGCGACGATCGGGCCGAAGGCGAACATCGGCGCGGGCACGATCTTCGCCAACTACGACGGCGTCAACAAGAACCACACCACGGTCGGCGAGGCGGCGTTCGTCGGCAGCGACACCGTGCTGATCGCGCCGGTGGAGATCGGTCCGGGCGCGTACGTGGCGGCGGGCAGCGCGATCGGCAAGGAAGTGCCGGCCGGGAACCTCGGTGTGACGCGGGCCCAGCAGCGCAACATCGAGGAGTGGACGGTGCGGAGGCGCCCGGGCACGGTGTCCGCTGAGGCCGCGGCGAAGGCGGCCGGGGAAGCGGCTGGGTCCGGGGAGTAGCCGTCTGCCGGTGCCGCCGGCGCGTGGCCCGGAAAGAGGACAGCAAGTCGGCCGTGGCGCAAGCTGGGGTGAGGCATCCCACGACGCGGATCCGGCACGTGGCGTCAGGACGGCCGCGGGTAATACTTCAGGTGACCAACCCCTCGAGTCTCGGGAGCGGACGCGCCCATGGGCAGCATCGTCGCGGAGAACCGTAAGAGTTTGATGCTTTTCTCCGGGCAGGGCTTCCCGGAGCTGGCCCAGGAGATCGGCCAGGTGCTGGGCGTTGCGCCGACGCCGTCGGACTCGTACGAGTTCGCCAACGGTGAGATCTTCGTCCGGTTCAAGGAGTCCGTCCGCGGCTCCGACGCCTTCGTGGTGCAGTCGGTGACCGAGGGCGTGAACCGGTGGGTCATGGAGACGCTGATCATGGTCGACGCCCTCAAGCGGGGCTCGGCGAAGCGGATCACCGTCGTGCTGCCGTTCTACCCGTACTCCCGGCAGGACAAGAAGCACCGCGGCCGCGAGCCGATCTCGGCCCGCCTGGTCGCCGACCTGCTGAAGACCGCGGGCGCCAACCGGATCCTGACCGTCGACCTGCACACCGCGCAGATCCAGGGGTTCTTCGACGGCCCGGTCGACCACCTGTTCGCGATGGACATCCTCGCCGAGCACGTGCAGCGCAAGTTCGCGGGCCGGCCGATGACCGTGGTGGCGCCGGACTCCGGCCGGGTACGGGTGGCGGAGCGCTGGACCGACCGGCTGGGTGGCTGCCCCCTGGCGTTCATCCACAAGACGCGTGACCCGCTGAAGCCCAACCAGGTCGTGGCCAACCGGGTGGTTGGCGAGGTCGAGGGCCGGGTCTGCCTGATCGTCGACGACATGATCGACACCGGTGGCACCATCGCCAAGGCTGCCGACATCCTCTTCGACTCCGGCGCGGCGGACGTGATCGTGGCGTCGACGCATGCGCTGCTGTCGGACCCGGCGACGGAGCGGCTGAAGAACAGCCGTATCTCCGAGCTGGTGGTGACCAACACGCTGCCGCTGCCGCCGGAGAAGCGGCTGGACAAGATCACGGTGCTGTCCATCGCGCCGTTGCTGGCCCGGGCGATCCGTGAGGTCTTCGACGACGGCTCGGTCACGACTCTGTTCGGTGGCTTGAGCTGACGCTCCTTCCTTGACCCTTGACCCTTGACCCTTGGCGCTGACGCTGGGGCTTCGGGGGATGGGATGACCCACTCCGGGCGGTCAGGCTTGATCCCTGCGTGGGCCATCCCATCCCCCGAAGCCGTTGTGGTCGGCGTTGGCGGTCAACGCGGCCACCTCGGCCGGGCCGCACGTTTCGGCGGGCGAGCGGGCCGGCTCGGCTCCGGCGGCGTCTCCCCGAGCTGTCCGCGCCGGCCGGAGGCGCCGGCTGCGGCGGTCCTCGGGGCTGCCCGAAGGCGGGTTGAAGGGGGTCGGCTGGGGTGGGGCATGGGTGCTGCAAGTTGCATCGGTCGGGTGAACTTTTGGCAAGGAGGGTCAGGTGACGGGACCCGCCGGTCAGCACCCGTACGCGGCAGGTAAGCTGGTGCGGTTGCCACGGCGAGGGTGCCACGCGGTCTGCTGCAGGTTTGCGGAGTTCGCTTGAGGCACCGTGATCGACGCGGTGCTCCGGGCCTGTGCCCAGTGCGCCCCTAGCCGAGCACTGAGCACCACCCCAAGCTCGGCCCCCGCCGAACACCGCCCGCAGCCCGCCGACTTTGACGCAGCCCGATCCAGAATTTCAGGAGTTTCCCCGTGTCCGAGGTAAAGATCAGCGCCGAGCCCCGTACCGAGTTCGGCAAGGGTGGTGCCCGCCGCACGCGCCGGGCCGGCCTCGTGCCCGCCGTGCTGTACGGCCACGGCGAAGCCCCCGTCCACATCGCGCTGCCCGCGCGTGAGTTCGCCGCCGCCATCCGGCACGGCGGGCTCAACCAGGTCTTCGCGATCGATGTCACCGGCGGCACCGGGGCCACCCTGGCCCTGCCGAAGGCGATCCAGCGCGACCCGATCAAGGACACGTACGAGCACGTGGACCTGATCATCGTGAAGCGCGGCGAGAAGGTCCAGGTCGACGTCCCCGTGACGCTGGTCGGCGAGGCCGCCAAGAACACGCTCGTGGTGTCCGAGAGCATGACGCTCGCGGTGACCGCCGAGGCGCTGCACGTGCCGGCCGCCCTGGAGGTCTCGATCGAGGGCCTCGAGGCCGGTTCGCAGGTCACCGCCGGCGACGTGACGCTGCCGGCCGGCACCGAGCTGGCCGTGGACCCGGAGCACGTGATCGCCCTCGTGTCGCAGGCGCAGACCGCCCAGCAGATGGAGGGCGACACCGGTGAGGGTGCCTCCGCCGAGGCCGCCGAGGGTGAGGCTTCCGAGGAAGCTGCCGGCTGACCCAGCTAACGCCGAACAGGGAAAGTGCCGGTCGGCGCTTTCCCTGTTTTCGTCGAGGAGACCTGCATGACCGAGGACGGACCCTGGCTGGTGGTCGGCCTGGGCAACCCCGGCCGGGAGTACGCGAGCAACCGGCACAACGTCGGTTTCATGGTCGCGGACCTGCTGGCGTCCCGGGTGGGCGCCAGGTTCGGGCGGGCCAAGCGCGCGGTCGCCGAGGTGGCCGAGGGGCGGCTGGGGTACGGCGGCCCGAAGCTGGTGCTGGTGAAGCCGCTGACGTACATGAATCTGTCCGGTGCTCCCGTTGTCGGGCTGGCGCAGTTCTTCAAGGTGCCGGTGGAGCACGTGATCGCCGTCCATGACGAGCTGGACGTGCCGTACGGGCAGATCCGGGTGAAGCGCGGCGGCGGTGAGGGTGGCCACAACGGCCTCCGCTCGATGTCGAAGTCGCTGGGCGACAAGGAGTACGCGCGGGTGCGGTTCGGCATCGGGCGCCCGCCGGGACGGCAGGATCCGGCCGACTACGTGCTCTCCGACTTCTCCTCGGTCGAGCGTAAGGAGCTGGAGTTCCTGGTCGACCGGGCGGCCGATGTGACCGAGGCCGTGGTGCTCGAGGGCGTCGAATGGGCGCAGAACAAATACCACGGAAGTTGATCATGCGAGGCGACTTCACCGAAATCTTTTGGACCCATTTGTACGTCCATTGATCCCGTGACGTGCCCCTCTCCTTCGGCGTTGTGCCCATAGCGCACCAAATAGTGCGAATGAATCACGGCGCGGGGGGAGGTCGGGTGACACAGGACCTGTCCGGAAGCCACAAGGCGTTGACGGATGAACCGACGGTGGTCCTGCCGACGATCCAGCGGCGGGGAGGATCCGAGGCCGCTCGGGCCGACACGGCCGCTCGGATCGACACAGCCGGCCGGATCGACGTACCGGAGAATCACGGCCCCGCCAATCACCCGCCGGACAATCACGGGCCGCGCCCGACGCGCCCGTCGCCGCACCGGGAGCGGGGCCGCAACAGCAAGATTCCGGCGCCCGCCCGGCCCGCCGGTGACGAGGACAACGCGCCGCCGCAGGCGAGTGCCGGCGGGCTGCTCGCCGGCGAGCGGGTCAAGAACCAGGCGGCCGACCGCCTCTGGTCGCCGCGGCCGAACCGGTCGGTGGCGGCCCGTCCGGCCGCCCGGCCCTTCGTCCGGGTACGCGGCAAGCACGCCGCGATGTCGCGCCGCCAGCGCTGGGAACACCAGTACGTCCGCGCCCTCGTCCTCTGCGACCTCGTCGCCGGGGTGGCCGCCGGCGCGGTGACGTTCGCGCTGCGCTTCGGCGACGACGTGACCATGTACAACCGCTGGTATCTGCTGCTGTCGGCGCTGCTGCCCGTGGCGCTGCTGGCCGTGCTCGTGGTGAGCCGGGCGTACGAGCGCCGGTTCCTGTTCGTCGGCACGGACGAGTACCTGAGGGTGTTCCGTGGCGGCGTCGGCCTGATCGCGACCTCGGCCGTCGTGTCGTACGCCCTGGAGCTGGACCTGGCCCGGTCGTACGTCCTGGCCGCGCTGCCGACGGCGATCGTGTCGGCCGTGGTGCTGCGCTTCGCCCTGCGCAAGCGGCTCCACGTGAAACGGGCGCGCGGGGAGAATCTGCGCCGGGTCCTGGTGGTCGGGCATGAGCTGTCCGTCATCGGTATCGCCCGGCAGTTGCGCCGCGAGCGCTACCACGGCCTGGAGGTCGTGGGCGCCTGCCTGCCACCCCACCACGACGGTGTGGTGGATTTGCCGGTGTATGGCACCTTCGACGACGTGGCGAACGCCGTCGATGCCGCGGACGCGGACACCGTCGTGGTGCTCAGCTGCCCCGAGCTGGACGGTGCCGCGCTGCGCCGGCTCGCCTGGCGGCTGGAGCGCGACGAGGTGGACCTGATCGTGGCCAGCGCGCTGATCGACGTCGCGGGGGCGCGCACCACTATCCGGCCCTTCGACGGCCTGCCGATGCTGCACGTCGAGCATCCCCGGTTGCACGGCGGCGCGCGGGTCGTCAAGGACCTGTTCGACCGGTTCGGCGCCCTGGCCCTGCTGATCGCCTTCGGTCCGCTGCTGTTAACCGTCGCACTATGCGTCCGGCTCACCTCCCGGGGACCGGTACTCTTTCGTCAGGTACGGGTCGGGCGCGACGGGTCCGAATTCCGGATCTTCAAGTTCCGCAGCATGTACGTCGACGCCGAGGCCCGGCTGGCCGAGCTCCGGCACCTCAACGAGCACGACGGTGTGCTCTTCAAAATCCGCGACGACCCCCGCGTCACTCCGGTCGGACGGTGGCTGCGCAGGCTCTCGCTGGACGAGCTCCCTCAGCTTCTCAACGTCCTTCTGGGCCAGATGTCACTCGTCGGGCCGCGGCCGCCGCTGCCCGCGGAGGTGGCCGCCTACGCTGACGACGTGCGTCGCCGGCTGGCGGTCAAACCGGGCATGACGGGCCTGTGGCAGGTTTCCGGACGTTCGGACCTGCCGTGGGAGGAGGCCGTCAGGCTGGACCTGCGCTATGTGGAGAACTGGTCCCTGAGTTTGGACTTGGTGATCCTTTTGCGGACCATGACCGCGGTGGTGCGGTCGTCGGGAGCGTACTGAACCTGATGAGGAGAGCGATGAGCGAGCAGACAGGGACGTCGGCGCGCATAGCGGGGCAGCGTGAGCCGGAGTCCGCGGGCACGCCGCCGGTCAACGACTCGGCCTTCGCCCGCTGGCTGGCCGACCGGGCCGGCCAGGTGCTGCTCCAGGTGCGCGAGGACATGGGCTATTCCGACGGCAAGGCCCTCAAGGCCGCGGGGGACAAGGCCGCCCACGATCTGTTGCGTACGGAGCTCGCCCGCTGGCGCCCGGCCGACGCGGTGCTGTCGGAGGAGGACGACCACTCCCGCGTCGCTTGGCAGGACGGCGAGCACGGCATCGTGCGCCCGGACCGGCTCGACGCCTCGCGCGTCTGGATCGTCGACCCGCTCGACGGCACCCGCGAGTTCTCCGAGGAGGGGCGCACCGACTGGGCCGTGCACGTCGCGCTCTGGACCGCCGACTGCTCCAGCCCCAGCTGCCTCTCCGCCGGTGCCGTGGCGATCCCGGCCCAGCACCGTACGCTCGCCACCGACCACCCCCCGGCGTACCCGCCGCTGCCCCTGGCCGCTACCACCGGTGGGCCGATCCGGATCGCCGCGAGCCGCACCCGCCCCCCGGCCTTCGTCACCGCGCTCGCCGAGGACATCGGCGCCGAGCTGGTGCCGATGGGTTCGGCCGGCGTGAAGATCGCCGCGGTGATCAACGGCGAGGCGGACGCCTACGTCCATGCGGGCGGTCAGTACGAGTGGGACAGCGCCGCGCCCGTCGCTGTGGCGTCGGCCACCGGACTGCACACTTCCCGAATCGACGGAAGTGAGTTGAAATACAACCAGGCCGATCCGAAACTGCCCGACCTGGTCGTCTGCCGCAAGGATCTCGCCCCTCGGTTGCTTGCAGCGCTGCAGCGTCATCTCCCGCTAACCTGACCCTCTGCACACGCACGGAATCGAAAGGCTGGGACCCTGTGAGTCAGGCGAAGCCCTACCGCGTATCGCATCTCGATGCTCTCGAAGCCGAGAGCATCTTCGTCATGCGCGAGGTCATGGCCGAGTTCGAGCGGCCCGTGCTGCTCTTCTCCGGCGGCAAGGACTCGATCGTGATGCTGCGGCTGGCCGAGAAGGCCTTCGCGCCCGCGCGCATCCCGTTCCCGGTCATGCACGTCGACACCGGCCACAACTTCCCCGAAGTTCTCGAGTATCGCGACAACCGCGTCTCCGAGCTCGGCCTGAACCTGGTCGTCGCCAGCGTGCAGGAGGCGATCGACTCCGGGCAGGTCCGCGAGCTGCCTGACGGCACGCGCAACCGCATCCAGACCCCGGTGCTGCTGGGCGCGGTGGAGAAGTACCGCTTCGATGCCCTCTTCGGCGGCGCCCGCCGCGACGAGGAGAAGGCGCGCGCCAAGGAGCGGATGTTCAGCTTCCGGGACGAGTTCGGCCAGTGGGACCCGAAGAACCAGCGCCCGGAGCTGTGGTCGCTGTACAACGGCCGGCACCACCCGGGCGAGTCGATCCGCGTCTTCCCGCTCTCCAACTGGACCGAGCTGGACGTGTGGCACTACATCGCCAAGGAAGAGATCGCGCTGCCGAGCATCTACTACGCCCACGACCGTGAGGTCGTCGAGCGCGACGGGATGTTCTACGCGGTCAACGAGTTCATCGTCCCGAGGGACGGCGAGACGGTCGAGACCCGCCAGGTGCGCTACCGCACGGTCGGCGATGCGTCCCAGACCGCCGCGGTGCTCTCCGACGCCGACACCGTCGAGAAGGTCATCGACGAGGTGGCCGCGACCCGGATCACCGAGCGCGGCGCCACCCGGGGCGACGACAAGGTCAGCGAGGCGGCGATGGAAGACCGCAAGCGGGAAGGCTACTTCTGATGAGTCAGGCAGTTCTGGAGACCGAGGCGGCCGCCGCCCGCAACATGGACCTGCTGCGGTTCGCCACCGCGGGCAGCGTCGACGACGGCAAGTCGACCCTCATCGGTCGGCTGCTCTACGACACCAAGTCGCTCTTCTCGGACCAGCTCGAGGCGGTCGAGGCAGTCAGCGCCGCGCGCGGCGACGAGTACACCAACCTTGCGCTGCTGACCGACGGCCTGCGGGCCGAGCGTGAGCAGGGCATCACGATCGACGTGGCGTACCGCTACTTCGCGACGCCGCGGCGCAAGTTCATCATCGCGGACACCCCGGGGCACATCCAGTACACCCGGAACATGGTCACCGGCGCCTCGACGGCCGACCTGGCGCTGATCCTCGTCGACGCCCGCAAGGGCCTGGTCGAGCAGTCCCGCCGGCACGCGTTCCTCACCTCGCTGCTGCGCGTGCCGCACCTGGTCCTGTGCATCAACAAGATGGACCTGGTCGGCTGGGACAAGGACATCTACGACCGGATCGCCGACGAGTTCACCTCGTTCGCCGCGAAGCTGGACATCACGGACCTCACGATCATCCCGATCTCCGCGCTGGAGGGCGACAACATCGCCTCCCGCTCCGAGAAGAGCCCCTGGTACGAGGGCCCGTCGCTGCTGCACCACCTGGAGCACGTGCACATCGCGTCCGACCGCAACCTGGTCGACGTCCGCTTCCCGGTGCAGTATGTGATCCGCCCGCAGTCGACCACGGTGACCGACTACCGCGGCTACGCGGGCCAGGTCGCCTCGGGCGTGCTCAAGCCCGGCGACGAGGTCATGGTGCTCCCGTCCGGCATGACCAGCACGATCTCGGCCATCGACACCGCGGACGGCCCGGTCGACGAGGCGTTCCCGCCGATGTCGGTGACGGTCCGGCTGCGCGACGAGATCGACATCTCGCGCGGCGACATGATCTGCCGCCCGCACAACGCACCGGCGGTCGCCCAGGACGTCGAGGCCATGATCTGCTGGATGGACGAGACCGCGCCGCTGCGGGTGGGCGCCAAGTACACGATCAAGCACACCACCCGGACGGCCCGTACGGTCGTGCGCGGCCTGCAGTACCGGCTCGACGTGAACACCCTGCACCGCGACGAGGACGCCCCGGGGCTCTCGCTCAACGAGATCGGCCGGGTCAAGCTGCGCACCACGGTGCCGCTGCTCGCGGACGAGTACCGTCGCAACCGCACCACCGGTGGCTTCATCCTGATCGACGAGACGACCAACCGCACGGTCGGCGCCGGCATGATCATCGAGGCCGGCTGATCGCACACCGGCATCGCCCGCCCGGCGCAACCCGGGCGGGCAACCGGGAAGAGAAGGGACGAGGGCGAGGTCCGTGCCACCGGGCTTGAAGGACGTGGCCGCACGCGCGGGCGTGTCCATCAAGACGGTCTCGAACGTGGTCAACGGCTACGTGCACGTCTCCCCCGAGACCCGGGCCCGGGTGCAGCAGGCGATCGACGCCCTTGGCTACATCCCCAACGTCGCCGCGCGGCAGTTGCGCAGCGGGCGGTCCGGGGTGATCGCGCTGGCCGTGCCCGAGTTGCAGACGCCGTACTTCGCCGAGCTCGCCGGGCTCATCGTGCAGGCCGCGGAGCGCCGCTCCTGGACGGTGCTCATCGATCAGACCGACGGCCATGAGGACCGCGAGCGCAACCTCGTCGCGGGTCTGCGCCGGCATGCCATCGACGGGCTCATCTTCAGCCCGCTGGCGCTGGCCGGCGAGGAGCTGGCCAGCTCCGGCGACACCCCGATGGTGCTGCTCGGCGAGCGGGTGTGGCACGGGCCCGCCGACCACGTGGCGATCGACAACACCGCTGCGGCCGCCGACGCCACCGCCCATCTCGCCGCGCTGGGCCGGCGGTGGATCGCGGCCATCGGGGCGCAGAGCCCGGCCTCGGCCGTCACCGCCCATCAGCGGCTCGCGGGCTATCGCTCGGCCCTGGCGGAGGCCGGGTTGCCGGAGGACCCGGCGCTGATCGCCGAGGTGGACGGCTTCCACCGGGCCGACGGGGCCGCGGCGATGCGCCGGCTGCTCGACGGCCCGATCCGGCCGGATGCGGTCTTCTGCTTCAACGACGTGCTCGCCCTCGGCGCCATCCGCGCGCTGCTGGAGCGGGGGCTGTCGGTGCCGGAGGACGTCGCGGTCATCGGCTTCGACGACATCGAGGACGGCCGGTTCAGCACCCCCACCCTGAGCACGATCGCGCCGGACACCGCGGGTATCGCCCGCCTGGCCGTGGATCTGCTGGCCGAGCGCCTGGGGGAGACCCGGGCCGGCGCGGGCGACGATCCGGCCGGCCCGCCGCGGGAACTGAAGGTGGACTACCGGCTGATCCCCCGGGAAAGCACCCTGGGCCGCTGAGGCGAAAAGCTGAGGCGAAAGCTGAGGCCGGAAGCCGAAGCGAAGAAGGCCCAAGCCGGACACCCGGGGAGAAACCCGCTCCAGCAGGAGGCGACGCACGTGACAGCGCTGTGTCGATCTCTTTACAACGATGGTTCCAACGTTGTAAACCTGTGAGACGGCACACCACCGGCGCGACGGGAGTGATACGTGACCGCCCGACTGACGCTCGACCCGGCCTTCGCCATCGGCGACGTGGACCCACGGCTCTTCGGTTCCTTCGTGGAGCACATGGGCCGCTGCGTCTACACCGGAATCTTCGAGCCCGGCCATCCGCGGGCCGACGGCGACGGCCTGCGGACCGACGTGCTCGAGCTCGTCCGGGAGCTGGGCGTCACCCTGGTCCGCTATCCCGGCGGCAACTTCGTCTCCAACTACCGGTGGGAGGACGGCGTCGGACCGGTCGGCGACCGGCCGCGCCGGCTCGACCTCGCCTGGCGCGCGCTGGAGAGCAACGCGTTCGGGCTCAACGAGTTCATGCGATGGGCGCAGCAGGCGGGGGTCGCCCCGATGATGGCGGTCAACCTGGGCACCCGGGGCGTGGCCGAGGCCGCCGAGCTGGTCGAGTACTGCAACGTGCCGGACGGGACCGCGGCCGCCGACCTACGGCGCAAGCACGGCGTGGGGCAGCCGCACGACATCCGGCTCTGGTGCCTGGGTAACGAGATGGACGGGCCGTGGCAGATCGGCTCCCTCACCGCCCGCGAGTACGGCCGCCTCGCCGCCCGCGCCGGGCACGCCATGAAGCGCGTCGATCCCTCGATCGAGCTGGTCGCCTGCGGCAGCTCCAACGCCGACATGCCGACCTTCGCGGCGTGGGAGGCGACGGTGCTGGAGGAGGCGTACGACCAGGTCGACTACCTGTCCCTGCACCACTACTTCGACCCCGGCACCCAGGACGAGGCGAGCTTCCGCGCTTCGGCCGTACGGCTCGACGGGTTCGTGGACGACGTGATCGCCACCGCCGACCACGTCCGGGCCAAGCTGCGCCGGCGCAAGCGGGTCAACCTGGCGCTCGACGAGTGGAACGTCTGGTACCAGTCGCGCTTCACCGAGCCGGAGGACCGCGGGATCGAGGACCTGCCGCCGCTCATCGAGGACGACTACACGGTCACCGACGCGATGGTGGTCGGCAACCTGCTGATCAGCATGCTGCGGCACGCGGACCGGCTGACCGTCGGCTGCCAGGCTCAGCTCGTCAACGTCATCGCGCCGATCCGGACCGAGCCCGGCGGCGCGGCCTGGCGGCAGACGATCTTCCATCCCTTCGCCCACACCGCCCGCCTGGCCCGGGGGACCGTGCTGCGGGCGGCCGTCACCGCACCCACGATGCCCACCGGGGCCTTCGGCGACGTTTCTGTGCTCGACGCCGTCGCCACCCGTGACGGGCGTACCGGCGAGCTGACGATCTTCGCGGTCAATCGTGGCACCGAGGACGTCCCGTTGGAGCTGGACCTGCGGGCCTTCCCCGGGCTGCGCAGCGTCGAGCACCTCGTCCTCGCCGGCGCCGACCCGTCCATCGTCAATTCCGCTGCTGCGCCTGATCGGGTCTGTACCCGTACCGAAAAATTGCCCGCCCTCGACGGCGGGCGAGCGACCGTCCTGCTCCCTCCCGTCTCCTGGCACGCCCTCCGCTTCACCCCCGAGGAGAAACCGTGAAACCACACCTTTCCCGCCGCGGCCTGCTCGGGCTCGGCGTAGGCGCCGGCGGCGCCGTGCTGCTCGGCGCCTGCGGCGACGACGGCCCCAACCCAGTCGTCGGGGGCGGCAAGAACGCCCAGCCCGCCTCGACCGCCTACACCGGACCGAACGTCGCGCTGACCTTCTGGAACGGCTTCACCGGCGGCGACGGTCCGGTGATGAAGTCCCTGGTGGACCGGTTCAACAGCGAGAACCCGAACATCAAGGTCACGATGAACGTGTACGAGTGGGCCGACTACTACCAGAAGGTCCCCGCCGCGGTCTCCACGGGCAACGGCCCGGACCTGGGCATCATGCACGTCGAGCAGGTCGCCACGAACGCCGCGCGCGGTGTCGTCCTGCCGCTCGACGACCTGGCCGCGTCGCTGCAGCTCAAGGAGGAGGACTTCTCCCCGCCGGTGTGGCGTGCCGGGGTCTACAACGACAAGCGGTACGCGATCCCGCTCGACGTGCACCCGCAGGGCATGTTCTACAACAAGGACGTCCTGAAGAAGGCCGGTCTCGACCCGGAGAACCCGCCGAAGAACAACGACGAGTACATGAAGGCCCTGGACGCGTTGAAGAGCAAGGGCATCCAGGGGCATTGGGCGACGCCGTTCCCGTTCACCGGTACGCACCAGTTCGAGTCGCTGACCTGGCAGTTCGGCGGGCAGCTCTTCGACGAGCAGGCCACCAAGCCGCTGTACGCCGAGGCACCGGGCGTGCAGGCACTGACCTGGCTCGTCGACCTGGTGAAGAACGGCTACAGCCCGAAGAACGTGGCCCAGGACGCCGACCTGATCGCGTTGCAGAACGGCAAGGCCGCCTTCAACTGGAACGGCATCTGGACGATCAACACGCTGAAGGCCGTCAAGGGCCTGAACTGGGGGGTCAGCGCCCTGCCGACGATCGGCTCCCAGCCCGCCGCCTGGGCCGGGTCGCACAACTTCGTGCAGTTCAAGCAGCGGGCGGCCGACCAGAACAAGCTCCAGGCCGGCAAGGTCTTCATCAACTTCATCAGCAAGAACTCCATCGAGTGGGCCAAGGGCGGTCAGGTGCCGGCCCGCAAGGAGATCCGCGAGAGCGGGGAGTTCCAGGGGCTCAAGGAGCAGGCGGCGATCGGCTCGCAGATCGACAACCTGCACTTCCCGCCCTCGGTGCCGGGCATCCCGGACGCGATGGCCACCATCGACACCGCGGTCAACGAGGCGATCCTGCTGCGCAAGGAGCCCGGCAAGGCCCTCGCGGACGCGGCCGCCAAGGCGGCCCAGATTCTGGAGCAGAACCGCAAGAAGTACGGCGGCTGATCCCCGTGGTCGACGTCCTGCAGGAGACTGCCTCCTCGACCGCGGCCCCCGTGAAGGCGGCGCCGCGGCGGGGGGCGGGCCTCACCCCGTACCTGTTCCTGTTGCCGTACGCGCTGCTGTTCGTGACGTTCACGCTGGTGCCGGCCGGCTACGGGCTGTGGATCAGCCTGCACGACTGGGACTACCTGCTGCCCGGCAAGCCGTTCGTGGGGCTGGACAACTACCAGGCCCTGTTCAGCAGCAGCTCGCCGGTGTTCGACTTCTTCTGGCAGAGCATGCAGGCGACCGCGATCTTCACGGTGTGCAGCGTGCCGCTGCTGGTGGCCGTCCCGCTCGGCATCGCGCTGATCCTCAACCGCTCGTTCCGCGGCCGGACGTTCTTCCGCGCGGTCTACTTCGCCCCGTACGTGCTGGGCGTCGCGGTCATCGGCGTGCTGTGGCGCTTCCTGCTGGATCCCAACCTCGGGGCGGTCAACGCGCTGCTCGGCGCGATCGGCCTGCCGGACGCCACGGCGTGGACGACCGGCCTCCCGTGGGCATGGGTCTCGCTGGTCGGGGTGACGGTGTGGTGGACGCTCGGCTTCAACGCCGTCATCTACCTCGCGGGCCTTCAGGACATCCCGCGCGAGCTGTACGACGCGGCCCGGGTGGACGGCGCCGGCCGGTGGGCCGAGTTCCGCCACGTCACCCTGCCGGGGCTGCGGCCGGTGCTGCTCTTCGTCGTGATCAACACGATCCTGACGTCGAGCAACATGTTCGGCCAGGCGTACCTGATCACCCAGGGCGCGCCGGGCGTGGAGACCCGTACGGCGATCATGTACATCGCCGAGGAGGGCCTGCGCAGCTACCGGATGGGCAGCGCCGCGGCGATGAGTTACCTGCTCACCCTCGCCCTGCTGCTGATCAGCATGATCACGTTCCGCCTCTTCCGGACGAAGGACTGAGCCATGGGCCGCGTCAGAGGAATCGCCTGGTACACCATGCTCGGCGGGCTGAGCCTGCTGTTCATCGCGCCGGTCGTCTGGATGATCGTCACGTCGTTCAAGACGGCGGACGAGGCCACCCGCGTGCCGCCCACCCTGCTGCCCGCGGACCCCACCACCAGCGCCTACGACACGCTGTTCGCCGGCGGCTCGCAGACGCCCGTGCTGCGCTGGTTCCTCAACAGCCTGCTGGCGGCGAGCGGGCAGGCGCTGCTCGTGCTCGCGGTCGCCTCGATGGCCGCGTACGCGCTGGCCAGGATGGACTTCCGGGGCAAGCGGATCGTCTTCTCGCTGATCATCGCGACGCTGTTCGTGCCGATCTTCACGTTGATCATCCCGAACTTCCTCATCATCGACCGCCTCGGCTGGCTCGACAGCCTGTGGGCGCTGATCGTGCCCGGCGCCGCGAGCGCGTTCGGCGTCTTCTTCCTCCGGCAGTTCTTCCTCGGGCTGCCCCGGGAGCTGGAGGAGGCCGCGGTGCTGGAGGGCGCGAACTCGTGGCAGATCTTCACCAAGGTGATCCTGCCGCTGTCCAAGCCGGCCCTGGCCACCCTCGCCGTGATCAGCTTCCTGACCAACTGGAACGACTTCATCTGGCCGGTCTACGTGCTCTTCAGCCCGGAGAACTTCACGCTGCCGCCCGGGCTGGGCACGCTGCAGGGTGCGTACAACATCAACTATCCCGTGATCATGGCCGGCGCCACGCTGGCCAGCGTCCCGGTGCTGATCCTCTTCGTGGTCAGCCAGCGCTACATCATCGAGGGCGTTTCCCGGTCGGGACTGAAGGGCTGACCCATGCGACGGTTGACGGCCGCGCTCGCCGCGGTGCTCGTTCTGCTCACCCCCGCTGCCGCGCAGGCCGACGTGGTCTCGGCGAGCTTTGCGGACACGTTCGCCGATCCGATGGTCGTTCACGGCGAAGACGGATTCTGGTACGCGTACGCCACCACGGATCCGCTGCGCGAGGGCGAGAAGGTGCCGCACCGGATCCCGATGGCGCGCTCGAGGGACCTTTCGACGTGGACGTATGTGGGCGACGCGTTCGCCGCCGGCCAGCGTCCGGCCTTCGCCGCGGAGAACACGGCCTTCTGGGCGCCGGACGTCCGCCGGGCCGGAAACCACTGGATCATGTACGTGACGGTCACCGAGACCACGGTCGCGCCGGGCGCCTCGGCGATCGGGGCGGCCACCGCGCCCACCCCGGCCGGTCCGTGGACCTTCGTGGACACGCCCGTCGTCGCGCCGCGCCCGAGCGGGAACGGCGGCTGGCTGTGGACGTTCGATCCCGCCCAGCTCACCACCCCGGACGGGCGCAAGTACCTCTACTACGGCAGCTACTTCGGCGGCATCTGGGTCAGCGAGCTGAGCCGGGACGGGCTGCGAACCGTCGGCACGGCGACGCGGGTCGCGATCGACAACAAGTTCGAGGGCGCGTACGTGGTCCGCCGCCACGGCTGGTACTACCTGTTCGCGTCGTCGGCGAACTGCTGCGCCGGGCCGACCACGGGCTATTCGGTGTCGGCCGGGCGCTCCCGGGATCCGCGCGGGCCGTTCGTCGACAAGACCGGGCAGTCGCTGAACGTCTCGCGGGCCGGTGGCACCCCGGTCATCGCGCCCAACGGCAACCGCTGGGTCGGCACCGGGCACAACGGCCTGGTCACGGACGCGCGTGGGCAGGACTGGCTGGTCTATCACGCGATCGACCGCGGGGATCCGTACCTCGACGAGCCGTTCGGCATCAACGAGCGGCCCATGCTGATCGACCGGCTGGACTGGATCGGCGGCTGGCCCACCGTCCGCGCCGGGGCGTGGGCCTCTGATGGGCGCGACTCCGGCTCGGTTTTTGAGCCGCGGCCCGGGCGTGCGCTGCCGGCCTATTCCGACGAGTTCCGCGGGCGCGCTGTGGGAGCGGCCTGGACCTTCGTCCGGCCCGATCCGGCGGCTTCCGTCTCCCGAGGCGCGCTGCGATGGCCGGTGCAGAACGCGGACCTGACCGGCATGTCGAACAATGCGGGTGTGCTGCTGCGCGACGCGCCTGCCGGCAGCTGGATCGCCGAGACGAAGCTGACCCTCGACCTGGGCGAGGACACCGTGCGCAACTACCAGCAGGCCGGGCTCATTGCGTACGCCGGCGACGACGAGTTCGCCCGGCTGTCGGCGGTGGCCATCTGGAACACCCGGCAGGTCGAGTTCGGCCACGAGATCCCGTACGCGGGCGCCACCTCGTACGGCGGGAACATCGCGGGCACCCCGGGCCGGACCACCACCTGGCTGCGGCTGGCGCACCACGTCGACCCGCGCAACGGCGAGCACGAGTACCGGGCCGGGGTCAGCCGCGACGGGCGGACCTGGACCTGGGGCGGCGTCTGGACGCTGCCGGCGGACACCACGCCGCGGATCGGGCTCGTGGCCCACGGCGGCGCCACGCCGGCGGTCACCGCGTCCTTCGACTACCTGAGGTTCAGCCGGTGGTGAGAATCGGGGTCGTCCTGGTGTCTCTCCTCGTCCTGGCCGGGTGCACCACGCCCCCTCCCCCCGAATCGGAGCCCGCCGTGCCGACCTTCACCAACCCCGTCTTCCTCGAGAACTTCCCCGACCCGGGAGCCGTGCTGGTCGACGGCACCTGGTACGCCTACGGCACCAACAACGCCACCCAGAACGTCCCGATCCTCACCTCGCCCGACCTGGTCACGTGGACACCGGCCGGCGACGCGCTGCCCACGGTGGGCAAGTGGGCGGAACGCGGCAACACGTGGGCGCCCGAGGTCATCGCGGGCGACGGCGGCTACCTGCTCTACTACACCGCCCGGTCGACGGCGGCGGGGCGGCAGTGCATCGGGGTCGCGTACGCGAAGAGCCCCGCCGGCCCTTTCGCCGACGACGCCGCCGAGCCGCTGATCTGCCAGGCGGACGAGGGCGGTTCGATCGACGCGAGCCCGTACCGGGACGCGGACGGCGGCCTGTGGCTCTACTGGAAGAACGACGGCAACGCGATCGGGCGGCCCACCCACCTCTACGGCAGCCGGCTCGGCGCGGACGGCCGCTCGCTGACCGGGAAGACCGTCGAGCTGCTCACCAACGACGCGCCCTGGGAGAACCACGTCATCGAGGCGCCGCAGATGGTCCGCCACGACGGCAGGCTGTTCCTGTTCTACTCGGCGAACGCCTTCGACCAGGACGTCTACGCCATGGGCTACGCGGAGTGCGACGGCCCGCTGGGTCCCTGCCGGAAGGCGTCCGAGAACCCGATCCTGAAGTCCTCGCCGGCGGCGGCGGGCCCGGGGCACAGCTTCCTGGTCACCACGCCGGGCGGCGAGACGTGGCTGCTCTACCACGCATGGCCGCCGGACGCGATCGGCAGCGTGACGCCGGGGCGGCAGCTGTGGCTGGACAGGGTGGAGTGGCCCGGCGGCCGGCCCGTGGTGCAGGGGCCGACCCCGGACCCGCAATCCGTGCCGCGGTAGCGCTCAGCGCTCGTCGTCGTCGCGGGTGGTCGCGTCCTCGATGGCGTGGCTGACCGCGCCGGTGATGTCACCGGCCGGCACCGCGATGGCCTCGCCGTCGACGCCTTCGGTCCGCTCGGGCTCGCGCTCGGGCGACGGCGCGGTGGCGCCGCCGGAGAAGCCGAATTCGTTCGGACGGTGCTCTTCGGATGCGTCTGTCATGCCCTGCGCTTACCCGCGGGGACGGGCGGATATGCCCGTCAGAGGCGGCGGGCGCCCGGCCCCGGGGTCGCCGACCAGGTGGTCGGCGCGGTGAAGGACCTTTCCGCGTACGCCTGGCCGACCGCGGCCGTGGTCGCCTCGGCCCGGTCGGCGTCGATGAGTGCCAGCACGCAGCCGCCGAAGCCGCCGCCGGTCATCCGGGCGCCGTACGCCCCGGCGGTCAGCGCCGCCTCGACGGCCACGTCCACCTGGTCGACGGTGATCTCGAAGTCGTCGCGCATGGAGGCGTGCGACGCGGTCATCAGCGGGCCGATCTCGCGGATGCGGCCCGAGCGCAGCAGGGCCACCGTGTCGAGCACCCGCTGGTTCTCGGTGACGATGTGGCGCACCCGGCGGCGCGTCACGTCGTCGCCGACCCGGGCCAGCGCCGCGTCGAGGTCGTCGGCGGCCACGTCGCGCAGGGCCGCCACGCCCAGGGTGCGGGCCGCCTCCTCGCAGGATCGGCGGCGGGCGCCGTACTCGCCGTCGACGTGCTGGTGCGGGGCGTTGCTGTTGATGATCAGGATGGCCAGCCCCTCGGCGGCCAGGTCGAACGGGATCTGCTCGACCTCCAGCGACCGGCAGTCGAGGAACAGCGCCCGGCCGGCCTCGCAGCGGATCGACGCCGACTGGTCCATGATCCCGGTCGGCGCGCCCACGTAGACGTTCTCCGCGCGCTGGGCGAGCGCGGGCCGCCGTGCCACCGGCAGGCCCAGGCCGCCGAGGTCCGCCAGGGCCGTCAGCACCGCGGACTCCAGCGCCGCCGACGACGACACCCCGGCACCCACCGGTACGTCGGAGGCCAGCGCGATGCGCGCGGGCGGCACGGTGAAGCCCGCGTCCTCCAGCGCCCACACCACTCCGGCCGCGTACGCGGCCCAGCCCCCGACCTCGCCGGGCGCCGACGACGTGAAGGTCACCGGCTTGTCGGCGACGTCGGAGCAGACCACCCAGCCGGGCTCGTCCCGGCCGGCCACGGCTGCCACCACTTGCTGCGGCAGCGCGAAGGGCAGCACGAAGCCGTCGTTGTAGTCGGTGTGCTCCCCGATCAGGTTGACCCGGCCCGGAGCCGCCCAGAGCCCGGCGGGTTCGGTGCCGAAGGTGGACCGGAAGGCCGCTGCGGCCGAGGACGCGACAGTCATGACGACGATCAGATCACGCGACGTGGGTGCGGTAGAACTCCCAGGCGTCCCCGATCATGTCGGGCAGGGTGTTCTTCTCCGGCACCCAGCCGAGCTCGTCGCGGGCCCGCTGCGACGACGCCACCAGCGTGGCCGGGTCGCCCTCGCGGCGCGGGGCCACCTCGACCGGGAGGGCCGCGCCGGTGACCTCGCGGGCCGCCTCGACGACCTGCCGGTTGGAGAAGCCGTTGCCGTTGCCCAGGTTGTAGATCTTGTGCTCGCCGCCGGTCGCCGCCTCCAGGGCCAGCAGGTGGGCCCGGGCCAGGTCCTGCACGTGGATGTAGTCGCGGACGCAGGTGCCGTCGGCCGTCGGGTAGTCGTCGCCGAAGAGCTGCAGCTTCTCCCGCTTGCCGGCGGCCACCTGCAGCGCGATCGGGATGAGGTGGGTCTCCGGGTCGTGCCGCTCGCCGAGGGCCGTACCGTCCTCGCGGATCAGGGCGCCGGCCACGTTGAAGTAGCGCAGCGACACGGCGGCCAGCTGGTGCGCGAAGGCCTCGGAGGTGAGCGCGAAGTCGAAGGTCAGCTTGGTGGCACCGTACGTGTTGGTCGGTGCCTTGGTGGCGGCCTCGGTGATGGGCAGCTCGGTGGGGTTGCCGTAGACGGCGGCGGTGGAGGAGAAGACCAGGCGGGGGACCCGGGCGGCGCGGACCGCCTCGAGCAGCGCGAGCGAGCGCCTGACATTGTGGTCCCAGTAGATCTCCGGCTTGGTCATCGACTCGCCGGCCTGGATGAGGCCGGCGAAATGCAGCACCGCGTCGAAACCGGCGTCCGGGGTGAGCACCGAGGCGGCGTCGGCGATGTCCGCCCGTACGAAGGTGGCGTCGGGCGCGACCGCCTCCCGGAACCCGCTTTCGAGGTTGTCCAGCACGACGACCTCGTGGCCGGCGTCGAGCAGCAGGCGGCTGGTGACGCTGCCGATGTACCCTGCGCCTCCGGTGACGAGAAGTTTCACCACATGACCTTTCGTAGCGGACGCATCAGCGTCCAGGATTGCTCAATACCGCTCACAAGTCAACATGATCGAACATCGTCCAGGACCGCCCCGGGCGTTTGACGGAAAGCCCGGAGAGACTGACACAATGGCGCTCATGTCCGACGCCGACCGCCGCCCGCGGGTGCTCTCCGGCATCCAGCCGACCGCCGACTCGTTCCATCTCGGCAATTATCTCGGAGCGGTCCGCAACTGGGTTGCCATGCAGGAAACGGCGGACGCGTTCTACTGCGTCGTGGACCTGCACGCGATCACCATGGGGCACGACCCGGTGGCGCTGCGGAACAGGACCCGGCTCTCGGTCGCCCAGCTGCTCGCCCTCGGTCTCGACCCCGAGCGCTGCACCCTCTTCGTGCAGTCGCACGTTCCCGAGCACGCCCAGCTGGGCTGGGTGCTGAGCTGCATCACCGGCTTCGGTGAGGCCGGGCGCATGGTGCAGTTCAAGGACAAGTCGGCCAAGCAGGGCTCGGACACCACCAGCGTCGGCCTCTTCACCTACCCGATCCTGCAGGCCGCGGACATCCTGCTCTACCAGGCCGACGCGGTGCCGGTCGGCGAGGACCAGCGACAGCACCTCGAGCTCACCCGCGACCTGGCGCAGCGCTACAACTCGCGCTTCGGCAAGACGTTCACCGTGCCCTCGGCGTACATCGTGCGCGACACCGCGAAGATCACCGACCTGCAGGACCCGACCGCGAAGATGTCGAAGTCGGCGTCCTCGCCCAACGGCATCATCGAGCTGCTCGAGGAGCCCGCGCGGTCGGCCAAGAAGATCAAGTCGGCGGTCACCGACACCGGCCGGGAGATCCTCTACGACGAGGAGAACAAGCCCGGCATCAGCAACCTGCTGACCATCTACGCGGCGCTGACCGGGCGGACCATAGACGAACTGCTCGAGCAGTACGACGGCCGCGGCTACGGCGACCTCAAGAAGGACCTCGCCGAGATCGTCGTGGAGTTCGTCAAGCCGGTCCAGGAGCGCACGCGGACCTTCCTCGAGGACCCCGGCTACCTCGACAAGGTGCTCGCGGTGGGCGCGGACAAGGCGCGGGCCGTGTCGGCGGTGACCCTGGCTCAGGCGTACCAGAACATCGGCTTCCTCAGCCCGTCGCGCGGAGCCTGACGCCGGTGCCGCAGACGGACCCGCCGACGACCCGCATCGGCGTCGCGATCGACATCCCCGAGCCCTGGGGGACAGCGCTGACCCGGCGCCGGGCCGAGGCCGGCGATCCGCAGGCCGCCTACACGCCGGCCCACGTCACCCTCCTCGGCCCGACCGAGGTCGCCACCGAGGCGTTGCCGGCGATCGAGAAGCACCTGGACGCGGTCGCCACCGCGCAGGAGCCGTTCACCGTGCATCTGCGGGGCACCGGCACGTTCCGGCCGATCACCGAGGTCGTGTTCGTGACCCTGGCGGCCGGGATCAGCGAATGCGAGCTGCTCGCCGCAGCCATCGCCGCGGCGGAGGGGATCGATCGCGACTCGCGGTTTCCCTACCACCCGCACGTCACCGTGGCCCAGGACGTGCCCGGCGCGGCGCTCGACGCGGTCTTCGACGACCTCGCCGAGTTCGAGGCCCGCTTCGAGGTGCCGGCGTTCACGCTCTTCTCGCACGACCTCTCCGACGGCGGCGACGGCCCCTGGCGGCGCCGCCGCGACTACGTGCTGGGCGACCTGCGCTAGAACCCGCGATCCATTGGGTACGGTCTGGCCGTGAACGCCATCGACCGGGCGTACGCGGTGGTCGAGGCACGGATCATGGCGCTGCGACACCGCTCCCGCTACTTCGATCACCTGTGCCGCGCCGCGCTGCGCTACGACGAGGTCTCGGGCGGCCGGCTCGCGGCGGCGATCGCGTACTACGGCTTCTTCGCGGTGTTCGCGCTCGCCCTCATCGGCTACTCGATCTTCGGCGTCCTCCTCGACACCAACGTGGCGCTCTTCGAGGTCGTCCAGCACTTCCTGGAGCAGAACCTGCCCTTCCTCGACGTGCAGGCGATCGTCGAGAGCGGCAAGACGGTCGGCATCGTGGGCATCCTCGGGCTGATCTTCACGGGCATCGGCTGGGTCGAGGCGATCCGCTCGTCGCAGCGGCTGATCTGGCGCCTCAACGAGCAGCCCGGCTACGTCGGCGTCCGGCAGGCTGTCGACCTGCTGGTGCTGGGCGGCATCCTGCTGCTGCTCATCATCTCGGTGGGGGCGGTCTACGGGCTCGAGTCGCTGCTCGAGTGGCTCGCCGACGGCCGGGTCGGCCTGCTGCTGTCGATCGTCAGCGCGGTGCTCACCATCGGAATCAACATGCTGCTGGCGGCCGCACTGCTGGCGGCGGTGCCCCGGCTGCGGATGACCGCGCGGCGGATGGCCCCGCCGGTCCTGCAGGTCGGCATCGGCATCTACCTGCTCAACACCGTCGGGAAGTCCCTCGTCGGGCTGATCCAGCGCAACCCCGCGTACGGCCTGGTCGCCAGCGCGGTCGGGCTGCTGGTCTACCTGTACGTCTTCAACCAGCTGCTGCTCTTCGGCGCGGCCTGGGCGGCCACCAGCCCCCACGGGAGGGTCGTCGACCTCTCCGCGGACGATAAAACTGCCCCGGTGGGGCAAAATACCTGGATTCGGCACCGGGGGCCGGAATGATGATCCCGTGGGCACTCTCGTGACGCTGCACCTGCCGCCGGGCTCACCCGTGGCCGACCTGCCGTGGATCATCACCATCGGCCCCCTCGACGACGAGGAGGAGTGGGAGCCGCTGGTCTGCGGTCCGTACGAGCGACCGCACGCCCTCGCGCTGGCCCAGGCCGTCGTCGCCGACGAGGACCTGATGGCGGTGGTCGAGCCGCTGCTGCCGCTCGCCGACGCCGAGGCCATCAGCGCCGAGGTCGAGCTGGCGAAGTCGGGCGCCGACCATGACGCCAGCACCGACGACCTCACGGCCGAGACCTTCGACGACGACGACGACGAGCCGCGCCGCACCACGCCGGGCCGGCCGCCGACGCGCGACGAGGTGCGTGCGGCCTTCTTCCGGATCGCCGCGAAGCTGACCTCAGGCGTCTAGCAGCGCCCGCAGCCCGCCCTCCGCCGAGCGGTTGGGCGGACCCCGGTCATCCGAGGCGGCGGCGAATGGAAGACCTTCTATCCGAAGGGTGGGTGATGAGGCACAACGGTCAACTGAAGACGGCGGGCATGTTCGCCGAGTTCGGTCCCGTCCGCTCGACCGAGCCGCAGGAAAGCATCTTCGACCACGTCGCCGGCGAGGAGCTTCCGGACCTCGGACAAGTACTCGACTACCTGAATGCCGGATATGTCCTGATCGACGTCATGGACATCGCAGACGACCCGTTCGAGCCGACCCGGCAGATCATGAACGGGTCCACCGTCCTCACCGATGGGGACTGGCTGTGACGGAAGGATTTCGCTCATTTCGTACGCCGGCACCGCGTCGCCGTGCCCGAGACCTTCCTTGCCCTCATCCGGGAACGCGACTACGTCGTTCCCGGCCGCGACGTCGCGGAGCTGACCGCGTGTTCCCAGCAGGCGCGCGAACTGATGTTCTGGAACAGCTGAGGCCGCCGGTACGTGGGTGGTGCTGCCTTTAGAGAGCCGGGCGCGGCCGCACGGCATACTGGGCCCGTGATGCTCACTCGGAGATGGTCGGCCTTCCTGATCACCGTCGGGGTCTGGACCTGGCTCATCTGGCCGCGGTTCGGCGTCGCGATCTGGAAGGACGACCGGTCCTTCGCCGACGGCAGTCCCACCTCCTTCCTCTGGGTGCACGCCCTGTTGATCGCCGCCTCGCTCGTCATCGGTACGGCGGTGGGCGTGCTCGGCGTCCGCGCGTGGCGTGCCTCCCGGCCGGTGGCATCGACGCCCGAGGATTCGATGGCGGCGACTGGGGAGCACCGAAAAATTGACGGTTTGTAGCGGTGTGGGCGGCAAAAATCGGCGGTTTGTTGGGTGGGGCAACAAATGACGCAGTCCGTGGTTGCGGGCAGGTAACGGTGAGCCAACAGTCCGGGTTGATTTCCTGCCGTCACCCTGGCCTGCGGCTACGCTCCCGACCTGAGACGCACCGCGCAGTGTCGGTGCGCTGTGGAAGGAGGGCGTTTTGCGCCCAGTACGTGGGAAGCGAATCGTTGCGATTCTCGCGGCGGGTGGGCTGACGCTCGCCGCCGCGGCCTGTGGCGACGCCCCTGACGAGACTCCGAGCGGCTCCGGCGCGAGCAAGGCCGCCGCATATAAGGCGTGCATGGTCACCGACACCGGTGGCATCGACGACCGGTCCTTCAACGCCTCGGCGTGGGCCGGCATGCAGGCCGCCAAGGAGGCCCAGAGCAACGTCGAGCCCAAGTACGTGGCGTCGACGGCCGAGGCCGACTACGAGCCCAACCTGCGCCAGTTCGTGACGCAGAAGTGCAACTTCATCCTGGCGGTCGGCGGCCTCATGGGCGGCGCCACCGAGAAGGTCGCCAAGGAGAACACCAGCCAGCAGTTCGGCATCGTGGACAGCAGCATCGCGGGTGTGAACAACGTCTTCCCGATGCAGTTCGCCACCGACGAGGCCGCGTTCCTCGCCGGCTACCTCGCCGCGGGCTACTCGAAGACCGGCAAGGTGGCCACCTACGGCGGCCTGAAGATCCCGCCGGTCACCGTCTTCATGGACGGCTTCGCCGACGGCGTCGCGCACTACAACAAGACCAAGGGCAAGAACGTCGCCGTGCTCGGCTGGGACAAGGCCAAGCAGAACGGCACGTTCGCCGAGAACTTCGGCGACCAGGCCAAGGGCAAGACGATCACCAACACGTTCGTCTCGCAGGGCGCCGACGTGATCATGCCGGTCGCCGGCGGCACCGGCCTGGGCACCGCCGACGTGGCCAAGGCGTCCGGCGGCAAGATCTCGGTCATCTGGGTCGACCAGGACGGCTGCAAGAGCGCCGAGCAGTACTGCGACGTCTTCCTGACAACCGTCGTCAAGAACATCAAGGACGCCGTGGAGCAGGCCGTGGCCGACGGCGCGCAGGGCAAGCCCCTCACCGCCACCCCGGGCTACAAGGGCACGCTGGAGAACGACGGCGTCTCGATCGCGCCGTACAACAAGTTCGACGGCAAGGTCGACGCCGGGCTCAAGTCCGAGGTCGACAAGCTCAAGGCGGACATCATCGCGGGCACCGTCAAGGTCGAGTCGGCCAACGCGCCGAAGTGACCTGTTGTTGAACTAGCAATCCGGCCGCCGCGCGGTCGCGGGACGAAGCCCGCGGCCTGCGCGGCGGCTCTGCTCGGGCTGTCCCGGCCACCCCTCGTGCCGGACTCCCGGCCCCTCGTCTGCAGGAGATTCCGCTGAGACTCGAGCTGCGCGGCATCACCAAGCGCTTCGGCGACCTGGTGGCCAACGACCACATCGACCTGACCGTCGAGCCCGGAGAGGTGCACGCCCTCCTCGGCGAGAACGGCGCGGGCAAGTCCACCCTCATGAACCAGCTCTACGGCCTTCTGCAGCCGGACGAGGGCGAGATCCTCGTCGACGGCGAGGCGCGGACGTTCCGCAGCCCCCGCGACGCCATCGCCGCCGGCATCGGCATGGTCCACCAGCACTTCATGCTCGTCCCGGTCTTCACCGTGGCCGAGAACATCGCCCTCGGCGCCGAGAAGACCCGGGCCGGCTTCCTCGACCGGCGCCGGGCCCGGCGCGAGGTCGTCGAGGTCTCCGAACGGTACGGCCTGCCGGTCGACCCGGACGCGCTGGTGGAGAACCTGACGGTCGGCGCGCAGCAGCGCGTGGAGATCATCAAGGCCCTCACCCGCGACGTCGACCTGCTCATCCTCGACGAGCCGACCGCCGTGCTGACCCCACAGGAGACCGAGGAGCTGCTCGCGGTCATGCGCGGGCTGTCCGACGCGGGCAAGTCCATCGTCTTCATCACCCACAAGCTCAAAGAGGTCAAGGCCATCGCCGACCGGATCACGGTCATCCGGCGCGGGCGGACCGTGGGCACCGCGTCCCCGGACACCGCCGAGGACGAGCTGGCCGCCCTCATGGTCGGCCGCGCGGTCAGCCTCGAGGTGGACAAAGAGCCCGCCGACCCCGGCCGCGAGGTCCTGCACATCTCCGGCCTGATCGTCGATGACGACCGGGGCGTACGCGCCGTCGACAACGTCGACCTGACCGTGCAGGCGGGCGAAATCCTCGGCATCGCCGGCGTCCAGGGCAACGGGCAGACCGAGCTGATCGAGGCCGTCATGGGCCTGCGCACGCCGCGCGCCGGGTCGATCATGATCGACAACGAGAGCCTGATCGGCATGACCACCAAAGAGATCCTGCGCTCGGGCGTCGGGTACGTGCCCGAGGACCGCAGCCTCGACGGGGTGGTCAAGGAGTTCTCGGTCGCCGAGAACCTGGTGCTCGACCAGTACGACCGGGCGCCGTACGGCAACTCGTTCCAGCTGAACCCGGCGGCCGTCGCCACGTCGGCGCGCGAGCGGGTCGAGCAGTTCGACATCCGTACGTCGTCACCGGACGCCGCGGTGGGCACCCTGTCCGGCGGTAACCAGCAGAAGGTGGTCGTGGCGCGGGAACTGTCCCGGCCGCTGCGGCTGTTCATCGCGGCCCAGCCGACCCGCGGCGTCGACGTCGGATCGATCGAGTTCATCCACAGCCGGATCGTGCACGAGCGCGACGTCGGCACGGCGGTGCTGGTGGTCTCGAGCGAGCTCGACGAGGTCGTCGGGCTCGCCGACCGGATCGCCGTGATGTACCGGGGCCGGATCCTGGCGATCGTCTCGCCGGACACCCCGCGCGACAAGCTGGGTCTGCTGATGGCCGGCATCACCGACGGGGCCGCAGAGAAGGGGACGAAGTGACAACCGACGGACCGGTCGGCGTGGACAAGGACGCCGACGAGACGGCCGCGGAGACCGCCACGGGCGCCCCCGCGAAGAAGCAGCAGGAGCCCGCCGCCGAAGACAGCTTCCTGAGCCACTTCGTGCGCAACCTCTGGTCGGCCAACACCGTCACCGTGACGGTGCTGTCGATCCTGATGGCGATGCTCATCGGCGCGATCCTGATCGTCGTCTCGGACCCCGCGGTGCTGAAGACGTTCAGCTACATCACCGCGCGCCCCAGCGACGCGCTGAACGCCAGCTGGACGGTGGTCAGCAGCGCGTACGCCGACCTGTTCAAGGGCGCGATCGTCGACCCCGCCGCCGTCACCGCCTGGGCGAACGGCACCGGCACGTGGCGGCAGGTCTTCTTCCCGATCTCCGAGACCCTCACGTACGCGGCGCCGCTGGTCTTCACCGGCCTGTCCGTGGCGCTGGCGTTCCGCGGCGGCCTGTTCAACATCGGCGGCCAGGGCCAGGCGATCGTCGGCACCATCGTCGCCGCGCTGGCCGGCTTCGCGCTGCCGCTGCCGCCGGTGATCCACCTCCTCGCGGCGCTGCTGGCCGGCCTGCTCGGCGGCGCGCTCTGGGGCTTCGTGCCGGGCATCCTCAAGGCCCGTACCGGCGCCCACGAGGTCATCGTGACGATCATGATGAACTACACGGCCGCCCTGTTCCTGGGCTGGCTGATCCTGCAGAAGGGGGTGCAGCAGCCCGGCCGCAGCGACGCGATCAGCAAGACCGTCGACGGCTCGGCGGAGCTGCCCTCGTTCGGTGGCGAGCTGCGCGCCAACCTCGGCATCGTGCTCGCCGTGTTGGCCACCGCCGGGGTCGCCTGGCTGCTCAACCGGTCCGCGTTCGGCTTCGAGCTGCGGGCGGTCGGCCACAACCCGGCCGCGTCCAAGACCGCCGGCATCAGCGTCGCCAGGACGTACACGTTGCTCATGGTCGTCGCCGGCGGCCTTGCCGGCCTCGGCGGCGCGACCCAGGTCCTGGGTACGGCGCACGCCCTGACCACGCAGGTGGCGGGCAACATCGGCTTCGACGGCCTGCTGGTCGCCCTGCTCGGCCGCAACCGGCCGTGGGGCACGCTGGTCGCGGCGATCCTGTTCGGTGCCCTGCGCGCCGGCGGCAACCGCATGCAGTCGTTCTCGAGCATCTCCCTGGAGCTGGTCACGGTGCTCCAGGCTCTGATCGTCATCTTCATCGCCGCCCCGGCTCTCGTGAAGGCGATCTTCCAATTGCGCGCCGCCCGCTCCGCGCGGCTGGGCGCCTCGATGGCGAAGGGCTGGTGACCGGCGTGTCGACGGCGACAGTGGAGGAGCCGGCCACGACCGTGGCACCCACGCGGTTCTGGGACCGGCAGCGGCGCCTCGGCGTCGGGGTGACGCTCATCGGCCTGGTGGCGACGATCGTCTTCGGCGCCCTCGCGGCCTCCGAGACGGCCCGGTTCACCCTCAGCGAGGACGCCGAGGGGGCCGCGCTGTCCATCAACGGGCAGTTCGGCGCGATCCTCTTCGGCATCCTGGCGCTCGCGGCCGGGGTGGTGCTGCTCGCCGGCCTGCTGCGCAAGTACCAGACCTGGGTGCTGAGCATCGGCATCCTCGCCTTCGTCCTGTCGTTCCTGTGCTGGCAGGTCGCGGGCAAGTTCCTGCCGCTCGTGGACACCGCCAGCGGCACGCTCGAGCTCGCCGTGCCGCTGATCCTCGGCGCCCTGGCCGGCGTGCTCGGCGAGCGGTCCGGCGTGGTCAACGTCGCGATCGAGGGCCAGTTCCTGATGGGCGCGTTCGGTGCGGCGCTGGTCGGCACGATGGCCACCAGCGTGTGGGCCGGCGTGCTCAGCGCGGCGGTGGGCGGCGTGATCATCGCGGCGATCCTGGCGGTGCTGGCGATCCGCTACCTGGTCGACCAGGTCGTCGTGGGCATCGTGCTCAACCTGCTCGCCCTGGGCATCACCGGCTTCCTGTACGAGCGGCTCATGCAGCCCGACGCGCAGGCGTACAACCAGCCGCCGAAGATGCCGGAGTGGCGCATCCCCGGGCTGGCCGACATCCCGGTGGTGGGGCCCGTGCTGTTCCACACCAACGGGCTGGTCTGGCTCGCCCTGATCCTGGTGTTCGTGGTGCACTTCGGGCTCAACCGGACCCGCTGGGGCCTGCGTACCCGGGCGGTCGGCGAGCACCCGACCGCCGCCGACACCGTCGGCATCCGGGTCCGCGGCCTGCGCTACCTCAACGTCCTGATCGGTGGCCTGATCGCGGGTGCGGGCGGCGCGTACTTCACGCTGGTGGCGACCGGCAGCTTCAACAAGAACATGACCTCCGGCGCCGGCTTCATCGCGCTGGCGGCGCTGATCTTCGGCCGGTGGACGCCGTTCGGCGCGCTGGGGGCGGCGCTGTTCTTCGGCTTCGCGCAGAAGCTCGCCACGTACCTCAGCGCGGTCGGGAGCCCGGTGCCGAGCCAGTTCCTCAACATGCTGCCGTACCTGGCGACCATCGTGGCGGTCGCGGGCCTGGTGGGCCGGGTGCGGGCGCCGGCTGCCGACGGCCAGCCGTACATCAAGAGCTGACCGGGGGAGAATCGGCGCCATGGAGATCGACTGGGGGTCGCTGCGGGCTGCGGCCATCGAGGCCATGCGGCACGCGTACGCGCCCTACTCCGACTTTCCCGTCGGGGTCGCCGCGCTGGTGGACGACGGCCGGGTGGTCGTCGGGTGCAACGTCGAGAACGCGTCGTACGGCGTCGGGCTCTGCGCCGAGTGCGGGCTGGTGTCGTCGCTGCACGCCACGGGCGGCGGCCGGCTCGTCGCGGTGTCGTGCGTCGACGCCAACGGGCAGCCGCTCATGCCCTGCGGTCGCTGCCGTCAGCTGCTGTACGAGCACGGCGGCCCGGAGTGCCTGGTCGAGGCGGTGCCCCGGCCGCTGAAGATGGCCGAGCTGCTGCCGTACGCGTTCGGGCCCGACGATCTCGACAAGGTCACCGGCCCCGCCGCCGTGCCGGACGTGCCGGCGCAGCTCGCCCGCTGGCGGGGGCGCGGCACGGTCTTCGTGCACCCCGACCTCGCGGGTGGCGAACAGGTCTGGACCGGTTACTGGGAGCGTTCCGGGGGAAGCCCCGAGGAGAGCGACGCCGACAAGGGCATCCTCGAGGAGGGGCCCATCTTCCCGACCGCCGTCGCGGCGGTGACCTGGGGCCGCACCCGTACGTCCCGGGTCGTCGTGGTGGACGCCGCGGGCGGGCTGTCCTGGGCCGGCGAGGGAGAACCGCCGGAAGGCATCGGCACGACGTGGGAGCAATCATGAGCGAGTTCGCGGCCGTCGACGTCATCCGGGCGAAGCGGGACGGGCAGGCGCTGTCCGACGCGCAGATCGACTGGGTCGTCGACGCGTACACGAAGGGTGTCGTGGCGGACGAGCAGATGTCCGCCCTGGCGATGGCGATCCTGCTCCGGGGCATGACGCCCGGCGAGATCGCCCGCTGGACCGCCGCGATGATCGCCAGCGGTGAGCGGCTGGACCTGTCCGCGGTGACCCGGCCGACCGTCGACAAGCACTCCACCGGCGGCGTCGGCGACAAGATCACGCTGCCGCTCACCCCGCTCGTCGCCGCCTGCGGCGCGGCCGTGCCGCAGCTCTCCGGCCGCGGCCTCGGCCACACCGGCGGCACCCTCGACAAGCTGGAGTCGGTGCGGGGCTGGCGCGCCCGGCTGAGCAACGACGAGTTCGTCCGCCAGCTGCAGGACGTCGGCGCGGTCATCTGCGCCGCCGGCGACGGGCTCGCCCCGGCCGACCGCAAGCTGTACGCCCTGCGCGACGTCACCGGCACCGTCGAGGCGATCCCGCTCATCGCCAGTTCGATCATGAGCAAGAAGATCGCCGAGGGCACCGGCGCGCTGGTGCTGGACGTGAAGGTCGGCACCGGCGCCTTCATGAAGGACCTCGACACCGCCCGTGAGCTGGCGCGCACCATGGTTGAGCTGGGCAAGGCGCACGGCGTGAAGACGGTCGCGCTGCTCACCGACATGAACACGCCGCTGGGCCTGACCGTCGGCAACGCCGTCGAGGTGCAGGAGTCGCTGGACGTACTCGCCGGCGGCGGCCCGGCCGACGTGGTCGAGCTGACCGTCGCCCTGGCCCGGGAGATGCTCGCCGCGGCCGGCATCGACGCCGACCCCGCCAAGGCGCTGGAGTCCGGGGCCGCCATGGACTCCTGGCGCGCGATGATCCGCGCCCAGGGCGGCGACCCGGACGCGCCGCTGCCCGTCGCCCGCGAGACCGAGGTGCTGCGCGCGACCGAGGACGGCGTGGTGACCTCGATCGACGCGCTCGGTATCGGCCTGGCCGCCTGGCGGCTGGGCGCCGGCCGGGCCCGCAAGGAGGACCCGGTGAGCTTCGGCGCCGGCGTCGTCCTCAAGGTGCGCCCCGGCGACCGGGTGAGCACCGGTGACGTGCTGCTCGAGCTGCGTACCGATGAAGCGGACCGGATCGCCGCGGCCCGGACCGACGCGGCCGGCGCGATCATGCTCGGGCCGGACGCGCCCGCCGATGGGCGCCTCCTGATCGACCGCATAGCCTGAGCGGTCATGAAGGCCGCCCCCGATCCCCGAGCGGTACGCGACGCCAGCCTGGACGAGCTGACAAGGCTCGCCCTGCCGCTGCCGCCCGCCACGTTCCCGCTGGTCTGGGAGCCGGGGGACGGCGTGGAGCTGCGCCCGACGGGTGAGCTGGAGGCCCGCGCCGCGGTGCTGCACGTGGTCGTGGCGCGCTGCTTCGGCATGCCCACGGAGGCGGCCATGAGCTGGCTGCTCAACTCCCGGCTGGTGGACTTCGTCACACCGCCGGAGTGGCAGTTCGTGGCCGGCGCGAAGGGCGACCACCGGTCGTTCGTGCTGCACCACGACGCGGTGTTCGCCCTCGCGTGGCTGCTGGGGCTGAGCCGGCACCTCGATCCCACCGCCCCGCCGGAGGACCGGCTGATGCGGCAGATGCCCGACCTGCCCGGCGGTGAGCTGTTCAACGAGTGGCGGTCACGGTCGCTCGTCGCCCCGCGCGACGCGATCGAGGCGGCGGTGCTGCTCGACCTGTACTACTGCCTGGACTGGGCGTTCCAGGAGGCGGAGAGCAGCGGCGTACGGGCGCCCGGCGAGGTCGACAGCAACGCGATCGGGCAGCGGCGGTGGGCGCTGGAGTGGGCTGTGCTCTTCACGGGGCCCTATCACGAGGCCCCGCCGGAGTGGGAAGAGGTCGATCTCTCCGTCTAGGCCGGCCGGTAGACCGCCACCTCGACCGCGGCGGTTACCTCGTGCGCGGCGTCGGCCCGCGGCACCACGTGGTGGGCGCTCGGCGTCATGCCGATCAGCGTGCGGGTCTCCGCGGCGGTGAGGCGCAGCGTGCGGCGTACCGTCGTGCCGGTCACCTGGTCGAATGCCGTGCCCAGGGCGTCCGCGACCCGGTCCGCCTTGTCCGGGTCGACCTTGAGCAGCCCGAAGGCGTCGATCAGCTCCGCCAGGTGGTCCGGCGCCGGGGTGACGACGACCAGGGCGCCGTCCGGCCGCAGCACGCGACGGAACTCCGGCCCGTTGCGAGGGGCGAAGACGTCGAGGATCACCCCGGCCGATCCGTCGGCCAGCGGGAGCGGGCCCCACAGATCGGCGAGGGCGGCACCGGCGCGTGGGTGGGCGCGGGCCGCGCGGCGCAGCGCCGGCTTGGAGACGTCGATGCCGAGCCCAACGGCGGCCGGGTGAGCGTCGAGAACCCTCGCCAGATAGCGGCCGGTGCCGGTGCCGGCGTCGAGGATCAGGCCGTCGCCCGGGTCCGCCGCGACGGCCAGCGCGTCGGCGATGAAGTCGTAGTGCCCCTCGGCCAGGAAGGCGTCCCGGTCGGCGACCATGTCGGCGGTGTCGCCCGAATGGGGCGAACGGCCCGCCGTCAGGTTCACGTACCCCTGCCGCGCGATGTCGAAGGAGTGCCCGCGGAGGCAGCGAATTGTCCGTTCATCGGCCCCGGCGAGTGTTCCGCCACACACCGGGCACCTCAGGTACGGCAATGCTCCGTCGATCATCCGCTGCTTCCCTCTAGCATCTGCTGATGGTTGCCATCACCCACGCCGACATCGTGACCGCTCCGAAGGCCCTTCTCCACGACCACCTCGACGGCGGGCTGCGCCCCGCGACGATCATCGAGCTGGCCGACGCTGTGGGGCACGAGCTGCCGGAGACCGATCCGGCTCGGCTGGGCGAGTGGTTCGTCGCGGCGGCGGACTCCGGGTCGCTGGAACGCTACCTGGAGACGTTCGCGCACACGGTGGCGGTGATGCAGACCGAGGAGGGCCTGCACCGGGTCGCCAAGGAGTGCGCGCTGGACCTGGCCGCCGACGGCGTCGTCTACGCCGAGATCCGCTACGCCCCCGAGCAGCACCTCGAGCGGGGGCTCACCCTCGACCAGGTGGTCGACGCCGTGCACGCCGGCTTCGAGGAGGGCTGCGCCGAGGCGGCGGCCCAGGGCAACCGGATCCGGATCGGCACCCTGCTGACCGCCATGCGGCACGCGGCCCGCTCGCAGGAGATCGCCGAGCTCGCCGTGCGCTACCGGGACACCGGCGTGGTCGGCTTCGACATCGCCGGCGCCGAGGCCGGCTTTCCTCCCACCCGGCACCTCGACGCGTTCGAGTACCTCCAGCGGGAGAACTTCCACTTCACCATCCACGCGGGTGAGGCGTTCGGCCTGCCGTCGATCTGGCAGGCGATCCAGTGGTGCGGGGCGGACCGGCTGGGGCACGGGGTGCGGATCGTCGACGACATCACCGCGGGCAAGCTCGGGCGGCTGGCGTCGTACGTGCGCGACAAGCGGATCCCGCTGGAGCTGTGCCCGTCGTCCAACGTGCAGACCGGGGCGGTTGCCTCGATCGCCGAGCACCCCATCGGGCTGCTGCGCGACCTCCGCTTCCGGGTCACCGTCAACACCGACAACCGGCTCATGAGCGGTACGTCGATGTCGCGCGAGATGGCGCTGCTGGTCGAGGCGTTCGGCTGGGGCTGGAGTGAGCTGCAGTGGCTCACGATCAATGCGATGAAGTCGGCGTTCATCCCGTACGACGAGCGGCTGGCCATCATCAACGACGTGATCAAGCCGGCGTACGCGAAGTTAGTGGTCTGAAGTCCTGTTTTAACCGGCATGAGGGACACGGGCGTACTTTCGTCGCATGAAACTGGCGATTCGGTCAGCCGGGTCGTCCGTTCGGCCAGAGGCTCTCTACAAACACTGCATAATCCGGCATCTTGCCTTGCCGTCCGGTCGTGTGCGAGCCATCGTCTGTGCAGCCCGATCGAAGATGGATCGGGTCGGATCGGCGCGTTCGAAGACCCCGGCGCACCGGTTGGAGCGAGTGACTTAAAGAGATGTTTCCCATACGAGCAGTGATGACCGGGCGGCGACGCTCGCGACTTCGGACGCGACTTCGCATCACACAAACCGTCCGGGTCAGGCTGCTCTTTCTCTTTGACACTCGTCGTGATGGAATCTCGGGGGCCCGACCCGGTGAGTCAGCCGTGTGCGGTGCCCGGTGATCCGAAAGCCGGGTCCGAATCAGGAGGACGGTGACGTGAGCAAGCGCCCCCAGACGGCGAACGCTGTCATGTCGCGTCTCCGCCGACCGGCCGGTCGGCTGCGGGATCTCCCGATCTGGTCCAAGCTCGGACTCATCATGCTCGTGCCCACGCTGGCGACGATCATCGTGGGTACCCAGGGCCTGATCGACCACATCGACGAGGCGAGCAACGCCGAACGCGCCCGCACGCTCTCCGTGCTGTCCGAGGCCGCCGGTGGACTCGTCGATCACCTGCAGAACGAACGCGCCTTCGGCGTGATGATCGCGACCACCAAGCCGGACACGCCCGACCGCGAGGCGGCGGTCCTGGCGTACACCCGCGAGCACCCGAAGGTGGACGCGGCCAAGCTGCCCTACTCGCAGCAGAAGGCCGCGCTGGACGAGATCCCGGCACAGGTCAACACCCTGCTGGTGCGGCTCGACCGCAACCTCGAGGAGCTGCCGTCGTATCGCAGCCAGACGGCGAACGACCAGTTCGACGCCGCCGAGGTCGAGGCCAACTACAGCCCCCTGATCGAGGACCTGCTCAACGTGCGTGACGCCTCCGCACAGCTGGCGCAGGACACGGCACTGAGCAACCGCCTCCGCGTGGTCGCCGGCGTCGCCCGGGCCAAGAACTACATCTCCCAGCAGCGCGACGTCGGCCACCGGGTGCTCGGCACCGCCGACTTCACGCCCGGGCTGCGCCGGGAGTTCCTGCTCACCGACACCGGTTACACGATCTCCGACGCCTCGATGCGGCAGGTCGCCAGCAACGAGGACAAGGCGCTCATCGACCGGGTCATCAACGGCCCGGCGGCTCGAGCGGCCACCAACCTCACCAAGCCGCTGCAGAACCTCGCCGCCAACCGGTCCACCCAGATCCCGTTCAACCGGGAGCAGTGGGAGACCTCGATGGTCGGCTACAACGACCTGTTCCGCAGTGTCGAGAACAAGCTCGACACCGAGATCGTGGCCCAGGCCACCGACATCCGCGACCGGGTGCAGCGACGGGTCTTCATCGAGACCAGCATCCTGCTCGGCATGCTGCTGCTCGCCATCGCCTTCGCCTGGCTGGTCGCCCGGTCCATGGCCCGCTCCCTGCGCGAGTTGCGCCAGGGCGCGCTGAACGTGGCCCAGTTCGGTCTGCCCCAGGCAGTCGAGCGGCTGCGCGATCCGGCCCTGACCGGCTCGCTCACCCCGGCGCAGGTGGCCGACCAGGTCGCCGAGCCGCTGCCGGTGCGCAGCCGGGACGAGTTCGGGCAGGTTACCGAGGCGTTCAACGCGGTCCACCTGGAAGCCGTCCGTACCGCGGCCGAGCAGGCCGCGCTCCGGTCCTCCGTCGCGACGATGTTCGTCAACCTCGCCCGCCGCTCGCAGATCCTGGTCGACCGGCTCATCGGCCACCTCGACCGCCTCGAGCGCGGCGAGGAGGACCCGGACCGTCTGGCCGAGCTCTTCCAGCTCGACCACCTGGCCACTCGAATGCGCCGCAACGACGAGAACCTCCTCGTTCTCGCCGGCGCCGACTCGACCCGCGTGCAGCGCGAGCCGGCCGCTCTGGTGGACGTACTCCGCGCCGCGCAGTCCGAGGTCGAGCACTACACCCGCATCGAGTTCGGCATGATCGACCGTGACCTCGAGGTGTCCGCGCACGCGGTCAACGACATGGTCCACCTGGTCGCCGAGCTCTTCGACAACGCGACCGCGTTCTCGCCGCCGAACTCGCACGTCGTCGTGGAGGCCCGGCGCCTCGGTGACGGCGCGGTGCTCTCGGTCGAGGACCGCGGCATCGGCATCAGCCGCGAGCAGCTGCGCGACCTCAACGAGCGGCTGGCCAACCCGCCCATGGTGGACGTGGCGGTCTCCCGCATGATGGGCCTCGTCGTGGTTGCCCGGCTGGCCACCCGGCACGGCGTCAAGGTCGAGCTCCGCCCGGCCGACACCGAGCGCGGCACGGTCGCCGACGTCGGCCTGCCGGTGGGCGTCCTCACCTCGCCCCAGACGGCCGGCCGCATTCCGGCTGGTGCCGGCTCCTTCGCCGGTGTCGAGCAGGGTGGCCGCCCGGCGTTCGCCGAGCCGCCGCTGGCGCTCGAGAGCGGCGCCAACGGCCGCGGTGGCTACCCCGGCGGCCGCCCGTTCGACCCGAACCCACCGATGCCCTCGGGCGGCATGCTCGGCACGGGCGCCGGCCGCTCCGCGCCGGCCTGGTCCGACCTGACCGGTGCACCCTCCAACGGCTTCGAGCCGCCGGCCAACGGTTTCGGCGGTGGGGCTCCGAACGGCTTCGGCGGCCCGAACGGCTTCGCCAACGGCTCGACCGGCGCCAACGGCTACCACGGCCCGCGCAGCAACGAGCCGATCCCGCCGCTGCCGCAGTCCGGCCCGCAGGGCTTCGCCGGTGGCGACGGCCTGCCGCAGCGCCGCAACGGCGAGGGATACCGGCCGGAGGACACGGGTTCCTTCGGGCACACCATCCCGCGCCAGCTGCCGCCGAGCCCCGAGACGCAGGGCCGGTCGTCGTTCGTGCCTCCGGTGTCGGCTCCGCCGGTGCCGCCGGTCTCCGCGCCGCCGGTGCCGTCCGCCCCGCCGTACGGTGGTGGGCGTCCGGTGTCGTCGCCGCCCGTCTCCGGCCCGCCGACCTCGGCCCCGCCGAGCGTCAACCGGCCGCACTCGGCACCTCCCGCCGCGAACCCGCCGGCCTGGCCGCCGGTCTCCGCGGACCGCGAGCACAGCACCCCGCACGTCCCGGAGAGCCTGGCGGCCGCCCTGGACCTCACCGCCGAGTTCCCGCGGTATCGCGCGGAGCGTGCCGGCACCGGGGCCCAGCCACAGGTGGCCCGCCCGACCGACCCGCAGAACGCGACGCCGGGCAGTACGGCGCCGCAGAGCGAGGCCGACCGGTCCGCCGCTGCCGCCGCAGCGGCCCACGAGGCGGCTACCCAGCAGGCCGCGGCCGCCCAGGCGACCGCCGCGGCGCAGATCGCCGCCGCCCAAGCCGCGGCTCGGCAGCGGGCCGCGGGCGACACGCAGTCGCAGTTCGCGGACGAGACGATGGAGCTGCCGATCTTCCGGGAGCTGGAGTCGGCCTGGTTCACGACCGCGCGGCCCAGCGAGCTCCGGCCGACCGAGTCGACCCCGGTCGCCGAGAGCCCGGCGCCGGCGCCGGAGCCGGCACCGGCCGATGTGGTGAGCGCGCAGCGGTTCTCGACCGGCGAACCCGCCCGTTCGAGCAGCGTTCCCCAGCAGGCGATGTCCCCCGAGACGCGCAACGGTGACCGGGATCCGGCCCCCGTCGGCGCAGGGGCGGTCGCCGCGAACGGCACCTCCGCGAACGGCACCTCCGTCAACGGCGGTCCGGTCAACCCCTGGGAGACCGCGGCCGACGAAGGCTGGCAGGCGGCTCGCAAGGCCGCCGAGATGCCGGTGGAGACCACCACGACGGCCGGCCTGCCGCGCCGGACGCCGATGGCACAGCTCGTCCCGGGTGGCGTCGACCGGGCCGAGACCTCCGTTCAACGCCGTACTCCCGAGGCGGTCCGTGGGCTCCTGTCCGCGTACCACCGGGGTGTGCAGCGCGGTCGCACGAAGGAACAATCGACCAACCCGGAGGAGACTCCGGGAGGGCAGCAGTCCTCGCAGGCTGGCAAGGAGCATGAGGCATGACAAGTACGCAGGATCTGGGTTGGCTCCTCGCCAACTTTGCCGACCGCGTTCCCGGGGTGGCGCACGCGATCGCGGTCTCCGCCGACGGTCTGCTGCTCGCGGCCTCGCGGGACCTTCCCCGGGATCGTGCCGATCAGCTGGCGGCCATCGCCTCCGGCCTGGTCAGCCTGACCCAGGGCGCCGCGCGCTGCTTCGAGGGCGGCGCGGTGCTGCAGACGGTCGTCGAGATGGACAACGGGTTCCTCTTCCTGATGTCGATCTCGGACGGTTCGTCGTTCGCCGTACTCGCGGCGCGCAGCTGCGACGTCGGCCAGGTGGGCTATGAGATGGCGCTGCTGGTCGATCGTGTGGGCGAGGCTCTGACGCCGGCTCCGCGCTCGGCGGCCGGGGTTCTCGGCTGAACGGATGGTGGACCGGATCCGTCCGGTATCTGTCCAAAACCTTGACAAGCACGGGACACTTCTATGGGCCAAGGGATGGGGTGAGCGGTGACGATGCCCGAACGCGATGAGCCGACCGGCGCACTGGTCAGACCGTACGCCGTGACCCGTGGCCGGACCCGGCCCAGGCTTGAGATCGCACTGGAAGCGCTCGTCGAGACCACCGTCCGCGGCCGTTCCACCGGAACTGGCCGGGGCGGCAGCGAACACCAGTACATCGCGGCGATGTGTGACGGCGGCAGAGTTCAGTCGCTGGCCGAGATCGCCGCACGCATGCAACTACCGCTCGGGGTAGCTCGAGTGATCGTCGCCGACATGGCCCACGACGGCTTGGTGGCGGTCTACGAGCCGACATCGCTGGAGGATGAAACCGATGCGGTGGGTACGGAACTGCTGGAAAGGGTGCTGAGTGGACTTCGCAGGCTCTGACATGGCGCGCCGGCCGACCGCCGGGCGCGTGACATCGGCGAAGATTGTGATCGCCGGTGGGTTCGGCGTCGGAAAAACGACGCTGGTGGGGTCCGTCTCGGAAATCACCCCGCTGACCACGGAGGCGATCATGACCTCCGCCGGCGTGGGCGTCGACGACAACCGGCAGGTGCCGGGGAAGACGACGACCACGGTGGCGATGGACTTCGGTCGCATCAGCATCGATCGGGATCTGATCCTGTACCTGTTCGGCACGCCGGGCCAGACACGTTTCTGGTTCATGTGGGACGAGCTGGTCCGGGGCGCCATCGGTGCCGTGGTCATGGTGGACACCCGCCGGCTCGCGGACTGCTTCGCCGCCATCGACTTCTTCGAGCATCGGCGGCTGCCGTACCTGGTGGCCATCAACTGCTTCGACGGCATGCAGTACCACAACGCGCAGGACGTCCGCGACGCGCTCGCGATCTCCAGCGACGTACCGGTGGTCAGCTGCGACGCCCGCAACCGCGAGTCGACGAAGAACGTACTCATCTCGCTCGTCGAGTACGTCCTGACGATGCGTCGCTCGCGCGCGGTCGCACCGGCCTGACGCTCCGTCGAAAGTCCCGCTCTGGACGCCAGAGCGGGACTTTTGCGTGCTCGCGGTCAGATCACCGGCTGCTGCAGCGCAGCGGGGTTTCGCCACCGGCTTCGCCCGACGGCAGGCGCACCTCGCAGCTGTGCCCCGGTGACGTCGCTTCGATGACGACCTCGTCCCCGGCAGTGACCGGCGCGGTCATCCGGACCAAGGCGGGGGCGTCCGCGTTGACTCGCACCGCGGTCCGGGTCAGGACGTACCGGGAGTCGACGCTGATGCCGGCCATGGTCGCGTTCACCACGCTGCCGGCCTTCAGGCCGGGGAACGACAGCTCCGCGGTGACGGTGTCCATGTTGCCGACCGTGCTGGTGCGCTGGACGACCATGGCGGGCTCGGTGGAGACGGCTCCCGAGTCCTTCCGGGCCAGGACGACGAACAGCGTTCCCGCACCGGCGAGCAGCACCGCCATCCCGCTCAGCGCCGCGGCCAGCAGGATTGCCTTGCGCCCCGGCGCCTTCGGCGAGGAGGCCGCCCCCGACAGCTGACCGGCGAGCGCCACCAGGACCGCGGTCAGCGCCGTGACCACTGCGGCGACGGCCAGGAAACGTGCGGGTGCGGACCGATCGAGCCGCTCGACCGCCGCCAGGGACAGACCCGTCACGAGGACGCCGAGCAGGCTGATGGTGGCCACCAGCGGTCTCGTGCCCCCGTCCGGCGGCGGCTCCTGCACGTCCATTACGGGTTCCCCCGATCGATCCATGATCGAACGGTAGCCCGACCCCGGCCCAGGCACCGGTGTATGGGCCTCGGAGGCTGCTCAGTCGGCCGCTGGACGGCGTACTCCGCCGAACCCGGCCCGAGTACTGGCCTTAGAGGCCGAGCCTTCTCGGCGCGGCTCAGCGGCTGGGGTAACCCGCGTTGCGGTAGTCCTCGGACTCCTGGCCGTCCCGGCTGAAGTCCCAGCCGCCCGCCGCCTCGCGGCCCGGCCGGCCGCCGATCGCGTACCCGCCGATCTCCTGGCCGCGGCGCCAGCCGCGGAAGTAGCCGGTGGTGTGCGCCGCGATGCTGGCGGCGTCGCGGACGATGCGCAGCGGGCGCTCCTCGCGCAGCGGGGAGCCCGGCACCAGGTTGGCCTGGGGCACCCGCTTGGGCAGGCCCGCCGAGGTTTCCGCGGCCACCGCGGGCGCGGCCGCCTTCTCCGCGGCCTGCCAGCCCGTGTCCATCGGGCTGCTCCAGTCGAGGTCGGCCGTCGAGGCCGACTCGCTGTGGCCGGTGAACCAGGCGGAACGGGCCGCCGCGAAGATCAGCAGGTCGCCGTCGCCCTCGGCCGGGACCGGCGGGGTCGAGCTGCGGTCCAGGGCGGTGAGGGTGGGCGCGGTGCGACGGGCCGTGATGCGGCTGGTACGGCCGTTGCGGTCGTCGACCAGGCGCAGGGGCGGCGGCTCGCCGATCGCGGCGTCGGGCGAGGTGTTGCCCAGCCCGCCCAGACCCTGCTCGACCAGGCGCAGGGCCGGCGGCTCCTGGGGCATGTCCTGCCACGGCGGCTTCACCCGGCCGTCAGCCGGCGGGCTGCTCACCGCGGCGGCCGGTGGGGTCGCCGCGTCGTCGCCGCTGTTGAGCAGGGGCCAGTTGGCGCGGGAGCCCGGCTCGGACGTCTCGGACACCGAGCGCTGGACGGGCATTGGCAGCGAGTAGTCCGTCGCGCCGTTCGCCGCCGGGCCGGTGCCGCTGCGGGTGCTCGGCGGGATGACCGTGCGCTGGCGTTCGGCGCGGGCGCTGCTCATGGCGGCGTTCGTCAAAGTGGGGCGGAACGGCTGTCCCGAGTCGGCCGGCGGCACCGACGACGGGCGCGAGCCCGGCGTGATCGGGGTCATTCCCGGCGGGGGCGGCGGCACCGAGACGGGGCGGCTGGCCGGGCCCGGGTCCGGGGTACGCGTCGGCAGGCTCGCGGCCGGGGCGACCGGCGGCGGCGTGACCGGGCGGGGCGCCAGCGGCGGCGGCATGACGGGCTGCGGGGCGACCGGCGGGGTGGTCAGCGGGCGGGGCGTCACCGGACCGCCGCCCGTGGTGGCGGGCTCGGGGCGGCCACGGCGGGTGAGGCGGGTGCCCGTGTCGCTCGCCCGGGCCGGCAGGCCGGAGGAGGGCCGGGTCGGCAGGCTGGAAGTCGGGCGGCTCGGCAGGCCGACGGCGGCCGGGCCGGCGACGGCCGGGTCGGCGGCGCGGCGGGAGCCGGCCTGGCGGCGGCCGGCCACTCCGGCGGCCTGCTGGCTGACCCTGGCGGCGAGCGTGCCGATCAGGGCCTCGCAGGCCGAGTCGCAGGAGCGCACCGCGGCCACCGCGTGACGGACGGTGTCGGCGGCGGCCGGGGCGAGGGCCTTGTTGACGCCGCCGCGGCGGGGCGACTCGCTGATCGCCACGACCAGCGCGGTGACGGCCGAGACGACCTGGTCCTCGGTGCCGGCGCCGGCGCGGGTCAGCTCGGCGGCGACCTCCTCGGCGACGTCCTGGGCGTCCTTGCCGCGAGCGGTCAGCCGGCCTGGCTCCGGCACCGCGTCGAGCACGGCGAGGGCCAGCGGGTGCGCGGGATCCGGGTACGCCCGCAGCGCCGCCGGATACAGCTCCCGTAGCACCTCACGCAGGGCGAGCGCGGCGGAGTAGCGGCCGTTGAGCATCGCGACGTGGGCGGCGAGCACGGGCTTGTAGCTGACCAGCTCGCGGGGCGCGGGGATGGTGACGGCGGCGATGGCGCCGGCCTGCAGGGCGCGGGCCAGGCCCACGGCGCGGCGGGCGGCCGGTGGCGCGGCGATCTCCTCGGCGGAGTCGTCGTCGGAGAAGCGCTCGGCGAAGTCGTCGGCGGAGTCGTCGTCGGCGACCACGAGGGGTCGTCCGGCGGCGGTCAGCAGCGAGGTGACCATGTGGTCGTCGCTGTCCGCGGCCACCGCGGCCTCGGTGAAACCGCTGGTCCGCTCCACGAGCAGCATCCCGAGCTGGGCGTATCCGGCCGGGTCGTCGCTGATCTCATGGACGCCGAGCAGCCGCCCCGCGTCGTCCACCACGGCGATGGTCAGGGCCGATCCGGCCGAGGCCGATCGCACCGTCTCATCAGCCGACGCCAGACCGCAGTACACGCGCACGAGCGCCACGGCGTCGTCCTCCTCCCCGGGTGAGGGTTGTTCGCGACCTAGTTCTCGGCCAAGGACTGATGGTCCCTGGTGAGGGGTCAGTCGCGCCAGTCCACAGCGGCAGAGATCTTGCCGATGACGGAGCGCCACCCCAGACTCGCCTGTTGCGCCCCGATTTTACGGAGCTTGCGACGACCGAAGAAACCGCCCATTCCGCCACTTTCTGCGGACCGCAGGGACTCGTCCAGGTCGTCGAGCGGCGAGCCCGGCGACAACGCCAGGATCACCGGCTTCAGCCGAAGCGCGTGGCCCAGGTCGCGGGCCACCTCGCCCGCGGCGATGAGCAGCGACAGGTCCCATGTGTCGTGACCGCCGCGCAGGTTCTCCACCACGAGGTCCAGCTCGTAGCGATCCTCCGGCTGCGGGTCGACGTCGGACGACTGTACCCGCTCGGCGACGGTGTCCCAGGTGTCGAGCTGTGCGAGGTCGTGCGGAGCACCCGATTGAATGAAGGCGACCAGCGATTCGGGGGTCTTGAAGGCCAGCAGTTTGCCGCGGTGGCTCAGGAAGACGGGTACTTCCTCGTCCTCCGTCTGCTCCTCGGCCTCCTCCGATGCGTCGTCCTTGAAGTCCTCCGGGTCGGGCTCCTCGACGATCTCGCCGTCCTCGTCGCGCAGAACGCCGCCCGATTTCTGGCCCTTGGGGTCGGCCTCACCCTCGGCGACCAGCGCGGCGAACTCGTCGTCGACGATCACTTCCTCGTCCTCGGCGGCGCGCGCGGCCGCCGCGCGCTCGCGCGCCTCGAACGGGTCGTCCTCGTCCACCTCGACCTCGGTGGGGGTGAGCTCCGAGGCCTTCCGGTACGCCCGGAGCGTCAGCGCGACGCCACCCGGCATGGCGATCTCCACCGGGGAGATCCGGACCTCGTCCCAGAGCGTACGGCCGGAGTGGCCGTCCCTGACCGACGAGGTTTCTGCGGCCTCTTCGGGCGTCTGGCTGGCCACGCTGACCTCCGGGTTGGTTCTCGCAAGCTGTTCGGATGGGTGAGTCAGGGCACACCTTAGTGGTCGGACCTGGGCGGGGCCCGACCGCGTCCCACCGACCGCGGGTCAGAACCCCTTCGGGTGCCAGACCGTCTTGGTCTCCAGCAGGGCCGTCATGGGCGCCAGGCCGGGGTCGGCCGTGAAGTCCGGTTCGCCGGCCGGCGGGCGGACGACCCGCTTCAGGCTGCCGGCGGCGGAGCGCTCCAGCTCGGCGGCGAGTGCGGGATCCGTGACGCCGGTCAGGTCCAGCGCGTTCACGTCATCGTGGGAAGCGAGCCAGGGCGCGGTCTCGGCGGCGTTCCCGGTCAGGATGTTCACCACTCCGCCCGGCACGTCCGAGGTGGCGAGCACCTCGGCGAGGGTGACGGCGGCCTGCGGCGCGGCGACGAGGACCACGACCGTGTTGCCGGTGACGATCGCCGGGGCGATGACGCTGACCAGGCCGAGGAACGACGCCGGGGCGACGAGCGCGACGACTCCGGTCGGCTCGGGCGCGGAGACGTTGAAGAAGGGGCCGGCGACCGGATTGGCGCCGCCGTGCACCTGGGCGATCTTGTCGGCCCAGCCGGCGTACCAGACCCAGCGATCGACGGCGGCTTCCACCTCGGCGTCCGGGACGCCGCACGCGACGAACTCCGCGCGCCGGGCCTCCAGCATCTCGGCGACCCGGTAGAGCACCTGGCCGCGGTTGTAGGCGGTGGCGCCGGCCCACTTGGGCTGGGCCTTGCGCGCCGCGACGACGGCGTCCCGCGCATCCTTGCGGGAGGCGAGCGCGACGTTGTCGCCGTCCACGAGATAGGTCCGTCCTGATTCGCTGCGGGGGAACGCCCCGCCGATGAAGAGCTTGTAGGTCTTGCGTACGGCGAGCCGCCCGGCCGGTGCCGCCGGGGCGGTGGCCTTGACGGCGGGGACGCTCGCGGAGGCGCCCGCCTTGACCGGCGACGACCTCCGGACCGCGACGGCCTTCCCGGCCGCCGCGGGGGCGGTCTTGCGCGAGCGGGACGAGGAAGACTCAGGCAAGGTACGCCTCCAGGCCGTGCCGGCCGCCCTCACGGCCGTAACCGGATTCCTTGTAGCCGCCGAACGGCGACGTCGGATCGAACTTGTTGAACGTGTTGGCCCACACGACGCCGGCGCGCAGCTTGTCGGCGACCGCCAGGATCTGCGACCCCTTCTCGGTCCAGATGCCGGCCGACAGCCCGTACGGGGTGTTGTTGGCCTTCTCGATCGCCTCGGCCGGGGTCCGGAAGGTGAGCACCGACAGGACCGGGCCGAAGATCTCCTCGCGGGCGATCCGGTGCGCCTGGGTGACGCCGGTGAAGATCGTCGGGGCGAACCAGAACCCCTGCGACGGCAGGGCGCACGGCGGGGACCAGCGCTCGGCGCCCTCTTCGGCGCCGATGTCGGACAGCGTACGGATGCGCTCGAGCTGTTCCGCCGAGTTGATCGCGCCGATGTCGGTGTTCTTGTCCAGCGGGTCGCCGACGCGCAGGGTGGCCATCCGGCGCTTGAGTGACTCCAGCACCTCGTCGTAGACCGACTCCTGGATGAGCAGCCGGGAGCCGGCGCAGCACACGTGCCCCTGGTTGAAGAAGATGCCGTTGACGATGCCCTCGACGGCCTGGTCGATCGGGGCGTCGTCGAAGACGATGTTGGCCGCCTTACCGCCGAGCTCCAGCGTCAGCCGCTTGCGTGTGCCGGCGACGGAGCGGGCGATCTGGCGGCCGACGTCGGTGGAGCCGGTGAACGCCACCTTGTCGACGCCTGGGTGCTCGACCAGCGTGCGGCCGGTCTCGCCGGCGCCGGTGACGATGTTGACCACGCCCGGCGGCAGGTCGGCCTGGCGGCAGACGTCGGCGAAGAACAGCGCCGACAGCGGGGTGGTCTCGGCCGGCTTGAGCACGACCGTGTTGCCGGTGGCGAGCGCCGGGGCGATCTTCCACGCCAGCATCAGCATCGGGAAGTTCCACGGGATGACCTGCGCGGCGACGCCCAGCGGCCGCGGGTCGTCGCCGAAGCCCGCGTACCTGAGCTTGTCGGCCCAGCCGGCGTAGTAGAAGAAGTGGGCCGCGACCAGCGGGAGGTCGACGTCGCGGGACTCCCGGATCGGCTTGCCGTTGTCGAGCGACTCGAGGACGGCCAGCTCGCGTGAGCGCTCCTGGATGATGCGGGCGATGCGGAAGAGGTACTTGGCGCGCTCGGCGCCCGGCAGCGCGGACCAGGGGCCGGACGCGCGCCGGGCGGCGGCCACCGCCCGGTCCACGTCTTCGGGGCCGGCGGTGGAGACCTCGGCGAGGACCTCCTCGGTGGCCGGGTTGACGGTCTTGAAGACCCCGCCCGATGAGGCCGGCGAGACGAACTCACCGTCGATGAAGAGACCGTACGAGGGAGCGATGTCGACGACTGAGCGGGACTCGGGTGCGGGAGCGTATTCGAACATGCCCATCAGTCCAGGGTGAAGTAGTCGGGGCCGGCGTAGTGGCCGGTCGTGAGCTTGGTGCGCTGCATGAGCAGGTCGTTGAGCAGCGACGAGGCCCCGAAGCGGAACCAGTCGGGGTCGAGCCAGTCGTCGCCGACCGTCTCGTTGATCAGCACCAGGTACTTGATCGCGTCCTTGGTGGTGCGGATGCCGCCCGCGGGCTTGACGCCGACCTGGCGGCCGGTCCGGGCCCGGAAGTCGCGGACCGCCTCCAGCATCACCAGCGTCACCGGCAGGGTTGCGGCCACGGGCACCTTGCCGGTGGAGGTCTTGATGAAGTCGGCGCCGGCCAGCATCGCCAGCCAGGAGGCGCGGCGCACGTTGTCGTACGTCTCCAGCTCGCCCGTCTCGAGGATCACCTTGAGGTGGGCGGTGCCGCACGCCTCCTTGACCGCGACGATCTCGTTGAACACCTCGTCGTAGCGTCCGGAGAGGAACGCGCCCCGGCTGATCACCATGTCGATCTCGTCGGCGCCGCCGGCGACGGCGTCGCGGGTGTCGGCGAGCTTGACGTCGAGGGGCGCCTGCCCCGACGGGAAGGCGGTGGCCACGCTGGCCAGGTGGACGCCGGTGCCGCGCAGCACCTCGGCGGCGACCGGCACCATCGCGGGGTAGACGCACACCGCGGCGACGCTCGGGCAGGTCGGGTCGGCGGGGTCGGGCCGCAGCGCCTTGGCGGAGAGGGCGCGGACCTTGCCGGGGGTGTCGGCGCCCTCGAGGGTGGTGAGGTCCACCATCCGGATCGCCAGGTCGATGGCGGCCGCCTTGGCGGTGGTCTTCACCGACCGGGTGCCGAGGGCCGCCGCCCGCGCCTCGACCCCGACCTTGTCGACCCCGGGCAGTCCGTGCAGGAAAGACCGGAGGTTGAAGGCGGAACCGGACAGGTCGGGCAGCCTCGACGTCGTCGTCGCAGTCATGAGGACGATTCTACGCAGCCCACCAGCAGTTGATCTTGGAGAACCCCGGTAGGTTGAGCGGCGTGGACGTACTTGTCGTTGATCATCCGCTGGCCCAGACCCGACTCACCGTCATGCGCGACGCCAAGACGGACTCCGGTGTGTTCCGCGCCGCCCTGCACGAACTGACCACCATGGTCGTGTACGAGGCCGCGCGCTCCTTCGCCGTCGAGCAGTTCCCGATCGAGACGCCGGTCGCGCCGACCAGGGGTACCCGCCTCGGCAACCCGCCGCTGATCGTGCCCGTCCTGCGCGCCGGCCTCGGCATGGCGGACTCGGCGCTGGCGCTGCTGCCCGAGTCCTCCATGGGCTTCGTCGGCCTGGCCCGCGACGAGGACACGTACGAGCCCCGCGCCTACATGGAATCGCTGCCCGGCGACCTCTCCGGCCTGCCGGTGCTGGTCCTCGACCCGATGGTGGCCACCGGCGGCTCGCTGGTGCACTGCTGCCGCCTCCTGGTCGACCGTGGCTGCACCGACGTGATCATCTGCTGCGTGCTGGCCGCGCCCGAGGGCATCCAGCGCCTGAAGGACTCCGGACTCCCGCTCCGCCTGGTCACGGCCTCGATCGACGAGGGCCTGAACGAGAAGATGTACATCGTCCCCGGCCTCGGCGACGCAGGCGACCGCCAGTTCGGCGGCATGCCGCGCTTCTGATCGAGCGGAGCTCGATGGGATTTCGCCCCGGGAGGTCGATGTCGAGGACACCAAAACGAACCACGGCAAAGGGCGCCTAGTCCGTTTCGGCGCCCTCGACACCGACGGGCGAAATCCGAGTGGGGTTGGGGCCGAACCAGGGTGGTTGTGGTCAACCCGAGGTGTGTGACCAGCTGACTGCCTTGCCGCGGTGGAAGGGCATGACGCCGTGGAAGGGCTTGGGGTCTTTCGCGAAGACCAGGGGTAGGAAGTGGCGGTCGGATTCCCACATGGGGATGCGGCCCGCCAGCATGTCCGCCTTCGGCACCCAGTGCAGGCTGCCCTCGTCGATGGCGGCGTACGGCGTTCCTGTCCAGGCCGGGATGCGGAACAGGAAACCGAACCAGTTCTCCCCGTTGCGGCCGAAACCGGGCCAGGAGACGGTCCCGGCCAGATCGACGGCGAGGCATTCGATGCCCGCCTCCTCGCGGATCTCGCGGCGCATCCCCGACACCACGTCCTCGTCCGGTTCGAGCTTGCCGCCGAGGCCGTTGTAGTAACCGAAGTGGATGTCGTCGGGGCGGGTGTCCCGCCGGATCATGAGCACCTCGTCACCCTCCGGCGACGTCACGTAGCCCAGTGTCGCCAGGATCGCCTGCACGGCGCCACCCTAAGGGTGCGAATCGAAGGAGGTGCGAACGGGCCCGCGAGGCGCTGCCCTATCCTGCCCTGATGGCAAGCCCGGTTCTCAGCGTCGTCGTGCCCATTTACAACGTGGCCCCCTACCTCGACGAGTGTCTAGAGTCGCTCGCCGGGCAGTATCGGGATGCCCTGGAAATCATCATGGTCGACGATGGTTCGACCGACGAGAGCGCGGTGATCGCGCAGCGGTTCGCCGACCGGGATCCGCGGTTCCGGCTGGTCCGCAAGCAGAACGCCGGCCTCGGCGCGGCGCGTAACACCGGCACCGGGCACGCCACCGGCGACTACCTGATGTTCGTCGACAGCGACGACGTGCTCCCGCCGTACGCGGCCGAGGTGCTCGTGGGCAGCCTGGAGAAGACCGGTTCCGACTTCTCCTGCGCGAACGTGCTGCGGCTCAACAGCAAGGGCCTGAGCCAGTCGGCGATGCACAAGGCGCCGTTCGCCGCCACGAAGCTGCGTACCCATGTCACTCAGCTGCCCGTGCTGCTGGGTGACCGGACCGCCTGGAACAAGGTCTACCGCCGCAGCTTCTGGGACGAGCACGAGTTCGAATTTCCCGAGGGCGTCCTGTACGAGGACATCCCCGTGACGGTCCCGGCGCACGTGCTCGCGAAGTCGGTCGACGTGCTGGACGTGCCGGTCTACTACTGGCGGGAGCGCGAAGGGCCGGACAAGTCCATCACCCAGCGCCGCGAGGAGATCCCCGCCTTCATCGACCGGCTGGAGAACTGCTGGGGGGTCAGCCGGGTGCTCGGCCAGGCGGGGCACCACCAGCTCAAGCGCCTGTACGACGAGTCCGTCCTCAAGAGCGACCTGATGCTCTTCCTGCGCGTGCTGCCCCGGGTCGACGACGAGTACTGCCAGACGTTCCTGGAGCGGACGAATGCGTACCTCGACACCGTCGACCGGGAGGCGATCCTCGAGCTGCCGACCGTGCAGCGGGTGCTCTGGACCCTGGTGCGGAACCGGATGCTGCCCGAGCTCCTGGAGTTGCTGCCGGTGCTGCGCAAGCAGCGCCGGATCGCCCGCCGCGGGCTGCGCCGCTACCACGACATGGACCTGTACCACCAGAAGCTGCCGCAGCTGCCGGCGGAGCTGTTCACCGCCGGCACGCCTCGCCCGCGAACCAAGGTGCACGAGGTCTCGTGGCAGGACGGCAAGCTGCGGATCCGCGGTCACGCGTTCATTCCCGGCCAGTCCGCCGCGCGGCCGTGGAGCACGTCGCGGCTGATCTGGCTGAAGGAGAACGGTGGCCTGCGTACCCGGCGGACCCCGGTGGTCAACCGGCGGTGCGTCGACGCGACGGCCGACCACGGCTCGGCCAAGACGTCGTACGACTGGTCCGGCTTCGACGCGCTGATCGACGCCCAGGCGCTGCGGACCCCGGAGGGCGAGTGGCGCGACGGTGAGTGGTCGGTCGTCGTCGGCGTGGTGGGGCTGGGCACCAAGAGCAAGGGCTCGCTGGAGATGGGACAGCCGGCGAACCCGCTGCCGCTGCCCGCGTACCGGTCGGGCGACGTCCGGATCACGCCGTTCGTGGCCGCCGGCCGGTTGCGCCTGCGCGTGGAGCGGGTCGCGGCGACCCTGACGAGCGTCCAGCGCGACGGCGACACCATGGTCTTCTCCGGCACCGTGCGGGGCGCGGCCCCGGCGACGGCGATCTTGTCCCGGGTGGAGGGCCTGGTGTGGCGCCGCTGCCCGCTGGAGCTCGACGGGGACCGGTTCACCTTCCGCCTCCCGGTGGCCGACCTCCAGCCGGAGTCGGCCCCCCTGGCCCGGCTGCGGATCGGCGAACCGTCGGACCGCTGGACGATCAAGCTGGCCACCGGGACGAAGCGCAAGGGCGAGCTGCCCTGCATGCTCGCCGACGACGGCGACTGGAGCCCGATCGACATCGGCATGCGCACCGTTCACCTGCACTCCCGACCGTCCGGCGAACCGGTCCTGGCGGCGCTGCCGACCGGGCCGGTGCTCACCGGTGTCACCACCGCCGACCGTCAGTACCGCTTCACCGGCCGGCTGCACGGCCTCGAGGGCGACTTCCAGCTGGTCCTGCGCCCGGGGAACGCCCGGGAGACCAAGACCTTCCCGGTACGCCGCGACGGCGACACCTGGTACGCCGACGTGGACCCGGTGGCCGTGGAGAGCTTCGGCACCCGCGTACGGATGCGGTCCGGAACCTGGAACGTCCTCTTCCGCATCGGCAAGGACCCGATCGAGCCGTTGCCCGCCACCGGGGAGGCCCTGGCGAGCCTGCCGTTGCCGCTGGCCGGCGACGCGCCGCGGGTCTCGCTGGAGTGGCTGGCCGACGAGCGGGTGGTGCTGCGGGTGCGGTCCGCGCTGGACGAGGAGGAGCGGGGTCGCGGCAACCAGGTGCGGCTGCGTACCCGGCACTATCCGGCGACCCGCGAGAAGCCGCTGCGTGACGTCGTGCTCTACAACAGCTTCACCGGACGCCAGTATTCGGACAGCCCGCGCGCCGTCCACGAGGAGCTTCTCGCGCGGGGACTGCCGCTGGAGCACCTGTGGGTCTCGGTCGACGGGCAGGCGCCGGTGCCGCACACCGCCGACACCGTGCCGCTGTGGAGCCGGCGCTGGTACGAGGCACTGGCGACCGCCCGCTACATCGTCACCAACCAGCACCTACCGGAGTGGTTCCGGCGCCGCGAGGGTCAGGTGGTGGTGCAGACCTGGCACGGGACGCCGCTCAAGCGGATCGGCTTCGACATCGCCGACGTGCGCTTCACCGACCAGCGCTACCTGGAGAAGCTGGCCCAGGAGGCGCCGAACTGGAGCATGCTCGTCTCGCCGAACAGCTTCAGCTCGCCGATCCTGCGCCGCGCCTTCCGGTACGAGGGTGAACTGCTGGAGATCGGCTACCCGCGTAACGACGTGCTCTTCCGTGACCGGGAGGAGATCGCCGCGCGGGTCCGGGCCGCGGTCGGGGTGCCGGCCGGGCGCAAGCTCGTCCTGTACGCCCCCACGTGGCGCGACGACGACTACAGCGGCGGCGGCTACCAGATCTCGATGCAGCTGGACGTCCACACCGCCGCGGCGAAACTCGGCGAGGACCACGCGTTGCTGGTGCGCCGCCACCCGAACGTGCTCGACGAGATCCCGGGCGACGGCGACGGGTTCGTCTACGACGTGTCCGCGTACCCGGACATGGCCGACCTGCTGGCCGCCGCGGACATCCTCATCACCGACTACTCCTCGGTGATGTTCGACTTCGCCAACACCGGCCGGCCGATGCTGTTCTTCACCTACGACCTGGCGCACTACCGCGACGAGCTGCGCGGCTTCTACTTCGACTTCGAGGCCGAGGCGCCGGGTCCGCTGCTCGCCACGTCCGATGAGGTGATCGCCGCGATCCGCGACATCGACTCCTTCGCGCCCGAATACACCGACCGTTACCGGGCGTTCGCCGCCAAGGCCTGCGACCTCGACGACGGCAATGCCGCCACTCGGCTGGCGGATCGGATGCTCGATGCCGGGAAGTAGCCCGTTCGGCGGACGCCGGGAAGTTGCCACGGTGACACCGGCCACTATCGTTTCCGACATGACCTCCATCGCGCTCGCTGAGGAGCTCCTTCTCCTCGCGTATGACGACCAGACCGGCAAGGCGACCGGTTCCCGCATCGGACTCGACCTCGGCATGGCCGCGGCGGTGCTGGTCGACCTCGCGCTGGCCGGCCGGATCGCCTACGTCGCGGGCAACATCGTCGTCAACGACCCCACCCCCATCGGGGAGCCGATCGCTGACCTGGTGCTCGCCAAGGCCGCCGCGGACGATCCGCACACGCCCGCGCAGTGGGTCCAGCGCCTGCGCCACCGGCTGCGGGAGCGGGTCCTCGAGGATCTCGTCACCCGCGGGGTCATCCGCGACGTGGACGAGACCCAGATGGGCGCCATCCACGTGCACCGCTATCCGACGACGGATCCGGCGTACGAGGCGGAGATCCGCAAGCGGCTCGCCGACGCGCTGATCACCGACGCGATCCCGGACGAGCGGACCGCGGCCCTGGCGACCCTGCTGGTCGCGACCCGCATGGAGCCGGCGCTGCGGCTGCCGCCGGAGGAGCAGGCCCGCGCCCACGAACGGCTGGAGCAGATCGCGAACGGGGCCGGCTTCGCCGGCGGGGGCAACCTGGAGGACTCGATCGTGCGCCCCAGCGTCGCCCTGGTGGTGGCGACGCTGAGCCGCGCGATCTCGGCCGCCCTGGGTGCCCCCAAGGTGTCGTAGGCGGTTCCTACAGGCCCAGCGCCGCGGAGACCTCCTTGCGGAGCTGGGCCATGCCGGTCCCGGACCGGAACTGCGCGTCGGCCGGCTTGCCGCCCCGGACCGGCTCGATGACTTCCAGGTACGCCTTGAGCTTCGGCTCCGTGCCCGACGGCCGGATCACGACCCGGGCGCCCGCCGTACGCAGCGTGAGCACGTCGGCCACCGGCGCCCGATCCTCGACCTCGGTGACCGGCTGGCCGAGCAGGGTGGCCGGCGGGTTCGACCGGACGTGCGCCATCGCGCGGGTGATCTCGGCGAGGTCGTCGACCCGTACCGACACCTGGTCGGTGCGGTGCACGCCGAGCTCGGTGTCCAGCTCGTTCAGCCGGTCCCGCAGCGACTTGCCCTCGGCCTTGAGCGTGGCGGCCAGTTCGGCGACGGTCAGCGCGGCCGTGATGCCGTCCTTGTCGCGGACGAGGTCGGGGGCCACGCAGTAGCCCAGCGCCTCCTCGTAGCCGTACGCCAGTTCCTCGGCGCCCCGGACGATCCACTTGAAGCCGGTGAGGGTCTCCGCGTACGGCGTGTCCCGGGCCGCGCAGAGCGCCTTCAGCTGGGTGGACGAGACGATCGTGGTGGCGAAGGTGCCCGGCGTGCCGCGGCGGATCAGGTGGTCGGCCAGCAGGACGCCGAGCTCGTCGCCGCGCAGGGCCCGCCAGCCGTCGTCGCCGGCCGGGATGGCCACGGCGCACCGGTCCGCGTCGGGGTCGTTGGCGATGGCCAGGTCGGCACCCCGCTCGGTGGCCAGCGCCAGCAGCAGGTCCATCGCGCCCGGCTCCTCCGGGTTGGGGAACGCCACCGTCGGAAATTCCGGGTCGGGCTCGGCCTGCTCGGCCACCACGGCCGGCGCGTCGAACCCGGCGGCGTTGAACGCGGCGGCCAGCACCTCGCCGCCCACCCCGTGCAGCGGCGTGTACGCGACCCTGAGTCCGCGGGGGCCGCCCGCGACCACGGCTGCCGCGCTCTCGACGTACCCCTGGACGATCTCTTCGCCGAGGACCGTGCCCGGGCCGCCCAGCTTGACCTCCGTCAGCGTCCCGACGGCCTGGATGGCCGCCTCGATGCCCGCGTCGGCGGGCGGGACGATCTGCGCACCGGCGCCGGCCGGGCCGCCGAGCTGCGCGCCCAGATAGACCTTGTAGCCGTTGTCCTGGGGCGGGTTGTGGCTGGCGGTGACCATGACCCCGGCTACCGCGTCCAGCTTGCGCACCGCGTACGCCAGCACCGGCGTCGGCAGCGGGCGGGGCAGCACGAGCGCCTCGCGTCCGGTGGCGGTGGCCACGCGGGCGGTCTGCTCGGCGAAGTCCTTCGAGCCGTGCCGGGCGTCGTACCCGATGATCAGCGGTCCCTCGCCGCCCTGCGCGGCGAGCCAGCCGACCAGGCCGGCGGCCGCGCGGGTGACCACCGCGAGGTTCATGCCGTTCGGGCCGGCGCGCAGCCGGCCGCGCAGCCCGGCCGTGCCGAACGTCAGCGGGCCGGCGAACCGGTCGGCGAGTTCGGCGGCGCTGTCCGGGAGCCGGTCGAGCAGCGCACGGATCTCGTCGCGCCCTGCCGGGTCGGGGTCGTCGGCCAGCCAGGTCTCGGCCAGCGTGCGGAGGTCGTCAGTTGCCATGCTCAGTGGATAGCACGGCTCGTTTCTCTATGCGGCGTCGAGGGTGAAGGTCCGGATCAGTTCCTCGAAGATCGGCTTGCTCTCGGCGAACTGCTTCTCGGTGCTGGTCATGTAGAACGAGTACGCCTTGCCGTCCTGGATGATCGCGCCCCAGAGGCCGTGCCGGGTGTCGGAGCAGGTGTACTCGAGGACCGCGCCCGCCTTGCCGGCGATGGTCCGGTCGGTGAGGCCGACCTGCTCGTACGGCTTCGGGCAGCTGGAGCCCTTCTTCTTCAGGTTGCTCTCGGCGATCCTGAGGAAGCCCTGGGGTGTCCCTCGGCCCGACTCGACCAGGAGCCGGACCTTGCGCTCGGCGCCGGGGTCCACGTAGTCGACCCAGCTGCCGTTGCTGTGCTTCGTCCAGCCCTTGGGCACGGACACGCTGGTGCCACGGCCCTTGTAGGCCACCGTCGGGAAAGTGGCCGCTGCGGGGCCGCCCTGCTGCACTCCGGCTGCGGCCGGAGTCTTGGCCGGGTCGTCGCCGCCGGAGAAGGCCAGCACGACGGCGAGCACCAGCACCACTGCCAGGCCACCGGCGGCGGCGAGCTGGGTGTTGCGCGGCCAGCCCTTCACCGTCGTGAGGGCCTTGCCGGTGGTCGCCCGTACCGTCGTCGTCACCTTGTCGATCGTGGCCTTGCGCTTGGCGCCGGGGCTCATGATCACGGTGCCGCCGCCGCCCGGCATCGGCTCGCGGGCGGCGCGGGCGCCGTCCCACTGCTGCCGCGGAGGCAGCACGCCGGTGGTGTCGCCGCCGGTCGAGGGCGGGATCACGCTGGTGCGGTCGCTCTCCTGGCCGGGCGGGGGCGGGTAGGTGCCGGTCGGCTGGTCGTCCGGGGCCGGGCTCTCCGCCCGGCGGCTGCCGCCCTGCTTGACCTTGGCCAGGTGACCCGAGAGCGAGTCGCCCGGGGCGAGCATGGCGCGGCCGCCGATCTGCCCGCCGGGCTTCGGCTGCGGCGGGATCGGCTGGGTCTCCGCGGCCGGCGGGCGCTGCGACGGCACCACCGAATACGGGTCCGTCATCATGTGCGGCGGCGCCTTGCTGGCCAGCGGGCCGGCGAGCTGCTGGCGCAGCATGGTGCGGGCGGTCTGCACGTCGAAGCGGCGGGCCGGGTCCTTCTCGAGCAGGCCCATCAGTACGGGGGTCAGCGACCCCGCGCGCACCGCCGGGGTGGGCGGGTCCTCGACGACGGCGTGCATCGTCTCGATGGGGTCGCCCTTGTCGAACGGCGGCCGGCCCTCGATCGCGGTGTAGAGCGTGACGCCGAGCGAGAACAGGTCGCTGGGCGGGCCGAAGTCGCTGCCCATGGCCCGCTCGGGGGAGATGAAGTGCGGCGAGCCCAGCACCATGCCGGGCGTGGTGAGCTGGACGTCGGTGGGCATCCGCGCGACGCCGAAGTCGGTGAGCACGCAGCGGCCGTCGGTGCAGATCAGCACGTTGGCCGGCTTGACGTCGCGGTGCAGTACGCCGTGCGCGTGGGCCACCTCGAGGGCGCCGAGCAGGGCGATGCCGATCTTCGCGACCACGCGCGGGGCGACCGGGCCGTCCTCGATCACCATGTCGGCGAGGCTGCGGGCCTCCAGCAGCTCCATGACGATCCAGGGCCGGCCGTTCTCGTGCACGACGTCGTAGACCTGCACGACGGCCGGGTGCTGCAGGGCCGCGGCGGCGCGCGCCTCGCGCATCGTGCGCTCGTACATCGAGTCGCGGTCGGTGGGGGCCAGGCCGGGCGGGAGGATGACCTCCTTGATCGCCACGTCGCGCCGCAGCAGGGTGTCGGCGGCACGCCAGACCGTGCCCATGCCGCCGTGTCCGACCGCGGCGCGGAGCGTGTAGCGCCCGCCGATGAGCGTGCCCGGGGCTGCGCGTCCGCTGGTCGGAGCCGTGTTGCCACTGCTCCACGTCGGAATCTGAGTCACGTGAGATGCCACCGAAGGGGGTTAGGGGGCGGTCTGCCAACCCCGCTATCTTGCCGGGTTCCACCCCCTTTCGAAAAGCGGGTCGCCCGGTGTTCTCTGGATCTCGACGGTGCGTTACCGCGGTGTTGCACAGAGTGGAACTTATCGGGCGCTGCGGGCAAAATCCCTCGGGCCTGACGCGGGGTGAACGACGCCTTAGGATCGCTTTGTGAACGCAGAATCGGGGTTCGAGATCAAGCCGGTCTATGACAGCGGCGACGTGCCCGAGGACATCGGGGAGCGGCTCGGCCGGCCCGGCGAATATCCGTACACCCGTGGCGTCTACCCGACGATGTACACCCAGCGGCCCTGGACGATGCGCCAGTACGCGGGCTTCGGCACCGCGGCGGAGTCCAACGCGCGCTACCACCAGCTGCTCAAGGCCGGGACGATGGGCCTCTCCGTCGCCTTCGACCTGCCCACCCAGATGGGCTACGACTCCGACGAGCCGATCGCGCACGGCGAGGTCGGCAAGGTCGGCGTGGCCATCGACTCCCTCGACGACATGCGCCGGCTCTTCCACGACATCCCGCTGGACAAGGTGTCCACGTCGATGACGATCAACGCGCCCGGCTCGGTCCTGCTGCTGCTCTACCAGCTGGTCGCCGAGGAGCAGGGCGTCACCGGGGCGGCCCTGCAGGGCACGATCCAGAACGACATCCTCAAGGAGTACATCGCCCGCGGGACGTACATCTTCCCGCCCAAGCCGTCGCTGCGGCTGGTCGCGGACACGTTCGCGTACTGCCGTACGGAGATCCCGAAGTGGAACACGATCTCCATCTCCGGCTACCACATGGCCGAGGCCGGGGCGTCGCCCGCGCAGGAGATCGCGTTCACCCTGGCCAACGGCATCGAGTACGTCCGCGCCGCGATCGCCGCCGGCCTCGCCGTGGACGACTTCGCCCCGCGCCTGTCGTTCTTCTTCGTCGCCCGCACCACGCTGCTCGAGGAGATCGCCAAGTTCCGTGCGGCCCGGCGGATGTGGGCGCGGATCATGCGGGACGACTTCGGCGCCAAGAACCCCAAGTCCCACATGCTGCGCTTCCACACCCAGACGGCGGGGGTCCAGCTCACCGCGCAGCAGCCCGAGGTCAATCTGGTACGCGTCGCGGTGCAGGCCCTCGGCGCGGTCGCCGGCGGCACCCAGTCGCTGCACACCAACGCGTACGACGAGGCTCTCGCGCTGCCCACGGAGAAGTCGGCACGGCTGGCGCTGCGGACCCAGCAGGTGCTCGCGTACGAGAGCGGGCTGGTCGACACGGTGGACCCGTTCGCCGGCTCGTACGTCATCGAGGCCATGACCGACGAGGTCGAGGCGGCGGCCACCGCGCTCATCGAGCGGGTCTTCTCGTACGGCTCCTCGGTCGACGCGATCGAGCAGGGCTTCCAGAAGCAGGAGATCGAGGCCTCGGCGTACCGGATCTCGCAGCAGATCGACGAGGGTGAGCGGGTCGTGGTCGGCGTCAACCGCTTCGCCGTCGACGAGGAGGAGAAGTACGAGCCGCTGCGGGTCGACCCGAAGATCGAGGCCGACCAGGTCGCCCGGCTCGCCACCCTGCGCGCCGAGCGCGATGGTGCCGCGGTCGAGGCCGCCCTGGCCGATTTGCGCAAGGCCGCCGAGGGTACGGACAACGTCCTGCCACCGATGCGCGAAGCCTTGCGCCGCCGTGCGACGGTGGGAGAGGTCTGTCACACGTTGCGCGGCGTCTGGGGGGTACACCACCCCGTGGAACATTTCTGATCGCATGAGGATTTGAACCGCGTCACCTCCGCGATTCGTAACCCGTTGTAGGAGGTGGTAGACGGATGCCGCCCGGAGAACGCTCTTATCAGGGTTTTCGTGACAGCCCGCTATCCCGTCAACACGGGAATGACGTTGCACAGCGTCACCAAAATGGGTCTAGGCTGTCGCGCGTTGCGGAAACCGGCCCAAATCCCGAGAGCGATAGAGACATCGACGTGACGAGTGCACTGACGGCGCCCGGTGGCGCCGAGACGGCGACCTTTCCGGGACCGCCCCCCGGAGCCGAACCCCTGCCGGGCCAGCTCGACCGCTGGCTCGCCGCCCGGGGTGCCGAGCTGGTAGCCATCCGCCGTCACATCCACGCGCACCCGGAGCCCTCCAACGCGGAGTTCGAGACCGCCGCGCTGATCGCCCGCGAGCTCGCCGTGGCCGGGCTGAGCCCCCAGCTCCTGCCCAAGGGCAACGGTCTGATCTGCGACATCGGCCAGGGCGACCGGGTGGTCGCCTTCCGCGCCGACCTGGACGCGCTGCCGCTGCAGGACACCAAGGACGTGCCGTACCGCTCGACGGTCGCGAAGGTGGCGCACGCCTGCGGCCACGACGTGCACACCACGGTGCTGCTCGGGCTCGGACTGGCCCTCGCCCAGCTCAACGAGCAGGGCGAGCTGCCCGGCCGGGTGCGGCTGATCTTCCAGCCGGCCGAGGAGTACGTGCCGTCGGGCGCCCCCGAGGTGATCGCCACCGGTGCGCTCAAGGACGTCGCCGCCATCTACGCGCTGCACTGCTATCCCCAGTTGCCGGCCGGCCTGGTGGGGGTGCGATCGGGCCCGTTCACCGCGGCCGCCGACACGATCCGCGTACGCCTCACCGGCCCCGGCGGTCACACCGCGCGGCCGCACCTCACCGCCGACCTGGTGCACGCCCTCGGCCGGGTGATCGTGGACGTGCCCGCGCTGCTGGACCGCCGCGTCGACCCCCGCGCCGGGGTGTCGATGGTCTGGGGCGCGGTGAAGGCGGGCGAGGCGTTCAACGCCATCCCCGGCGAGGGCGAGGTGCTGGGCACGGTCCGCATCCTCAACCGGGAGGCGTGGCGCGAGGCGCCGGAGCTCATCACCAAGCTGATCCGCGACGTCGTCGCGGCCACCGGCGCCGAGGCCGAGGTGCAGTACAACCGCGGCGTGCCGCCGGTCATCAACGACCGGATGGCCTCCGCCGTCATCGCGGGCGCGGCCGGGGCGGCCCTGGGCGCCGACCGGGTCGTCGAGGCCGAGATCAGCATGGGCGGCGAGGACTTCGCCTTCTACCTGGAGCAGGTGCCCGGTGCGATGATCCGCCTGGGGACCGGCACACCCGGCGCCGAGACCAAGTACGACCTGCACCAGAGCAACTTCGACGTGGACGAGCGCTGCATAGGCTACGGCGTACGCGTCATGGTGCACACCGCCCTGGCCGCCATCGCGACCGGCGCGTTCTGACGACCGGGTCGCCAGACCTGCTCGTCAGTTGCTCAGGTCTGCTGATCCGCGGGCTTCGGGGCCGGGCGGCGGTTGCGGCGCACGTACCAGACGACCGCCCAGGCGGGCAGGCCGAGCAGCAGCAGCCACGGCAGCAGCCAGCCGAGCACGGTCGCGACGACGCCGAGCGATGCCAGGAGGCCGTTCCAGCCGTTCTCGAGCCCTGTCAGGAACCCGGGCGGCCCGTCGTCCGCCGCCTTCGTGGTGGCGGCGTCGGGGTCGAGCAGCACGACGGTGATGGTGGACAGTGCCGTGAGGTCCGCCAGCCGGCGCTTCTTCGCTTCCAGCGAGGCGAGATCCGACTCCCGGGTCGCCACCTCACGCTCCAGCATCACGAGGTCCTCGAGGGACTTCGCCTGGGCCAGCAGCTTGCGGCCGCTGGCCACCCGGGCCTGCTGCGTCGCGATCCGGGCGTCGAGGTCGACGGTCTCCTCGGTGACGTCCTCGGTGTTGATGCCGCGCTGCTCCTCATGGCCGAGTCCGGCGAGCTGGTCCACCACGGACGTGAACTTGTCGGCCGGCACCCGCAGCGTCAGCGTGGCGTCGGAGGGCCCGTCCTGGCCGGAGCTGCTGCGCTTGTCGCCACCGATGAATCCGCCGGCACCCGTGACGATGCCGGTGACCTTCGCCGCGGCGATGTTCACGTTCTGGACCTGTACGGTGATCGAGCCGGTGTAGACGATCGACCGCTGGTCGAGGCGGAGGTCGGGGCCCCGGGCGGCGGTGTCCTTGCCCTGCGCCTCGGGCGCGGCCGCCTTGTCGGCCGCACCGGCGGCACCCGCTTGCTCGGCCGGCGCGGCGGCGGGCCCGGCCATCCCCTTACCGCCCGAGGTCGAGGCCGAGTCGCTGCTGTCGCCACTGCAACCGGCCAGCGCGGTCGCCGCGGCCAGCCCGAGCGCGCAGACACCCGCGATCACCCGGTGCCGGGCCCTTGGTGCCGATCTGATATTCGTCGAAGCCGTACCAGCCATGGTGTTATCTCCTGTCCCCGTGAAGGTCTGCACCCTGGGACGTGCGGCGTGCGCACGCCGGTTCCGGCAGACTGCGGGGTGGGCGGTCACGATTCGGCAGCGGAGGAGACCCGTGCGCGTCACGAAGTTCACGCATTCCTGCTTACGTCTTGAGGGCGATGGCGTCCTGGTGGTCGACCCGGGGACGTTCAGCGAGCGATCGGCCCTGGACGGGGCGGACGCCGTCCTCGTCACCCATGAGCACTTCGACCATCTGGACGTCGACGGCCTCGCCGACGCCGTGTCCCGGCGCCCCGGGATGACGGTGTACGCCCACCCCGACGTCCTGCCGAAGCTGACCGCCTTCGCCGAAGCCGTCACGACCGTGGAACCGGGCGGCGAGTTCACGGCCGCGGGCTTCACGGTCCACGCGTACGGGGGTGCGCACGCGGTGATCCACGAGGACATCCCGCGCATCGCCAACCTCGGCTACCTCATCTCGGACGGCGCCCACTCGGTGTACACGCCGGGCGACTCGTTCACCGTCCCGGAGGCCGAGGTCGACACCCTCTTCGTGCCCCTCAACGCGCCCTGGATGAAGCTCAGCGAGGCGATCGACTTCGTCCGTGCGGTCCGGCCGGGGCGGGCGTACGCGTTCCACGACGCCCTGCTGACCCCGGCCGGCGCGAAGATCTCCGACGGCCACCTGGAACGGCTCGGCGGCACGACGTACGCGCACGTCGCCCCCGGCACCACCATCGACTGACGTGGCCGCGCCCCCCGGCACCGACGAGATCATCCGGCAGCTGTACGAGGCGCCCCCGGACGGCTTCGTCGCGGGCCGGGCCGCCGCCGTCGCCGCCGCGAAGAAGGCCGGCGACAAGGAGGCGGCCAAACGCCTCGCCGCGCTGCGCAAGCCGACCGTGGCGGCGTGGCTGGTCAACCTGCTCGCCGTGCGCCGGCCGGAGCTGATCGAGGACCTCGTGGGCCTGGCCACCGCGCTGCGCCAGGCCCAGCGCACCCTCCAGGGTGACCAGCTGCGCGAGCTGTCCCAGCAGCGCCGCCAGGCGATCTCCGCGCTGGTCCGGGCCGCGCAGCAGCTGGCGGTCGAGGACGATCCGTCGCTGCGGTCCGCGAAGCTGCCTATGGCCGAGGTAGAGGCGACCCTGAGCGCGGCTCTGGCCGAGCCGGAGATCGCCGAGCAGGTCCGCAGCGGCCGCCTGGTGAAGGCGGCCACATACGCGGGCTTCGGCGAGGTTCCCCGGCCACGGCTGCGCCTGGTCACCGTCGACGACGACGGCTCAGCAGAGCCCGAGGCGCCCGAAGAGCAGGAAGAAGAGGAGCCGGACGAGCCGAAACCCGTCTCGGCGCTGGACGAGCGCCGGCGCCGGGCCGAGGAGAAGGCACGCGCCGAACGCACGGCCAAGCGCCGTGAGCTGCAGCGCGAACTCGTCGCGGCCCGGGCGGCGGACAGGAAGGCGAAAGCCGCCCTCGAGAACGCGGCGGAGGCCGAGCAGGCGGCCGGCCACGCCGTCGATGAGCTCGAGGAGCAGATCGCAGAGCTCGAACGACAGCGGATCGTGGCCCAGGCCGAGGTCTCCCGCCGCAAGCTCGAGCGACGGTCCGCCGAGCGCGACGCGTCGGCCGCTCGGCGGCGGGTCGGTGACGTGGAGGCAGCCATCGAGGACCTCGACGCCGACCAAGCGGGTCGATAGCCGGTTTTCCAGATCCGGTCAGGAAGAGCAGAATCGGGCGGTGACCCCCGAACAGGCAGCCGCCAATGCCCGGCCGGGACTCGCGTCCCTCGTCGGGGCGTTCGCCGAGTCCCCGCAGACGCTGCGCCGTGCCCGGCTCATGGGGCTGTCCGGGTGGGCGTACCACGTGTCGGCCCGTGCCGGGGCGCTCGGCGACGTGCGCCCGGAGACGGCGGCCGCGGCCATCGGCTTCATCGCGCCGGACGCCGTGACCGACGGTTGGGAGGCGGCGGCGAAGACCACCCCGCCGGTCGAGGTCGCCACCTGGCACCTGCACGAACTGTGCCGCTGGGGCGCCGACGAGCTCGGCGGCTTCCCGCGGCTCGCCCGCCTGCTCGATCTGTCCAAACGGGTCGTGTCCGCCGTGGACACTGCCGGGCTGCCCCTGTTCGCCGCGTGGCGGGCGATGCCCGCGCCCGACGCGTCCCCCGGGGCGCAGGCCGCGGTCATGCTGCACCTGCTGCACGAGCACTGGCTCGGAGTCCACGTCGTGGCCGTACGAGCCAGCGGTCTCACTCCGTTGCAGGCCATCATCGCCGGGCCCGAGGGGGAGACCGGCGCGGTGGCGTTCGGCTGGCAGCCCCCGTACCCGCAGGCCGGGCCGATCGTGCGGCGTCTCATGTGGGCGGAGTCGGTCGCCGGGTCGCTGGCCGGGCAGGCGTACGCGGCCCTCGGCGGCGCCGAGCGCGTCGAGCTGATCGGCCTGCTGGAATCTCTGTCGCATCGCCTTGCCCGTTAGGGCAGTCTTCGGTGGTGACCGAGCTGCCTCCGGGCTGGCGTACCCGCCGGCCCACCCTCGACGACGTCCCCGAGATCCTCGCCCTGGCGCACGCCAGTGACATCGCGGCGGTGGGGGAGCCCGACTTCACCGTCGAGGAGGTCCGCGAGGCCCTCAGCGGCCCCCACACCGACCTGACGCGCGACTGCTGGGTCGCGCTGGACACCGGCGGCGCGATCGTCGGCTGGGCGTATCCGCACAACGCCGACCGCGGTCCGCGCGACTTCCTCGAGGTCTACGTCTGGCCGGGGCGCGGTGAGCCGGCGCAGCGGCCGCTGCTCGAGCTGCTGCTCGCCCGCGCCGCCGAGCGCGGCGCCGAGTTCGGCCACGAGCCCTACACGGTACGGGCGGGCGCGATCCCCACCGAGAGGCCGTGGATCGAGGCGCTGACCGGCGCGGGCTTCGCCTTCGTCAAGCAGCACGCCCGCATGACGATGTCGCTGGCGGGCGTGGCACCCGTCGCGCCGGAGCCGCCCGCCGGGATCGCCGTGCGCCCGGTACGCCCGCACGACGAGGCCGAGATGCGCCGCTTCCACGCCACCGTCGAGGAGGCGTTCCGGGACAGCGACCACCCCGCTACGGACTACGAGACGTGGCGGGCACGGATCGACGCCGAGGCGAGCGTCTCCTACGACGAGTGGTTCGTGGGGCTGGCCGACGGGGCCTGGGCCGGTGTGCTGCAGTCGTCGGACGCCAACGCCGAGGAGGGGTCGGGGTGGGTGCGGTCGCTCGCGGTGCTCCGGGCGTACCGGAGAAGGGGTGTGGGTGAGGCGCTCCTGCGCCGCGCCTTCGCGACCTACGCCGGGAAGGGACGCACCGCGGCGGGTCTCGGGGTCGACCTGGCGAATCCCACGCAGGCCGCCCGGCTCTACCGCGCGGTCGGGATGCACCCCCTCTACGAGGCGAACATCTACCAGCGGGTGATCTAGATCCAACGCCGTTCAGTTAGGTGGTTGGTGTGGTCGTCAAGGCGTGTCGGAGACGTAAAGCAGCGGAGCTCAGGTATAGAGGGTGGTCACTCTAAGAC